>NZ_JBOGCP010000013.1:0-2484 GCF_050686535.1 Planococcus sp. SE5232 | reverse complement strand
ATTTTTAGATTTGATTTTTGCTTTTGATAACGAAGCAATTCTCTTCCCAAAGGGGAAGATTTTTCCCTTTTGGTAGTTAAGAACGTAATACTCCCATTAAAAATTGGTCAATAGAATCGTGAAATATCGGAACGCAGTGAGAATATGTTGCGAAAGTCTATTGATCAATTTTTAAGGCACTTAGAAAAGAACTGTCTGGTGCAGGTTTCCAGACCGTTCTTTTCTTAGTGCCTTATGGGACGTATTATGGTTCGTTACCAAAAGGAAAAATCGCACTTCAAATAGCAAAGCTTGCTTTGCTTTCCTTTGGTCCTTTCCTCTTTTGTTCCTGGGGTTTGCTCTTCATTGTCGTGGGATCGTTAAGAATCAGACAGGAACTTAGAAAGCGTTATTAGGTGGCCATTTACACGCTCTTTGTAAATAGCCAATTAATTACACTTTCTTGTTATCGGCTGGTTTAGGTCACAGCGAGATGCCATAAATTGTTCGGGTGCGTCTTCCAGCAGCCGTACAAATTATGAGCAGACCTCTGGGCAATCCCAAAAGCTTTTTATACGTATATTTACTGACTCCATATAGGTGTTCACCATAAATTTATAAGTAAAAGATTCACTTTATAAATACCTATAAACCACAAGTGGTTTAGAATCGCCCAAATAAAAAAATCTTCCCAATTAAGAGAAGATCTTTTAACATACTATTTTCTTTTAATAACCTTGTCGATCTCCTGTTCTAATAACTCTAAATCATTCATTCTTTCATTTAATTGAGTCTCGAATTGAGTCCCTGCATACATTGTTTCTTCGTCTTTTTTAAGTTGCTCGATTTTGTTTTGAATATTATCAATGATATTCATAGAACAAAACTCCTTTATATTTGTATTTTTAATTTCCGAAAAACCGAATTTTCATTGCTTGCAAAACAGAATTGCTAATTTCATCACCATAATTAAAATCCAGACTGACTTCGTTTCCATTAAATAGACTAAGACCGATTTCCACTAATTTATAAGTCGAACCAGTTAACCCTTCATGATTGGGAATAAGCTTATTTTTCTTCTCGCTATACTCGGCCAACAAATTTAATGGACCTCCACCTATATTGATTTTTGTTTTCGGAATTAATTTATAAACCTCTGGAACACTGGCTATATAAATATTTGCTCGATATTGGGGATCATTAGCTTTCTTTTCAAAAAAGCTAATTAGATTAGAAAAGTTTGATTCGTGTTCATTATCAATAAAGTACATTAATCATTTTCCTCCTTTGTGATTCGGATTCAATAAATCCGCAAAAATAAACGAACCTTTGCTTTCGTAGTTCTCTAAAAGACTGAGGGTAGCTAATCGAATTAAGTTTGCTTGTGATAATCCTGTTTCTTTACCCATTTTCTCTAACTTAGCTTTTGCTTCTTCAGACAAATTGACATTTATAACTGGCATACTAAATTCACCCCATTTCAGTATCTATTATATATTTAAATGGTATGATATTAATACCAAAAAGACTTTATTTATCAATATAAACCACTTGTGGTTTATATTGATAACCTAATTCTATTTATTCACCTATTACAAACCACTTGTGGTTTGTATCTTTTTTTGATTTCAATAGTGCTGTCAATATTTTATATGTTGGCAGCACTACTTTTTTCGTCACCATACTGCGAACAGCAGTATGGTGACTTCATTTTCATAATTTCAGGTCTTCATTTTAAATAAGAAAGGGGAATCCCCTTTTTTACATATAGCCTTTCTGTTTTAAGGAAATACCTTCTTCATTTCCAACTATTATATGGTCAAGTAACTCTATTCCTAATATGCTACCGGCTTCGACAATTCGCTTAGTTACTTGAATATCTTCATTTGAAGGAGTTGGGTCAAACGAAGGGTGGTTATGAGCCATCACGATAGTTGCTGCATTGTTCAATATGGCACTTTTGAAAACCTCTCTTGGGTGAACAATTGAAGCATTTATAGAACCAACGTGGCAACGATGAACAGCGATTATTTTGTTTTTTATGTTCAAGCATAGAACCAATAATATCTCTCTATCTTCATCGCCTATAAGCTGTCTAATTGCGTCGATAAGAGTGCTTGGGCTTTTTATTTGAATATCTTTCAAGAATTCATATTTTTCTTGGACCTCTAATACCTCTTGTTTGATTCTGATTATCTCAACGATTTTTTCCATTTTTCATTTCTCCTTTTATTTTTAGATTTGATTTTTGCTTTTGATAACGAAGCAATTCTCTTCCCAAAGGGGAAGATTTTTCCCTTTTGGTAGTTAAGAACGTAATACTCCCATTAAAAATTGGTCAATAGAATCGTGAAATATCGGAACGCAGTGAGAATATGTTGCGAAAGTCTATTGATCAATTTTTAAGGCACTTAGAAAAGAACTGTCTGGTGCAGGTTTCCAGACCGTTCTTTTCTTAGTGCCTTATGGGACGTATTATGGTTCGTTACCAAAAGGAAAAATCGC
>NZ_JBOGCP010000012.1:0-3631 GCF_050686535.1 Planococcus sp. SE5232 | reverse complement strand
AACTGCCGAACCCGAAGGAGCGGATTTACAGTCCGCCGCGTTTAGCCACTTCGCTACCCCACCGTATAAACTTACGAAAAAACATGGTGGAGGATGACGGGATCGAACCGCCGACCCTCTGCTTGTAAGGCAGATGCTCTCCCAGCTGAGCTAATCCTCCATGAAATTGGTGACCCCTACGGGATTCGAACCCGTGTTACCGCCGTGAAAGGGCGGTGTCTTAACCGCTTGACCAAGGGGCCTTGATTAAAATAAATATGTTTAACTTCCTGCTTAGAAACTCCTAAAAGAAAACAAAAGCTTCCAACCGGATTCGAACCGGTGACCTCTTCCTTACCATGGAAGCACTCTACCTGCTGAGCTATGGAAGCAAGGTAAAAGAATCATTAGGTACAAAAAATAAACATAGAATAGCCCAGCGACGTCCTACTCTCACAGGGGGAGACCCCCAACTACCATCGGCGCAAAAGAGCTTAACTACCGTGTTCGGGATGGGAACGGGTGTGGCCTCTTTGCCATCATCACTGGACTGTTTTTTTGAGCTTGTTCGCTCAAAACTGGATACACGACACCGGAACATGCAAGGATTCCGTACAATTTGTTGGTTAAGTCCTCGATCGATTAGTATTCGTCAGCTGCACGTGTCGCCACGCTTCCACCTCGAACCTATCTACCTCATCGTCTTTGAGGGATCTTACTTGCTTGCGCAATGGGAAATCTCATCTTGAGGGGGGCTTCGTGCTTAGATGCTTTCAGCACTTATCCCGGCCACACATAGCTACCCAGCGATGCCCTTGGCAGAACAACTGGTACACCAGCGGTGTGTCCATCCCGGTCCTCTCGTACTAAGGACAGCTCCTCTCAAATTTCCTGCGCCCGCGACGGATAGGGACCGAACTGTCTCACGACGTTCTGAACCCAGCTCGCGTACCGCTTTAATGGGCGAACAGCCCAACCCTTGGGACCGACTACAGCCCCAGGATGCGATGAGCCGACATCGAGGTGCCAAACCTCCCCGTCGATGTGGACTCTTGGGGGAGATAAGCCTGTTATCCCCGGGGTAGCTTTTATCCGTTGAGCGATGGCCCTTCCATGCGGAACCACCGGATCACTAAGCCCGTCTTTCGACCCTGCTCGACCTGTACGTCTCGCAGTCAAGCTCCCTTCTGCCTTTACACTCTGCGAATGATTTCCAACCATTCTGAGGGAACCTTTGGGCGCCTCCGTTACTCTTTAGGAGGCGACCGCCCCAGTCAAACTGCCCGCCTGACACTGTCTCCCACCCCGATCAGGGGTGTGGGTTAGAATTTCAATACAACCAGGGTAGTATCCCACCGACGCCTCCTCCGAAGCTGGCGCTCCGGGCTCTAAGGCTCCTACCTATCCTGTACAAGTTGCACCAAAATTCAATATCAGGCTACAGTAAAGCTCCACGGGGTCTTTCCGTCCTGTCGCGGGTAACCTGCATCTTCACAGGTACTATAATTTCACCGAGTCTCTCGTTGAGACAGTGCCCAGATCGTTACGCCTTTCGTGCGGGTCGGAACTTACCCGACAAGGAATTTCGCTACCTTAGGACCGTTATAGTTACGGCCGCCGTTTACTGGGGCTTCAGTTCGCACCTTCGCTTGCGCTAAGCACTCCCCTTAACCTTCCAGCACCGGGCAGGCGTCAGCCCCTATACGTCACCTTACGGTTTTGCAGAGACCTGTGTTTTTGCTAAACAGTCGCCTGGGCCTATTCACTGCGGCTCTCTCGGGCTATTCACCCTACCAGAGCACCCCTTCTCCCGAAGTTACGGGGTCATTTTGCCGAGTTCCTTAACGAGAGTTCACTCGCTCACCTTAGAATTCTCTTCTCGCCTACCTGTGTCGGTTTGCGGTACGGGCACCTCCCGCCTCGCTAGAGGCTTTTCTTGGCAGTGTGAAATCAGGGACTCGAGGATAAATCCTCTCGCCGTCACAGCTCAACGTTGCAGGAATGGGATTTGCCTCATTCCACGCCTCACTGCTTGGACGTGCACAACCAACGGCACGCTCTCCTTATCCTTCTGCGTCCCCCCATTGCTCAAACGGCGGGGAGGTGGTACAGGAATATCAACCTGTTGTCCATCGTCTACGCCTATCGGCCTCGACTTAGGTCCCGACTAACCCTGAGCGGACGAGCCTTCCTCAGGAAACCTTGGGCATTCGGTGGACGGGATTCTCACCCGTCTTTCGTTACTCATACCGGCATTCTCACTTCTAAGCGCTCCACCAGTCCTTGCGGTCTGACTTCCACGCCCTTAGAACGCTCTCCTACCACGGACATCTCAGATGTCCATCCACAGCTTCGGTAATCCGTTTAGCCCCGGTACATTTTCGGCGCAGTGTCACTCGACCAGTGAGCTATTACGCACTCTTTAAATGATGGCTGCTTCTAAGCCAACATCCTGGTTGTCTAAGCAACGCCACATCCTTTTCCACTTAACGGATATTTGGGGACCTTAGCTGGTGGTCTGGGCTGTTTCCCTCTTGACTACGGATCTTATCACTCGCAGTCTGACTCCCAAGCATAAATCACTGGCATTCGGAGTTTGTCTGAATTCGGTAACCCGGGATGGGCCCCTAGTCCAAACAGTGCTCTACCTCCAGGATTCTCAATCTTGAGGCTAGCCCTAAAGCTATTTCGGAGAGAACCAGCTATCTCCAGGTTCGATTGGAATTTCTCCGCTACCCACACCTCATCCCCGCACTTTTCAACGTGCGTGGGTTCGGGCCTCCAGTAAGTGTTACCTTACCTTCACCCTGGACATGGGTAGATCACCTGGTTTCGGGTCTACAACTGCATACTCCATCGCCCTATTCAGACTCGCTTTCGCTGCGGCTCCGCCTTCTCAGCTTAACCTTGCATGCAATCGTAACTCGCCGGTTCATTCTACAAAAGGCACGCCATCACCCATGAACGGGCTTTGACTACTTGTAGGCACACGGTTTCAGGATCTATTTCACTCCCCTTCCGGGGTGCTTTTCACCTTTCCCTCACGGTACTGGTTCACTATCGGTCACTAGGAAGTATTTAGCCTTGGGAGATGGTCCTCCCGGATTCCGACGGAATTTCACGTGTTCCGCCGTACTCAGGATCCACTCTGGAGGGGAAGGGTTTTCGGCTACGGGGCTGTTACCCGCTGCGGCGGACCGTTCCAGGTCGCTTCGCCTAATCCTTCCTTTTGTAACTCCGTATAGAGTGTCCTACAACCCCAAGAGGCAAGCCTCTTGGTTTGGGCTGATCCCGTTTCGCTCGCCGCTACTCAGGGAATCGCATTTGCTTTCTCTTCCTCCAGGTACTTAGATGTTTCAGTTCCCTGGGTCTGCCTTCTCATGTGCTATCAATTCACACATGGATACTGCCCGATTAAAGGCAGCGGGTTCCCCCATTCGGAAATCTCCGGATCACAGCTCACTTACAGCTCCCCGAAGCATATCGGTGTTAGTGCCGTCCTTCTTCGGCTCCTAGTGCCAAGGCATCCACCGTGCGCCCTTTCTAACTTAACCAATGGTCAATTAAAAAGTTGTGGCCAGTGGCCACGCGTACATGAATTGCTTGCATATATGTTTCAATGTCGTCATATCCAGTTTTCAAAGAACAAGTT
>NZ_JBOGCP010000011.1:0-23746 GCF_050686535.1 Planococcus sp. SE5232 | reverse complement strand
TCAAGATGAGATTTCCCATTGCGCAAGCAAGTAAGATCCCTCAAAGACGATGAGGTAGATAGGTTCGAGGTGGAAGCGTGGCGACACGTGCAGCTGACGAATACTAATCGATCGAGGACTTAACCAAATTTGTACGGAATCCTTGCATGTTCCGGTGTCGTGTATCCAGTTTTGAGCGAACAAGAAAAAAGTTTTTGACAAAAAGCTTGAAAAAACCTGTAAGATTGGTATAATAAATCTTGTCTTTCAAAACCAAATAGTCCAGTGATGATGGCAAAGAGGCCACACCCGTTCCCATCCCGAACACGGCAGTTAAGCTCTTTTGCGCCGATGGTAGTTGGGGGTCTCCCCCTGTGAGAGTAGGACGTCGCTGGGCAATGGAAAGAAGTCGTTACCGATTCCGGTAACGGCTTTTTTTGTTTGGGGAAAAAGAGAGCGAACTATGAAATCATTAAAGGAAGTCTTTATTTCGACTTGGCATATGCGGTTAACAGTGAAAGCTCATTAGTAAATTTCTCTAATGAAACAGCTCTATTAGCAGATTTAAATGGCTTAAAATAACACTGATTAATTATTCTAAATAGTTTTTCTTTTAGCAGTTTCTTGACACGCCATATCCACGCTGATAACCTTAACAATAATATTTAAAAGGAAGCAGGAGGCGCGTCTACTTATGTGGGAATCGAAATTTGTTAAAGAAGGCTTAACGTTTGATGATGTATTGCTTGTACCAGCTCACTCGGAAGTTTTACCGAAAGATATTGATTTAGCAGTCGAATTGACACCAACCCTTAAGTTGAAAATTCCAGTGATCAGTGCAGGCATGGATACAGTAACGGAAGCTAAGATGGCTATTGCTATGGCTCGCCAAGGCGGATTAGGGGTTATTCATAAAAACATGAGCATCGAGGAGCAGGCTGAACAGGTAGTGACTGTAAAACGTTCTGAGAATGGGGTTATTACGGATCCTTTCTTTTTAACACCTGAACACCAGGTCTATGACGCTGAGCATTTGATGGGCAAGTATCGCATTTCCGGTGTGCCGATTGTTAAGAGCGAAGATGACCTTACACTTGTCGGAATCATCACGAACCGCGATCTGCGCTTTATTCAGGATTATTCTTTGATCATCAACGATGTGATGACTAAAGAGAAGTTAGTCACTGCGCCTGTGGGAACTACTTTGGAAGATGCAGAAAAGATCCTGCAGCAATACAAAATTGAAAAATTGCCGATTGTGGATAACGAAGGTCTTCTAAAAGGATTAATTACCATCAAAGATATTGAGAAGGTAATTGAATTCCCGAATGCAGCCAAAGACCAGCATGGCCGTTTACTTGTAGGAGCTGCTGTAGGCGTTACTTCAGATACAATGAAGCGCGTTGAGCAATTGGTCAAGGCTTCTGTCGATGTCATTGTATTGGACACGGCTCATGGCCATTCTGAAGGCGTTTTGGGGATGGTTAAACAGATTCGCACCGAGTACCCGGAATTGGCGATCATTGCAGGAAATGTGGCAACTGCTACAGGAACAAGAGCATTAATCGAAGCCGGAGCAGATGTCGTCAAAGTCGGAATTGGACCGGGTTCGATCTGTACAACTCGTGTTGTAGCAGGTGTCGGTGTTCCACAAATTACGGCTGTTTATGATTGTGCAACAGAAGCACGCAAGTTCGGTAAAGCGATTATCGCTGATGGCGGAATCAAGTATTCTGGAGATATCATCAAAGCGTTGGCGGCTGGCGGACATGTAGTTATGCTTGGGAGCCTGCTGGCCGGTACAACTGAAAGCCCAGGAGACACTGAAATTTTCCAGGGCCGACAATTTAAAACATATCGTGGTATGGGATCAATCGCTTCTATGGAAAAAGGTTCAAAAGACCGTTACTTCCAGGACGATGCGAAAAAATTGGTTCCGGAAGGCATTGAAGGCCGCATGCCTTATAAAGGGCAGCTTTCTGATACGATCCACCAATTGCTTGGCGGTATTCGTGCAGGAATGGGCTATTGTGGAACAAAAGATTTGCAGACTTTGCGTGATGAAGCACAGTTTATCCGTATGACAGGTGCAGGTTTGCGCGAAAGCCATCCACATGATGTCCAAATCACGAAAGAATCTCCTAACTACTCAATTTAATAAAAAAACTACACAGAGCGAAGATTTACTCGGTCTTCATTCACTGTTGTATGCGGGATTTATCTTAGCACCTTTTCCATCATTCAAATGACGGAAAAGGTGCTTTTTTCATGTTTCCACTTTTGCGTCTGAAAAATATGATAAAATAGCATGTGGAATCTTATAGACGGAGGTATTCAACAAGTGAAAAAGGTTTTCAATAAAACATTACTGACAGCATTATTGGCTGCATTGACTTTGACTATATTTGTTCCGCAGCAGGCCCAAGCGGAAGAAACATTAAATATAATGGCGGAAGCCGCTATTTTGGTGGATGCTGAAAGCGGTAAAATCCTCTATGAAAAAAACGCCGGGACGCCTCTAGGGGTTGCCAGTATGACGAAGATGATGACGGAATATTTATTGTTCGAAGCGATAGAAGAAGGCAAGGTGACTTGGGATCAGGAATACCAAGTGACGGATTATGCCTATCAAATTTCTCAGGACATGCGTTTGAGCAATGTACCGTTTCGTGAAGATGGAGCTTATACCATCAAAGAAATGTATGAAGCGATGGCCATTTTCTCAGCCAATGCGGCAACCATCGGGATAGCCGAGACGATTGCAGGAACGGAAAGTGAGTTTGTCCGTTTGATGAATGAAAAAGCTGAAGAAATGGGATTGGAAGAGACGGTTTTCGTCAATTCAACCGGGCTCAGCAATTCAAGCTTGATGGGGATGTATCCGGAAGGAACGAAAGAGAAAGATGAAAACATCATGCCGGCGCGTTCAGTTGCGAAGCTGACAAAAATCTTGTTGGACGATTATCCGGAAGTGTTGGAAACCACAAAAATTCCGGTGATGAATTTTCGTGAAGGAACTGCGGATGAAACACGGATGGAAAACTGGAATTCGATGCTGCCTGGTTTGATTTATGAATATGAAGGTGTAGATGGATTGAAAACCGGCAGTACGGATTTTGCTGGTTATTCGTTTGCAGGAACCGCAAAGCGTGACGATACCCGCTTTATCGCGGTAGTCATGGGTGCAGTGGACAACGAAGGAGCCGGTTCTTATAAAGCCCGTTTTGAAGCGACGCGCGCTTTGTTCGATTTTGGTTTTGGCCAGTTCACGACAGAGGAAATCATTCCCGCAGGCTATCAGTTTGAAGGGCAGGAAACGCTGGCTGTTGAAAAAGGCGTGGAAGAAGAAGTAGCGATTGCAGTGAAAGAACCTGTTTCCATGATGATCCGGACTGCGGATAAAGAATTGTATCAGCCGGAATTGCTGCTGGACGATACGGTTGTCCAGGACAGTAGGTTGGAAGCAGGAGTAGAAAAAGATTTAACGGTGGGAACGCTCGAGCTGACAAAAGCGGATGGCACGGAATACGGCTATTTAAGCGGAAGTGAAAACGACGTTGAAGTCGTGACTACTGAAGCTGTAGAGCGTGCTGGCTGGATGTCCCTATCGATGCGCAATGCAGGAGGATTCCTATCTTCTTTATGGGAGGATGCCGGTAGTTTTGTAAAAGGTTTATTTTAATGGAAAAAGCCGTTCATCTGAAAATGATGAACGGCTTTTTCTAACGAATTTCCCAACAGGACATCAGGTCAAGAACGCCGGAGTGGATTTCTTGTTCCGACAAGCCGCCGAATCCAAGAACGATTTTAGGATGTGTACCGGCTCTTTTATGAACGTCGTAGGACTGCAGGCCCGTGACACGGATACCGGCATTTTTAGCGCGTTCTACCAGCTCTTCTTCGCTCAATGGGGTTTGGATGGTAAGCACGATGTGCATTCCTGCCTGTTCACCGGACACTGTCACCACCGGAGCGAATAAAGCCAGAGACGAGCTCAGCTGTTTGATTTTCTTCTGGTATAGCTTGCGCATGCGATTGAGGTGGCGCGCGAAATGGCCTTCTTTCATGAATTCGGCGACCAGCTGCTGATCGTGTCTTGGCACGGATGAAGAGTAGTGAAGAAAGGTCTGCTGGTATGCCCGCAGCAGCCGTTTGGGCAGAACCATGTAGGCAAGGCGCAGAGAAGGCATGAGCGATTTGGAAAAAGTACTGATGTAGATGACTCGGTCACTCAGATCCATGCTCTGCAAAGCGGGAATCGGCCGGCTTGTGTAACGGAATTCACTGTCGTAATCATCTTCGATAATGTAGCGTTCCGGCTTGGCAGCGGCCCAATTGAGCAGCTGCGCCCGTTTGGTGGCACTTAGAACAGAGCCGGAGGGAAACTGATGGGAAGGGGTAACATACGCGACATCTACATTGGAAGCTTCCAATTCACCGATATTGATGCCATCCTGGTCCAGTTCAATGGGAACCGACTGCCGCTCATGATGGCTGAATATGCTGTGGGTCAGCGCATAGCCAGGATTCTCATAGCCGTACACAAGCTTTTTATCAAGCAGGCGAATCAGCAGCGGCAGGAGCTGTTCTGTCCCCGAACCGATGACGATCTGTTCTGCATCACAGATTACCCCCCGTGACTGATACAGATAGCGGGCAATTTCCTGCCGCAGCGCATCATCCCCTTGGGAGTGTCCGGATAATAATAATTCATGGTTGGATTCATCCAGGATGTCGCGCGCCAGTTTGCGCCATGTGGCAAATGGAAAAGAGCGGGTATCGATGCTGCCGGAGTTGAAATCCATTCTGTAGGAAGTAGTTTCTTTGATGACCGGCTCGTCGTGAGGAACATCTAAATAAGCGAGTTCTTCGACAGGCTGTGCGTAAAATCCTTTGCGGGGACGCGATTCAATAAACCCTTCAGCTACAAGCTGAGAGTAGGCAAGTTCGACGGTCGTTTGACTGATTTGCAGAAAATCCGCTAATTTCCGTTTGCTTGGCAATTTGGTGTCGACATCTATGGTGCCATCAATGATGGCTTTTTTTATTTCCCTGTAAAGTTGCTTGTAGAGCGGAATCGGTGACTGTTTTTGAAGCTGAAACATGAGCATGTCCATTTGGTTTCCTCCAACTGACCTTATTAAAATGAACAAAACTGAGTCTTTTTATATGGTCAATCTCTATTATACTGAATTTATCAACAAATAGGGGGAATTAATAAATGAGCCAACATGGAACAGATCGCGTAAAAAGAGGAATGGCTGAAATGCAAAAAGGCGGGGTGATCATGGATGTGGTCAACGCAGAGCAGGCGCGTATTGCTGAAGCTGCAGGAGCCACCGCCGTTATGGCGCTCGAGCGTGTGCCGTCCGATATCCGCCGAGATGGTGGAGTGGCGCGTATGGCAGATCCACGCATTACAGAAGAAGTGATGAAAGCCGTATCGATTCCGGTCATGGCGAAAGCACGCATTGGCCATATCGTGGAAGCGCGCATCCTGGAAGCGATGGGTGTCGATTATATTGATGAAAGTGAAGTATTGACGCCTGCAGATGAAGAGTTTCATCTATTGAAAAACCAATACACCGTACCGTTTGTCTGCGGCTGCCGGGACTTGGGCGAAGCAGCGCGCCGAATCGGCGAAGGAGCTTCCATGCTGCGCACGAAAGGCGAACCGGGTACCGGCAATATTGTTGAAGCGGTCCGCCATTTGCGCCAAGTGAATGCGGAAGTGCGGAAAGTGATTGCCATGAGTGAAGATGAATTGATGACTGAAGCGCGCAACCTGGGAGCTTCCTATGAATTTTTGAAAGAAGTAAAAAACCTGGGCCGCTTGCCGGTGGTCAATTTTGCAGCTGGCGGTGTTGCGACACCGGCGGATGCGGCATTGATGATGGAACTCGGAGCGGACGGCGTCTTCGTTGGATCCGGTATCTTCAAATCCGATAATCCAGAACGGTTTGCGCGTGCCATTGTCGAAGCGACTACCCATTACCAGGATTATAAATTGATCGCAGAGCTTTCGAAAGACTTGGGAATCGCCATGAAAGGCATTGAGATCTCCACAATTGCTGCGGGCGAACGTATGCAGGAGCGGGGCTGGTAGAGATGAAACGAGTCGGAGTCCTCGCTTTGCAGGGAGCTGTCCGGGAGCATCTCCAGTCGATTGAGGCGTGCGGAGCAGAAGCGGTTTCTGTGAAATGGCCAAAAGATCTTGAATCATTGGATGCCTTGATTTTGCCAGGCGGTGAAAGTACGGCCATGCGGCGCTTGATCGACCGCTACGGATTAATGGAGCCGCTGCGGGATTTTGCCGAAACCGGAAAACCGATGTTCGGTACGTGTGCAGGGTTGATTTTGTTAGCGGAAACAGTGGTTGGTGAAGACCAGCCGCATCTTGGCGTTATGGACGTGGCAGTTGCACGAAATTCGTTTGGCCGGCAAGTGGACAGCTTTGAAGTGCCACTTGAAATCAATGGGATCGAAGGAGCTTTTGAAGCGGTCTTTATCCGCGCTCCACACATTGTCAGCGCCGGACCGTCCACTGAAGTGCTATGTGTCCATGATGGGAAAATCGTTATGGCGAAAAATGGTCAGTTTTTGGGCTGTTCGTTTCATCCGGAATTGACCGAAGACCATCGCATTACAGCGTATTTTTTAAGTATGATTCCCAGCAAGTCAGACCTTCTCTTGCCAAATTAATCAATATATAGTAAAGTATGATTAATTTCAAAGACGAAACGTTGATGGGAAGTAGTAAAGCGATTGTTTTTCCAAAGAGAGCCGGTGGTTGGTGCGAACCGGTGAAAAACGCGTTTGAATCCACCCCGGAGTTGCATGGCGAAAGAAGCCATTGCCGGTTTTAATGCCGTTATGTGATGAAGAGGATTGGCCTGTGCCGATCAATCAGGGTGGCAACGCGGGTAGCTCTCGTCCCTTTACCAAGGGATGGGGGCTATTTTTGTTGTCTTTTTTTATGTGATTATAAATTTTGAGGAGGAAACACTATGTTGGATATTCGTTTTGTACGTGCGAATTTTGAAGAGGTAAAAACCAAATTGGCAAAACGCGGAGAAGATATTTCTGTACTGGATGATTTTGAAGGATTGGATGTAAAACGGCGCGAATTGATTGCGCAGACTGAAACATTGAAGGCAGAACGCAACGAGGCGTCTCAAAACATCGCTGCGATGAAGCGGGCGAAAGAAAATGCAGACGATGCCATTGCGAAAATGCGTGAAGTCGGCGACAAGATCAAAGCCATTGATGAAGAATTGCGGGAAGTGGAGGAAAGCCTGAACTATATCATGATGCGTGTCCCGAACATTCCGCATGACAGTGTTCCGTTCGGCGATTCTGAAGACGATAACGAAGAAATCCGCACATGGGGCGACAAGCCTGAATTCGGATTTGATGTAAAGCCGCATTGGGATCTCGGGACTGATTTGAACATCATCGATTTTGAGCGCGCAGCCAAAGTGACAGGAAGCCGCTTTGTCTTTTACCGGGGACTTGGGGCACGCTTAGAACGCGCATTGATCAACTTCATGATGGACCTCCACCAGGAAGAACATGGCTATGAAGAAATGCTGCCACCGTATATGGTCAACCGCGAAAGCTTGACGGGAACAGGCCAATTGCCGAAATTTGAAGAAGATGCTTTCCTGATCGAAAAAGAGGATTATTTCCTCATTCCGACTTCTGAAGTGCCGGTGACGAACTTTTACCGGGATGAAATTCTGACAGCCGATATGATGCCGCAAGCCTTTGCTTCTTACAGCTCAAATTTCCGCTCTGAAGCGGGCTCTGCGGGACGCGACACGCGTGGGTTAATCAGACAGCATCAATTCAATAAAGTCGAACTGGTGCGCTTTGTGAAGCCTGAGGATTCTTATGACGAACTGGAGAAACTGACCGGCCATGCTGAAAAAGTCCTTCAACTTTTGGGGCTGCCATACCGCGTATTGAAAATGTGTACAGCAGACCTTGGCTTTACAGCAGCGAAGAAATACGATATCGAAGTCTGGATTCCTAGCCAGGAGACGTACCGAGAAATTTCTTCTTGCAGTAATTTTGAAGACTTCCAGGCAAGACGTGCAAATATCAAATTCCGCCGGGAAGCAACCGGCAAACCTGAATTCGTCCACACGTTAAACGGCAGTGGCTTGGCAATCGGCCGAACCGTGGCGGCGTTGCTTGAAAACTGCCAGCAGGAAGATGGTTCAATCAACATTCCTGAAGTGTTGCAGCCTTATATGGGCGGCAAAAAGACAATTGATTGATAAAAAGGCTCAAAAGCAAATCGCTTTTGAGCCTTTTATTTAGAGAAAGGGGTAAGGAAGAGATAAAGAGCATTTGTGAAGGGAGTTAGTTAGATGACAAACTTAAGTTTTCAATTCTTGGAGACGAACGGCATCCATCTTCATGTTGCCGTGGCCGGACCTGAGGATGGACCTTTAGTCGTTTTGCTGCATGGCTTTCCGGAATTCTGGTTTGGCTGGAAAAATCAAATTCAGCCACTCGCGGAAAAAGGCTATCGGGTAGTGGCGCCCGACCAGCGCGGCTATAATTTAAGCGATAAACCTGAGGGGATCGACAATTACACGGTGGATCACCTGAGGGATGACGTCATCGGCATCATTGAGCATTTTCAACAAAAGACGGCTATTGTCATCGGGCATGATTGGGGCGGTGCAGTTGCCTGGCATCTGGCAGCCACTCGCCCGGAATACGTGGAAAAGCTTATTGTCTTGAATATCCCACATCCCCAAGCCATGCCCCGGGTACTCAAAAAGAATCCGCTGCAATGGATGAAGAGTTCTTATATCGCTTTTTTCCAGTTGCCCAATCTGCCCGAAAAGGCTCTTGGTATGGGAGAGTTCAAAGCAATGCAGCAAAGCATCGAACAAACCAGCAAGCCGGACACATTTTCAAAGCACGAAATGGAGCAATATAAAGCGGCCTGGTCACAATCCGATGCATTGACGGCAATGCTCAATTGGTACCGGGCAATCCGGCGCGGCAGCTTCAGGCAAGTGTCTGAGACGAAAATCAAAGTCCCTGTCAGAATCATTTGGGGGATGGGCGACCAGTTCCTGTCGCCGATGCTGGCAAAAGAAAGCATGTCATTTTGTGAAGAAGTCAATTTGGCGTTTGTCGGAGAAGCGACCCATTGGATCCAACACGAACAGCCA
The DNA here is from genome assembly GCF_050686535.1 of Planococcus sp. SE5232. Classification (NCBI taxonomy): domain Bacteria; kingdom Bacillati; phylum Bacillota; class Bacilli; order Caryophanales; family Caryophanaceae; genus Planococcus; species Planococcus sp. SE5232. The sequence continues at coordinate 14,573 of NZ_JBOGCP010000011.1, read as the reverse complement.
GAAATCGTCAATCGATTGATTGCTCAGTTTATCAGCGAATAAAAAAGCGAAAAACCCTATAACTGGGTTTTTCGCTTTTGTTTTTTGATTTCCCGAAGATTTCGGAAAAACTGTGTCAGCAATTGTCCGCATTCCTCGGCGAGGACATTTTCCGTTACTTGGCATTGGTGGTTAAAGCGGTCGTCATTCAGCAAGCGGTAGAGGGAATCTACGCTGCCTGCTTTAGCATCCCGCGCTCCGTAGACCACATGGGGAATCCGGGATTGTAGAATGGCCCCTGCACACATCGGACAAGGCTCTAACGTTACGTAAATCTTTGTATCTTCCAGCCGCCAGTTGCCAAGATGCAGGCACGCTTCCTGGATCGCCAACAATTCGGCGTGAGTGACGGCATTTTGTGTCGTTTCCCGCAGGTTGTGGGCGCGCGCTATTACTTGGTCGCTGTAGACAATAACCGCCCCGATAGGCACTTCTCCTTTGGCCGCTGCTTTTTCTGCTTCTTCAATTGCCAACCCCATATAAAAATGATCTTTTTCCATTCCGTTCATGATGCATCGCTCCTTGGTTCTAGTGTAGCATTTTCCGGTCCACAAAAAGAGCGCGAAAATCCGTACAGACAAAAACCCCTGAAAAGCGTAAACTGGAGAAACCAGAAAGTAGGGAGTGATCCAAGGGTGAAACAACATAAAAAGGAAAAACCGCTGCATTTTACGCTACGCTTTATTTTCATTTTCATCGGTGCCACTATGGCGGCAGCGGCCATTGAATTGTTCCTGGTTCCCAATGCAATCATCGATGGCGGGATTATCGGTATTTCGTTGATATTGGACTATTTAACCGTGATTCCTTTTGGGGTTTTACTGGTCGTCATCAATTTGCCGTTCCTTTATTTCGGCTATAAACATATCGGCCGCAATTTTTTCATCTCTTCTATTTTTGCCATTGTTGCGTTAGCGCTGATTGAAATTCCCATGCATAAGATCGAACCGTTTGTAGAAGATCCGCTTCTCGCTACTGTATTCGGCGGATTGCTCCTCGGAGCGGGTGTTGGAATTGTCATCCGCAACGGCGGAGCACTTGATGGGACGGAAATTCTCGGAATTTTATTGACCAAGAAATTACCGTTTTCGGTTGGTGAATTTGTCATGTTCTTCAATGTTTTCATCTTTGGATGGGCTGCTTTCGTTTTGGGGATGGAGCAGGCGATGTATTCGATTCTGACCTATTACATCGCTTCCAAAACCATTGACGTAGTCATTCAGGGCTTGGATGACACCAAGGCTGTACTGATCGTATCGGAAGAGTATGAAGAAATTGGTTCGGCCATCAACGACCGTCTTGGCCGCAGCTTTACGAAATTGCACGGCAAGGGGGGCTACCTCAATTCACCGAAAGATGTGATTTATGTGGTGGTCACCCGTCTGGAAATCACCAAGCTTAAGCAGATCGTGTCAGACATCGATTCCAAAGCGTTTTTGACCATTATGGCGACTCAGGAAGTCCATGGCGGAACGTTTAAAGCACCGATCCATTGAGCAAACTGTCGATTTTTCGCTCTACTTTTAACTAGAGCGGTGTGTTAAAATAAATGGCATTGCAATTTACTTGAATCGAAAAAGGAGGACTTCGCATGCCGGTGCCATTCATTACGGTAGAAGGTCCGATTGGCGTAGGCAAGACTTCGCTGACCAAAGCGCTCGCCGATCAAAATCAATTTCAGCTGTTAAAAGAGATTGTTGACGAAAATCCGTTTTTAAATAAATTCTACGAAGACATAGAAGAGTGGAGCTTTCAGACAGAGATGTTCTTTTTATGCAATCGCTACAAGCAGTTGGCGGATATCCAGAAAAAGTTCATTTCGAAGCGGGAACCGGTCGTGGCCGATTACCATATCTTCAAAAATCTGATCTTCGCAAAACGCACATTGCCTGAAGCTGAATACGCCAAGTATGAAGCCATCTACAAAATCCTGACGGTGGATATGCCGAAACCGAATATGGTCATTTACCTGCATGCCAGCCTGGACACATTGATGAAGCGCATCAAATTGCGGGGGCGTGAATTCGAACAGATGATCACCCCGGAATACATGGAGCAGCTGGCAGCGGATTACCATGAGTTCATTGAACGTTTTGAGCGTGAGCATCCGGAAATTCCAGTGTTGCGTTTCAACGGCGATGAAATCGATTTTGTCCAAAACGGCGGAGACCTTCAGCTGATCCTGGACAAGGTGGATGGAACTTTACAAAAGAGGAGTTTGACCTTATGAATTTACGTGAAAAGTACGGCATTCCACAAAATGCGGTAATTACCATAGCTGGCACAGTGGGGGTCGGGAAATCTACGATGACGAAAGCGTTGGCGGATGCACTGCAATTCCGCACATCATTTGAAAATGTCGACACCAATCCATACTTGGATCTATTTTATGATGATTTTGAGAAATGGAGCTTCCACTTGCAGATTTATTTTCTGGCGGAACGTTTTAAAGAGCAGAAGCGGATGTTCGAATACGGCGGCGGATTTATCCAGGACCGTTCGATTTATGAAGATACCGGTATTTTTGCCAAAATGCATTGGGATAAAGGAACAATGAACAATGTGGATTACGAAACCTATACTAACTTGTTTGAAGCGATGGTCATGACGCCGTATTTCCCACATCCAGACTTGCTGATTTACCTGGAAGGCTCGATTGAAGATATTCTTTCCCGCATCCAGGAACGCGGCCGGGCAATGGAGCAGCAGACACCGGTGGATTACTGGCTGGAAATGCACCAGCGCTACGAAAGCTGGATCAATTCTTTTAATGGATGTCCAGTACTGCGTTTGAATATTAACGACTATGACTTGATGAACGATCCGGATTGCTCCGAACAGATTGTGGAGCGCATTGGCGGCTTTATGAAGCAAACCTCTATCCTGCGTAAATAAATAAACCCCTTGAGCATTCATGCTCAAGGGGTTTATTATTATTTCCCGGGAAATAAAGAAAAAGGCATGAAAAAACCGGAAAGCCGAAGCCTTCCGGTAATCTATATCGAAATAATCAGACATACAATTTTTAAGAAAAATTCGTTACTTGCGTAACGAATCCAATCTCGAATTTATATGCGCGTGTAAATTCAAAAAATGGAGGAGGAAGAGGGATTCGAACCCCCGCGGGATTTGACTCCCCTGTCGGTTTTCAAGACCGATCCCTTCAGCCAAACTTGGGTATTCCTCCGTATTGGACAAGAACTAATTTATCATGGATGAATAATGGCTGTCAACAGTTTTGAGGAATAAATGCAAAAAAAATCATGAAACAGGAGAAATCCGTAGCCAGCAGGGGCTAGCCATAAGAAAGCATGATCCGGACGCATACTGCGTCCGGATAGAAGTCAATAATTCGGTTGCTTTTCACCGGATTCGATCTCTTCAATGTAATGGCAGGCCGCTTCATGTCCTGGCTTCATCGATGAAGCCGTCCTTAGTTCCGGTACTTCCACTTTGCATTTGGCCGTTGCATACGGACATCGTGTATGGAATCGGCAGCCTGATGGCGGATCAATTGGAGAAGGAACGTCTCCCTTTAAAACGATACGCTCTTTTTTCTTGTCCGGGTCCGGAATTGGAATGGCAGACAGCAAAGCTTTGGTATATGGATGCTTCGGGTTTTCGAATAAGCTGTATTTATCCGCAATTTCAACGATCTTTCCAAGGTACATAACAATAATCCGGTCAGATATGTGGCGGACCACGCCAAGGTCATGGGAAATAAACAAATAGGTCAGTTGAAACTCTTCCTGCAGTTCTTCGAGCAGATTAAGCACTTGCGCCTGAATCGATACATCGAGTGCAGAAACTGCTTCGTCGCAAATGATCAATTGCGGATTTACTGATAAAGCCCGTGCAATGCCGATACGTTGGCGCTGTCCACCTGAAAACTCATGGGGAAAGCGGTCAGCCTGATACGGCAGCAAGCCGACAGTCTCGAGCAATTCTTCGGCACGGGCGCGCCGCTTATTGGTCGGCAGAACCTTTTGGATCTCCATGGCTTCGGTCAGAACAGAAGCGACGGTCTGGCGAGGATTGATGGAAGCGTATGGATCTTGAAATATAATCTGCAGGTCTTTTCGGTATTTCCGCATATTCCGCTTGGACAAACCCGCAAGATCGACCCCGCGGAATTCCACTTTTCCTTCGGTCGGTTCTTCAAGGCGCAGAATCGCTCGCCCGGTCGTAGATTTTCCGCAGCCGGATTCACCGACAATGCTGACGGTTTCGCCTTCGAAAATTGAAAAACTGATGTCATCAACGGCTTTTACATAATTGGTGGTCCGACCAAGAAAACCGCCTTTAATCGGGAAGTATTGTTTTAGCCCCTCGACTTTTAGCAATTCTTTTTTCGCCATAAATATCCACCTCCGCTTCTCCAGTCCATTCATCTGTGTAAATCCAACAGCGTACTTGGTTGCCGTTTTCATCAGTTTCAAGTTGAGGCATATTTGCACGGCATAAGTCGGTCGCTGCAGGACAACGCGGTGAAAAGCGGCAGCCGACCGGCATTTCGTGCGGGCTCGGTACATTACCGTTGATCGGTTGCAGCTTATCCTGCTCAATGTCGTGGCGCGGCAAGGATTTCAGCAAGCCGATTGTATATGGCAGCTTGGGTTCGTGAAACAACGTGCGGATATCTGCGTATTCTACGACTTGTCCGGCATACATGACCGCAACATAATCGCAGGTTTCAGCCACAACGCCAAGGTCATGCGTGATGAAGATGACCGACATGCCGAGTCGGTCCTGCAGCTCTTTGATCAGCTCCAGTATTTGAGCTTGGATGGTCACATCAAGCGCTGTTGTTGGTTCATCGGCTATCAGAATTTCAGGGTCACAGGCAAGGGACATCGCAATCATGACCCGTTGGCGCATACCTCCTGACAATTCGAAGGGATAGTTTTTGACACGTTTGTCAGGCGAAGGGATTCCAACGAGTTTCAATAATTCCACTGAACGGATAAAGGCATCTTTTTTGGACATATTCTGGTGGAGCATGAGCGCTTCACTGATTTGCTGGCCGACTGTATAAACAGGGTTCAAAGAAGTCATCGGTTCCTGAAAAATCATGGAGATTTCATTTCCGCGTAGCTTCCGCATCTGGCTTTCGGACAACTTCAATAAATCTTCTCCTTTGTAGAGCACTTCTCCATTGGTGATTTTCCCGTTGGAAGCCAGCAATCGCATTATGGATAGGGACGTGATGCTTTTTCCTGAGCCTGACTCACCGACGATGCCGATTGTTTTGCCTTTAGGCAATTTAAAACTGACACCATCGACTGCCCGGACATCCCCAGTATCCGTTTTAAAGATGGTCTGCAGGTTTTTTACTTCCAGAATAATTTCTTGGTTTACTGGGATACTCATACGGTAGGCACCTCATTTCTAATTCAAGTCAATTCGTTTATTCAGCAGACGATACGAAATATCGACGAGCAGGTTGACGAGTACAAAAATTACGGAAATAACGAGTACCGTACCTTGAACAACTGGGAAATCACGTGTTCGAATCGCATCGATCGTCAAACGGCCCATGCCATTGATCGCGAATATCGTTTCTGTCAGGACAGCACCGCCAAGAAAACCGCCAAACTCCAGGCCGACAACCGTCACGACGGGGATCAATGCATTTTTCAAAGCATGGCGGTAAGTGACAATCCGTTCTGAAACCCCTTTGGCACGCGCCGTACGGATATAATCCTGACCGATGACTTCAAGCATAGAAGAGCGGGTCATGCGTGCGATGATTGCGGCACCTCCTGTTCCGAGCGTGAGAACGGGGAGGATGATCTGCCGCCAGGAGTCACCCCAGCCAGAAGGGCGCATTTTCAAAAACTCAAGCGATTCGGGCATCCAGTTGCCGATCGCGAACCATTGGATGAGCAACAGGCCAAACCAGAAGTTGGGCATGGATAAGCCGAACAATGCAACGATCATAATGGATGTATCGGCGATTGTATAATGGCGCACTGCTGAGATGATGCCGGCAATCAAGCCGAGAAAAACGGCGACGATGGTGGAGTAGAAGGCAAGTTCCACCGTCACCCAAAACCGCGAACTGATTTCATCCATGACAGGTCGACCTGAACGAACCGAGGAACCAAGATCTCCTTGCACAGCATTGCCTAGAAATCGTCCGTATTGAACTGGAATCGCCTCGTTTAACCCGAGGCGTTCCCGAATGTTTTCGACGGTTTGTTCGGATGCGCCTTCTCCTGCAACAATTTGTGCAGGATCCCCTGGAACCAAATGCATCAAAGAGAATACCAGGATAGTGACACCAATCAGTACAGGAATAGTTTGGATAAGGCGGCGGATAATATATTTTGGCACTTTTCAACACCTCACCTATTTTTCATTTTTGGATCCAGAGCATCACGTACGCCATCACCGAAAATATTAAAGGCAAGAACCACAAGGACAATCATCAAACCCGGGAACAAAGCGACATGTCCCGCTTCGAACATGTACTGGCGGCCTTCGTTGAGCATAGCGCCCCATTCCGGTGCAGGGGGTTGTGCGCCAAGACCAAGGAATGACAAGCCGGCGCCGGTCAAGATAGCTGTCGCAATCCGCAATGACGCCTGCACGATAATCGGCGACATGATGTTCGGAAGGATATGGCGGAAGATGATCCGGAAATCGGTAGCTCCAAGCGCCCGTACAGCGTCCACGTATTCTAATTTCCTGACGGATAGAGTGGAGCCGCGTACGACCCGGGCAAATGCCGGAACGGAGAAAATGCCGACCGCAATGATGACATTAGTCAAGCTGCCGCCAAGTACCGCGACAATTGCAAGAGCAAGCAAAATTCCAGGAAATGCGAGCAGGACATCCATTAAGCGCATGATGACCGCATCGATACGGCCGCCATAATAGCCGGCGATGATGCCGAAAACGACTCCGATGATGCCGCCGATGAAAACCGAGAAAAATCCGACATACAAGGTCAGTTTCGTTCCGAAAATAACACGTGTGAAAATATCGCGGCCATAACTGTCGGTTCCGAACCAATTAGAAATGGATGGCCCTTGCAGTTTGTTCGCTAAGTCGGTTTGATTCGGGCGGTAATCTGTGAAGGTTGTAATGATCCATGGTCCGATAAAAGCCATGAGTATAACAAACACAATCAACAGGCCGCCGATGACAGCCGCTTTGTTCTTGAGCAAACGTCGCCAGAATTGTTTATAGCTTTCGATTCGAGGATTGATTTTCTCAGAAGTGACGGGAGTATTCACAGTTTCTTCAGCCATAAAAAACACCCCTTTTAAATAATCTGAATAATTAGTTTGTTTTATCACAGTTTAGCGGATTTTTATTAAAAATGATAGATGGAAGAAGAAGTTAAAAATGACGCAAAAATATTTAGAATGGCAAAAATATATCAATCTAATAAAAACAATAATCTTAAGGCGATCTTTCATTAAAATTTCTATTTTTATATATAAAAACAAGAAGAATCGCACGTGGCTCTAAGGCTGAAGGGTTTTTTGAACTTGTAGAAAGCATCATGATATGCTATATTGTTGTCAAAATATTGCGTTATTTAGGAATCCTTTTATACCATCATAAGCAGGGGGGAAAACACATGACAATGTCGAGGAAATCGCTTTGGGTCTTTCTGATATTGCTTATGCTAGCCATGGTTCTTGCTGCATGCGCAGGAGGGGGAGGAGAAGAAGCGGGAGAATCAGGGGAATCTGATGAGACTGCAACTGCAGGCGGGGATTTAATTATTGCTGTATTGTCTGATGCTTCATCTTTGGATCCGCACGGTTCGAATGACGTTCCATCTTCAGTCGTTCAAGAGAACATTTACGAAACATTAGTGAAGCGTGATGAGAATAACGAAATCACGCCTGGTCTGGCTGAGTCGTGGGAGCAAGTGGATGAGACCACCTGGTCGTTCCAATTGCGGGAAGGCGTCACATTCCATGATGGAGAAGAGTTTAATGCGGAAGTGGTAAAAGCGAATCTCGACCGAGTTCGCGATGAAGCAGTCGCTTCTCCACGCTATTTCCTATTTGAAATGATCACAGATGTAACGGTTGTAGATGATTACCAGGTCGAAATTAAGACGGAGTATCCGTTTTCTCCATTGCTTGCCCATTTATCGCATAATGGAGGGGGCATGATTTCTCCAGCTTCCATTGAAGCAGATTACGAAGCGTTGAATGGGGGAGCTGATCCAGGTTCTGTCATTTCACAGGAACCTGTGGGAACAGGGTACTTTACATTCGACACATGGAATGCCGGTTCTGAAATCAGGCTTGTCAAAAATGAAGACTATTGGGATGAACCGGTCCAAGTGGATTCAGTTACGTTTCGTGTCGTACCGGATTCCCAAGTACGGGCTGCCGACCTTGAAACAGGCAATGTCCACATCATCGATCCAGTACAGCCCAACGAAGTGGAACGCATCAATAACTCAGGCAGCGCTTCTGTGTTGGTGAGCCCATCTTCAAGCTTGGATTATCTGGGCTTCAACACTGAAAAAGAACCTTTCAACGATCCACTGGTGCGCCAGGCGATTTCCTATGCCATTGACCGCCAGGCTATCATCAGCGGAGTTTTTGATGACTTTGCGGTTGTTGCGAATGGTCCGCTTGCACCGGAGATTTTTGGTTATTCAGAAGATATTGAACCGGTGGAGTTCAATATGGAAAAAGCCCGGGAATTGATGGAAGAAGCGGGAATGGCAGACGGCTTCAGCACTTCCATCTGGACCAATGACAATCCGCAGCGCCAATCGATCGCTGTGTTGGTCCAAGAAGCATTGGCTGAGCTGAACATCGATGTTTCCATTGAAGTGATGGAGTTCGGTTCCTACCTTGATCAAACAGCGGCAGGTGAACACGATATGTTCATCCTTGGCTGGTCGAATCCAACCGGAGATGCGGATTACGGCATGTATGCCTTGTTCCATTCCTCTCAAAAAGGGAATCCAGGGAACCGTTCCTTCTATGACAATCCAGAAGTCGATACACTTCTAGATGAAGGACGCAGAGAAGCGGATCCGGATCGCAGGGAGGAAATTTACGCAGAAGTGGGACAGCTTCTGACCGATGACGCTCCTATGGCTTTTCTGGTCCATGATGAATACTTGCTTGGAGTTGCAGATAGCGTGTCGGGCTTCTCAATTGATACATCCGGTATTTATCAATTGAAAGACGTCACTATCCAACAGTAGACAGGAATTTTAGACACTTCTTCGTTGAATAGGCGAAGGAGTGTTTTTGTTAATCCTACTTTATATTTGATTTATCCCGTATTATTTCGTATACTAGTAAATGCCGTGCTAGGTGGGAAGATAGCGGTGTCCTGTAACCTGCAATCCGCTTTAGCAGGACTGAATTCCTTTCTGAGGCTGTGTGCATGTAAGGTCTGCCTCTTGCACGTAGTGTTGACATCTGGGTCCTGCGCAATGGAATCCCATGAACCATGTCAGGTCCGGAAGGAAGCAGCATTAAGTGGAACATTCCATGTGCCGCGGGATCGCCTAGATCGAGCCAGCGACAAGGGTAACGCTTATGTGCAGCAGTCGAAGAAAGGTGCACGGCAAAATTACATAAATTCAAACCTGTCCGCTCTTGCAGCGGGCAGGTTTTTTTATTGTTCCCTTCGCAGAATCGTCACGCGGAGATCGGGGAAATCGCTAAGAAAGACCCGTCTTTTATGATATAATGAGAGGACGAAAAACAGATTAGTTAAAAGGAGAGAACAAGTTGGCGTATCAAGCTTTTTACCGTGTTTACAGACCCCAGTCCTTTTCTGAAATGACAGGTCAGACGCATGTCAAACAAACCCTTCAAAATGCTCTCCTTTACAATAAGACGACGCATGCTTATTTATTCTCAGGACCAAGAGGAACAGGGAAGACCAGTGCAGCGAAGATATTCGCCAAAGCATTGAACTGTGAGCAGGCTCCGGCAGCGGAACCATGCAACGAATGTGCTTCCTGCAGAAGCATTAACGAAGGATCCAATACCGACGTCATTGAATTTGACGCAGCTTCCAATTCACGCGTAGAAGAAATGCGGGAAATTATTGAGAAGGTCCGGTTTTCGCCGGCGAATTCCCGTTTCAAAATCTATATCATCGATGAAGTGCATATGCTGTCAAACAGTGCGTTTAACGCTTTGCTGAAAACATTGGAAGAGCCGCCGGAACACGTGGTCTTCATTTTGGCGACAACAGAACCGCATAAACTGCCATTGACGATCATCTCCCGCTGCCAGCGTTTTGATTTTAAATCTCATACGCAGGTGGATATTGTTTCGCGCATGGTGGAAGTGTTAACGGATGCCCAAATCCCTTATAACGAACAGGTGCTTAAAATAATTGCTCAGGCTGCTTCCGGCGGAATGCGGGATGCATTGAGTCTATTGGACCAGGTTGTCTCGTTCAGCGGCGATGAAATGACAGTCGAAGATGCATTATTGGTTACAGGATCGATCAGCCAGGATATGTTCTATGGTATTGCGGAAGCATTGCTTGCCAAGGATATCGGACAGTCGTTGACGCTATTGGAACAATTGGTGCGCGACGGCAAAGACCCTGTCCGGTTAGTCGAGGATTTCATCACTTTCTTCCGGGATCTATTATTGATCCAGACGGCGCCCAACCTTCACGATATGTTGGAGTTGGCTACACATGAACCGCGCTTTGAAGAATTGGCCAATCGATTCGAGCCGGCGACCCTTTATACCTGGATTGACATTCTATCTAAAACCCAGCAGGAAATGCGTTTTTCAAACCATACAAAAATCTATATGGAAACGGCTTTACTGAAGATGGCGCAGGCCGATGTGCCGGTCCAAAGTACAGCTTCTGCAGTGTCACCCGAACTGGAAGCGAAAGTCATCCAGTTGGAAAATCTGGTGCGCGAATTGCAGCAGCAGGTGAAGAACGGGGCAGGCAGCAGTGCGGCAGCGGCGCCGGCGGAACAGAAAAAACGCCAGCGCGCGCAAAGCAGCTTTAAAATACCGACTGGGCGCATTCAGGAAGTCTTGAAAAATGCGACCAAGCCAGACATTCAGGCGATCAAAACCAATTGGGCCACAGTGATGAGCCAGTTGCAGCGGTCGCATTCGGCTTTATTGAATGACGCAGAGCCAGTAGCGGCATCAGCGGATGCATTTGTGTTAAAATTCAAGTATGATATTCATTGCCAGATGGCTTCCGAAAACCAGACGTTTGCCGCAACCTTCAGCCAATTGTTGGAGCAGTATGCAGGCAAGGCTTATACGCCGGTTTTCGTTCCGGACGCCAGTTGGCTGAAAATCCGTGAAGATTTTATTAAGAAGAACGGATCGAAGGCAGGCACTGAAGAAAAACAGTCAGAGGCTGAAGAAGGAAATCCGTTTTCGGGTGAAGGAGCTGCAGCGGAAGAAGATCCGTTCATCTCAGAAGCCGAGCGTCTTTTCGGAAAAGACTTTGTCGAGGTTCATGACGACTAAAATGAAAATTCTAAGGAGGAACTAATTATGCGCGGTGGAGGAAATATGCAAGGCATGATGAAGCAGATGCAAAAAATGCAAAAAGAGATGGCGGTTGCCCAAGAAGAACTTGGAACATTGAAGTTCGAGGGATCAGCTGGCGGTGGTATGGTTAAAGTTACTGTATCCGGCCATAAAGAAGTATTGGACATCGTATTGGATCCAACAGTTGTTGATCCGGAAGATATTGAAATGCTGCAGGATCTTTTGGTTGTGGCTACAAACGAAGCGTTTAAAAAAGCGGATGAACATGCGAATTCCACAATGGGGAAATTCACGAAGGGCCTAAATCTCCCGGGCATGTTCTAGGAGGAAAACCAGATGCATTATCCAGAACCTATTTCGAAGTTAATGGAGAGTTTTATGAAATTGCCAGGAATCGGGCCGAAAACAGCGGCCCGGCTGGCATTTTTTGTGCTTGGCATGAAAGAAGACACGGTGCTTGATTTTGCTAAAGCTTTGGTTGATGCAAAACGGAATTTAAGTTTCTGCTCGGTGTGCGGCCATATTACGGACGTCGATCCCTGTCATATTTGCCAGGATCAACAGCGCGACCGCACGACGATCTGCGTGGTCCAGGATCCGAAAGACGTAATTGCGATGGAGAAGATGCGCGATTACAAAGGCCTGTACCATGTATTGCAGGGTGCCATCTCTCCAATGGACGGAATTGGCCCTGAAGATATAAATGTTCCCTCTCTATTGAAGCGTCTTCAGGACGAAGAGGTGGAAGAACTGATTCTGGCGACGAATCCGACGATCGAAGGAGAAGCGACAGCGATGTATATTTCCCGCCTCGTAAGACCTTCAGGAATCAAGACTACAAGAATTGCTCATGGACTTCCGGTAGGCGGCGATTTGGAGTATGCGGACGAAGTGACTTTATCGAAAGCATTGGAAGGCCGGCGCGAGCTTAAATAGAAGCAAGAATAAGAATGAGGCTGTGCGCTTCTGATAAATGGGAAATATTCTGATTTATTATGTTTCGCATATAATAATCTAGAGTGACGATAGGTTAATAGAGAAAAGAAGAAGAATTAGGAAAGAGAAAGCGAGTCAAGTAAAATGGCTTTACAGAGCGGTTACTCTTGACTCCTTTTTCAAACTCCTTCTATATAATGAAAAGTGAATTCCATAAGGAATGTTTTATGAATATAATTTTATTTGCCAAAAGTGTTGACAGTCTGGCGAATATGCTTTAGTATCATAGGAGTCGTAAAGAACGACGCAAACAACATGAACAACCGAAACAAACTTGAACCTTGAAAACTGAACAGCAAAACGTCAACAAACATGCAACGGCCGCGCAAAACGGCCCGCGCACTTTACTGATCAGCGTATGCAGATCACAAGCGAACCGTGCGTCTTCGGACGGCGGTACGCCAGCAAGTATTTGAGCAATCAACTACTCTATAATGGAGAGTTTGATCCTGGCTCAGGACGAACGCTGGCGGCGTGCCTAATACATGCAAGTCGAGCGGAACCGGTGGAGCTTGCTCCATTCGGTTCAGCGGCGGACGGGTGAGTAACACGTGGGCAACCTGCCCTGCAGATCGGGATAACTCCGGGAAACCGGTGCTAATACCGAATAGTTTGCGGCCTCTCCTGAGGCTGCACGGAAAGACGGTTTCGGCTGTCACTGCAGGATGGGCCCGCGGCGCATTAGCTAGTTGGTGGGGTAATGGCCCACCAAGGCGACGATGCGTAGCCGACCTGAGAGGGTGATCGGCCACACTGGGACTGAGACACGGCCCAGACTCCTACGGGAGGCAGCAGTAGGGAATCTTCCGCAATGGACGAAAGTCTGACGGAGCAACGCCGCGTGAGTGACGAAGGTTTTCGGATCGTAAAACTCTGTTGTGAGGGAAGAACACGTGCCAATTAACTACTGGCACTTTGACGGTACCTCACCAGAAAGCCACGGCTAACTACGTGCCAGCAGCCGCGGTAATACGTAGGTGGCAAGCGTTGTCCGGAATTATTGGGCGTAAAGCGCGCGCAGGCGGTCCTTTAAGTCTGATGTGAAAGCCCACGGCTCAACCGTGGAGGGTCATTGGAAACTGGAGGACTTGAGTGCAGAAGAGGAAAGTGGAATTCCATGTGTAGCGGTGAAATGCGTAGAGATGTGGAGGAACACCAGTGGCGAAGGCGACTTTCTGGTCTGTAACTGACGCTGAGGCGCGAAAGCGTGGGGAGCAAACAGGATTAGATACCCTGGTAGTCCACGCCGTAAACGATGAGTGCTAAGTGTTAGGGGGTTTCCGCCCCTTAGTGCTGCAGCTAACGCATTAAGCACTCCGCCTGGGGAGTACGGCCGCAAGGCTGAAACTCAAAGGAATTGACGGGGGCCCGCACAAGCGGTGGAGCATGTGGTTTAATTCGAAGCAACGCGAAGAACCTTACCAGGTCTTGACATCCCGCTGCCCGGTGTAGAGATACGCCTTTCCCTTCGGGGACAGCGGTGACAGGTGGTGCATGGTTGTCGTCAGCTCGTGTCGTGAGATGTTGGGTTAAGTCCCGCAACGAGCGCAACCCTTGATCTTAGTTGCCAGCATTCAGTTGGGCACTCTAAGGTGACTGCCGGTGACAAACCGGAGGAAGGTGGGGATGACGTCAAATCATCATGCCCCTTATGACCTGGGCTACACACGTGCTACAATGGACGGTACAAAGGGCTGCCAACCCGCGAGGGGGAGCCAATCCCAGAAAACCGTTCTCAGTTCGGATTGCAGGCTGCAACTCGCCTGCATGAAGCCGGAATCGCTAGTAATCGTGGATCAGCATGCCACGGTGAATACGTTCCCGGGCCTTGTACACACCGCCCGTCACACCACGAGAGTTTGTAACACCCGAAGTCGGTGAGGTAACCCTTGTGGAGCCAGCCGCCGAAGGTGGGACGGATGATTGGGGTGAAGTCGTAACAAGGTAGCCGTATCGGAAGGTGCGGCTGGATCACCTCCTTTCTAAGGATGAATTCGGAACCGGGTTTCCCGGGGTTGACGTTTTGCGTTCAGTTTTGAAGGTTCACCTTCA
>NZ_JBOGCP010000010.1:0-45126 GCF_050686535.1 Planococcus sp. SE5232 | reverse complement strand
ATTTTTAGATTTGATTTTTGCTTTTGATAACGAAGCAATTCTCTTCCCAAAGGGGAAGATTTTTCCCTTTTGGTAGTTAAGAACGTAATACTCCCATTAAAAATTGGTCAATAGAATCGTGAAATATCGGAACGCAGTGAGAATATGTTGCGAAAGTCTATTGATCAATTTTTAAGGCACTTAGAAAAGAACTGTCTGGTGCAGGTTTCCAGACCGTTCTTTTCTTAGTGCCTTATGGGACGTATTATGGTTCGTTACCAAAAGGAAAAATCGCTCTTCAATAGCAAAGCTTGCTTTGCTTTCCTTTTGTTTTTCACTCTTTTGTTCCTAGGGTTTTGGTTTCGATCTTCCATTGTCGTGGGATCGTGAAGAACCAGACAGGAACTTAGAAAGCGTTAGTAGTTCGCTATTTACACGATCTTTGTAAATGGCCAACTAATTACACTTTCTTGTTATCGACTGGTTTAGGTCACAGCGAGATGCCATAAATTGTTGGGGTGCGTCTTTTAGCAGCCGTACAAATTATGAGCAGACCTTTAGGCAATCCCGAAACGGTTTTTATATCTACATACTCTAAATTCTTGTTAGACTTACACCCATTTAAAAACCACAAGTGGTTTAAATTTCGATTATTCACAACGAAACCACTTGTGGTTCTAAATATCCACCTTCTTTTTGATAAATAAAAGTCACCGTATATTTGTAGCCGATAGATTTACTTCACCAAAAGAGCATTTTGTTTTTCTGTTACATGGCGATAATTCTGTAATGGTAATGCACGAATAAACCACAAGTGGTTTATAGTAGCCTGTTGCAACTTAAAACCACTTGTGGTTCTAAAGTTTACTCAAGCATAGTAATTGATACAATTTCGCTAACTGGTATCCGTCTATTTTTCACTGAATCATTATAGATAAGAACT
The DNA here is from genome assembly GCF_050686535.1 of Planococcus sp. SE5232. Taxonomy (NCBI): domain Bacteria; kingdom Bacillati; phylum Bacillota; class Bacilli; order Caryophanales; family Caryophanaceae; genus Planococcus; species Planococcus sp. SE5232. The sequence continues at coordinate 44,204 of NZ_JBOGCP010000010.1, read as the reverse complement.
TTGGTTCTAAAATCTATATCCTCAACGATACCCTCATGATAGTAAAACTGAGCGTCTTTCCATGTTTGAATTTTTACCGTACATCTTCGCTTCATGGCGATTTCCAATTCTTCTTGTATCAACTGTAAATCAAAATCGGTTAGATCAGGCTTCTCAACTCGATTGTCTTCCTCTCGCCAAGCCCGTATCATTTCAACGTGTTCTGGAAGAAACATGCCTTGCCACTTTATAATTCCTCGGTCTTTAATCTCTCCGATGTGCTTCATATTTTTATTCATTTTCATGTTTTTCTCTCCTTCCAATAAGAACGTTTGTTCCTATTATACCACCTCGATTAAAAGAATAATCTTCTCTTACAAATAAAAAAGACTTGAAGAATAAATTCATTCTTCAAGTCTTAGAAATTAAGATAGCTCTTTTACTCCGTATGCAACACATTCGAAAGTTTCACGTTCTCGGGTTTTCATATGATCTTCATAATTTTTTTCAAATATTTCAAGAAATTCTTCTTTAGAAATGATTTTTCCTGGTATCGAGAACAAATTCTCGTCAAACGATGAATTTCTAAATTCATAAAGACTAGCTGTCTTGAAGTAAGGATTCTCCTTTATATCAACTAGCATATCTCGCTCTTTCTTATCATAGTAGGGGATAAGGAAATCGGTAAACTTATCTTCAATGATCTGTGCCTGTTCCATAGCCTGTTTATGATTTTTTGCTTTAAAGATATGATCCGTATGAAGCATGAATTCCATTTCACCTTCAAAATAGTGGAAAGCGATTGTATAATCTTTCACCTTTATCAATCTCCTTTATTCCAGTTAATTAAAACTGAATTTGATTTTCTTCTGATTGTCCAGTTCTAAAATAGCGTCGAATTTCTTTCCGACTTTGCTTTCAAATCCCTTGATCTTAGGAGTCTTCTGTTTTTCGCAAAGACTTTTGATGGCTGCCACACTTAATTTTTTCTTTAATAAGACTTTCGGCAAGCTGAAATTACAAGATTGGCTACAAGCGAAGTTGTTTTTCTTCTCTAAAATATGACCGTTCTGACAAGCTGGACACTTACATAGAAAATCTTCTTCCTTTGATTCTTTGATGGCCGTTGAAATAAGTTCGGCTGATAATTTCCCTGGCACTTCCTGAATCATCTTTTCAACAAAAGAAGTGGTCTGTTTTACAAATTGCTCTTGTGACGCTTTGCCTTCACCGATTTTTTTAAGATATAATTCCCATTTTGCTGTCATAGACGGACTGGCTAACAATGTACCTTCAACCGATTCACATAGAATTTCACCTTTTTTGGTGACGTTCACAATGTTCTTTTTTACTTCTATATATTCTTGCTTCTTAATCGCTTCAATAATGTTAGATCGAGTGGCTTCAGTACCAAGCCCTTCAACTTCTTTTAAGATTTCCATATCTTCTTCATCTTGTACTGACTTACCGCACGTCTTCATCATGCCAATCAACTGACCCTCTGTATAAGGTTTAGCCGGCGTTGTGATACCTTCTTTTAATTTAATGGCTCCTAACACTCTTTCGTTATTTCCGAGTGCTGGCAAAGCTGGGGAGACCTCTTTTTTCTCTTCATTCGAAAATTCAGGCGTGTTTTTGAACAATTCCTTCCAACCTAGCGACTTTTCAGTATTTCCAGTCGTTTCGAACTCCAATTCGTTTACACCAGTAATGATTTTCGTTTCTTCATAGATATAATCTGAGTGGAACATGGCTAATGTCGTATGAAGAATTTCAAAGTACAAATTTCGTTCCTGTTCAGATAATCCATTTAGTGTACTTTCTGAAGGAATAACTTTTGTCGGCACTATGGCGTAATGCTCGGCTACTTTTGAGCCATCAACAAATCGTTTATTGGGTTCTGTACTGGCGACTTCAAAGGTTTTTTCTGCAAGCTTTTGTAATGAATCGACATTTTTCAGTAAGTAGGCAAATTCGCTGTCTGTAATGAATTGCGTGTCGGTCCTCGGATATGACACTAATTTCTTCTCATATAACCCTTGAACAAGCTTTAAGACTTCGGCCGGACTATAACGCCAATTCCTATTGGCGGTCGCCTGAAGGGTAGACAAGGCATGGAGTTTTGGTGACTTCGTGCGTTTTTCTTTTTTGGCTACAGACTTCACAATTCCTTCATTCTTTTCAGCAATTCCATTTTTAGAAAGAAGATCTTGAACCTCTTCTTTTTTATCGCTTTTGATTTTCGCTTTGCCTTTATACTTTCCATTGGCAGCTGTAAAAATTCCTTCAATTTCATAGAACGGTTTCGGTTTGAAATTCTCGATTTCTTTCTGACGCTGATAGATCAGATATACGGTCGGGGTTTGCACTCGTCCAACGGACAGAAAACCTTCGAATCCTTTTTGCTGAAGCAACAAAGTATAGAGAGGGGAGAAGTTCATGCCGATAATCCAATCTGCCATTTGTCGGGATTGGGCTTCAACAAAAAGATTGTATGTATCTTTTCCATCTTTTAATTGATTGAACCCTTTTCTGATCTCGTCTTCTTCCAGTGAGTTGATCCATAGTCGCTTGATTACTTTATTACTGGCATTTGCTTGATTGATAATCAATCGTGCGATGGCTTCACCTTCTCTATCAATGTCGGTAGCAATAACGATTGTGCTTGTGGCCTTCAACAATTTCGCAACCTCGGCATAATGAGATTTTTTGTCGACTGATACTTTATAGATAAATTTCTCTGGAACGATAGGAAGGTTTGATAAACTCCATCTTTTAAACTTCTCGTCGTAATCTGCAGGAGACTGTAATTCAATTAAATGACCAATCGCCCAGGTAATGATCGCACCATCTTTAAAGATTTCACACGGTTCAATTTCTATATGCGTTTTTGTTCGGCTCTTGATTTTAAAGGCACTTGCGTAGGCTTTTGCTTGGCTTGGTTTTTCAGCTAAAATCACCGGAAGTTTCATTGTCACTGTTATCACCCTTAAAGATATATTTTTTTGAAAAGGCCACAACCGTTTTTTCAGGTTGCTGCCGTTTCAAAAATTCCATCTTACAATTCTCTTCCATCACTCGCTCTTCTTCTAAATGGTTTTTTCGATTTATTTCGTTGGGAAGAATCGCTGAGTTCATTGGCATTTTGCAATTGATTCAGAACAGCGAACAACCCATCTGAAATGTTCTTAGAGTTATCAGCGATGCTTTGATAAACATCTTTTTCATTTCCATTGGCTTCAGATTTCTTAAATTCAGCTTGCTTCGCTTGCTCTTCGTATTGCTCTTGAATTTCAGAAACAAATTCTTTGATATTCAATTCTTCTTTTTGGTTATCGTTCAGCTTGTCGTACTCTTCCAAAACAGCGACTTTCGATTCGACATTCAATCCAGATATATGTTTTGGCTTCAACCCAATTCCACTAATTTGGTGGTCGATAATTGGCGTAATATCTTCAATGTATTTTTCATAATTCGCCTTCAACTCTGTGAAAGAACGTAGCTTAACGACTTCGGCTTTCAAGTCTTTCATCTCTTCAGGTCTTGTGCGATTTATCTTTTTAATTGTTCTATCGTAAATACCGATAGAAGTTAATGTATCTTTCGCCTGTTTCCATACTGGAACCTGTAGAGCCATATAATCATAATCTTTTTGTCTTAACGTAAACTCTTCATTAATCAATTCTTTCGGCAAGATGATATTGTGTTTACGCAACAAGTCCATTGCAAAATATTTCTCTTCATAGGAGAAATCATTAAGCAGTTTCGGATCGTACACAATACTGAACTCTGTGTTCAATAAATGCTTTTGATAATTAAGACTGATACTTGTGGCTGATTTCAATTCATTGAACTTCTCAAATTCGGCATTGTATTTGTTTTCACGTTCTTGCAATTTTAAAATGTCCTGTTTGATTTCAGTTTTGAACGCTTCTTTTGAGTAACCGAACTTCTCTACATACTCTGGACTTTCGCCAAATTTATTAATGAGATCGGCGTAAAGTTTTCGTTCTGCATGAATTTGAGTTTGCTCTTTTACAAGTTTTAAATTCCATTTGTTTCTGGAGTCTGAAAACTCATTATAAAGTTTTTGAGATACACCAAAATCAACATAGCCTTTCACACGATTAACAAGTAACTTGGTAGCTTCAATGTTTTTCGTATCTGGCTTGTTGTCGTATCTAAACTTATCTAATTTTTTAACAAGTTCTTTATCAGTTCTGTACTGATCAAGATGAATGACGTTTGCAAATTTCTCGTTATACTTTTTAATTTCAACATTCTTTTTCGCATAATAAGAAGTTGGTTCATAAGGAGTTTGCTCTTGTTCATGCGTCTTTTTCACTTTCTCTTCATACTGATATTCTTCACGAGTTAAACGGATAGTGGGTTTAATTTCTTTCCCTTGTTTCTCATATGATTCATGGCTATACCTTTTTCCTTTGCCAAACTCTTGAGATTTTTCATTAAGCTTTTCTGACCAAGTAGATCTCCATTGAACTAGCTTTTCAGTTTTATCCCAATCATTTAGTTTTACTGACTTTGTAACCTTCCAACCTTTTTCATTTAATATTTGATTACCATCCTGATTTAGTGAAGGAACACGTTTAGATTTTCTCTTTTCCCATTCGCCTTTTTCATTAAATTCACGAACAGTTAAAAGGATATGAGCGTGAGGATTGTTTTCTTCATCTCTGTGAATAGAAACATCTGCAACCATCCCTTCATCAACAAACGCTTCTTGAATATATTCTTTTGTTAGTTCTAATTGCTGTTCATTTGAAAAATCATTAGGCAGTCCTAGCAATACACTTCTAGCAATTCTAGCGTTTTCTCTGTCTTCAAACTTCTCAACTTCATTCCATAGTTTCTCTCTATCTAATGTCCAGGCCGGAGCATGGCTAGGTTTTAAAATAAATGATTCAGGCTTTACATTATGTGCTTTATATTTTTTAGTTAATCCATCACGTTCTGAATAGATCGATTCATCTGATCGATAAGCTGACATTGCTACTGCTGATTGTTTTGAACGATTTACTGTATTTGCACTGAACAAATAATAACCGTTAGCCATGCTAACACCTCCTTTTGATTTAGATAGATTTTAGATGAAGTTGAATTTAATCCAGAAGCCCCTGCGGGAAACCATTACAGACGCAGTTGGCTACGAAGTAGACCACTGCGTGTAAATGGGCACTCGCCTTTAACTCGTGACTTTATTATACCATTTTCTTCTTATATTTTACAATAATTTATTGATTAATGGGAGCAATTGGTATAAGGTGATAAATAACAAACATAGTTAATAAGAGAGGAAGATTAAACATGGTAACAAAAACATCAAAAGCACTATCTAAGAAAAAGGAAATGCAGGAGAAAATCGAAAAGATGAATAAAGAAATTAAAGAGTTAGAAATCAAGTCTCAACAAGAAATTGGAAAGTATCTGTTAAAAGAATGGGAAATTGATGACGATGTGGATAGCGAGATTCTGTTCGATATTATCCGTAGCTACAGTGATGATGTGAAGAAGCGGTTAAACGGAAGTGAATATGAAGAAGCAAAGGGAAACTACGAAGAGTCCGAAACACTACAGACCCATTCATCTTAATCAAGCGAAATAAACAACTGATCGAGCGTGAAAAAAACAGTTGGAGGAATATCATGGCAGACTTCAGAAAAGAAAGAGCCAACCGGCTAATCAATAAAGGTGCATTGCTTGAAAATTATTTTGAATGTGAAGACCTGTCCATAGAAGAAACAGAAGAATTGTTAAAAACTTTTTCTGCCTATGTTAACGAAAACAAGCCTTTGAAATTCAAAAGAAAGTCAGGTGAATAAGTATGTCCTCTGGAAACGTTGGTCAAGATGATTTAATTGAGATATTAGAAAATTTGTTTAAGGCGATGTCAAAAAGAAAAGCAATGCAAAGAAGTAAAAATGATAATGCTAAAGGCGCAAATGGACATATAAAAGCAGACCCATTTAATAGTGTTGATAGAGCTAGAATTAACGCTGGATTAGATCCCATGGATTCAAACGAAAAGTCTGTAGCTGCAGAAAAAAATATTCTCTTACCAGAAGATAGATTATCTAAAGAAGAAGATTTAATATATCTAAAAGCTTATTCGAATAACTTAAATTTAGAAAAATATAACCTGAAGTTAGACAGTGAAATGATAAATGAGAAAGAGTTAACTTTGAGTTTTAAAGGTGATGATAATGGGCCTGATACAATTAGATATTCTCTTACTTATAATTTAGAAGCAGATAAAGGTTCTATTAAAAATCATTACTTTGGTGAAGAAAAGGGTAGCTTCCAAACTCTCACATCTGTTGAAGAAAGATTTTCTAAAGAAGAATTGAAAAGTCACTATGAAAATTTATATCCTGACAAGATTATTGATTCTCAAAAAGATAGCGTTGGGAAAAAAATTAACTTAGTTGATTCAATGACTTCTTATGCACAAAGTCTGAATTTAGAGGGTTATCATCTTTCCAGTAAAAGTATTACTGAAAATAAAGCTATGCTCTTTTTTAAACACAAGGAAAACCCTGGCGATGTAAAAGAAGTTTCTTATAACCTTAAAACTGAAACTGGAAAGGTAACTCATTTACTTTCCAACAAAGAAAACAACTATGCTAATCAAAAAACAGTTTCAAATGAATTTGATAAAGCAGAATTAGAGCGTCATGGATTCGGTAAAACACTGGAACAAATCGCTTTAGAAAATGAAAAGCAAAAATTAAATACTGAAGATACCAGTGAAGAAACTGAAATCACTTATAACCAAAAAGTTTTGGATAGCAAGCTTGGCAAGAGTGTTACAAATCAAATTTTAGCTAATCCTGATTTATTGAAGGGTGCAGTCGCTTTATATCAATTGGGTTCAATGAGAAAGCTTCTATCACATTCTAAGGATCAATTAGAAAATCTGAATTCACTCTTGAATAAAAAAGATGCTAATTTTGAAAAGATTTACGAAATTAAAGATAGTCTTTCATTGCAAATTGATGCTCTTCAAGAAAAAGTATCGGATTTGGAAAAGAATCAAGAAACTAGTAAAACCTATGAAAAGTTGAATGAAGGATTTCAAAAAGATCAAGACGATCAGTTTGAGAAATCCAGAGAAAATACACCAACTCGAACAGTTGAGATTGAACATAGCCTTTAAAGAATATCTTTTGGGTTGTCCTGACAATAAATCAAAAATAAAAACCACAAGTGGACTTTTAAAAGTCTCTTGTGGTTTTTTCTCTCTTTCTTAATTTATTCATAAAAAAGGAGTTATTTTTTACTTTTAGAGAAAATTTTCTTTATGAAATTCTCGAACCACTTGTGGTTTATTTTTTATCGAATCACATAAAACCACTTGTGGTTTTATGTATCTCCATGGTAAAATAGAGTTATATCAATCATAGATGTTCGGAAAAGGGGAGACTGAAAATGGCTAAAAAAATTACGATTGCAAACTCAAAAGGTGGTGTCGGAAAAACCACAGTTAGTTCCATGCTTGGATTCCAATTTTCGAAAAAAGGTGCTAAAGTTTTAATCGTTGACTTAGATCCTCAATCAAATACAACTCGACTTTTTCAGAACACCTTCTATAAAGGAGAGAGTCAAGACTTCACTACACTTTTTGAAGGTCTTGAAGCAAAGGACCTTTCAATTGCGATTCACAAAATAAATGAAAACTTACATTTGATTCCTTCTTCTCAAAATACGGTAGACTTTAGCAGACTACTGACAGAAAAAAGTAAATATACTTTTTTGAGAAAGTACATCGAGAAAATCGAAGGGGACTATGATTACATTTTCTTTGATGTTCCTCCGACAATCTTTAGTGACTTTTTAAATAATGCGTTAGCAGCTAGCGATTATTTTATAATACTGACAGAAACATCGAACTTCTCTTTTGAAGGGATTCAAGATTTTTATGATGCTGCCTTACGCATTCATTCAACCGTTAATGATTCCCTGGACTTTCTCGGTGTTCTAATTAATATGAGAGAAGATGATGATGAAATATTTGCAGAACTTGATGAAAGATATAACCTTAATGATAGGGAAACGTATTTTACAACTGTTATTCCAAAACGGAAACGACTTGCTAAATATATGTCTAATGGGATGTATAAGCGAAAAATAGAATCAGCTATTGAATACGATCGCTGGGATAAAGAAATCATGGCTATCTTTGAAGAATTAGCCGAAGAAGTTAAAACGAAGACAGGAGGTCACATTGAATCATGAAAAAGCTTTCAGGTGAATTATCGACATCACAAACGCCTAAAAAAAAATCAACCACTTTGACACAAGGGATTGATTCAGAGAAAACAACTTCCAGAAAAATATTTTTGAGCGATTACAAGCTTCTCGATCTCTACGCTTGGTCTACTGAACAATCAGTAACCAGCGCGCTGAATGATGTTCATAAAAGGTTAAAAGAAGCAGTCGAAGAAAAAGGATCTTCCATTCTGAATCCAATTTCAAAAGAGGACATTGATGGTGAAGCCCAAAAGAACATTCGTATTTCTGCGGAATTTAATCAGTACTTGAAGGATTTATCGAAAGAGACAAAGATTCCGGCAAAGTATTTGCTGACGGTTTGTCTGAAGTATTTTAAAGAAGAATTGGTTTTAGAGATTAAGAAGAAGCAAGATAAGAAGTATGATATACTATGAATTAATTGTCAATTTACTTGAAATTCCCTTAAATTAGAACAGAAAAAAACCCCTGAGTTACTTAATTATTGGTTAGTTTGGCGACAGTCAATAATTAAGTATCGGAACAGAGGGATTTTTCAAAGAATATATATCTCTGATAATATCATGGTAGTCTCTTGAATTCAAGGGAACCGACTGTTTTCTTATCTTATAACCTTCTTTGAATTTCCTTAAAGTCTGCAACAGGGGAAATCAAATGGAGGTTTTTTTAATGGAAAATAATAATTACGTCACGATTTATGAGGAATATCAACACAAGTTTTTTCAGTTACCACAAGTTTTCTTTGTAAGTGAGAAATATAAAGATATGTCAAACAACGCAAAAGTTGCTTGGGCTATCCTGCGAGATCGTTCTTCCCTTTCAAGAAAAAACAAATGGTTCGATACTGATACTGGACGAGTATATTTTATCTTTAAAAACGAAGACCTTATGAAAATACTAAATATAAATAGTGAAGCAACTTTGGTCAAAGTAAAAAAAGAATTAGTAAGTGCAGGATTGATAGAACAGTTTAGACAAGGCTTCAACCGTCCAAACAAAATGTACTTACTATATCCTGAAATTGTAATTGAAGATATATACAAGATTGATGAGTTTGAAAATTACAGAACCGAACCTGACGGAACAGTTAATCAAAATAATATAGAAAATAGTTCAACCTTAGAGCCACAAGGAACTTTAAAAAATGAAGCTCCAAAAATTGAAGTTCCGGAACTTCAAAAAATGAAGCCTAATAATACTGAGTCTAGTAATACTAAGGTTTTGAAAGATTTAGATACTAAAGATACTAAAGATACCAAAGAAGATTTATCAGAAAAATCTAAGGGTCATGAAGCTGAAAGACAAAGAAAGAGAAAAGAACTAATGGAAAAGGCTTATCGTGAAAATACCACAAAGATACCTTTGGAGATCAGCGAGGTCTTAAATATTTTCTGCGATTCTGAACAACAAAGAACCGAATACTATAAAGCGATGATTACTGCTAAGAAAAATGCAGAAAAACATTTATCCTTCAATTTACTCTTTGAAGATATTCCTCAATTGGCTAATATTATGGCACAATCATTTATTAGAGCTGTTAGAAAAATAGAAAACAGCAAGAAAAAAGTTGATAATCCCTCTGGTTATATTTATAAAAGTGTTTATCAAACACTCTGTGACAACTTCAGACCTACCCAAAATCTTCCAACTTCTGATTTAGAACAACTAGAAGAATCAGAAGTACCAAACGAGGAAGTTAGATTTTATGATTGGTTACAAGATAGGAATTAACCTAAAAAAAAAGTAGGCTGCCTATCTCGTAGGCACTCTACTTTTTTATCTTTAATTACCTGTATTATACTTTTTTTAATTATTATTTCCTTTTTCTTCTTTTTTGTATTGGGATTTCAATCCACTCGACAATAGAAACCTCATGGCATCTGTGCGATTTAAGAAATGATAATCTACGGTGAAATCATCAATTTCCGATAACAATTCTTCATTGAGCTTTAAATGAATGCTTTTCAACTGTGTCTTTTCTACTGGGTTATCATCTTTTTTCAAAGGAATCACACTTTCTAATAGATTTTATACTCATTTTTGTATGATTAATTGTATCACATATATGAGTGGTGTATAATACCCTCATATGATACCTGAGGGTATCTATTAAGTACACGTTAAACACGATTTGAAAGGAGTTGATAAAATGTTTGATTCGTTAAATAATCTCTTAAATACAATTTTTATTGAGTTTAGACAGTTAGGAATGACGATTTTTGCTATCGGTATGCTTGTGATGGCGGTCTTGACTGCGATGGGTGGAGAAGAGAATAAGCGTAAATTCCAAAGTGGTTTTATTATTTCTGTTGTTGGCTTAATCGTCTTCTTCTTAGTTAAACCAATCATCGAATTCTTTAGAACAAACTTGATGTAGTCTTCCATTCCTTAGGTAATGTCCAAAGCACTTTGTCGTTGAGTATTCTTTAACGGCAAGGTGTCATTTTTTAAATGAAAGTCGGTGACATTTTGGAACCTAGCGAAAATTATATTTATCAAAAGAAAAAGTTAAGACAAGAAGGTTTGCTTGAAATCCCGATGGCCGTTGATTCCTCACGCTACTTCATCGGAACGTTCCGGCTAATGGACATTGTTTACACAATCCCCTTTTTGATTGTTTCCATCATCATTATTTACTTTTTAAACGATACTGGAAATTTAAACAGCAGCACAGCTGTTTTTGCATTCACTCCTCCTGTCCTTGCTTTAACGGTCCTTTGGATTAAGCACCCCGATCGGAAGAATATTTCACTGGTCAATACGATGTACCAGCGAGTGAAATTTGCACGAAGTAAAAAACTATATGAATTAACGAAAGAAAGGACTGAAGATGTGCAAAATGATATTCGGTCACAACTAGGCATATTCAATATAGCTAACGATTGTTTCGAGACACTTGAAAACACGCTTGTGAAAGTCGTGGAAGTCTCTAGTGTGAATTTGACGGGAATGTCCGACAATGACAGAAACAAGACGCTAAGTGCATACCAGGCGTTTTTAAATGACTATCCGTTAGACGCTTTCCCATTGCAAATGCACCAATTCTCAAAACCGATAAATTTAAAGAGTTATTTACAGTTTGTTCATGAAAAAGCTGATAAAGAAAAAAATTATGTAAAGCGCATGTTGAATGAAAGTTATATCAACAAAACGAACGAAATCCAGAAATCGAAAAAAATGGTTAGTAAAGCTCGATATATCATGATTTCTGAAAAAGTCGGTGGAAATAAAGAAAAAGCGCTGCAAAAAGTAAGTACAAAAGCTGAAACAATGGTTTCAGGAATTGAAAATATGTTGAGTGAAAAACATAAATTAAATGCTCATGTATTAAACAATGAGGAATTATTTGACTTAATCTACTCTTCAATTGACTACGAAAATGCACAAATTAAACAAGGAATGAGAAAGTCTTCCTTCCAGTCTCCGATTACCGTTGGTCAAAAGACATTTGAAGAAATGCAGAAAAGTTGGCAGGAAGAGAACGAATTTAAAATCAATTAAATTCTGTTTAAAGGGTGATAACAATGTTGAAAGAGTTGGTTCGGAAATTCAAAGTAGGTAACAAAAAACCAAAAGAAGATGAATTTGATTTTGAAGGCACATTGAGAGAAGACAATGTGATAACCAATCAAATAGCACCAGACAGTATAGAAGTTGGCGAAACGTACATTCGTTCAGGAAACAACTTCACCAGAACCCTTGTCTGTGTTGATTTTGAGCCATTGATTAATCAAGAGGATATACGAAGTATCTCCGAATTATCCGAAACAATAACAGTGGTTCAATACTTAAATGTTTACGATACTTCAAAGGTCCATTCGGAATTATCACGCTCGATCAAGCAGAACAGCAACAAATTGGAATCTGAAAAATTATCTCAATCCGTAAAAGAAGATGCGATGGCACAAATTGAATCAGCAAGAAGCTTGCTCCGGCAATTGGTGAGGCAAAAAGAAAGAATGTTCATGTTCCAGTATTTAATCCATATCGTTGCTTCAAGTTCAGATGAACTTGAAACCGTATCTACTCTTGTTAAGACAAGGGTTGCTCCGATTGGAAAATTAATTTTTCCGGTTACAAGAAGCAAAGACGCTTTCGACAGTTTTCTGCCGTTAGTCAAAAACAAAGTTTATGACTTATCTTATCGTGCCATGAACAGTGAAGCTGTAAGTTTCTTTTTCCCTTTTCACGAAAATGAAATTTTCGATGATTACGGGATTATCCAAGGGAAAAACATTGATACTAATAATATCGTGATGATAAATGATGAAAACTATTTAAATAAACACGCTGTCTATATCGGTACTACGGGATCTGGAAAATCGACAGCGATGTTTTCAAATATGATGCGTAAATATTCGTTTGGAAGTCGCATTATTGCGATTGACCCGAAAGGTGAATTTGGAAGACCGTTTAAGGAATTGAATGGGGAATGGGTGAAGTTCTCGCTTGAAGGTGGAGGGTCCATCATTAATCCATTTGATTTACCGAATTATGCTTTTGAAGAACAGGACGGACACATTAGAGCAACAAAACCGTTGTATGACAAAGTTTCTACCCTAATAACCATGTTCCAGTTAATGTATTCGGATATGACTGATTTAGAAGCTGACGTTCTATCGGAATTGATATTAGAGCTTTATAAAGATAAAAGATATGGCGTTTCCATCGATATTGATACTGATACTTCTGAACTTGGAAAAACCGATTTTCCGATTATGGAAAATTTATATGATTTGTTGGAACGGAAGAAAACAGAGAATACAGAGCTTTATGGCGTCCTTGCGAACTTCCATCAAACCCTGCGCTCATACGCACTAGGAACGTACTCAAACATCTTTAACGGCTACACAAACGTTGATGTGAAGAGTGATTTGATTGCCTATGATTTGTTTTCGGTTTACAACAATAAACGCCTGCAGAAACCACTTTATTTCTTACTTCTTTCATCTTTGCGTGATGAAATCATGAATGGCGATAAAAAATCAACGCAACTTTATATTGATGAAGCCCATATCATAGCTGACCCCAAAATTACGGTAGCAATGGAATATCTATATGAAATGATGAAAGTGGTTCGGTCATTCAATTGCGGTGTCACTTCAGCAACTCAACAGATTCAGGATTTTCTAAGTGCGAAAGATCAAAACCGAAATTATGGGGAAGCCGTTATTTCGTTGTCGGTCCAGCAATTAATTCTTCCCATGCAGAAAAAAGAAGTCATGTTCGTTAATAATGAAATGTACTATGACTTTTCACAAGATGATATTGATTTCTTAGAGTTTCAGGAAGTCGAACGTTCCGCAAAGGCAGGTAAAGGATTTTTGTTTGTCGGTAGTAGAAAAGTGAAAATGAAAGTCGAATTGACTGAGTTAGAACATGAGCTATGGATAAACAAAAACTACAGTGCGATAGAAAATAAAGGGATTTAAGCCGTATGGAGAATGTCAAAGGCATTTTATCAACGGTTGCTAAGTCACTGGTCACAAAGCTTCTATTTTCTACTGTGGGTTTAGTTGGTTTGGTCGTCCTTTTAATCATCGTCATCATAGCAGCTGTGTTTTCTTCAGATGAAGAGACAGGCAGTGGGCCGATTGGTGGAAAGGGCAAACAGTTACCTGAAAGTGTATTACTTTGGGAATCTGATATTACTGAAGCGATGGAAAAGCACGAATTAGATAAAAAGTATTTATACGTAATGCTCGCGATTTTAAAGCAAGAATCTAATGGTGATGTTGCAGGCACGAACGGAGATATTTTTCAATCCTCAGAAAGTAAATGTGGGTCAGTTGGTTGTATCAAAGACCCTTTGGAAAGTATAGATCAGGCTGTCATTCACTTTAAAGAAACGGTGAAAATGTCTAAAGACAATATGGAAGTTGCGATTCAGTCCTATAACTTTGGGAATGGATTCGCTACATGGACGCAAGAAAACCATGACAATAAATGGTCTCCTGAAATAGCCATCGAATTTTCTAAAATGATGATGAAGAAAGTTCCGAACCCTGGCATTTACAAATGTCATAGACCAGAAGCAAAAGACAGTGGGGCATGTTATGGAGATATTTTATATGTACCTGCCATCTTAGCTTTTCTTCCAAATGCTGAAGGTGGACCGATTGAATTTAAAGGTCAATTGGGAATGCCACTTTCTCCGGCAATAGTTACATCGGAATACGGTGACAGATTTCACCCTGTCGATAAAGTATGGAGACTACACGCCGGAATTGATTTTGGCTGTGTCGGTGGTGTCACCAAGATTCAAGCAAGCCAAGACGGTACGGTTGAACGGGCTGATTGGGCTGGCGGTTGGGGGCAAATGGTGTTTATCAAACACGCTGATAATCTTTACACTCGTTACTCTCATTTAAGTTCAATGGCAGTTAGTGCAGGTGGTAGCGTAAATGCTGGCGATGTAATCGGCATTTGTGGAAATACAGGAAAATCAACTAACCCTCACTTGCATTTTGAAGTTCAGACAAATGAATCACAACAATCAACAGTCAATCCTCGTTCGTTATTAGGAATCTAATATGGTGGTGAGAAAATGAAGAACAAAATGACTTGGGTTTTAGGTATAGTCGCAATTTTATTGATGGCAGCACTCTTTGTTGGTTACAACAAAAGTGCTTCCTATCAAGAGGAAATAGTCGAACTCAACACAAAAGTAAGTTCACTGGAATCAGAAAATGAAATGCTGTCTATCGAAAACGAAGTTTCAGAAGAAAATACGTTTGACGAAGATATTCAATGGTTTGTCGAAAGTATCTACGAAATATCTGATACTAAAGCTCTCTACGATGCAATTAACGAATCAATAACAGATCCCGTTGCTCAACAACTCTTTGGCGATAAGTTACCACCTGAAGCGTCCAGTTTTTCAGGAGAAACTAGTGTTGACCGAAAAGTAAGTGATGTAGAAATATACGGTCATTATGTAATGAATGATGAATACAAAGCATTAGTACAAGCAACTGTAAGTTATATGTATAAAGAAGAAGAGGTTTTGAGCAACGTTATTACTGAAGTTACCTTGATTAAAGGAAGCAATGATGTGTGGCGTGTAAGAAAATTCGAAGAAAAAGCAAATGAATAGGAGTGTTGAAAATGAGTAGGAAAAAAATTGGTGTGGCAATCGTACTAGCATGTATCTTAATTATTGGTTTTACAGCATATTCCGCAACAGGGGGATTTGAAGATAATTTAGAAGAGAGAGTTATTGGCGAATGGTCTGTAGTTCCAGAAATGGACGGTTGTGACCCTGATATAGAGAACGGAGTAAGGATTAATGAAAATGGAACAATCGAAGGAGTATTAGGTTTCACGAATTATGGGATAGAAGAAACTGATCGAGAGAGTGGTTATTTAATAGTTGATGGTGGTTATGAAGATTTAAGACGCTACACGATTCAAATTGATGACAAAGAAATTTTAACTATGCATAACGAAAACGTTTCAGAAGGATTAATTTGTAAATTTGAAAAGGTGGAATGATTAGCATGAAACTAAATCAGCTATTCAACACGATCAATCGGATAGAAGGTAGTTTAAAGACTGTTCTTTTCTCAAACAAGATAGATAAAAAGAAAGTGTTGTTTCAGCGAAAGTACAATCGAGAAATGGGAATTGATGAAATCGAGAAATATAAGTTTTCCCTTTTCACTGTCTACGTTCTGATTGCAATGGTAATAATCTTAATTCCCTTCATTTTGATATTTACTTGATCGGAATAAACAGGGGTGATAACAAATGAAATTTTCTAGGAAAAGAATGAAGATAATTTCACTAGCAATGATGTTTGTCTTTCTATCATTCCCTCTTAACTCGATGGCCGACAGCTTAAACCGGGGAGACGTTGAATTTCAAAAGACGGGCGATGAACTAAGAGACGAAATATCAGGTGATACTAAAGAGTTAAATACGCATGGAGTCAAAGAAATAGGAGATAAAGCAGGCGATTTTTATGACGCTTATAGAACTGAATTTGATAGATGGGCTCAAGAAGTTCCTGGCGGTGAAGTATATCGAGAACTGATAAAACGATACAACTATCAAAAAGGAAATTTCGAGTGTGGAAAATTCGATGTCATGTGTCACATTGTCAATTTTGGATATGTGACAGGTTCTTCTGTCGTGAACGCCTTTCTTGCTCCCATTTCTAAACTGGCAATTGAACCTGAAAAAATCTTGAATGATACCACACTTAATAAATTCAAAGATGCGTTCAATACATTTACTGTTTCTCTTTTGGCTGTATTTGTTGCTTTTCAGATTATAAAAACATACGCCTTCAGAATGACCAATCATTCGGATACAGGAAATGTGTTAAGTGAAAAAGTTATCAAAATCTCTATCGCTAGCATCTTGCTATTCGGCTACGATTTCTTTTTCCAAATGATTTTAAATATCCAGTATCGAGTGAACTACGGAATTTATAATTACTTGACCAATTCTGAAGAAGTGACAAGTGACGTTATGTTAAATATGCTCCTGACTCCAAATGGCACAATGTTTGTCATTATGATTTTGCTATTAGCTGTTCTAATCGCTGTCCTGTTCTTCCAAATGATTTATTCTTTTGCGATGGTGTCGCTATTTTATGTAGTCGGTCCAGTAGCTATTACAACGATGGTAAATGACGATTACAACATGTTTAACCTCTGGCTGAAGACAATTATTTCAAGGTTTTTAACTCTTGCCTTACAAGGTCTGACGGTCGTTCTTTGTTTGAGTTTTGCTTCGAGAATCGACTTTATGACAGAAGGGGCAAGCATTACAGACCAATTCTTTGAAAAAATCGCTGCCCTCGCGTTTTTGGTGGTCGGTATAAGTATTCCGGCATTGCTGAAAGAATTCGGTAACAGTTCAGGAAGTGGTAAAGGTGTTATCAGTGGAACGAAATCAGTTACACGTTATATGTCCATGAGAAAATG
This sequence comes from Planococcus sp. SE5232, assembly GCF_050686535.1. Taxonomy (NCBI): domain Bacteria; kingdom Bacillati; phylum Bacillota; class Bacilli; order Caryophanales; family Caryophanaceae; genus Planococcus; species Planococcus sp. SE5232. The sequence goes on along the minus strand of NZ_JBOGCP010000010.1, from coordinate 27,024 downwards.
ATGTGAGGTGAAACGGAATGGCGAAATTTAAAAAGGGTTGGCTAAAGATTTCAATTGTTGCCATCATAGGGGCGTTAGTTCTGGCTTACGTCCTATTGGCTTATCTCTATAAATTTATCGCTCTTGAAGAAATCGACTTGATGGGTGCAGTGTTGCAACCTTTGAACGTCTACGAAGGTATTATGGCAGATGAAAACTTGAAGGTGATTGTGCCGTTTCTCCCTTTCCTTTTGATTGGCGGTGCTTTGTATCTTTTGAGAGAGAGTATATTCAATCTCAAATATGATGATGCTTCAAAGTTCGGCGTCAAAGGTTCGGCTAAATGGGGGAACCCATTAAATCTCATGAATGGTAAGGTTTTAGCGGTAAAGGGAAAGTATGGTGATTTGAATAAATCACTGGCACTGCCTGAAGGGATTATTCTAGGTGTTGCTGAAGGTACGAAAAACCCATTGATTCTTCATGATAAATCGAACTTAGCAACGAAAAATGTTTTCGTGAACGGTTCATCTGGTGCTGGTAAAGGTCAGGCATATGTACTTCCCAACTTAATAAATAACAGAAGTGAAAGCATGATAGTTGTTGACCCTAAGGGTGAAAACTACGCTTTAACATCTCAATTAAAAAGAGACCAGGGATATAAAGTTTATCTAGTTGATTTTAGAAATTTTGAGTTTGCAAGATATAATCCATTGGATTATGTGAAGAATGATGAAGACGCACAAAAGGTAAGTAAAATTATTTCTATGAATAGCGTGGGCGATGGAAAAGAAGATTTCTTTACTGAGAGAGCTCAAAAACTTTTAGCTGGACTAATCAGCTTTGTTAAAACCGAATACCCTGACGATCAAGCGAATATGGCCACCTTGATTGATGTATATACAAAGAATGTAGCTGACGCTTCTAAGTGTGAGAAATGGCTATACAATATGTCCGATGAACAACCGGCGAAACAGTTACTAGTTAGTGTTTTAGCTGATTTGACTTCAGAAAATACACGTTCTTCCGTTACTTCCAGTTTTCAAAGTGCGATTAGTATTTTCCAATTAAATCGAGTAAAAAAAATGACTTTGACTAGTGATTTTACTTTTGATGATTTTCCAAAGGAAAAAAGTGTGGTTTATGTAAAAATATCAGCACCTTCAAACCCATACAAATCACTAACTAGCGTGTTTTTCTCTCAAATGATTGAACGATTCTTTGAAATAGGCGATCAAGATCCATTAGGACGATTGAAAACTCCTGTACATTTTCTGTTAGATGAATTTCCGAATATCGGGAAGATAGACAGCTACCAAGAGACTTTAGCTTTATGTCGTGGCTATCGGATTTATATGCACACAATTGTTCAAGATGTATCTCAGTTAGAACAACGAATTTTGTATGGAAAAGAAGTGACAAAAGCCATTCTTGCTAACCATTCGGCTAAATTGATTTTAAAAGTTGGCGAAAATGATGCCGCGAAATATTGGTCTCAATGGTTCGGTAAAACGACAATTAGCTATAAAAGTGTAAGTTCTTCTCATTCAAAATCAGGGAAAACCACAAACACCAGTAAACAATATGAACAAATTGATTTGCTCCCTTCCACTGATTTAATGGGAATGGACGATGAAAAAGCTTATTTGCTTTTAAGTGGTCACGATCCGATAAAAATTGATAAAGCATGGCAATACAAGCTTTATCCTGATTTGTTGGCCGACAAAAATAGAGAACCGAATTACTTGAAAATACGTCAATCGCTCGGCTTTAAAGAAAAACCTGTTGATGATGTATATGGCTTTTCTAATGATGATTCCGTTAATTTATTTAAACAGTATCGAAATAGAAAAAAGGGAACGATTGAAAGCCTTGTTAATGACATAGAACCAGAAGAAATGAATGAAGCTGAAGAAATTTCAAAATCTACAGATTTAGCAACAGCAGCAGCAGAAAAAATGATTGAAGTTGAGCAATATGAAAACATAGCTTCGCAATTTCAAGAATCATTCGACGAAAATGATGCTCTCACTGAAAGTGGCAGCGTCATAGAATATGGCACACCTATTTCAGTTGATGAACATGACAAGTTAGCTGAAGCGTTCAGTGATGAAGATCCAGAAGAAAAAACAGAAGACAGTAACGATTCTGCTGAAGTTGATGCTTCTGCAGAAAGCAGCAGCGTCGACGAACCCGCCAAAGACCATGCCGATCAACTCGATGATATGGAAGAAAAAGAGGAAGTGGAAGATAAATTCTCTAATCTTTTATCTTTCGATATAGAAGAAGAATCAGAAGAAGTACCAGAACCAAAAAAGAATGATAAAAAAGATGATACTGAAGATACTCCTGAAGATTTACTAAAGCTTCTTAAAATGTAATAAAATCTTTCTCAAAGGGTGATAACAAATGTTAAGAAAACTAAACAGATTTGGTGAGATTGAATTTAGCAAAAACGAAGCCTTGTTCACAATGCCGTTGATAAAATTAGGAACAGAAGAAATTGAGATTTTAGAGGAAAATTACCGTCTGAAGGCAAAAGAGTTAAATCATGCAGATACTTTCGTTTATGCCAATCATATCAGTTCAATTCGAGACAGAGTACAATTGGCGTATGATTTAGAAGGGTGTATGGATTTCCACCATCTTCATAGATTCAAATTTAAAGATGTACTGTACTACATGGAAACGATGGTTGATATTGCAAATGAAAATGTAAATGTTCTGTGGGAACGAAATAACTTTGTCGTAGATTTAACAGAGAAAAAAGTGAAAGCTATCCTTTTTGAATTTGATGGATTTATTGTTTACAAAAAAGATTCGGCATTTGAGGGATTGAAAGAATTAATTCTCTTAGCATTGACCAAACATCATGCAATTTTGGGGAAGCCTAAAAGAAGTGATTTCATCATCAAAGAAGAAGAAGTGTTTCAGTTTGCTGAAGATATTTTAAAAACTTCTTCAATTGAAGAGGTTTCTCGTGTTATTTCCTCGATGATTAGAGAAATCGAGTACAGAGAATCGCAATTAGAGGCCGACAAAAAGAAAAAGCAAGAGGACAGTAAGTTAAATCGTTTTGCTGGTCGATTTAAGAAAGCACCTGTGGTAAAAACTCCTGAAGAAACGCTGAAAGAAAACCTGAATACTAATTTTGATCGAACCCAAGCAAAGGAAACTTCTAAAGAATCCTTTATGGACAAAATGACTTCGCCTAAAGGAATGTTTACCACTATAGGTGTCCTAGCACTAGTTGGACTAATTTATTTCTTGACCGATATTGAAGGCGGTTCAGCAAAAGCGAACCAACTTCAGGAAGTGGAAGAAGAAGTGAAAATGAAAGAAAAAGTAACTGAAGCATATCGGCTTTATATTTCTAAAGATGAAGCTGATAAAGAAGTTGCTTATGCAACGCTGGATAGCGTAGGCTATGAGAATTTAGCTAAAAAGGATAAGGCAATATTGATTGACTGGTACATCGAACAAGCGAAATATTCGAAAGCCGTTGCTACTGATCGAGAAAGTTCGTATGCTGTGGGTGATTATCTGGTAGCTCAAGAAAATGGATTAGAAGAATTAGAAGAGTTGGCTGGGTCAATTGAAGAAAATGAAGTTCTAGCCTTTGATATAGCGTCAATGCAAAATCAGTATCAAATCATGATTGAAAATAGCGATATTCGCTTTAATGAAAGACGGGCAAAGAAAGTCGTTGAAGCCTTTGTTTTAACAAATCAAAGTGAATCTCTTGGGACATTGATTGATGCGAAAAAAGAGGACGAAGCAAGCTATGATAATCTCATGAAGTTCTCTGATAGATATCTAGCAAGTTACATGCAAATGCGGGATCTGGCCGAAGAAAAGAAAGCTAAAGATTTGGAAGTAGAAGAAGCGAAAAAGAAATTTGATGCCGAAAAAGATAAAAAGAAAAAAGGGGAATTAAAGAAAACCGTTGATGCTTTAACAAAAGACTCCGAACAAATAAAAGCGAAAATAACTGAAATTGAGGAATCAATTAAAGAGAATTAATCTTTTCTCGCAATGGCTGCTATGATAAAATGAACAAGTTATCACCCTTAGGGGGTAGGAAAAGGAGTCACCTTCGGGTGGCTCTTTTTTTGTGTTATTATAAAACCACATGTGGTTTGAAAACACTTTTTACTTTTTAGTTTTTTCACATATATACTTGTTATATACAAGGGGGCAAAGAAAATGGAAAACTTCACTGATCGTATTATAATTAAAAACGGTGTACTGCTGGATAAGAAAGATTTAATTCAGTTAGAAGAGTTATTAAAAAGTGGGGACATTAATACTGATTACGGAGAGTCGTTGCAGAATAACAGTATTTTTAAAATCACAATTAATTATCTAAAAGAGGGAAAAGAAGCTTCTTTTAGGATTAAGAGTATGAGTGAATTAAAAAGCGACCATGAGAAAATTGAAGTAAATTTATTAATAATAGAAAAATTAGAGTTTGGAAAAAATGGTTTGAAAAAAAGAATAGAATTAGCATTCACTAAAAATACTGCCTATGCGGAAGTAATAAGTGATGATATTCTTTGGCTTAAAAGTAAAGTGTTTTTATTAGAAGATTTCTTTAAGAGACGTGAATCAAATTCCGGGAAATATAATACTTGGATTAGTGAGAAACTTTTTATATATGTTGGAGTGACGGCAGGTATTTTAGGTGGAATAGGCTTTGGATTTAAAGAACCTAATTTAATAATAATTGCGGCTACGCTTCTAGTTTTATCTGGAGTAATATCTAACCCGAAAATAAGAAACAAGCTTTTCCGAAAACATCAAATTATGTTGAAAGAAAAAACGGCAGAAAAAGAGAAAGTTAAAAAAGATAAACTACCATTAAAAATTCTGATATGGTCTATAAAATATGTGATACTTCCTTTTTTAGTTTCCTTAGTTGCAGGAGTCGTAATAGATAATTTAAATTGATTTAGTGAATAACCTTGTTCTTTCCTAAGATACCGTTATAAAATTAAAATTGCATAAGTTTAAAAACCACAAGTGGTCTTTCTAATGATAGACCACTTGTGGTTTTTATTTTTGGGAAATCTGTTTCTTTATCTTATATACTGTATTTCGAGAAACGCCTATGTCCTTAGAAATATCTTGAATACTTTTCTTTTCTTTAAGAAGTTCAACGATTTTTTCATAAATAACTTTGTCCTTACCAATAGCATTTGCACTGTATTTCACAGGTCTGCCTTTGAATTTACCTTCTCTTTTGGCTATTTCAATTCCTTGCTTTTGACGTTCCAAAATATTCTCTCGTTCCTTCTCGGCAAGGTAGGAAAATATGTCTCTTGTGAGGCCCATAATAAGCTTTTCAAGTCCGTCCTGATATTTGCGTGTATCAAGTATCGGAACATCTAAGACGACAATATCAACTCCTTTATCTATCAACTCTTGCCACTCTCTATCAATCTCCTGTTTATTTCTCCCTAAACGATCTAACTCTCCAAAGACCAATACATCTTTTTTTCTTAGAAATTTTTTCATTCTTATATATTCTTTTCGATTAAAATCTTTACCAGATTCATGATCAATAAAAATTTCTTCGCACCCGTACTTTTCTAAACTATTAATCTGTCTCTGGGCGTTTTGTTTTTTAGTGCTGACTCTCACATAACCAACTAACATCTAATCACCAGCTTTTTTATTTTATTTCTAAAAATTTGTATTCTAGTTTTTCATTCTGTTTTGGTCTTTCTTTTTCGAAAACTTCATCTTTAAAGAATTCCGATAGGGTCAGTCCAAATCCTATGGCGATTTTATCAAGCGTATCAAGTTGAGGGTTTTTAGTTCTACCCTGTCTTAGCTCTGACAAAGTGGTTTGATGGACGCCCGATCTTCTGATTAGTTCGCTCGTTTTCCACCCTTTTTCAAATAACAGATTATCAATTCTTTTGATTACAGCTGCGCGCAAATTCATATGATTTTCCCCTTTCTATTAAAACAATTAATGACCAACTTAAAATGAACAGTAAATTCTCTTTAGTATACTATAAAAGCTATTGTTTTTTTAGACTACGGTCTAAAAACCACTTGTGGTTTAAATAAGTTTATTCACTTGTAATTTCATTAGCTTTTCTTAAATAGAGGATTATTAAAACTTAAATCAGTGTAGCTTTACTAATCAACTAGAAGACGCCCTTACAGCTCAATACTGTAAAGGCGTTTTTTTTACTTTAGAAAAATCGAATCATAAGCGTTTTTATTTAGTTTTTACCCACTTTCGACCCGGTTTCCGAGTCGGCGGCAGACAATCTCCTTTATCAATCTTTACTTCTCGGAGATTAGATACTTGACCTCCACGGAGACCGACTTCTGTTTATGTGCCTGGCGGTTTATTGTCAGTACCAGGTTTGATCAATTCGCTCATTCTATTCTCCTCCTATTATGAAGATAACTAAATTAAAACGAAAATTCTAATTTGCTAAGATTAAAATAGTATTCTCAGACTAAAAATAAAAGAGATGATGGAACAAACACTTCAGAATCGCTTACTTCATTTCTTGAAAATTATTATTAATTACTTCCAGAGTTTTTTGGCGCATATCTTTTAGCTTATCTTGATTTATAGACTCTAAAAAATCTTCCTCTTTTTCTCTAGGTTTTACATTAATCTCTATATCTAATTCTAATGCATCTAACAACTTAATTAATGTTTGTAATTGTGGTACTGCAATACCACTTTCCATGCGAGAAATAATATTTTGGGTTACTCCTGATTTTCTAGAAAGTTCACGTTGAGATATGTTAAAAAAGATACGGTATGCTCTTATTTTTGAAACTAAAGTCTCTATTATAAAGCGATCAATGTTTTGTGCAGCTTCCTTTCTGTGCATTTGCTTTAACGTATACATAATATTCTCTCCTAAGGTTCATATTTCATAAAGTTAAGAATCATAAAAACTATAATTTATTAATAAGTATAGTTATAAAAGTAAAATTAAAGATTCTTTTGTGAGTGTATAAGCTTTAGTAAATTCTCACTAATCATTTCAATATTCCTCCTAACATAATTAATTAATGGTTCATTGAGTGTGTTCGTCAATCAAATTAACGATGGAATTATAGTATTGAGGTGTCAATCTGATTATTAGTAATCATCGATTATTGAAGTACTCCATTTTTTAATGTAATGGAATACTTCAATCAATGTTTAGAATCATCGCACGCCAGGCCATGATATAAAATTAAAGATACGAATTTTTGATTGATTTGGCTTTCTTGATTTCCCCATCTGGAGTTGTTGCCCTTTTTTTCGTAAAGCCATTTGTCACTACTATGATGTTTTTTTCATAATAGAAGAACAGCACCCTGTGATCATCAATCCGGATTTGCCAAAGTCCATCCGCATTAGTTAAAGGTTTGATATTCTGAGGCTTCTTTCCGCCTTTTAGCATATGTTCACCAAACATTTCTAAGTAAACGAGATCATTTTTCAACTTCTTGTAAGCGATACGATCTGTTCTTTCCATATCATCAATCCAGGCCTGGCAATTGCGAGATCCATGATTATCGATTATTACTTTCATAATCATTTCCCTCTCTGGTTGATTTTTTAATGATATTCAATTGTTCAAAATGATACTTTCAAAGATATCAATTTGCTTAATTATATATTGTAAAATATATAAAGGCAAGAAATTGTATTTTAATTTCTAGTTGCGTATATCTTTTAACAGGCGTGTTGATTAACCAATAAATTACAGACCACTCCTGCTGCGCGCAAAATGCTCGTACAGAAACGTCGTCAAGGCGTCCAGCCAAATCAGGGGCAAAGTGCCGCTCAACAGCGTGCGCTGAAAAGCCACGAGCGATAAGGACGGCTTTCGGATGGCGGGTTTCGTCTTTTGATAGAGCCATTGCACGAGCACATAAGCGATCAATGCCGCAAACAGTTGATTATAGACGGCATTCGGCGTTTGGCCGAATAACTTCGGCACATTCAAGTTTTGTTTGATCCAGCGGAAAAACGATTCAATGCCCCAGCGCGCTTTGTACATCGCCGCGATGGCTTCAGCCGAAACATGGCGCAGGCTTGTGACGACCCGGATCTCCTGTCCTTCGTGGTCGGTGAAGAAGACAACGCGGTGGCGTTTCTTCGAGCGCGATTGAGGCGTCCCGATCCGGCAAGTAAAATCTCGGGTGATGTTGGTTCCGTCTTCCGGCAGACGCTGGAGCGACCGAACGGTCGACAACTCGATATTTTCTTTCATTCGAATAACGAAATCCTGTTTATCCGCTACAAATTGGTCGATGCGCTTGATGTTGAAATACGCCCGGTCCTGCACCAGAATAAACCGTTGGTCGGCTAATCCTTCGCCGACCGGTCCATCGTGCACCAAGCCGGTGGTTTCCACCACGTCGAGCGGCATACAAGTTTCGGGTGTGTAGCTGACATGAAGCTTGATGCCGGAACGTTCGCCGTGGTAAAGCGCCCACGGGAGCCGGTTCTTCCCGACGGTCAGGGTGGTAGAATCCACCAGCAGAAGCCGTTTGGGAATCTTGAGCGCGCGCCGGGTGGCCCGGTTGCATTTATCGACAACCAGGGCGAAGGCTTTTTTCATGAGCCCGTAATCCAGGTTCTTCATCTTTTTGGAAAGCGTCGAGTGGTCAATGTCCACCAACCCTGCGGAAGTTCCGACATCTCCGCAATGGCGGTACCCCTTCCATTCGGACGCCGCTGCGGTGACCAGGTATTCAATCAGCTTGCCGACGGTGAGCTTGCGGGCAGTATCTTCGTAGCCGATCAATTCCGTGAGTAAAGCCACATCTTCCGCTGTAATAAACTTTTGAATCAAATTCGGGAACATGGTATTCTGTTTCATAAGGGACACCTCTTCCTGTAGTTGTTGGTTCGCACTTACAGTCTACAAGAAAGGTGTCTCTTTTTGTATGGGTTTGGATGATTCTGGCTAATCAACACGCGTGAAGCAGTATATAACTAAAGATAGAGATGGGCATGTTGGCGGTGTGTGGAAGGGAGCCGACTCTCCAGCAAACTTAAGAAATGACAATACTCGTTCCGGTACTTATGATGAAAACTTAAATTGGATCGGAGATTGAATATGAAATCTTATAGAGTAACAAAGTACAATCCACAATATAGAAATGAGAAAGGGGTTTACGTTAAAGAAGAATGGATTAGTATATTTAATATCGGAAAAATGTACGAAGGTAAAATTTTTACTTATGAAGAATATTTAGAAACTGAAGATAAGTATATAGCGGCTATTAAGATAGTAATGAAGGATGTCAATTTAGAATCTATGCAAATTAAAGACCTTGAACTTTCTTCCCACAGATCAGAGTTAACCATAAAAGAAGGAGAACATGTAAGTTTTTCTGATATCGACGTAGTCGCACGAATGGTTTTAAGAGGGGAACTTTGGTGTATACTCCGAGCAAATGATTTGTTTGAAGTTCATTTTGGTTACGATTATTATATGTATTTTGTTGGAGAAGCTTTAACCCCTGAAGTAATTAATAAAATTAGTCATATTAAAGGATTATATGTTGAAGAAATGATTTCTCCTTATCTTTAACGATGGTTTTTAAGGAAAGAAGAAGGAGATAAAATTCTCCTTCTTTTTTTATGGGTTTTTATAGCAAAATCTCTTTTTAAATTATTAAATCATAAAGGGATAGATTTCATGAAGAGTTATATTTGAAGAACTGAAGAAATAATGGATATTTATGTTAAAATCAGAGTAGTTTGTAAATACCAGTTATGGCATATTTTTAATCCATCTATACTTAAAGTAAATAATAACGGTTATTAAGAAAAGGGGGAACTTTCAAAATGATTGAAAAAGTAATCATTAAAAACTTCAAATCGATAGAGTCTTTATCTCTAAATGTTGATAAGGACATTAATATTCTTGTAGGGGATAACGAGCAAGGAAAATCAACAATACTTGAAGCGATAAATTTAGCTCTTACTGCGAGTTTGAACAAAAGAAGCATACATAATGAAATATCTCCTTTTATTTTTAATAGGAATACTGTTAATAATTATCTTGATCTTCTTCGGAATAAAACGACTAGTGAACCTCCTAAAATTCTAATAGAAGTATACTTTCAAGAAAACGAAACAGTTGCAAGCTTGAAAGGAACAAACAACTCATTAAAAGAAGATGCTTGGGGGATTAGTCTATCTATAGAATTGGATGAAGAGTTTGCGGATGAATACAAAGAATACATCAGAAATCCGGATGAAATTAACAACGTTCCTATCGAATATTACGCGGTGAAATGGTATTCGTTTGCTTTTTCTCCATTGACGCTACGCAGCAATCCCATTAAGTGTCTGCTGATAGATGCTACTGAAGGGAAAGCTTGGAATGGCACGGAAAGATACATTTCCAATATTATTGGTAATACATTAGATTTAAAAGAAAAAGTAGCACTAAACGTGAATTACAGAGATTTAAAAGAAAGTTTCTCTAGTATAAATGCTATCCAGGATATCAATAGAAGCCTATCGAGTAAGACCGGACAAATATCTGATAAAGGCTTAAGCATATCATTAGATGTTTCTCAAAAGAGTGGATGGGAGAGTCATTTAACGGCATATTTAGATGAGATACCTTTTGATTTAATCGGAAAAGGCGAACAAAATTCCATTAAATTAAAACTATCCTTAGAAACAAACTTAGAAGATGTACACGTCATTCTAATAGAGGAGCCTGAGACGCATTTATCATATGCAAATATGAGTAAATTGGTAAAGCAGATCTCTGAGAAATGTGTGGGGAAACAATTATTAATTACTACCCATAGCACGTATGTTTTGAATAAACTTGGTTTAGATCATGTCATTTTTCTGAACGAAGGAAAGACAATGACTCTAAAAGACTTAGATGAAGACACTTATAACTATTTTAAAAAGCTTCCAGGTTATGATACTCTTCGGCTCATCTTAAGTGAAAAGGCTATTTTAGTGGAAGGGCCCTCAGATGAATTAATTGTTCAAAAAGCATATTTACAAAAGTATGGAGTGCTTCCAATTGAAGATGGAATTGATGTAATTACAATAAGAGGCCTTTCTTTTAAGCGTTATCTGGAGATTGCTGACAAATTATCGAAATTTGTGACGGTCATTACAGATAATGATGGGGATATTGAAAAGAACATAAATAAGAAGTATGGAGAGAAATACATAAATCATCCAAGAATCCGCATTTGTTATGGTAAAGATGAAAATTACTCAACTTTGGAACCGCAACTCATTAAGGCAAATGGGGTGGATTTTTTGAATGGAATTTTAGAAACTACCTATTCCACTGAAAAAGAGCTAATAAAATACATGACCAGTCCAAGTAAGAAGAGCGAATGTGCGATGCTATTATTTGATAGTGAAGAAATTCTTCAAATACCGGAGTATATAGCAAATGCAATATAATAATGAAGTCGTCATTGCTGCTGCCGGTTCTGGAAAAACAAGTGAGCTAATCACTAAAGCAAATAAAATATTGAATAAAAGAATTTTAATTACCACATTTACTATCGAAAACTCTGAAGAAATAAAAAGGAAGTTTTTTGAGGATTCCGGATATGCTCCTTCCAACGTAAAAATTCAGACTTGGTTTTCATTTCTATTAAATGAAGGTGTACGACCTTATCAAAATTTTTTGTACGATAAAAATAGGATCGAAAATATCGAGTTTGTCACTGGTCGGTCCACAAACTATGTAAGAAAGAACCAAATTGAAAAATACTATTTTAGGGCTGGAAAATACATTTATACAGATAAAATGTGTGATTTCATCATGGAGGTTAACAAACTTTCTCATCATGCGATTATTAAAAGATTAGAGAGCTTATATGATGTAATTATGATTGATGAAGTCCAAGATTTAGCTGGCCATGATCTAGACTTTCTATTTGAACTATTTAAGTCGAAAATTGAAGTAGTGGTAGTGGGAGATAATCGACAGGCAGTATTTTTCACCAATCAAGCAGCAAAAAATAAGAATAAAAAAGGCGAGCATATCTTTAATCTGTTTAAAGCATGGGAAGATAAAGGGTTTTGTAAAATTAGTTATAAAACAAATTGCTATAGAAGCAACCAGGAAATTTGTGATTTAGCGGATTTATTCTATCCGGAAATGCCTAAAACAAAATCTTTGAATCAAGAGATAACTGGACATGATGGATTATTTCACATAACCAGCCAAGATGTTGAGAGCTATATATCAAAATATAATCCTCAAATTTTACGGTATGATAGAAAGACGAAATTTAAAGGAGAAAGTCTGCCATTAAATTTTAGAAAGTCGAAAGGCCTTACGTTTAATCGAGTTCTTATTTTATGTAATGGTCCTTTAAATAAATTTTTGAAAACAGGAGAATTAGAACCACATCTAAAATCGAAAGCACCATATTATGTTGCTTTAACTAGAGCTCGATATAGTGTGTGCTTTGTAAGCGATGAAAAGAAAATAAAGAATGAGTATATTGAAAGTTACGCCCTTGATTAATGAGTATAGAATAGCTTAATCTTTTCTGTTTGATTTTTATGCCGTTATCAGTTATAATTTGAGTAGGTAAAGAAATTGGTTAAATGTACAACTCGAGTGTGCATTGGATGTTGATTCTAATGGCTGGGTCATCTGGCGGTGGTTAGAGGAGTCCTCGAAAGGGTTTTTGATATTCGCCTCAAGATGACTAGAGCAAATTCAAAAGTTTGCTCGAAAGAAAATATCAAACGAAAAGGAGCTGTTTTGCAGCTCCTTTTTTGTTTACTTTTATAATCTTTGAATTGGTTGAGGTGAGTTCGTGGATATTCTTCAAGAAGCTACAGCTTTGTTTAATGATTTATCAAAATACAAATTCACGTTTATTTTCGGTAACAAAAAACGAGAACAACAAGTAATAACTATCTCAGCTTCGGATGAACATTTTCCTCATCTTATTGGTTTAGATAAGTTAACTGATATAGCCGATTCAATATACAGAGGAAAAAGTAAGGCGAAGATTGTTGCTGGGATACAAAATGGCGAAATCAAGCTAAGCGAAATTGAAAAAAGTAGTCTTTATATACATGGTCAGTTTGAGCATTCTATTGAAAATAGGATTAAGTTTTTCCCTCTAATTAAGCCTATTTTTGATGAAGGAATTGACGTTGGAGAAGCAAGCTTCATTTTTTTGAAGAAAAAAGCATACAGTAAAATAGATGCTGATTATTTATTACGATTAAAGATAAGACAAGACTCCAAAGAATATTACTTGAATTTATTTTTGAAAAAAGACAAGTTGTCAAACGACTATATCCCCATCTCTTTCTTTCCTAGATTGAATAATGATTATGAAAAAACTCAAACCAGACTAACACTTTTGTATAGAAAGAAGGAAAACGGAGAGATTTCAGAAGAATTATATGTACATAAAAATTATACTCCGCCATCCTCACCAGAGATAGAATCTTAGAAAAATAACAAGTACTAGAACAAAAAAAGAACGACACTGAAGTTATTCGTTAACTTTAGTGCCGTTCTTTTTTGAAGTTTCTTCTATTATAATAGATTTGCTGTCTGTTCTTCGAGTGCTCTTACCAATTTATAAAAACTAGTCTTTTTGACTTCGGCTTCCTGCATCGCCTGCACTGCTGTTAATTCTCCAGATTTCCATTTTCTATAAACCTCTTTAAATTCCTCTGAAACATAAACTGCAGGTCTGCCAAACTGAATACCATTTTGCAGTGCCAGATCGATTCCTTCACGCTGCCGTTTCCGGATTCGTTCCCGTTCCTCTTCGGCCATCCAGGAAAGAATCTGCAACACCAGATCCGCAATGAACGTTCCCATGCTGTCTTTGTATTGGGTCGTATCCAATAACGGCATATCCAACACCACAATATCAGCTTCAATATTTTTCGTAAGGTCATTCCATTCCTGGAGAATCTCTTCTTTGTTCCGTCCAAACCGATCTAGTGAATGGATATACAAAATATCACCTTTGCGGATAATCCGTTTCAGTAATTGATAGTTCGCTCGTTCAAAGTTTTTTCCACTTTGCTTGTCCAAATATATGTCCCGTTCAGTGATGCCCATTTTCCGCATGGCTTCCAATTGACGACCTTCATTTTGATCTTTGCTGCTGACACGTATGTAGCCAAATTTGCGATGTTCCATAATTCACCTCTGTAAACGATTCTTTTCTCTCATTATACCCGAAAAGCGTTCGTAAAAGTGTATGTAAATTCGCGAACGTTCGTAAAGTGATTTGACACGTTTACGAACGCTCTTTTCGGTCATTTTCGGCCCTTTTCAAAGCGTTCGTAAAAGTGTACTTTTACGAACGCTTTAAATATATCTAAATTTGACGTATTTTACTTCTATTAAAATCCCAGGAACTAATCTTTATAAGCGACTAGGAAAAATTACGCTGAATTACGAGTCTGTCCGAACCAGTTTAATTGAAAAGACGGCCTTGGCAAACCAAATCGATTTGACGAAGCATTTATTCGACGAACCTCATCGAGTCGTTCAACAAGAAAGTGAAGAAATACGGCAAGCGTAAAGAGCAATTCCCGAATGAAGATTCTTTGGACCGCTTTCTGGTTTCCCAGTTTGAAATCTATAACTAGAACTTCTCCACACGCTCCCATATTGGATTCGATCAAGCTCGCGCAGAGCTGGCCGAGAAGTTCAAACAGGCTTAATCAAAATACATACAAGAAAAGGTTTTACTTATTTACACATACTTATTGACGATCTCTAATATACATAGGAAAAGAAGGCATAAATATTTTTCTGTATTGCTAAGACATTAAAGTGTTTGATTAAGAACTAAGTTAAAATTTAACGTTGCCAATGCTAGCGTAATTATTCCTATTTAGTTGTTAATTTTTTATTTATTAGTAAATTTGTGAATTTTTTTATAATGAGCCTTTTAAATGTAAAAAAAAGTAGTATAATGGAAATGTTGGGAGGTATAAATATGAAAAAGAAATTGATAACTCTATTGTTTGTTTTTTCTTTAGTTTTGGGTATTTTTGCTGTTAGTGGGGAAGAGGCTAGCGCAGCTCGTGCAGATGTAGTAGTCCAGAGTCATCTAATCAATTATGAAACTATGAACAAGTTTAATTATGCGTATAAAACTTTGTACTTCAATACGGGATACACATCTAGCTTTAAAGATACAAAGTACTCCGGTACTTCAATTTATCAAAGAACTTTTACTTATTACACGTATTAATTTGATAAGCAAAAGGTCATCGATTTTTAGACAACTAGAAAAGAAGGGCTGTCCAAATTATATTTTGGAGAGCCCTTCTTATATAATATTAGCGGAACTACTTCTCATTTTACTGTCATCGCATTTTATTGGCTAATTCCACTAAGCTACCTAACTGATAGATTAAATTAAAATATTACTACTAATTATTAAAATATCTTTAATTTAAATATTTTTTAAAATTTTAAAAAAATAAAGAATATTTATAATTAAATAAATAAATTGTAATCCGATAATGTCGTAGTTAAGAAAGGTATGATTAATTGTTAACGTTAAAGAATGTTGTGAAGAACTATAAAAACAAAGATGTCATTAACAATATTACATTTGAGTTAAAATCTGGTGAGATTGTAGGTTTGATTGGACCAAATGGAGTAGGCAAGACTACTTTATTAAATCTTATTGCAGGTATTAGCACAATTGATTCTGGTGAAATAAGAAAAACAAAAAACAAAATTTTCTTTATGCAAGAATCTACTGTACTCTATAAGGATTTGACTGGATTGCAGCACTTAAAGTTTGTGGCTAAATTAAACAAGAAAACTGCTTTGGATATTGACAACGTAATAAATGAGTTAAACATGCATAGTTATATTTCTGTAAAAGTTAAGAATTATTCTTTAGGTATGAAACAACATCTGATGTTTGCATGTGGATTAATATGTAGACCTAATATTTTTTTATTAGATGAGCCTTTGAATGGATTAGATCCAGATAGTGTTATTAAATTTAGAGATATTATAAAAAAACTAAAAGAAGAGGGTACATGCATTTTATTCTCGTCACACATGTTATCTGAAGTCGATTTAATTTCAGATAGAACGTTCTTTTTAAAGAAGGGTAAGATCGAAAAAACTATTAATAACAAAAATAAAGTAGATGAAAAAATTTATAAACTAAATGTTTCCGAATCTAGTACGAGTTTAATTGATTGTCTGAAAACTCATCAAATAGAAATCTTAGAATATACTGCTGAAAAAATAGTAGTAATAGTAAGTGAAGCAAACTTAGATTTGGTTTTCAAGAAAATTTATGAAAATGGTGTTACAGTCAAATCAGTAAATCAAGAAACCACATTACTAGAAAAACATTATAAAGAAGTATATGGAGATAGTTATGAATAAAAACCTTTTTTTCTTTGAATTACAAAAAATATTTATTAGAAAAAACATCTTTCTTTTTTTAATCCCATTTGTTGTTATTCTAATTTTTTTATTCGTAGTAAGTAACCAAGATGAAAATTCCAAACAAATGTTATCAACTACCCTGAATAGTGAATTGGACTCGCTTACACAAGCTCATAATAATCTCCCTGAGATACCAGAAACTCAGGATATTAAAGAAAACATCATGATTCAAATTTCTATAAAAGAGAAACAAGCACAAGCTTTTGAAACAGGAAATTGGAAAGAATATTTGAAGTTCCAAAATGAACAACAAGAATTGGTACTACTTGGAGTAGAGAACGGAAATATAGTTACATCTTCTACAAACGAAGAAATCGAGCAACAAATTTCTTTGAACAACGAATTTTTAACTAGAAATGTTCAGCCTATGGAATTTAGTGGAAATACTAAAGGGTTTTATTTTTTAAAGTATGTACTTGACATATTTTACGGGATAATAGGAATTCTTATTCTAGGCATATTCATTGGTAATATATACACCAAAGAAAAAGAACAAAGTACTATAAAATTTCTCTTAGCCCAATCTTTTTCAAAAATAAATATATTCTCGATGAAATTTCTTCTTAGCATTATTTTCGGCGTAGCGATGATATCAACATTTATTGTATTTATTTTCTTAAGTGGGACTTTTGTGTTTGGAATTGGTGATATACAATATCCCGTGTTATTACAACAAGAGTTGTCCTATAAAATCGTAAATTTAATAGAATATTTAAGTATGTCCACGTTATTATTCTTGTTTTTGATTTTATTCACAATCTCGTTTATATTTCTTCTATCGGTAACCATTGATAATAGCATGTTAGTTTTAATTGTAGTTATAATTACCTATTATATATTTGGTTACGTTATTCCTAGTAAGGAAGTTATGAATAGTTTAATTCACTTAATTCCATTTACTTACATAAATGTGGCAGATGTTATTGAAGGTTCATTAGCTGTGCAAACAAAAAATTTCGGAATAAGTGTTAAAAATGGTATATCTGCTTCTATTTTGTCCAGTTTGTTTTTGACTGTAATTTCTGTATTAATACTTAAAACAAAGAAGTTATCTTAAAATAAATTAAAGCATATTAAATTTCTTCACTTTTTCTATTATTATAAGAGACAGCCGGATAAACATTCCGGCTTTTTCTTTTAATTATTGAGAGTCCCTTTTCAAAATTGAGGAGAATGAGTGGCGAAATAATTATCAGACCACATTAGTAGCTAAAACTTAATTTCAAATACCTTTCTAAAATGCTCAAAATAGATATTTATAAGCATTATATGTGAAAATCTTTCGTAAAAAACGCTCCTCTTAATTATAAATTTTTAACGATACCTCTTTTTTATTTCAAGTAATATATTTACTATTAACGAAATTTAAAGGTTTGAAAAGGCGTATCAGATAATTTATATTTAACTTTTATATGTGTTACTACTTCGACTAAAAATTTTGATTATTATTTTAAATAAGTGTAAAATTCCATATAAAAGTTTCTAATAATTAACTAGTCGGGAAGTGCAATGTGTCTACACTAATCAAAGGAACAGCGATTTTAACTTTAGGTTTGTTTTTATCAAAAATTCTCGGAGTTATTTATGTCATTCCTTTCTATAAGATGGTCGGAGAAGAAAATATTGTGCTTTATCAATATGCTTATATACCCTATAATCTCATGCTATCAATAGCCATATCTGGGGCACCTATTGCGTTCTCTAAATTTGTAGCGAAATATAATTCGCTAGGAGATTATGAGACTGGCAGACGTTTGTTAAGATCTGGATTAATCACAATGCTTGTTACAGGTTTTATATCTTTCCTGGTTCTATATATATTTGCAGAACCATTAGCACATCTAATTATTGCTGGAGATGAAAAAATTCATACGACAGAAGACGTTAAAGAGGTAATCCAGTGGGTCAGCTTCGCATTAATTGCTGTTCCTTTTATGAGTTTGTTGCGGGGATTCTTTCAAGGAAATAATTATATGATGCCAACAGCTGTCTCTCAACTGATTGAGCAAATTGTTCGTATTTTATTTCTGCTGAGTGCAGCATATATAATAATTTACTTTTACGGAGGAACACCTAAAACAGCTATTCAATTCGCAGTTCTTTCAGCTTTCATCGGTGCATTAGGTGGATTACTTACTCTATACTACTTTTGGAAAAAGAAGAAATTAGAGTATGACAACCTATTACATAATTCATCTGAATCTTATGACGTAAAGTTACGAGACATGTACAAAGAGATTCTTTTCTATGCAGTTCCGGTTGTATTTCTTGGAATTGCAAACCCTTTATTTCAACTTGTTGATCTCTTAACTTTCAATCGAGCTATGAGTGTTACTGAAAGTGCGGAATCATCCGATATTTACCTAGGTATTCTGAATCTGACCGCTCACAAGCTTGTTATGATTCCAGTAATGCTTGCTACTGGATTTTCAATGGCTCTTATACCTTTAATTACTAAGTATTACACAAAAAATGAAATGCATTTGGTCAAAAGAACGCTGGATCAGTCATTTCAAATTCTTTTGTTTCTAACCCTACCTGCAGTCATAGGAATGACCATGCTTTCTGATGAACTTTACCATGTATTTTACAAACTCAGTGATATTGGTTCTAATATCTTGTCATCATATTTACCAGTAGCAATACTTTTTGCACTTTTCCCTGTAACGGCCTCAATACTTCAAGGAATTAATCAGCAAAAATGGATTATTCTAAATCTACTAACTGGTATAACATTTAAAGCACTTCTTAACATTCCATTAATCCATTTGTTCGAAACAAATGGTGCAATTGTAGCTACAGTTATTGGATACTTAATAGCTAATGGTATGAATTTAGTTATCATTTCAAAAACCTTAAACTATAAATCTGTAATGGTTACAAGGCGGATTGTATTAATTGTGGGACTGAATCTCGTTATGGCTATTATAATCTTTGTTACGATAACTCTTCTAAATCAATGGCTTGGTCTGGATTCTAAATTCCATTCACTTGTTCGAATTTTTATTGTTGCTTTAATTGGTGGAGGAGTATACGGTTTTATTAGCCTAAAAATCGGTATTGCACAAAAATTATTCGGTGAGCGTTTAACAAAGTATACTAATAAAATTGGTTTATAGGACGTTATCTTTATGCTTCTACTAGTTTTTTAATTTAATCTAGATAATAATGTAGATAAATATAACTTCATATTTTTATTAAATCTATCAAGTTAGGTAACTTAGTGGAATTAGCCAATAAAATGCGGTGACAGTAAAATGAGAAGTAGTTCCACTAATATTATATAAGAAGGGCTGTCCAAAATATAATTTGGACAACCCTTCTTTTCTAGTTGTCTAAAAATCGATGGCCTTTTGCTTATCAAATTAATACGTGTAATAAGTAAAAGTTCTTTGAAAAATTGAAGTACCGGAGTACTTTGTATCTTTATAGCTAGATGTGTATCCCGTATTGAAGTACAAAGTTTTATACACATAATTGTACTTGTCCCAATTGTTATAATTGATTAGATGACTCTGGACTACTACATCTGCACGAGCTGCGCTAGCCTCTTCCCCACTAACAGCAAAAATACCCAAAGCTAAAGAAAAAACAAACAATAGAGTTATCAATTTCTTTTTCATATTTACACCTCCCAACATTTCCATTATACTACTTTTTTTTACATTTAAATATTTATTATATAAAAATTCATAAATTTACTAATAATTCTGTTTGTCAATATAAGCTAGACAACTTCGCTTCATCCAGGTGACTCAAAAATGCCTCCAATTTCACAAAAGTGCAGCTAGCTTTTAATCAGTTGAAAAGTTTCTGGTAAATGCTGCGAGTCGGCACAGGAACAATCTCTTTTAATATGGGTAACTTCATTAAATCATCCATCTTGACTAAAAAAGTCTCTTCACTCAGATCGTCTAAGCCCAGATCCGCTTCTGGTGAACAAATGCTTGTCTCTCGGTCTAACATTTTGATTAAGTACACCTCTCCTAAATCCGCAATATTTACTTTGTACGTAAGCATCAAATAGTGAACACATTCTAATAGAAGATTCTTCATGAGATACTCTTTCCAGATTTAAATTTCTGGGAGGAGTTTTTTTGAAAAGAAAAGAGAAAGAATTATATTGGACAGGTCAAACCTGTGAATATCGGGAAAGTGGAGAAACTTTAGTTCAATGGTGTGAGAAGAAGGACATTAAAATCCACACGATGAAATACTGGCTGCGCAAGCAGTCGCCCGTATCCAAAAAGTCGCAAGAGACCGCTTGGGTCTCCTGTCTGGTGGAAGAACCTTCGAGCGATACGATTACGTTGAAGATAAAAAATGTGGAAATTGAGGTGATGAGTGGCTTCCAGGACGAACTGTTGCTGAAGGTCCTTCGGACACTTAATCAATTATGATGAACGGCCGAATTGTCGAGCGGGTGTATTTGGCTGCTAGACCGACAGACCTCCGAAAGTCGATTGACGGGCTCGCGGTCATCGTCCAGGAACTGTTCCAGCTCGATCCCTTCTCCAACGCACTTTTTGTGTTCTGTAACCGGAAAAAGGACAAGCTCAAGATCCTGTTTTGGGATCACAATGGCTTCTGGCTCTACTATCGGCGGTTGGAAAAAGGGTTGTTCGATTGGCCGGACCCTGGGTCCAGCCAGCCGCTGGACATGACGGCGGACCTGAACCTCGATCATCTCATGCCCTGGTCAACGGAACTTCCAAAAGACTGTTACATCCAAAAGAAAAAATAGAAAATGCCTTTCCGACAAAAAATCGGAAAGGCATTTTCTTTTCTAAGAAACTAGGTGTGAACTATTGGACGCTTACGCAGAAACTGAGCAAATGGCTGCGCTCTCTGCGGTACTGTTCCATACTTTTTATTTTTATAATGCGTAGAGAAGATTATCGCAAAATGACTCTCTGTCAAGTTATTGAAGCAATAGTTGATTATACCTTCAATTCTAATAAAGTTAACATATGAGGGCGTATCGGTAGTTTTATAACTGAAATATATAATTCTAAAAACCAGTGACCTCTGTACTAAGGTTACTGGTTTTTTTATATTCTATGCAAAATAACACATAAAATTTCTAAGAATTATCGATTAAAGTTACAAAAAAAGATAAATCCCCTTAGAATTACACTCAAAATGAACAGATAAAAGCGTCTGTATTTTCATACTAAAAGTTTTTTGTATGTATTATTTACTAATTTTTTAAAAATAGTATTTTTATCCAAAAAAAATTTTGATTTGTTAGAATATTAAGAATATAATATGTATGTAAGAAAATAGAAAAAATGGAGGCTATAAAATGCAGAAGAAAAATGTTTTGAAAGTTTTAGGTTCTTCCGGCTTGGCTCTATCTTTACTTTTAAGTTCAAATGCTGGTGTTTATGCATCTAGTCCAACTGCAGAGAGTCCTGTTTCACAGGAGCAACATTTCGAAAAATATAAAGTGACAAAAGAAGACGTAGAATATTTGAAAAGCTTCCTAACTGAATATGGTGTTGAGGAACCAGTACAGCAAAAGTTAATAGCAAAGATAAAGTCAGGGAAAGTTTGGGATTCTCTCAATGAAAATAGTGAGATTGTAAATTCTCAAACAATCAAAATAGATGATGAAATAGAAACTATCGACACTTTTAAAGATGGTTCGGTAAAAATAACAACTATAGATCCTGCCAAAGTAGAAGAAGGGGTAGTAAAAGCAGATTCTGATGGAGACCTAATTGTACCTTTGGGTGTTAGTCCAGGGACAATTAGTACAGGTACAGGATATGCTACGTACTCTGGGGCAAAAGTATACATGAAGACTGGTATTGCTGATGCACATTTCTATGCTAATTTCACCATTCTATCTGGTAGCAGTAAAGATTACATTTCAAGTGTTTGGGGTGCGTGGGTAGGAACCTTTGGCGGAACTGCTAATAATATAAGCTTAAGTATTATTAGAAAGTATGAAACGCTTGATAACCCAGCACAAGCACAGTTAAAGTTTCAATATGTAGCAGCAGGGGGTACGGCGAGCTCAATAGTATATTTAACATTAAGAGTGGCGAATAACTTGTATACAGGATGGAATAATTAATAGTTTATTAATGAAGAAAGAGTTGATGGTGACCTAGTGTTGCGTGAATTTCACGTACCACTAGGTCATTTATTTAAGATTAAGTATTTATTGGTATCAAAATTCAAGATACATGTTTTTTTGAAAAAAAGGGTATGAGGTAATAATTGTTCTTTACCTTTAGGTTTACTCTTCATCAAAGGAAGGAGAGAAATAAATGGAGTATATAGAATCGCTTTATGCCAATGTGGGACTTTTTTTGATAATTGTTATTTTGGTTATTCTTGTAATTGTCTTTGCACTTACTAATAGAAGAAAACAAAGATAACGAAATAGATACGAGCAAAATAAAAACTACTTCTATTCAGAGTATAAGTCTTCTGGATAGAAGTAGTTTTTATTTTGAAAACAATAAATATCAAACATACATTCACCTTGTTACTGACAGTTATGTTTTTTATAAATATCCTTAAGTAGAAATCTATTTAAGGATATAGAAAAGTAGAACCCACACCGTCAACAAGGTATGGGAATGACTTAAATTATTTTTAGATGATATGAGAAAAATCTCTTTTTGGTTCATGGTCGATTAACATTGATGTAAGTATCTCTAAACACTCTTCTTTTTCTAACTTATACCAACTTCCGTATTTTATGCAATCACCTCTGATTTCTTCATTTATAAAATCAACTACGACTGAATATTCTTTTGTTGCTACTGGGGAACGTCCTTCAAAATTGTATCTGTCCCAATCTATTTCTACGTTGTCATATACACCTTTGATTTTAGTTTGCGAATGATTTTAAAACATTCAAGGGAATCAATTCTTCAAGGTCACACAATTTACTATCAAGACCGTTCGAGATTATTTCGTCCATTTCAGCTTGCTCTTCATAACCGATAGACTCTAATTCCTTTTGTATAAGTTGTGCGATTGTTGACTGTTTTTCGTCTGATAAAACTGATACATACATTGTGATATTCATTTCGTCACTTCCTTTTTTTGTTTTTAATGTCTTTCAAACCATTTTTTTTAGGAACTTTTGTTGGTGCTGGAATCTTTAAAAATTCCATATTCGCTTTCGTCATACTTACTCGTTCCTTTTGTTGTTTATGGTTCATTTTTTTCAGTGTACTTAGTCGTTTGCTGTGATTATAAAAAAGACCTCCGAATTAAAAAGCGAAAGGGCGAGCGTAGCGAAGTGCCATTTACCCTTTTGCTTTTTAATTTGGTGGTCTATAATCACGTTTCAGCAAATGACTTAGTACACAAAAATGAACCATAATAAAAGGAGTGTACGAGTGGACGAGAGCGAATAGGTTTGGAATTTGGCACTTGAACTTAGGCTATTGACCTTTGTAGTCGTTGAATCGTTAAGAAAGGTACAGGAACTTACGAACCGTTTGTGCTGCTACTTTCGTCTTTTGGAAAGTGGCCACACATTACGGATCGTTGTTATCGAACCTTTTAGATTCAAGCGAGATGCGATAAATTGTTTAGTTGCGTCTTTTGCAACTTTACAAATTATCAGCAGACCTTTAGGCAACCCGTATTCGCTTTTTCATCTTGAAATTGATCTTCATGTTAGAACTCGACAGTATTTAGATTTAGAGAAGGGATTTAAAGAATGTTAATGGGGGATTGTATTTGAAATGTTTATAAAACGTCTTAAAATCGCCCGTACAGACACGTTTTCATGATTAGATGCTCAAAAAAAAGCGACAAGAGAAAATACTCTCTTTGTCGCTTTCATTATTGAATACAATATCTGTTTTATTATACTTTTTCTGTTTTTAACATAATTTCATTTATCACATTTATTGCATGTTGTAAAGCTTCCTTTTTATCATTGAAAACACTTTTAAATTCAATTTCGAGGGATTCGTATATTCGGGAATTTGCACTATTAATATGCTTGAATTCAGCAGGAATGCTTTTATCTAGTTGAATATCGTACGCATATAGGTCGTCATCAAGAAAGTTTAGTAAAGTGATATCTGCTGTTTCTTTTCCTTTAACTCTGAATTTGAAATTTTCTACCGCATATAATATATCTCCAACATTTTTATAATCGAATTCCAATGTAATCTCTCCTTTAATTTTGTTTTTTTTGTAATTTCTGCAGAAGGATTTTTGCACCTTCAGGACTTAGAAAAATTCCTTGAGCATATTCAATATTATCATCTAAAATTTCACCTGTGATTATACAAGCCTTTTGAACGTTATATTTCTTTGTTATGATTTGGTCTCCTTCAACAAATATTTCCATTGGGTCACCGATACTCAAATTTAAAACGCTTCTAAGCGATTTCGGAAGGGTGATTCTCCCTAATTGGTCTATTTTTCTTACTATACCTGTGCTTTTCATTCAAAGACTCCCTATCGGATTTTATTTGGTGTATATCACTATTAAAACTTTAAAGCATTCTGTAGCTATTTAATAGACTCTTATCTTCTAATAATATGCTGTGAAGAATTTCGAGGGCACGATCTGGACTGTGACCTTTACTTTTTAAATCAGTGAATAAGAACTTTACATAGCCATCTTTCTTAATGAAAGTTTTGAGACGGTCTTTATTTAGCTCTGGATAGACTGTACAGTCATGGCAATAGTTTTCACTAATCGGTACACCTTCGGTTTCTATAATCTTTGTACACCCTTTACAAGCGTTATTAGGATTCATCATTTTTCCTCCTTTGATAGTTGATTTAAAAGGCTATTTTTTTCCTTTGTATAAATCTGAAAGATTTATACCCGATATAAAACGGAAAAGCCATAACAAGAACAGTGAATAGCATTAGAGGGGAAAGCATTAAAATTGTTTTATCAATGAATATTAAAACGGCAATCGCTAAAAGGATTTTTAATAGTAGATTCATTTTTATCTTCCTTTCTCACTTTTATTTGTATTGTTCGGTTTTAAGTGCATTTTACAGCTGTCCTGGGCTTTTGATCGTTCGTCTTTGAGTGCGTTTCCGGAAGATCCGGAAAGCTTCATTGTTCGCCTTTGAAATGAATATTTTAGGAAGGCATCAACCGTTTGTTGGTTGCTGCCTTCTTAAAATTATTCGAACTTTGTATTTAAGATATGGTCACTGGCTTTTTGCGCTAATTGGGAAGCACTTATAATTAGCGTTTGGTCGTCTTTCAAAGCTTTTAACCATGACTTGATATAACTGGCTGAATTATCTAAGGTGGTATTGTCTATCTGTGCCACTCCGCATAGCATAGATGCTCCTAATTCAGCTACTAACTCTTCTTTGCTGTATTGCTCTGTCCCAAATCCATTGAATCTTACAACGCCTGCACGGTCTAAACGTGTTTTATGTCCTGTACTGTGTACCATTTCATGAAAGAGAGTAGAATAATATGCGTTCACATCAGCAAAGCTTTTCATTGGTGGAACGTTCACAACATCTAAAGCCGGCTTGTAATATGCATCGTCATTTTTAAAAGTGAAATCTGGACCATTCATATAATTTTTATAAATCTCTTCAGCTTGTTCGATTGATTGATGTTCATGTTCTACCATTTTTCTTTTTGGCTCTATACCTTTTGTTTGAACTCCGATTTTGAAAACGGTGTAAGTTTTTAATAAAGGAATTTTTTTATCTTCCTTTGTGTCTTCGTCTTCAATATCCATGATTTTCCAAAAGAAGATTGGATTTCCTTTTTCACCTTTTAAAACCGCCCCCCCGTTATCTTTGATTTGTTTGTAGGTGGCATACTCCCCACCATCTAAAAGGAAAGTATTGATTCCACGATAGGGCTTTTGTGTCACCCAATTTACTGGCGTACCGTCTCCATCTTGGAAAGGTTTTTTCCATGGGATAGTTCCCTCTTCTAATTTCTCTATTATTTTGTTTGTAATGGTTTCATAGATTTTTTTGCTCATTTTCCTCAACCTCTCTATTTGTGTTAGGATTGAGGGGCAAGGTTCTCAATATCTTGACCCCCTAGTCGATTGCTATTTCAATAGCAATCGGCTTATTTTGTTTCGGTTAAAATTCTTCTTCCTTCAGGTGTAATTCCTGTTTCAATTGATGAATTAATTTTTAGCTCTTGTTTTAACCATCTTGTAAAGTAACTCAGATTACCAAACACGCTATCTTTTGCCCCACTACCTTCATGAGCAATAGAGAAAACGGTTGTCATATTGAAACTTGGTCTAATGTATAATGACCAGTTTCCTTGTCCTTTTACTAAAAGAATCATTTTATCTGTATTTTTTTCCATTTTGCATTTCTCCTCTGATTTTTAGATTTGATTTTTGCTTTTGATAACGAAGCAATTCTCTTCCCAAAGGGGAAGATTTTTCCCTTTTGGTAGTTAAGAACGTAATACTCCCATTAAAAATTGGTCAATAGAATCGTGAAATATCGGAACGCAGTGAGAATATGTTGCGAAAGTCTATTGATCAATTTTTAAGGCACTTAGAAAAGAACTGTCTGGTGCAGGTTTCCAGACCGTTCTTTTCTTAGTGCCTTATGGGACGTATTATGGTTCGTTACCAAAAGGAAAAATCGC
>NZ_JBOGCP010000009.1:0-53064 GCF_050686535.1 Planococcus sp. SE5232 | reverse complement strand
TGAAGGTGAACCTTCAAAACTGAACGCAAAACGTCAACCCCGGGAAACCCGGTTCCGAATTCATCCTTAGAAAGGAGGTGATCCAGCCGCACCTTCCGATACGGCTACCTTGTTACGACTTCACCCCAATCATCCGTCCCACCTTCGGCGGCTGGCTCCACAAGGGTTACCTCACCGACTTCGGGTGTTACAAACTCTCGTGGTGTGACGGGCGGTGTGTACAAGGCCCGGGAACGTATTCACCGTGGCATGCTGATCCACGATTACTAGCGATTCCGGCTTCATGCAGGCGAGTTGCAGCCTGCAATCCGAACTGAGAACGGTTTTCTGGGATTGGCTCCCCCTCGCGGGTTGGCAGCCCTTTGTACCGTCCATTGTAGCACGTGTGTAGCCCAGGTCATAAGGGGCATGATGATTTGACGTCATCCCCACCTTCCTCCGGTTTGTCACCGGCAGTCACCTTAGAGTGCCCAACTGAATGCTGGCAACTAAGATCAAGGGTTGCGCTCGTTGCGGGACTTAACCCAACATCTCACGACACGAGCTGACGACAACCATGCACCACCTGTCACCGCTGTCCCCGAAGGGAAAGGCGTATCTCTACACCGGGCAGCGGGATGTCAAGACCTGGTAAGGTTCTTCGCGTTGCTTCGAATTAAACCACATGCTCCACCGCTTGTGCGGGCCCCCGTCAATTCCTTTGAGTTTCAGCCTTGCGGCCGTACTCCCCAGGCGGAGTGCTTAATGCGTTAGCTGCAGCACTAAGGGGCGGAAACCCCCTAACACTTAGCACTCATCGTTTACGGCGTGGACTACCAGGGTATCTAATCCTGTTTGCTCCCCACGCTTTCGCGCCTCAGCGTCAGTTACAGACCAGAAAGTCGCCTTCGCCACTGGTGTTCCTCCACATCTCTACGCATTTCACCGCTACACATGGAATTCCACTTTCCTCTTCTGCACTCAAGTCCTCCAGTTTCCAATGACCCTCCACGGTTGAGCCGTGGGCTTTCACATCAGACTTAAAGGACCGCCTGCGCGCGCTTTACGCCCAATAATTCCGGACAACGCTTGCCACCTACGTATTACCGCGGCTGCTGGCACGTAGTTAGCCGTGGCTTTCTGGTGAGGTACCGTCAAAGTGCCAGTAGTTAATTGGCACGTGTTCTTCCCTCACAACAGAGTTTTACGATCCGAAAACCTTCGTCACTCACGCGGCGTTGCTCCGTCAGACTTTCGTCCATTGCGGAAGATTCCCTACTGCTGCCTCCCGTAGGAGTCTGGGCCGTGTCTCAGTCCCAGTGTGGCCGATCACCCTCTCAGGTCGGCTACGCATCGTCGCCTTGGTGGGCCATTACCCCACCAACTAGCTAATGCGCCGCGGGCCCATCCTGCAGTGACAGCCGAAACCGTCTTTCCGTGCAGCCTCAGGAGAGGCCGCAAACTATTCGGTATTAGCACCGGTTTCCCGGAGTTATCCCGATCTGCAGGGCAGGTTGCCCACGTGTTACTCACCCGTCCGCCGCTGAACCGAATGGAGCAAGCTCCACCGGTTCCGCTCGACTTGCATGTATTAGGCACGCCGCCAGCGTTCGTCCTGAGCCAGGATCAAACTCTCCATTATAGAGTAGTTGATTGCTCAAATACTTGCTGGCGTACCGCCGTCCGAAGACGCACGGTTCGCTTGTGATCTGCATAACGCTGATCAGTAAAGTGCGCGGGCCGTTTTGCGCGGCCGTTGCATGTTTGTTGACGTTTTGCTGTTCAGTTTTCAAGGTTCAAGTTGTTTGTCGCACTCATTGGCGACTTTTCAATATTACCAGCTTCTATCACCGAAGTCAATAACTTTTTTCACCTTATTATTCTCCGCATCTTTTATTATGAAAAACGCGACAAGAAATAGTATAGCACCATATCAAAATAGATACAAGTACTTTTTTAAAAAATGCCGGTTTAAAGATCAAGAGCCTTTAAACCGGCGTTTTCTGAAGACTCGTTATTCTTTTGGCCGCATTTGCGGGAACAATAAAACATCTCGAATAGAGGAAGAATTCGTTAACAACATAATTAAACGGTCAATACCGATTCCTAATCCACCTGTTGGCGGTAATCCGTATTCTAACGCTTCTATAAAGTCTTCATCCATTTCATGGGCTTCGTCATTTCCTTCAGCCTTTTCAACCAACTGGGCTTCAAAACGCTGACGCTGATCAATTGGGTCGTTTAACTCTGTAAACGCATTAGCATGCTCACGGCGAACAATGAACAACTCAAATCGATCTGTGAACCGCTCATCTTCAGGGTTTTTCTTTGCTAAAGGAGAAATTTCAACTGGGTGTCCATAAATGAACGTTGGTTGAACTAATTGCTCTTCCACTCTCTGCTCAAAGAACTCATTTAAAATATGCCCTACTTCCATAGTAGGTTTTACATCAATATTGTGTTCTTTCGCCAAATCCTGGGCTTCTTCTTTTGTCATGCGCTTCCAGAAATCAACACCTGTATATTCCTTTACGGCGTCAACCATATGTAGTCGTTTCCAACCTACAGCTAGATCAATTTTATCTTCTTCATACTGAACAGTCGTTGTTCCAAGGACTTCTTGCGCAACATGTGCCACCAGGTTTTCAGTAAGTGCCATGATATCGTTGTAATCTGCATAAGCTTCATACAGTTCAAGCATAGTGAATTCAGGATTGTGACGTGTAGATATTCCTTCGTTGCGGAAAACACGGCCGATTTCATAAACCTTCTCGAGTCCACCTACAATTAGACGCTTCAAGTGAAGTTCAATTGCGATACGAATATACAATTCCATATCCAAAGCGTTATGGTGGGTAACAAACGGTTTTGCAGCCGCTCCCCCTGCAATAGAATGAAGCATTGGCGTTTCGACTTCTAAAAATCCAGCGTTATCCAAATATCGACGCATCGATTGAATGATGCGGCTTCTCAGTATGAAAGTCTCTTTGCTAACATCACTTGTCAGCAGATCTAAGTACCGCTGGCGGTAACGCTGTTCTATATCTTTTAAACCGTGGAACTTTTCAGGCAGCGGACGCAGTGCTTTCGTAAGAAACTCCACTTCTTTCGCTTTAATCGATAGTTCACCTACGTTTGTTTTAAAGACAGTCCCTTTAATACCCAGAATATCTCCTAAGTCGACCGTATTGTAAAATTCATAAGCTTCTTCACCGATTGCATCTTTGCGGACGTAGATTTGAATCTGGCCTTTAAGATCTTGAATGTGGGCAAAGCCCGCTTTCCCTTTTCCACGTTTGGTCATCACCCGTCCAGCGATGATTACTTCGTGCGGGGTTTCTTCAAGCTCTTCTTTAGAAAGCCCTCCGTACTGCTCGATGATTTCCTGCGATAGATGAGTACGTTCAAAGCGGCCGCCAAATGGATCCATTCCATGATCACGGAAATTCTGCATTTTTTGGCGTCTCACCAATAGTTGATCGTTTAATTCTTCTGACATGTCCTACACTCCTTTATCTATATAAACCAATCTCATTCATGTATTTCTCTATTGTACACAATTTCTTACCATACCACATAAAAAAG
Source organism: Planococcus sp. SE5232 (assembly GCF_050686535.1). Classification (NCBI taxonomy): domain Bacteria; kingdom Bacillati; phylum Bacillota; class Bacilli; order Caryophanales; family Caryophanaceae; genus Planococcus; species Planococcus sp. SE5232. The sequence goes on along the minus strand of NZ_JBOGCP010000009.1, from coordinate 49,500 downwards.
CTGCCACAAATTTGCGGCAACCTGTACTTAACAATGTGTATCTTGTAGAAACTCTTCTATACTGTTATAGGATTTCCATAAACGAACGCCCTCAGCTTCAAAAGTATCTGCAACTTCAAACCCCGGATTCACTTCCAGCAACGGAATAAGGACAAACGCTCGCTCATGCATTCTCGGATGCGGAACAGTAAGCCTTTCTGTTTCAAACTTATCTTGGTTATACAATAAAATATCGAGATCTATCGTCCTCGGCCCCCACCTGACAAGCCGCTTGCGCTGTAAACTCTCTTCGATTTCTTGGCAGATATCCAGTAATGCCAATGCTTCTAATTCCGTTTCAAGCTCAACGACCATATTCAGGAAAGGCTCCTGATCCGTATACCCCACTGGATCTGTTTCATAAAGCGAAGAGATGTGGATTACCTTGACGGCCGCGTGATTCGCTAATAGCGATACGGCCTGCTTCAGCATTTCAAAGCGATTTCCCATATTGGAACCAAGCGACAAATAACTTTGGTTCATGCGAAGTTACCTCGGGTCAGTTCGATCGCCACTGATTTATAATGGCCGGGAATCGGCGGATCCGGTTTGATTAGCTGAACACGGATGCCTTGAACCAATGAAAAATCAGAAAGAATACGGGCAGCCACGTTTTCTGCTACAGCCTCCACCAATTTTTTCGGCTCACCTTCGACGATCGACCGGCAGGCTTCATAGACTTCTCCATAATGCACAGTATGCTCCAAGGCATCAGTCTCTCCCGCCTTCTGTAAATCTACAGCCAGTGAAACCGTCAGGCGAAATCGTTGGCCAAGTTTCGTCTCTTCAGGGAATACCCCGTGGTAGCCATAGAACTCCATATCATTCACGTGAATAAAATCCATTATTTCTCCTCCTTGTATGGATGCTTGCCAGTTAGTGCATCCATCATCCGGACCGCACGCACTGTTTCCGTTACATCATGGACACGCACAATGTGGCATCCCTGATTGATGCCATAGCAAACGGTTGCCAACGAACCTTCCAGCCGTTCGTCGACAGAAACATCTAAAATTTTTCCAATGAACGATTTTCTTGAGGTACCCAGAAGAACTGGATAACCTAATTCCACCAACTGCCCGATCATTTGTATCGCTTCGAGATTTTGCGATACGGATTTAACGAATCCCACACCTGGGTCGAGCCAGATATTTTCTTTTTGCACACCGGCATCTAATGCAATTTGAATGCTTTCTCCCAGATCCCGCATGACGTCTTCCTGGAAATCTGAATATGACGTATCGTGACGGTTATGCATGAGGATAATCGGCACATTCCACTTAGCGGCTACTTCCGCAATCACCGGATCGTATTTAGCTCCCCAAATATCATTGATGATGTGGGCACCAGCAGCTATAGCTGCATCAGCTACCCGTGACTTGTAAGTATCAACGGAAATTAAAACATCAAACTGTTGCTTCAGCGCTTTGATGACAGGAACGATTCTCTCTATTTCTTCATCGTCTGTGATCTGTACATAGCCCGGACGTGTAGACTCACCTCCCACGTCGATAATATCCACACCATCCGCAATCATCTGCTGAGCATGGGTAAGTGCCTGCTCCAAGCTGCTGTATTTGCCTCCATCCGAAAAAGAATCCGGCGTGACATTCAATATGCCCATGACGAGCGTCTTCTCATTAAAATTGATTTTCATTCAGCGTCACCGTCCAAACTTTAACTAGCTATCTATTTCCTGGGAAATGAAAGCGCGCTTTCATCTTACCTTACTTGAGCTGTTTTTTTCCACAAGAAAAGAGCGGCCAGAGGGCACGCTCCTTTTTGCTGTTGCTGTTTAGTTGGACTCATCAAATTGATAAAGCGGTGTACTTAGGTAGCGTTCACCGTTGGATGGGATAATCGCCAAGACTTTTTTGCCTTTACCTAAACGTTTAGCAACCTGCAGAGCAGCGTAGATCGCGGCTCCTGAAGATACGCCGCCAAGAATCCCTTCTTCGCGTGCTGCCTGGCGTGCTGTTTCATACGATTGGTCATTTGTGACTTGAATAATCTCGTTATAAATCTCCGTGTTCAGCACAGCAGGCACAAATCCTGCTCCAATTCCCTGGATTTTATGGGGTCCCGGCTTACCGCCTGATAGAACCGCTGAATCAGTAGGTTCCACTGCAATGATTTGAATATCAGGATACTTCTCTTTCAATACTTGGCCAGCACCTGTAATCGTTCCGCCTGTGCCGATTCCCGAAATAAAGGCATCCAATTGGTCGCCCATTGTTTCAACGATCTCTGGACCTGTCGTCAACCGATGCACTTCAGGGTTTGCTTCGTTATTGAACTGCTGCGGCATAAACCAGCCGTTTTCAGCCGCTTTTTTCTCTGCGGTCTTGATGGCGCCGTTCGGGCCGTTCATTCCGTCTGCCCCTGGAGTCAAAATCAATTCCGCTCCGTAAGCACGCAATAAGTTGCGGCGTTCCATACTCATCGTTTCCGGCATAACCAAAACAGACTTATAGCCTTTGGCTGCTGCGATCATCGCCAGTCCGATTCCGGTATTCCCGCTTGTCGGTTCGATGATGGTATCGCCTTCTTTTAAATCTCCGGACTTTTCAGCCGCCTCGATCATGGCCAGTGCAATACGATCTTTGACACTGCTGCCAGGGTTGAAGTATTCCAATTTCAAATAGACTTCTGCATCCTCTGGTCCTGTTAACCGGTTTAATTTCACAATTGGTGTTTGTCCAATCAATTCAGTAATCGAATTTCCTACACGCGCCATTCTTCAACACTCCTAATCCCTAGTAAATTTGTCGACTTTAATAAAGCTAATGGTATCAATAAAACAGACAGTTTGTCAAATTGTATGAATTCATAAAAAATAGACGTTTCATGATGAAACGTCCAGTAAAAATCTATTCCCCGTAAAACCATTCCGCATCGAATTCCTGCCAGAAAGCTTCTGGAGTGACCGATTGCGGCAATTGTTCAAGCGCCAGCTCACGGTTGATGTGGCCCGCTACATCTTCAAAAGAAAATGTCTGGCCACCCACTTTTTCTGTGACAGAAATAATGGCGGTCCTGCCGTTTTCCAGTGCCAATGGAGATGACCATTCACCGACTTCCACTTTTGCGACCGTTTTGGCGATAGCGGGGTCAACACCCGGTTCGCCATTGGAAATATAACCGATGTCCCCACCCAGGTTGCCTGTCGCACTGTCGATGGAACGTTCACGTGCAGTCGCTTCGAATGAAGAGCCTTTTTCCAGCTCTGAAATTGTTTCTTCCGCTTCTGCTGCCGAGTTCAAGACAATCATGCGTGTCCGGTACGAATCTTTCACATCATATAATGATTGATTGTCATCGTAGAACTCTTTAATTTCACTTTCTTCGATGACAATATCTTTCGTCAGCACTTTTTCCAGAATCAACTGGGCTTTTATCTTTTCGCGTTGGCGTGTTTCATCCGCTGTGTATAATGCAGCCTCTGTACTGTCTTGAGAAGAACGCAGCATCGCCAACTCCAAATCAATCTCTTTATCGCTTACTTCGATTCCATAATCCTTCGCTGCTGTCGCCATTACTTTTTCATTGACCAATTCGAGCAGCGCTTCGCGGCCATGCTGTTCTTCCATGGCAGCCAACCACTCTTCCCGCGTGATGTCATCCCCGCTGACAGAAGCGACTTTTTCCGTGTTGCCTACGTCATTTGGAATCAGCCAGGCAATAAACCAGAGGAAGTTCGCCAGCAGTAAAATGCCGATGACCAGCAGCACCGGTTTGGTCTTCAAATGTCTTTTCGGCTTGCCTGTACCTGCCGGTGGCACAGGGCGCCGATTATTATGACTGGAGCTCATTGATAAACGACTCGAGTTCCTCTTTAGAATACTGATACGTTTCTAGACAAAAATGACATTGTGCTTCTGCCATCCCATCTTCATCGATCATGTCCTGAATTTCTTTTTCTCCAAGCCCTAAAATAGCTGTCGCAAAACGGTCTTTGGAACAGTTGCAGTCGAAATGTACCGGCATTTTATCAAGAATCTGGACGTTCCCTTCTCCAAGTACCACTTCAAGGATTTCTTCAGGCGACAGTCCGCGCTGAATCATTTTAGAGACAGGTTCGATAGTAGAAAGATGCTCTTCAATTTCCGTGATCGTCTCATCATCTGTATTCGGCATCAATTGAACAATAAAGCCGCCCGCCGCCAAAATTGAATTGTCGGTATCTACCAACACACCCAATCCGACTGAAGAAGGCACCTGTTCGGATACCGCAAAATAATAAGTGAAATCTTCAGCGATTTCACCTGAAACAATCGGTGTCTGGCCCGTAAAATTGTCGCGCATGCCAAGGTCTTTGACAACCGACATCATGCCATTCGTGCCGACTGCGCGGCTGACATCCAATTTTCCTTTTTCATTCAGATCAAAATGGGTTTGCGGATTGGAAACATAGCCACGGACGCCGCCTTTTGCGTTGCTGTCCACCAGTAAAGCACCGATGGGTCCGCCGCCTTCAAATTTAATCGTTACTTTATCGTCGCCTTTCAGCATAGCCCCAAGCATAACTCCGCCTGTCATGGCACGTCCTAATGCTGCCGAAGCGGTTGGCCACATCATATGACGGCGCTGCGCTTCTCCTACTGTTTTCGTGCTGTCTACTGCAAATGCACGGACACTTCCATTAAATCCAAGGCCGCGTACTAAATAATCTGACACATGTATCGTTCCTTTCTTTACGCTTGGTTGCGTTTGTAAATTAAATACAGTCCTTTTAATGTTAAAAAAGGATCTACATAATCGATGGCTGTCGATTCACCGGCAATCAAAGAAGCCATGCCACCGGTCGCAATGACTGTCGGCTTTTCCTTGCTCTGCTTTTTCATGCGGGCTACGATGCCTTCCGCCTGGCCGACATACCCATAGACAATTCCAGCCTGCATGGCGGAAATGGTATTTCTCCCGACCACTTGATCCGGTGTAGTGATTTCAATCCGCGGCAATTTGGAGGCACGGGCATAGAGTGCTTCTGTTGAAATATTGATCCCTGGAGCAATAGCTCCCCCCATGTATTGCTGCTTTTCATTAATATAACAGAAAGTATTGGCAGTGCCAAAGTCCACAATGATCAAAGGAGCACCGTATTCGTGAATCGCTGCGACCGCATTGACAATCCGGTCGGCACCCACTTCTCGGGGATTATCATATTTGATGTTGAGCCCGGTTTTGACGCCAGGTCCGACAATCATCGGCTTTAATTGAAAATACTTCTGGCACATCCGTTCCAGTGCAGACATGATCGGCGGTACCACCGAAGACATGATGATGCCGTCAATCGACGAGAAGCTTAGGTCCGCATCGTTCAGAAATGCTTTAATCTGCATCCCGTACTCATCTTCTGTTTTGTGGCGCAAAGTCTCCATGCGCCAATGATGTATTAACTGTTCCTGGCTATAGACGCCCAGAACAATATTCGTATTTCCAGCATCCAATACTAAGATCATGATTTGCCCTCACTTATTGACGAATTTCCAACACATCATACCATAATTCCGGAAAAGCAAAAAGCTGGTTGCCCATCCCTTTCAAAGGGAATGGGCAACCAGCTCATTATTCATTGTGCTTATTTGCGCTTTTCTTCAATCGGCTCTCCAACTGGAGTCGCTTCGCCTTCTTCTGATGGCAGGTCTCCCGTTGAAGGATCCGTTGCTGCTCCTACTGCATCCGGAACATCACTGTCTTTTTTCAAATCCACTGCGTCTTCATCTCCGAAATCACCGTTCAATGATTCATATGAACGTTCAGGCAGCGTTCCATGTTCTTTCAAGTGAAGAATCTGGGCAGCATCCAACGTTTCAACTTCAAGCAACGTATTTGCAATCAATTTTAGAAGGTTCTGGTTTTCAGTCAGAATCTCTTTCGTGCGAATATACTGCTCTTTGATGATGCGTTGAACTTCCTGATCGATTTCAAAGGCAATTGCATCGGAATAGTTTTGTTCTGAGTTAAAGTCGCGGCCTAGGAAAACATTTCCACCTTGTGCCGTACCGAATTGGACAGGTCCAATCTTGTCACTCATCCCGTATTCCGTTACCATGCTGCGGGCAATAGCCGTTGCACGTTGGAAATCGTTATGGGCGCCGGTCGATACTTCACCGAATGAAAGATCTTCAGCTACACGACCACCGAGTAATCCGGCAATCTTATCAAGCAATTCCGGTTTCGTCATAAAGTAGCGATCTTCTCTCGGAAGCATGACGGCATATCCGCCAGCTTGGCCGCGAGGAACGATGGTTACTTTATGGACAATATCTGCATCGTCCAATATCAAGCCGATGACGGTATGTCCTGATTCGTGGAATGCCACGATATTGCGTTCTTTTTTCGAAATGACGCGATTTTTCTTAGCGGGACCAGCGATAACGCGGTCTGATGCTTCGTCCAGATCGGACATGTCGATTTTGAGTTTACTACGACGGGCTGCAACAAGTGCCGCTTCGTTCAATAAGTTCTCTAAATCGGCGCCTGAGAATCCAGGTGTACGTTGAGCGATCGCTTTCAAGTCGACATTTTCATCAAGCGGTTTATTGCGGGCATGAACTTTAAGGACTTCTTCACGGCCTTTAACATCCGGACGACCTACAGTAATCTGACGGTCAAAACGTCCTGGACGAAGCAAAGCCGGATCCAGAATATCCGGACGGTTCGTTGCTGCAATAATGATGACGCCTTCGTTTGCACCGAAACCATCCATCTCTACCAATAGTTGGTTCAATGTCTGTTCACGCTCATCGTGTCCACCGCCGAGGCCGGCGCCACGCTGGCGGCCGACTGCGTCAATTTCATCGATGAAAATGATACAAGGTGCATTTTTCTTAGCGTTTTCGAACAAATCACGAACTCGGGAAGCCCCGACACCAACGAACATCTCAACAAAATCAGAACCACTGATCGAGAAGAAAGGAACGCCAGCTTCTCCGGCAACAGCACGAGCCAAGAGGGTTTTACCGGTACCCGGAGGTCCGACAAGCAAAATCCCTTTTGGAATGCGGGCGCCGATATCTGCGAATCTGCGCGGATCTTTCAGGAAATCAACAACTTCTACAAGTTCCTGCTTCTCTTCATCTGCTCCAGCTACATCGCCAAAGCGGACTTTTTGTTTCTGGTCATCATACAGCTTCGCTTTACTTTTACCGAAGTTCATCACACGGCCGCCTCCGCCGCCTTGTGATTGGTTAAGTAAGAAGAAGAAAAGGATGAAGATGATGATGAATGGAATGATGCCAGTGAAAAATGAAACCCAGCCACTTGTTTGTGGAGCTTTCAAGAATTCAACCTGTACATCCTGTGAGCTGGCGACTTCATCGATTTGAGTCGTCAATGCTTCATTTTCAAGCGGAATGTTCGTTACAAAAGACTGGCCTTCTTCATAGCCTTCCATGATGCCTGTAACTTCATAAACCATTGCCTCTGGCTGGATGGTGACTTCTTCAATCTGTCCATTTTCCAACGCTGCCAAAAACTCGTTATATCCTATATTTTCAGTCGGCTGGTTGCTATTGTTGAAGGTTCCCAGAATCCCGATAATAACTAGGAAAATCAGTAAATAAAATATGGTGTATCGAAATATCCGATTCATCCCGCGCCTCCTCATAAAGTTTCCCTAAAACTATACTAAATACTACCATAGGAACATTTAAGCATACAACGAAAAGACCTTATTCCCGCTGTTAAATCCAAAGACTGTGAACGAACCTTGACTATTCTTCTTCTCCACTGTAAACCGAAGGCTTCAGAATGCCGATATACGGCAAATTCCGGTATTTTTCTGCGTAATCCAAACCGTAGCCTACTACAAATGCATCCGGCACGATAAAACCAACATAATCAGCTTTCAAGTCGACTTTCCGTCCCGTCGGCTTGTCCAGCAACGTAACAATCTTGATCGATTTTGCTTTCCGGTATTTGAAAAGGTCCACTAGATAGCTAAGCGTCATTCCACTGTCAATAATGTCTTCGATGATCAGGAGATCGCGCCCTTCAACACTGGCGTTCAAATCTTTGACGATCTTCACTTCGCCAGAAGAAACGGTGGCATTGCCGTAGCTTGAGACATCCATGAAATCCATTTCGACAAAGCCGTCAATGCGTTTCATCAAATCCCCCATAAAAGGCATCGCGCCTTTTAATACACCGATAGCCAGAGGGTATTTGCCTTTGTAATCCTCTGTCAATACTGCTCCTAATTCGCGAGCTTTTTCTTGCAATTGTTCTTCACTGATCAACACTTCTTTAATATCGTTCTGTAACATGGTGGACCTCCTAGTAATCCTTCTTTTACACGCTATACATATTGTTCAATTAGTACCCAATTGTCTCCGTCGCGTTTTTGTCTGCTGACCTTGGCGGATGGGCGTAAGCCTGGCACTAATAAAAGTTCGTTTTTGTCAGTGGTGATGACAGGCCAACTTTCTCTCATAGGCACAGGAATCTTTTCATCAATCATCAAGCGCGCCAATTTCTTCGGGCGATCCATTCCGTCAAGCTGAATCCGGTCACCCGGTTTTCTGCTCCTTAAAAAGAGCTGGGAATCTTCCGGGGCATGGAAATGCCAAACTATAGAATTGTCATTTTCCCCCACTTTTTCAAAAGGCATCGCCCTGTAACGGCAACCCCGATAAACCGGCGTCCAGTCAGCAGTAACGCTGATAGCCTCTGGCGCAGTCTGTTGTTCCAGTGGTTGGCGATTGAGAAAAACCGTGTCATATTGGCGGGTCGCTACATAATTTTGCGGCAAATGTAAAAAAACAGTACCCGATGAACTTTGCATCATTTCTTGCATTTGTTCGACCAGCTGCCTTGTTACGGGAATTTGCTTGGGATCATATAGATAGTTTAATAGTAGTAGAACCATTCTTTTTTGTAAAGCATGCGCCTCAAGTCTGAAACTTTTGGCAGACAAAACAATTCCCTCTTCTGTCGTTTGGATCAACTGCTGTAATTTTTTCTCGGCAAGCTCCTGCAGAAACTGTTGATCCTGTTGCATATCTTCCGCCAGTTCAACGAAGTTTTGGGAGACATTGCTGCTCTCTTCTTTAAGAAGCGGCAGAACGCGTTGGCGGATCCGATTTCGTGTGTAGGCGGGCTCTGCATTACTGGAATCTTCCCGGTGAGGAATCTCATGCACCTCTGCATATGCTGTAATCTGCTCCTTATCCACTGCCAATTGGGGCCGTATCAGTAAGCCGGTACCGAATGGCCGGCGAGCGGATATGCCGAATGAACCGTCTTGAAGACTGCCTCTCAACCCTGACATAAGGATAGTCTCAAGTTGATCATCCGCGTGATGGGCTGTGGCAAATTTAGCTGCGCCTGTCTTTTCCATTATTTCGAGAAAATAAGCATACCGTTCCGTGCGGCAAAGCTGCTGCTTGTTGCCTCCCTTTTCCTGCCAGATTTCAGGAATCGGAATCGCCCGGCTAAAACATTCCACTCCCCACTCACCAGCTGTCATTTCCATAAACAGTCGATCCTGCCGCGACTCTTCGCCACGCAGCATGTGATCTACATGGACTGCCGCAACTGAAATGCCCAGTTCATCTTTTAACGAATTCAAGAAATGGAGCAATACCATGGAATCGATGCCTCCCGAACAGCCAACCAATACCCGGTCTCCTGCCTGGAGCAATTCCTGCTTACGGATATGCCTCATCATCAGCTCCTGAAAGCTCTTCATTTTTCCACCCCACTTGCCTATGCCTTCTTTCTTAATACACTTAGAAGGACAGGATAAAAATTATTTTCAATTAGCAATTGACAGACGTACCTTTCAATAGTATGCTATTAAATGTTCGTTTAAACAAGGCGGCGTAGCTCAGCTGGCTAGAGCGTACGGTTCATACCCGTGAGGTCGGGGGTTCGATCCCCTCTGCCGCCATTATTCTTCAACTGAAAAGCTCGACTTAAAAGCAGCGTCCTTCATTGGGCGCTGCTTTTTTTGTCTGAATGGACATGCTTGGCCAAACCGGCCAAATGTGATAAAAAAAACGCTTCCCATGTGAGAAGCGTTTCAATATAGATTTCCAGCTGTGTTGAAGCATTTCCCTATACTATTAAAACAGCTAGCAAGTTAGCCTCTTTTTGCTCCTCTGCCGCCGCGCTTCGATTCAGTAGCGCGTTTTAAGGTCGTCATGTTTTCTTCGCTGTCTTTTAAGAACTTCGCCATTTTCGTTTCAAAGTTCTCTTTTGGAGCGCGATCAAATGAACGATTGCTGCTTGGGCGTGGTCGTTGTGGTCGTTCTGTGCCGCCGGGTGGTTGTGGTTTCGCTTTACGAATGGAAAGGCCGATTTTACCGTCTGCTTCTACATTCATAACTTTAACTTCTACCATTTCGCCAACTTTAAGATGATCATTGATATCTTTAACGTAGTTGTCGGCGACTTCACTTATATGCACGAGGCCTGTTGCACCAGTTGGAAGCTGAACAAATGCTCCAAAGTTTGTAATACCTGTGACTTTACCTTCTAACTTGCTGCCTACTTCAATCGACATAAAAAAAATGCTCCTCCTTAAAAATTAAGATGACTCCAAAATTCAGGGCCATGCTGTCATTTTGCGGGACTTGTCCCACTTTTTATTATAACCATCAAAAAAAGAGTGTCAACCGACTACTCTTCTTCTGATGGTTTTTCTTCATCTTTTTTTTCATCATGTGGTGTCGTAAAAATAATTTCTCCTTCGTCTGAAAGAAAGTAATCTTTGCGCGCTAATTTAGCTAAGTATTCTTCATCGTTCAATAACAGGATCTGCTCTTCCAGCTGGCTTTGCTGCTTTTCAACTTCTTCAAGCTTTAGCAACGCCTCTTCACGGAGCTCTTCTTTTTCAGAAATTGTCTGTGTTTGTGCATAAATGGTCGAACCTACCCAAATGGTGGCCATCAGAACCAGCACCCCGAATACTGTCAGCCTTCTGAATAACCGGATGCGATGCGCTTTTTTGCGCGCCCCTTCCATTTCGACCGAACGGACATAGTCATTGCGAATCGAGGTGACTTCTCGCGTTTCCGCCTTTGGATCTCTCTTCAAACTCATGACCCGCTCCCCTTCCATACTAACTTTGTCATTATTATACATGAAAACCCTTGATATTATAAGCTTTTTGAATAATTTTCCCTATTTTCACTCCATTCCTTTAAACAGGGAGTAGAACACTTTACCTTTTATTAATAAAAATACTGTTGACTTAATTTTTATACAGTCTTATAATACTAATCATTATCTTTTATCGAATGTTACCGTCGTTTTTTAGAATTAATTGCAAGAAAGAGCTTATATATATACAAAATTAATGAATAAAATTGGAGTGAAGAAAATGACAGGTTTATTGACTTTATCAAATGGAAAAGCATTCAAAGGCCAGTGGCACGGTAAAGCTTCCGCCATTCAAGGAGAAATCGTCTTTTTCACGGGCATGACCGGCTATGAAGAAGTTTTGACGGACCCCTCTTATAAAGGGCAGATTATCGTATTCTCTTACCCGCTTATCGGCCAATACGGAATCCAGTCCCTTTATGCACAATCCGATCAGATCCAGACTGCCGGCATCATTGTGGCGGGATTGTATGAAGGGCCGCTCGGCAAAGATGCCATTTCACTTGCGGAGTTTGCAGACAAACACAGCATCCCCATCTTAAGTGGCGCAGATACACGTTCAATCATTCAGAACGTCCGCGAATCCGGAACAATGCAATCGCAGCTGGTCCACACCTCTCTCCCGGAATTAGCCTGGGAACCCGTACAGACCTATTTCTTTCCAGCCACAACCAGTGCTGAAGAAATTCAGACTCTTGGATCTGGCTCTACTCATATCGGCTTGATCGATTTCCATCATAAATCCTCCATTTTAAAAGAATTGCTCGAATTGGATTGCAAAGTCAGCATCGTCCCTTATGCAACACCGACAGAAAAACTGGATTCACTGGGATTGGATGGCCTTCTTTTTTCAAACGGCCCCGGAGATCCGGCAGCTCTACAACATTTGTTTCCTACATACCGGGATTGGGCTGAACGCTATCCGAGCTTCGGCATCTGTCTCGGCCACCAGGTATTGGCTTCGGCATTTGGCGCAAAAACGACCAAGCTTGCATATGGCCACCGCGGAGCTAACCATCCCGTGATGAACCTGCAGACAAAACGGGTCAGCATGAGCTCCCAGAACCATAGTTATGTGGTCGAGAGCGCCAGCCTGAAGGATACACCGTTTTCCGTGCTCTACGAAAACGTCAATGATGGCAGTATTGAAGGCTTGATCCACGATACCCTGCCACTGACCACAGTCCAGTTCCATCCGGAAGCAGCACCAGGTCCGGCTGACCACCTTGAACTGTTCCAACAGTTTCTGGCCATGACACAGCAAAAAGAGAGAGTGAAAATACATGCCTAAGCAAGAGCAAATAAAAAAAGTACTGGTCATCGGGTCAGGAGCCATTGTCATCGGCCAGGCAGCAGAATTCGATTATTCGGGAACACAGGCATGCTTGGCTTTAAAAGAAGAAGGCATCCATGTCATTCTGATCAACAATAATCCAGCGACCATCATGACCGATAAATCCGTTTCCGATCAAGTGTATTTTGAACCCCTAACCTTGGAAAGCGCTACGGCCATCATCGAAAAAGAACGCCCAGATGGCTTGTTGGCGACAGTCGGCGGACAAACCGGACTGAACCTGGCCATGGCTTTATCCGATGCCGGCATTTTGACGAAATACGGTGTCACATTGCTCGGCACGGATATGAAAGCCATCAAACAAGCGGAAGACCGCGAGCAGTTCCGCGCCCTGATGAATGAGTTGAGCGAACCGGTCCCGGACAGCGACATCATTTACTCGATCGAAGGAGCTTTGGAGTTTGCCGCTTCAGCGGGTTATCCCCTCATCGTGCGCCCTGCCTATACGCTTGGCGGCTTTGGCGGCGGGATTGCCGAAGATGAAAAAACCTACATTAAGCTGGTGAAGCAAGGATTGAGCGCCAGCCCCATCAAGCAATGCCTTGTTGAAATCAGCATTGCCGGCTACAAGGAAATTGAGTACGAAGTTATGCGCGATGCAGATGGAACCTGCATCACCATCTGCAATATGGAAAACTTAGACCCTGTCGGCGTACATACCGGCGACTCGATTGTCGTCGCGCCAAGCCAAACTTTAAATGATAAAGATTTCCATATGCTGCGCAGCTCTTCGATCCATATCATCGAAGCACTTGGCATTATCGGCGCCTGCAATGTGCAGTTCGCCTTGCATCCGGAAACTTCGGCTTATTATTTGATTGAAGTCAATCCGCGCGTCAGCCGTTCTTCGGCGCTTGCTTCAAAAGCGACAGGTTACCCAATTGCCAAGATTGCCGCTAAGTTAGCGATCGGCTATAAATTGGCTGAATTGAAAAATCCCGTCACCGGCACTACGTTTGCCAGCTTTGAACCGGCGTTGGATTATGTGGCTGTTAAAATTCCGCGCTGGCCATTCGATCAATTCCCACAGGCAGAGCGCAAACTCGGCACACAGATGAAAGCGACCGGTGAAGTCATGGCGATTGAACGCCGCATGGAAGCCGCGCTGCAAAAAGCGATCCGCTCACTTGAACTGCCGATTGACGGTTTCCGTCTCAAGGCACTTGCTGGTTTTTCTACAGAAGATTTATGCCAATTGGCGATTGAAGCCGATGACCGCCGGTTGTTTGTTCTGTTTGAACTGCTGGTACGCGGCAAGTCAATTGAATTTCTTCACAATATTACGGGCATCACTCCTTATTTCTTATCAGCAATGGCCAACATCGTTGCCGAATGGAAAGAACTGCAGCAACTGGACTGGAACAATATGACCCGCTCCCGCCTGCTGCAGGCCAAGACGCTTGGCTTCAGCGATCAGCAATTGGCTGATCTTTGGAATGTCACCTGCCCTGAAATTTGGGGACAGCGCCGCATCTGGCAAGTAACGCCTGCTTATCGCATGATCGATACATGCGCGGCTGAATTCCGCTCGGATACCAATTATTTTTATTCTACGTGGCAAGGTTCTTCCGATGTCAGCCGTTCTCACCATAAGAAAAAAGTGGCGGTTGTGGGATCCGGTCCAATCCGGATCGGCCAGGGCATCGAGTTCGATTATTGCTGTGTACACAGTGTCATGGCCGCACAGAAACTCGGTTATGAAGCCATCATGATCAACAACAACCCTGAGACTGTCAGCACCGATTACGAAGTTGCAGATGCGCTGTATTTCGAGCCAATGACACCGGAAGACATTCTGAATGTCCTGGATTTTGAAGGCATCAACCAAGTCATTCTCCAGTTCGGCGGACAAACTTCGCTGAATGTTGCAGCTGCGCTTCAAGAAGCGGGCATCACGGTTCTTGGGTCGACAGTGGATCTGTTGGATCAAATGGAAGACCGCGACCGCTTTTATGCTTTCCTGGAATCGATCGGCTTGCCGACCATTCCCGGAAAAACAGCGAGTGAACCATCCGCTGTTATTCCGGCAGCCCGTTCACTCGGCTTCCCGGTGCTCTTGCGGCCATCTTATGTTATCGGCGGACGCGGCATGATTGTGCTGCATAACGAAGCGGAGCTCAGCGACTGGCTGCAGCAGACGACAATGGCGTTCCCTGTACTGGTCGACCATTTTGTCACCGGCAAAGAAGTAGAGGCCGATATTCTGACCGACGGCGAACATGTCTGGGTCTCCGCCATTTTCGAGCATGTTGAAGGAACCGGCGTCCACTCCGGCGACAGCATCTCCATTACGCCGCCCGTTTCATTATCGGAACAGGCTTTGCAGGAACTTTCAAAAACTGCGAAACACATCGCCAGAAACATGGATTATACTGGCTTGTTCAATATTCAATTCGTGTATGAAGGCGATCAATTATTCGTCATGGAAATCAATCCGCGGGCATCGCGAACAGCACCAATCAGCTCGAAAGTGACCGATGTGCCGCTTGTGCAGCACGCCACGGCTTTATTGCTGGGAGTGCCTTTTGAAGAACTTAACATTGAAGAAACTTATAATGGACAGCCGGAATATACAGTTAAAGCACCGGTTTTCTCCCATATTAAGTTGCCTGGACTGTCCCCTGTCCTGTCTCCTGAAATGATGTCGACAGGCGAAGTGATCGGCTCTAGTCCTGATCTTGCTGCCGCATTGGCGAAAGCTCTCAGCGGCGCTTCTGTCCAATTGGCTGACCTGGCTACCGGCGGCACCTTGTTTGTCGCGGAAAGTTCAATCAGCCAAGTGGACAGCGCTTCATGGGACGCATGCGGTTTCAACATTGTCACCGAGTCCATTATTCCATTCGAGGAATGGCTGAAAACAGATGATAAAAAAGCCTATATCGACTTTGCTCCTGACCCGGAAAGCACCAACGCGAAGCAAGCTGCCATTCACCGTCTCCATGTCTGGACACGCCCTGAAACAGCAGCTGCTTTCAACGGAACTTATTCAACCATTACCGCATTATCGAAAGGAGTGCTTGCAAAATGACAATGGCGATCCCGTTTGCCCCATCGATTATCCAAGAGGACTTTCTGTCCCTGAAAGATTACAGCACAGATGAAATTATGGATTTGCTGAATTTGGCAATAGAACTGAAAAAGCCTGAAAATAAATACCTGCCGCTTTTAAAAGGTAAAGTATTGGGCATGATTTTCGAAAAGTCATCTACCCGCACACGTGTTTCATTCGAAGCGGGAATGCTTCAGCTTGGCGGCAACGCCATGTTCTTGAGCTCCCAGGATACACAAATCGGTCGAGGAGAAACCATTCCCGATACCGCGCGCGTGTTGTCAGGTTACTTGGACGGCCTGATGATCCGCACATTCCATCAATCCGTCGTTCAGGAACTGGCAGACTTCAGTTCCATTCCGGTCATCAACGGATTGACCGATGATTATCATCCGTGCCAGGTGCTGGCAGATCTGATGACCATCCTCGAGCATTTCGGGACATTGAAAGGCAAGAAAATGGCGTATATCGGAGACGGCAACAATATGGCCAACTCCTTGATGATCGGTGCCGCTAAAGTCGGCATGGACATCAGTGTCGCCTCTCCTGCCGCTTATGCACCTACCGCGGAAATGGTGGCACTTGCAAAAGACATCGCACAATATACCGGATCGAACATCGAGATCACCGAAAGCCCGGAACAAGCAGTTGCCGGAAGTGACGTCATCTATACGGATGTCTGGGCAAGCATGGGGCAAGAACAGGAAACCATTGAACGCCTGCAGCATTTCCAAGGCTTCCAAGTGAACGAAGAGCTCGTCAAGCATGCCAATGAAGATTATATCTTCATGCACTGCCTGCCTGCCCACCGCGAAGAGGAAGTGACGACTGCTATTTTGGAAGGTCCACATTCGGTGATTTTCCAGGAAGCTGAAAACCGTCTGCACGCACAAAAAGCGGTACTCGTTGCACTGATGGGCGACAAATAGACAACAATGAAAAAATCTTCATACTACATTTCGCTCTAGGCGGACGCGTTCCACGGGCACGGCTTCTGCCGCTTCCCTCGCGCTGCTCAGTCCAGTGGCTCCAGCTCGTGCTGCTCCCGTAGGAAGCGAGTCGGGCTTTGCCTGGCTCGTTTGCGACGAAGCTAGCGTAGCGATGCAGGAGCACATCTTTGCCCTTCGCCGCCTTCCGCTACATTCAAAGAAGAAAGAGTTCATGAAGTGGTTTGGAGAAGCGTCCGCTCGACTCCTGCGGGAAAGCGAGCGGTAAGCTTCGGAAAACCACGGCTTGTTATAAGTTTCTCGACAGCCTGAAAAACGCCTTCGGAATCTATGGATTCCGAAGGCGTTTTTGTTTTTTACTTGTTTGGCCAATCAGGCTTCGTCGTCAATGAATTCAGGTTCGACCTTGTCTAATTTTTCTTCTTTCAAGATGGTGTACATATTGGCCGCTTCTTCTTTTTTCGCGACTTCCTTCAGCCCATCGATACGGACGGTAACGACTTTTTGCCCGAAACGGATTTGTAGCTCATCGTTTTCTTTAATGACTGAGCTCGCTTTCGCTTTATTGCCGTTTACGGTGATGCGGCCTTGGTCAGCCACTTGCTTCGCCAATGTACGGCGCTTGATCAGGCGGGATACTTTCAGAAATTTATCGAGTCGCATAGTCAGTCTTCCTTTCTTGCCAATCGTTTGGCTTGGTTCCAGAAGTCATCCAGCTGCTCCAGCGTGTAATCACTGAAGTTTCCGGTTCCTTCTTTCACCTGCTGTTCCACGTAGCTGAAACGTCTTTGGAATTTGCGGTTTGCCTGCATCATCGCTTCTTCCGGAGATAGCTCGAAGAACCGCGCAAGATTCACCAGGGTAAACAATAGATCTCCGAGTTCATCCAACTGGCGGGCTTTGGAACCTTTCGCCACTTCCTGCTGGAACTCCTGCAATTCTTCATGGAATTTATCCCACGCACCTGCAGCATCCGGCCAGCTGAATCCGACTTTCGCCGCCTTCTTCTGGTAATTGAACGATGTGGTAAGCGAAGAGCTGAAACGGTCTTGGCCTTCCAATAAAGACGCAGCAGCAGGCTTCTCCTGCGCTTTGATTTCCTGCCAGTTGGCGACGACCTGATCGGAATCCTCCGCTGATACATCTCCGAATACATGCGGATGGCGGCGGATCATTTTGGCGCTGATGGATTCCAGCACATCCTCTAACTGGAAGTAGCCGTTATCCTGTCCGATTTGGGCATGCAGGAACACCTGCAACAATACATCGCCCAATTCGTCCGCAATCGCCTCGTCGTCGCCTTCATGAATCGCCTGAAGCAACTCATGCGCTTCCTCGATCAGATATGGGCTCAGCGACTCATGTGTCTGCTCGCGGTCCCACGGGCAGCCTTCAGGACTTCTCAGCTTCGCGATGATGCTGCGGAATGTCTGCCATTCTTTTAAACGCTGCGTTTGTTCCGCTGCCGGCGGCACATAGACAGTCGTCAGGTTATTGACTTCTGCCGAGCGGTCCAACTCATGGAGCGGCACGGTGCGCAGCACTTCGTCTGCAGACCCGGCAGCCGTCACAATGGTCACCGGGTAATCGTCCGGATATTTTTCCATCAGCGTCAATTTGACTTCAGAGGCACTGAAGCTGTCATAAACTTGTGCAATCAGCAGATGCTGCGTCATATTCACTTGATCGCTGGTCATTTCCGTGCCGTCCATCAATTGAAAGCCTTCAATCGGATCGATGCGAAGCGCACCGAACAGTGAATCGAGAAAGCTATGTCCACCTTCAATGGCTAATCGGCAAAGCCCCTGCTTTTCAGCAGCGATCAAGTTTTGCACGGTCTGCTCGGCCACCAAAGGATGCCCCGGAACAGCATAAATCACGGATGCCTGCTTCGATAAATCGATCAGGGTTTCCGCAATTTCCTCATAGACCGGGCTGAAGGCATCGTGCTTTTCATAAACCGAATCAAAGCTTTTAAACGTTACGCCTTCCTGCACCAGCTCCGTCAGTACCGGATGATCTTCGGTCCGTACATATAAATTATCTGCAGCCTTGAGCTTTTTATAGACACCCAGCGGCAACTGATCTAAATCTCCGGCACCAAGGCCGATTATGTGAATGGTGTTCATCGCTTTTCACCTTTTTTCTTTGAATTTATTGCCAATTGCAGTCCTGCCAGCTTGCGGCCGAACGGAATGATATACCATTCCTTTTCCGTGATGATGCGGCTCTTTCCGATAAGCGCCATGAATACCAGCGCACCAAGCGGAATCGCCGTAGCCGTTGTCAAGGCAGCACCCAAACGGCTGGATAGACCGTCAAACAGGTAGCCATCAGCCACAATTGACCAGCTCAGTACAACTGCCGACATAGCCAAAGCTGCGCCGAACAGCCAGATGTAATAGGAAAGCGGTGCAAACTGCAGCGGCCAGACTTTTTTGAAATAGAACACCAACCCGATGACAATCACCGCGAGGCCGATATTTCCGGCCAGCGCCGCTCCAGTCACCCCCCATTCGGGCAGCAACAACCAATTGCTGACGACTTTTACCACCAAGCCCAATGCCAGCAATAAAGCCGGAACCCTCACTTTACCGAGACCATGCAGCATCGCGGTCATGATCAACAGCAGCGACATCCAAACGATCTGCCAGCTGAAGATGATCAAAGCGCCGGATTGTTCGCGCGTTTGGAACAAGGTTTCGTTAACATAGGGCATGACGAAGGTCAGACCAACTGCAGCAGCGAAGGCAAACAGGAACGATACACGGAAAGCCAACTTGGCATACATCTCAGGTGGCCTGCCGCTGTGGTTTTTCGAAGTCCGCGCCACCAACGGAACGATTGCCAAAGTCAGTGAAGTGGCGATCAAAATTCCGAATTGCACTAATGGCTGGCCCCGGTCGTAGATGCCTTTCTGTTCCATGGCTGCAATACGCGAGAGCCCGCTTTCTTCCAGCAGACGGAATACCGTAAACGAATCCACCAGCTGGAACAGCAGCAGGATCAACGAACTCATGCTGACACTCAAACTGACAGCAGTCATTTCTTTGATGATAGGCCAGGTCTGCAGTGGTGAAGGCTGTTTATGGAAGTCTGAATGCTTGCGGAAATGGGTCAGCAGCAGAAACACCGCACCCACTCCACCGGCAACTGCACCAAACATCGCCATCTGTCCAGCGGCGTACAATGAAAAACCGCTCGAGACGACGATCCATGTCCCGACCAAAATGACCGATACGCGCAGCCCCTGCTCCATCACTTGGGCATAGGCAACCGGCGCCATGTTATTGCGCGACTGGAAATAGCCTTTCAGCACAGCGAGCGGTGCCATCAGCAGGACCGAAAAAGCGCCGACTTGCAGCAATCGATCCAATTGCTGATCGCCCATCCAGCCGGCCAGCAGCTCTGCACCAAAAAATAACAGCACGAATACCGCAATGGAAATAGCCGCCACGTAGATGAACGCGATGCGAAGAATCGCTCCATGCGCTTGTCTGCCCGTATCCGCCAGCAATTTGGAGACCGCTACGGCAAACCCATAGGAAGTCCAAATGCCGAAAATCGCGACAAACGGATAAACCTGCTGGTATATATAGAAGCCCTGGTCTCCGACAAGGTTCTGGAAAGGCACCCGGTAGACTGCACTCAATAGCTTAACGATGAATCCAGCGATCGTCAGCAGCACTGCGCCTTTCATAAATGATTTCATTGTGCCTTCATTGTTCACCGGACCCACTCATCTCTTACTTATAGTAACTAATCCAACCTAACTCACCGGTTTTGCTTCACGAAGCGATTCCGGCAAGAGTTTCATCATGCCTTCCAACACATCGAACGGATGCAGTTTCTTGGTTTTATTTTCATCGATGGACATGACCAGCTGCTGGCCGGACATGCTGAATCCGACTGCGCGGCCGTATGCAGCAGAGTCCTCCACTACTTTTCCGCCATTGATGCCGGCTGTGCCTTTTTCGCTCAATTTGACGGTGACGACTTTGCCGTGTTGCTTGATCGCTTCCACACCTACCTGGCGTGCCCATACTTTCATTCGCGCAATGCGCAGCAAGCGGTCGGTTTCATTCGGCATATCGCCGAAGCGATCGATCAATTCATCCTGCAGCTCAATCATTTCCTCTTCCGTGTCGATGCCTTTGACGCGTTTGTACATTTGGATTTTCTGATAGCCGTCGCCGATATAGGAATCCGGAATATAGGCGTCTAGATCGAGTGAAATCTCGATTTCCGGCACCACTTCTTTTTTGACTCCGGATTGGCGTTCGTCGATTGCTTCTTGCAGCATCTGTGAATACAGATCAAAGCCGACAGAATCAATGAAGCCATGCTGCTGCGAACCAAGCAGATTGCCTGCGCCGCGGATCGTCAAATCGCGCATGGCGATTTTGAAGCCGGATCCGAGCTCGGTGAATTCTTTGATGGCCATCAGGCGTTTTTCTGCAACGTCCGTCAGCACTTTGTCGCGCTGATACATGAAATACGCGTAAGCCACTCGGCTCGAACGCCCGACGCGTCCGCGCAATTGATAGAGCTGCGACAAGCCCATGCGATCGGCATTGTAAACGATTAAGGTGTTAACGTTTGGAATATCAATACCGGTTTCGATGATGGTCGTTGTCACCAAGACATCGTAATCGCCGTCAAGGAAACCTAAAATGACCGATTCCAGTTCAGTTTCACTCATTTGTCCATGGGCATAGCCAACACGTGCTTCCGGTACTAATTGTTGGATTTCCTCTACTTTCCGCGTCATATCATCTACGCGGTTATACAAATAAAACACTTGTCCGCCGCGCGCCATTTCGCGTTCGATGGCTTCACGCACGAGCGCGCCGTTATGTTCCATCACATAACTTTGCACCGGGAAACGGTTGGCCGGCGGCGTTTCGATGACGGACAGATCACGCACACCGATCATCGACATATGAAGCGTCCGCGGAATCGGCGTCGCCGTTAGCGTCAACACATCCACGTTGGTCTTCATTTGTTTGATCTTTTCCTTATGGGTCACACCAAAACGCTGTTCTTCATCAATGATCAATAACCCAAGATCTTTATACTGCATATCTTTCGATAAAATCCGATGCGTGCCGACAACTACATCAACCGACCCATTCTTCAGGCCTTTGACGGTTTCGGTCTGCTGCTTCTTGGAGCGGAAACGGCTCATCAAGCCGACCGTAATCGGGTAATCCTTGAAGCGTTCGCTCATCGTTTCAAAATGCTGCTGGGCCAATATCGTCGTCGGTACGAGGAACGCCACTTGCTTGCCGTCCAATACCGCTTTGAACGCAGCACGGATCGCCACTTCTGTTTTTCCGTATCCGACATCGCCACAGATCAGGCGGTCCATCGGCCGTTCGTTTTCCATGTCCCTCTTCACTTCATTGATTGAGCGCAGCTGGTCGACGGTTTCTTCATACGGGAACTCCGCCTCGAATTGGCGCTGCATGTCCTGCTCTTCAGAGAAAGCAAAGCCTCTCAACGCTTCCCGTTCTGCATAGAGTTTGATCAGGTCATCTGCAATATCCTGTACGGCTGCAGAGACTTTCGTGCGGGTTTTCTTCCATTCCGCGCCGCCCATCTTGTGCAGTTTCGGTTCTTTTTCTTCAGATGCAATGTATTTTTGGATCAAGTCGATTTTATCGACCGGCACGAATAATTTATCATCTGCTTTATAGACAATATGGAGATAGTCTTTATGGACCCCTCCGCTTTCCAGGGTTTCAATCCCTACAAAACGGCCGATGCCGTGATGGATGTGCACGATATAATCGCCCGGTTTGATTTCGGAGTAGCTTTTGATGCGCTCTGCATTCGTCAGTTTTTGGGCACGCGTCTTCTTCTTCGGCTGCTGCTTGAACAATTCCGAATCCGTAATGACGGTCAAACGCTGAAGCGGCATTTCAAATCCTGTCGACAGCTCGCCATCGACCAAATAGATTTTGCCGCCTTGGATTTCTGTCGAAGGTGAGGCGATTTCCGCTTCCATGTCATAATCCGCAAGAACAGCCCGCACTTTTTCCATACGGTCATCGCCTTGTGCCACGATGAAGATCTGGAACTTCCCTAGGGTCCAGCGTTCCATCTCCGCTTTCAACAGATGCATTTGCCCGTGAAAGGATTGCATCGGCTTACATGAGAAAGCGATGGACTTTTTGACCGAAACCATTGGGAATGTCCGGACGAATAAAGACAGGAAAGTTACCTTTTGCTGAAGTTTCGTCATCATTTCACGGAAAGTATACGTTAACGGAACATCATGAAGAAACTTCCCTTCTTCCAGAAGCGAGACGATCCAGTCGCCTTCTTCGCGCTCCAGCGTATCCGTCATTTCCTGGATCCGCCCCAATTCATCAAAAAAGACCAATCCATTTCCCGGGAAATAATCGCCTAGAGACGCTGTTTGAGTCTCAACCAGCGACGCGTATTTCGATAGCTGTTCCGGTGTTTCGCCTTGTTTCAATAAATCGATGTCATGCTGAATATGCTGAAGCATCAAAGCTTTCGTATCGTCAGTTTTTATCTTCTTCAAACTGGCTGCGAGTTTGGCTTCCAACTTCCCTGCCAGACCGACGCGCTGGTCTTTCGACAGCACCAACTCACTCGCAGGAAGGATACACAGCGATTTGACTTTCTCAAGCGAACGCTGGTCTTCCGCTGAAAACAGACGCAAAGAGTCCACTTCCGTATCAAACAATTCGATGCGTACCGGATGTTCCAAATTCAGTGGGTAAATATCCAAGATTCCTCCACGAAGCGCAAACTCGCCTGGAGTGGTCACCATCGGCGTCCGGGAATAGCCCATCGCCACCAATTTCAACAGCCATTCCGCTGTATCAAGTTCTTCGCCTTCGGCAATACGCAAGGTGGCATAGTCCCATTGCTCTTTTGTCGGCAATAACTTCCGCATCCCCGCTACCGGCGTGATGTAAATCCCTTTTCCGACACTCTTCATATGATCGAGCGTATCGATGCGGTGAGCGCGCAGTTCAGGGCCAGAAAAAGAGACCTCGGCAGCGATCAACTCTTCCGCTGGGTAAAGGTGAACATGTTCTTCGCCGACCAGACGCACCAAATCATCGTAGACACGCTGGGCATGCAGCAAGTTTGGCGTGACGATCAATAGAGGAGTATCCGCTTCGGACCAGATTGTCTGGTAGAAAATTGGCCGCGCACTCCCAGACAAGCCGGAAATCAGCTGATGGTCTTGGCCTTTCTTTAAATCGGCGATAAAGTTCTGTGTATGGGTGTCCTCCGAGAAGGTCTTTAAAATATGGTTCATCCAACTTCCTCCTTTCAAAAACGTATAGGAAACAGAAAAAAGCTCTGAACGCCGTATGCGTCAAAGCGGTTATGCTCCATTAAATTGATTCATTACTTCGAGATACGGTTTGGAAAGCCAGCTTTCACAGGCTGCCGCGCTTTTTTTGATGGCGTCTTCCACTTCCGGACGCTCTTCTTTCGAGAATCGCTGCAGCACATAATCCGGTACCTTCATACCTGCCGGTGGACGGCTGATGCCAATGCGCAAACGGTTGAATTCCTGGGTTCCCAGATGCTGAATCAGTGACTTGATGCCGTTATGGCCGCCTGCACTGCCTTTTTGGCGCAACCGCAATTGGCCCGCCGGCAAATCAAGGTCATCGTAAATTACAATGATATCTTTCAGGTCGATGCCATAATAGTCCATCAGCGCACTGGCACTCTCGCCCGACAAATTCATATAGGTCAGCGGCTTTAACAGCATCACTTTGCCTTCGGGACGATGGCTAATGGAATACATGCCTTTAAATTTGGACTGCGTCAACGGGGCGTTCCATTGGCCCGCCAAATAATCCACCACTTTAAAGCCGATATTGTGGCGCGTGTCTTCATATGCTTTACCTGGATTCCCCAAGCCGATAATCAGTTTCATACCCATCTTCCTTTGCTTTTTCACTGCCTTCTATTTTACCATAAGTGATCTTGAAACAAAAAAATAGGGACTGTCTCTCGACAGCCCCTTATTTCCTGTTCGTATTTACGCTTCTTTGTTTTCTTCTTCAGAATCGTCGCTGCCAACCACTTCTGGTTCTGCATCTTCGTCAGATACAGTTTCAAGCTCGTCCAATTCTTCTTGTGTACGAGGAGCTGTTGCCGAAACAAGGATAAAGTCGTCTTCGTCCAAGATTTCGTAAGATACAGTTCCGCGGATATCGCCGACTGTGATGGTTTCACCGATTGCAAGTTCAGTAGTATCTACTTCCAAAGCATCCGGAATATCAGAAGGTTTAACGCGAACATTTACTTCACGGTTAGGCTGTGTGATAAAGCCGCCTTCTTTTTCGCCTACTGATTCGCCTGTCAAGTGAACAGTTACTGCCACTTCTAGCTCATCTGACATATTGATCGCTAAAAAGTCAACATGCTTGAAGCTGCCTTTTAAAGCGTCCATTTGATAATCGCTCAATACAACGTTTGTAGTTGTGCCATCGATTTCAAGGCTGATTACGCCGTTACGTCCAGATTCACGCAAAGTTTTAATCAAATCAATTTCAGATACAGTTACCGGTGTCGTTTCAGTTTTAAAACCGTAAACTACGCCTGGTACATTGCCTTTCGAACGAATTTCAGTCAACGCAGAATTCTTGTTGCTGCTTTCTCTTTTTTGTGCGGTCATTTTTACAGTCATTACTTTCAGCCTCCAGTTATATTAAAAAGTACATAATTCACGATAGGTACATGACTAGTATATACCCATTTCTTATATTAATGAAACCTAGAGCATGGAAAGTTATTAGTGCCGATCAATCAAAGAGCGTGCTGACGGACTTTTGCTCATGAACACGAACAATTGTTTCGGCCAATAAACGTGCTACAGACAGCTGTTTGATCTTAGGAGATTTCTTTTCTTCAGGCAATGCAATCGAATTGGTGATGATCAATTCCTTGATAACCGAATCATTGATGCGTTGTACAGCAGGACCGGATAGCACCGGGTGTGTACAGCAGGCATAAACTTCTTTCGCACCGCTTTCGATTAAAGCACTCGCAGCGATCGAGATCGTTCCTGCTGTGTCAATGATGTCATCGATGATAATGGCTGTTTTGCCTTCTACATTTCCGACAATGTTCATGACTTCCGAGACATTCGGACGCGGACGGCGTTTATCGATGATTGCAATCGGTGCTTTCAAGCGGTCTGCCATTTTACGTGCACGTGTCACTCCACCGTGATCCGGTGAAACAATAATGACATTTTCAAGGTCAACGCCGCTTTCATTCAGGAAGTAATCAGAAAGCAATGGTACAGCCACCAAATGGTCAATCAAAATATCAAAGAATCCTTGGATTTGAGGAGCATGCAGATCAAGAACGATCACGCGTGTAGCTCCTGCAGTTTCCAGTAAGTTCGCTACTAATTTCGCTGTAATCGGCTCACGTGAACGTGCTTTACGGTCTTGTCGTGCATAACCATAATATGGAATTACGACATTGACGGTCCGGGCAGAAGCACGTTTAACGGCATCAATCATGATCAATAGCTCCATCAAGTTCTCGTTGACTGGCTGAGAAGTTGATTGCACGATAAATACATCATAACCGCGAATACTTTCTTCTATATTAATCTGGATTTCCCCATCGCTGAAATGTGTAACTGAACTTTTTCCAAGTGGAATGCCTGCGTGTTTCGAAATTTCTTCAGCCAGCTCCTGGTTCGAATTCAATGAAAAGATTTTCAATTTCGAGTTTGCATTTTGATAGCCCATTAGGTGTGAACCCTCCTATTTTTTACCGTTCAATTTGTTTGCATAGCCTTCTTTATTTTCTTGGCGCGCGCGAGCAATCGCCAATGAATCCACGGGTACATCTTTTGAAATGGTAGAACCAGCAGCCACATAAGAACCTTTTCCTACAGTGACCGGCGCAATCAGATTTGAGTTGCAGCCGATAAACGTATCGTCTTCAATGATGGTCTGGAATTTATTTTTGCCATCGTAATTTACTGTAATGGTGCCACAGCCGATATTGACGCCTGTCCCGACATGGGCATCGCCAATATAGCTTAAATGAGAAACTTTACTGTCGTTTCCGACTTCTGATTTTTTCACTTCGACAAAGTTGCCGATTTTCACATCATTGCCCAAAACGGTTTGTGGACGGATGTGTGCAAATGGCCCAACAGCAGTATCTGTGCCAATGCTGCTGTCATGGATTTCCGAGCTGCGGATTGCCGTACGGTCGCCGATTACGCTGTTGACGATTTGACTGTTTGAAGAAATGACGCAGTCTTCTCCGATTTTTGTATGGCCTTCAATCGTGACATTCGGATGGATAATCGTATCCGCTCCTATTTCAGCTTGTGCACTGATATAGGCAGTAGCCGGATCGATGATCGAAACACCGGCTCTCATATGTTTTTCAGCAATCCGTTTGCGCATGATGCCTTCAGCCTGACTCAATGCAACACGGTCATTTACACCCAATGTCTCATCAAAGCTGTCTGTAGCATAAGCAGCAACGATTTCACCTTGTTTTTGGAGGATCTCGATGACGTCAGGCAAATAATATTCACCTTGGACATTATCGTTGGAAACCAGTTTTAACGCTTCAAACAAGGCTTCATTGTCAAAGCAATAAGTGCCTGTATTGATTTCTTTCACTTGCTGCTCTTCTGGGGAAGCGTCTTTTTGCTCGACGATCTTCTCGACGATGCCAGCGCTGTTGCGAAGAATCCGTCCGTAGCCTGTCGGATTATCAGCTATCGCTGTCAGGATGGTCGCCTTTGCCTGTGTTTCAGCATGCTGATCGAGTAATGCCTGCATCGTTTCCGGTCGGATCAATGGAGTGTCTCCACAAACGACTAAAGTTGTTCCTGCCAGACCTTCAATCAATGAGGCTGTCTGTTGAACTGCATGAGCGGTCCCAAGTTGTTCCGCCTGCAGCGCATATTCACTTTTGTCACCTAGTTGCTGCTGAACTTTTTCAGCACCATGGCCGACGACAGTGACGATTTTTTCAACACCGAGCTGCTCGACATTGCCTGTTACATGCTCAACCATCGGCATGCCGCAGACTGGATGAAGCACTTTATACAATTTCGACTTCATACGGGTGCCCTGACCGGCTGCTAAAATTACTGCATATGTATTCGCCATTCCTTACCCCTCCGCTCCTGATCTGATAAGATTCCTTTTACCGATCCTATCTATTCATTTATTTATTCTATCAGTTGATAAACCCAGTTTTATCCTGGCTATATCAACTGAAAATTTAGCTTTTCCTTATTGACTATAGCGGAAAAACCTTGATTTTTCAAGGTTTCAAGGCATGACAATAACATGACAAAAAGAGTCAAATAAAAAAAGAGCCCATTTACTATACAAGGCCCCTCGATTCAGCTCCATTAAACGCCGGCATTTTCCAAGACCGATTCGCTTTCACTTTGCTCATATGCAGTTAAGACAGCTTCTTGAAGCTTTGTTCGCGCACTTGAATTGATTGGATGTGCAATGTCCCGAAACTCTCCATCGGGTGTTCTTTTACTTGGCATTGCAACAAACAATCCTTCGTTCCCATCAATTACTCTAATGTCATGGATGACGAATTCGTTATCCAGCGTGATGGAAGCGATCGCTCTCATTCGGCCATCGGTTTGTACACGTCGTAGTCTCACATCTGTTACTTCCATTCTCTCATCCCCCCTTCTCTCAGCTGCTATTTTTAAACCCTAATTATGGGTATTCGCTATAAAGGACTAATCTCCTTCATAAATTACAAAACTAATTTGAAAATTTGCTTAATAAACTGAAATAACTATCTACTTTGAAAAAAATGTCCTTCTTTGCTCTCTATCCGGGATTCTTCTCTTCCGTAAAAAGAAGCAGGCAAACTCAATTTAATGAGTCTACCTGCTTCTTTAATTCACCTTATATAGGTTTACTTGTTCACTTTTGCAATGACTTCGATTTCCACTTTTACGTCTTTTGGCAAACGTGCCACTTCAACGGTCGAACGCGCCGGTTTATGGTCGCCGAAATAAGCAGCGTAAATCTCGTTCAATTCTGCGAAATCGTTCATATCTTTAATGAAGACTGTTGTCTTGATGACTTCTCCAAGAGAAGAACCGGCCTCTGCCAGCACCGCTTTCAGATTCGAAAATACTTGATGCGTCTGTTCGGCAATGGTCCCTTCAACCAATTCTCCCGAAGCTGTCAATGGAATTTGACCTGAACTGTAGAGGATTCCTCCTGACACCACGCCTTGTGAATAAGGGCCGATCGCTGCTGCCGCTTTGTCTGTTGCTACGTAATTCATATTAAACTCCTCCATTTTCAAAGTAGTTTCCTTCTTCTAATGCAATCGTGCGTTCTTTCTCGCTGACTTCATGCAATTTGACGAGGGACAGGTATTTCTCGACAAGCCGTTCATCTG
Source organism: Planococcus sp. SE5232 (assembly GCF_050686535.1). Lineage (NCBI taxonomy): Bacteria > Bacillati > Bacillota > Bacilli > Caryophanales > Caryophanaceae > Planococcus > Planococcus sp. SE5232. The sequence continues at coordinate 20,567 of NZ_JBOGCP010000009.1, read as the reverse complement.
AATGTTCAGCTTCTACCAGTACCGCGACCCCTGCCAATGTACATTCGAATTCTTCCAGCAGGTTCTTCATGCCATTCATCGTCCCGCCGACTTTCATGAAGTCATCGGTGATGAGCACGCGTTGTCCGCTCTTCATGCTGCGTTTCGACAATACCATCGTCTGGATGCGGCGTGAAGATCCAGATACATAATTGATGCTGACTGTAGAACCTTCTGTAACTTTACTGTCTCTGCGAACGATGACCACCGGCACATTTAAATGACGGGCGATGGCATGGGCAATCGGGATGCCTTTTGTTGCTACCGTCATGATCACATCAATTTTTTCCTTGGCAAATGCCGTAGCAAATACTTTACCGACACGATTCATCATTTCCGGATTGCCAAGCACATCGGTCATGTACAAATAACCTCCCGGCAACAGCCGGTCAGAATGGCTTAACTCTTCCATCAAGTCTGCCATGATGGCTTTTATTTCATGAGATTGAAGCTTGGGTATGTATTTAACGCCACCCGCAGCTCCTGGAACTGTCATCAGCAAACCAATTCCTTTTTCTTCGAACGTTTCTTTGACAATCCCTAAGTCTTCACTGATGGATGACTTAGCTGATTGGTACAGATCCGAAAAATAAGTCAGCGGAATCAATTTATGCGGATGTTCCAATAAAAAATGCGTCATATCGACAAGCCGTTCACTGCGCTTCCACTTCAAAACTACCCTCTCCTAAACACGAATGATTTATAGAAAACTTACCATAAATGTCCGTATTTAAGCAAGTGGCTCCCGTTCGCCGATCAACCTTACAGCATAAACTTCTGAACAAAAACCACGCAAGCCGTTATAGATCCGCGGAATACGTGCTTCCTGATGCACCAATCCAAAAACTGTCGGTCCGCTGCCGCTCATCAACACAGCATCTGCTCCAAATTTCTTCATCTGTTCTTTAATCTGTTCCACTTCCGGATACAATTTCAGCGTCACGCTTTCGAGAGCGTTGCCCAAATTGGCACACATGGCTTCATAGTCGCCATCGTTGAGCGCTTGGATCATTTCTTCCGTATTCGGATGTTGGGCTGTCTGAACATCGAATGCCCCGTAGACATCAGCTGTAGAAACTCCTAAAGTCGGCTTCGCTAGAATGACCCAGCAATTTGGCGGAGTGGGCAATTCCTGGATGATTTCTCCACGTCCTTTCGCTAATGCTGTTCCGCCATAAACGCAAAAAGAAACATCGGAACCAATTTTAGCGCCCAGCTCAGCTAGTTCATCAAGTGACAGGTTTAGTTGCCAAAGTTTGTTCAGTCCTTTTAATGTCGCCGCTGCATCACTGCTGCCTCCAGCCAAGCCGGCAGCAACCGGAATTTTTTTGTCAAGCGAGATGATGACTCCGGTCTTGATATTGAAAGTGTCTTTGATCAATTGCGCCGCCTGATAGGCAAGGTTGCGGGAATCACTCGGCACGAAGCGGTCAGCAGACTGGATATGTATGCCTTTAGCTGTCCCCATCAGCCCAATACGGTCCGATAAATCCACCGTTGTCATAATCATTTCTATTTCATGGTAGTTATCTGGACGTTTATGTAAAACATCTAATGTTAAATTAATCTTGGCAGGCGCTTTTACGTAGAGCATCCCACTGCCTCCTTTTATATTCTGATGAAGACTATTTTAACATACCGCGGGACAATGGAAAGGAATGTGCCGGCAGAAACAAAAAAACTCGCCTTCCGCTTGAATAAGCAGGAGCAAGTTTTGAAGTAACATATAAATATAATTCAATTATTTCACAACAAGTGCATCTTCAGTTCCTTCGTACACAGTAATTTCTACTGCTTCAGTTAAGATGTCTGCGTAGCTGTAAGACACGCGTTCAAATGCATGCTCTTCTTGATCTAGCTCAATCACGAACACGGAGTGATACGTTTCGCGCAGGATTCCGGCACGTTCAACCGTTTTCTTGCGACCTCCGTTTGCCTTCAAAAGCAATCGTTTTCCTAAATGTAGGTCTAACGACTTTTTAATATCCGCCAAAGTTTTGGGCATTTTGTCTACACCTCACTATAGACAAAATTCTACCATAATATGATGGAATAGTCAAGCAAATTTATAATTTTATCAGCGACTATTAGCTGCTGTCAATATTTATTTATCCGAAATATCTTTAGGTCGAAATAAGTTGTGCCGAAATTGTAACAGAATGCCGGTTTTACTGGAAATAAGCGTATAATTTATCAGCCAACAGACCAAATTCTTTGATCGACAAAGTCTCTCCACGCCGCGTTGGATCGATTTCAGCTTCTGCCAGAGCTTTCAAAATCAGCTCTTTTTTCTCTTTTCCTAAAGGCATCGCAACTTGAAGGTTGTTCAAAATAGTTTTTCTCCGCTGAACAAACGACCCTCTCGTAACGCTAAAGAAGAAGTCTTCATCAATCACTTCCACTTCAGGAACTTCCCGTTTGGTCATGAGAATAACAGCGGAATCGACATTCGGCTGTGGCAGGAAGACCGATTTAGGAACAGTCAATGCCATTTCAGCCTGTGTATAGTACTGGATGGCAATAGATAGTGATCCATAAGCTTTTGTACCAGGTTTAGCTGTAATGCGTTCAGCTACCTCTTTTTGCAGCATAACGACCATGCCGCGAATCGGCAGTTTTTCCAACAAAAGCTTCAAAATAATGGGCGTTGTGACATAATAGGGCAGATTCGCTACAACCACGATATCGTCGTAATCAGCCAATTCATTGTCGATGGCTGCCTGGACATCGGTTTTCAGAATATCAGCATGGACAATGGAAATATTATCGTATGGAGAAAGCGTGTCATCAAGCACCGGCAATAGGCGCTGGTCGATTTCAAAAGCCAGTACTTTTCCCGCTTCTCTTGCCAGATGTTCTGTCAACGCACCGATTCCTGGTCCGATTTCAATGGCCGCAGATTTTTTAGTCAATTTTGCTTGGCCGACAATTTTACGTAAAATATTGGGATCTATCAAAAAGTTCTGTCCGAGGCTCTTTTTCACTTTTAAATTGTATTTCGCCATAATCTGTTGCGTCCGAATAGGCGTGGCAATATCTTTGGTCATTGTTTTTCCTCCTGAATTAACGCTTGTACCGCTTTGATGAACTGGTCTTTGGATATACCGAACATATGAAGCCGCTTTTGAAGCTGCTTGCCATTGGTATAGCCGATCTGCAGATCGTTGCCGATTTGTATTCGACGCTGTTTGGCTTTTGGATGGGCAACGAGCCCTGCGTCGATCAAATCTTCCATTGTGATCTCTATCAGGCGCTCTTCCTGCAGCGGCGTGTAGACCGCCTGCAAGGCTTCACGGATATCTTCGTCACGGGCATGTTCAATGCCTAACCCTTTGCCGTTTTTTGCAATGGTTTTTTCTTTGGGTAAAAATGCATGTTTAGCCTGAGGCACATGTTCTTCAATAATAGCACGGATACGCCGCCCAGGATAATCGGGATCCGTAAAAACAATGATGCCCCGCTTCTGTTGTGCATGAGCGATCCGCTGAAGCGTCTCTGCTGTAATGGCTGAACCGTTCGTTTCTATCGTATCCGCGTTGACTGCACGTTTAATCGCTACTGTATCGTCTTTTCCTTCAACCACGATAATTTCATTTATCTTCATATATCGGTTCCTCTTTTCAAGCTTCTTGTTTATTCTACACGCTTATGGGTACACATGTAAAAAGCTTTCCCAGGAAATATCCCGGGAAAGCCTTCAATAGAACTTACGCTAGAACTAGTTAAGGATTCTAACTTTTACTTGTTTGCGTCCGAATGACAAAGCATCGGATTTATTGGCCATAAACAAATCAATTTTGTTTCCTTTGATTGCTCCGCCAGTATCGCCAGCAATCGCATTACCGTATCCTTCAACCCATACTTTAGAACCTAACGGAATAACACTAGGGTCTACCGCAATTACTTTAAGGCCTGGATTGGCATGCAAATTGATGCCTGTCGCAGTAATTCCTGAACAGCCTGTGCAGCTTGCTGTATAAGCTGTTGCTGACACATAGAATTCTTTGCCGCCAGTCGGTTCTGCTTCTGCTGGCGCTGCTTTTGCAGGTGCCGCTTTGGCTTTAGCTGGTGTTGCCGCTGTTTCAGCTGAAGCTGTTTTGACTACCGCTTTTTCCTTTTGCGGTGCTGCCTTCTTTTCTTCCTGAGCAGCTACGGGTGCAGCTTTCGCTTGAGCTCCACGTGAAACACTTGCTACAACTGTTTTCGTGCCGACTGCCGTTACTTGTTTTGTTGGTTCTTTTACGACTTTTTCATTTTTAAGATCTCGTTTTACTTCTTTGCCATTTTCTTTGATGACTTCGTAGGTTTTCTTGACTACGCCATTTGCACCTTTTTGAACGACTTTTTCATTGCCTTTAAGCAAGGAATTGTCTTTTTTTGTCTCTACTGCGTATTTCACAGAATCCTCAACTACATCGGTGACCTTTTCAACGCGGACCACTTTAACTTTTGAATTTGGAAGGACCAATTCGTCCATTTCGCTTTCCACTCTGTCAAGTTTGCCCACAGAAACTTTGTGCTGTTTTAAAAAGTCAGCGACCGTAGTTGAAGTAGACCATACTTTCTTTTCTTTAAGACCATCCTGGATCGTAACTTCGTAGGCTTTCTCAACTGAAATCGTTGTCTCTTCGTCCACTTGTTCCTCTAGCGCAGGTGATACTTTATCATATTTTGTAAGCTCGATATTCGCTTTAGCTAAAATCTCTGCTACTGTATTTTCAGTTGTCCAGGCAGAAGTTGCTTCTCCGTCAACTGTTACGTTATATTGTTCTGCTGCATCCCATTCAAGAGCCAGGTCTTTATCGATCACCGTTTCTTTGGAATGGCTCAGAAAATCATGCTCCCCTGCTTCGATTTCCTGTTCCTCCAAAAACGCCCCGACCGTTTCTGCATGCGTTCTTACTTCTTCCTGCTCCCCATTAGCTGTTACAGATACTGTGTTTTTTGTACCTTCATATATAGCAAAAGTTAAAACCGCCGCGAACAACAATACGGTTGCGATTGTGACCGCCAATGATTTACCTTTGAATAATTTTGATGATTTGGTATTATTTGCTTCATTTGACAAAAATATCTCCTCCTTCTTCACCTGAGTGATTATATGGTCTCATGTTTGAACTGTCAATCAATACGAATTTCTTAATTTCCCTTTATTTGAGAAAGCTTGTAAAACTTTTCAGCGTTTCGCGTGGTCGCTTCTGCTACTTCTTCCACCGAAATTCCTTTCAGCCGCGCAATCTCTTCCGCAACCAATGGAACATAGGATGGTTCATTTCGTTTCCCACGATAAGGATGTGGGGCTAAGTATGGGGCATCCGTTTCGATCATCAGGTGATCAAGCGAAATCAACTCAGCAACTTCTTTCGGCTTTTTGGCATTTTTGAATGTTACCGGTCCTCCAAGAGAAATCATGAAGTTCATTTCTATACTTTCACGGGCTGTCTCTACACTGCCACTGAAGCAATGCATGACACCGCCTATTTCTTTCGCGTTTTCTTCCTTGAGGATTTTCAGTACGTCTTCTGTAGCTTCCCGGTTATGGATGATGATTGGCAGCTTTACTTTTTTAGCCAATCGGATCTGCTTGCGGAAAACTTCCTGCTGTACCTCTTTTGGTGATTTGTCCCAGTAGTAATCCAATCCGGTTTCCCCGATTCCAACTACCTTCGGATGAGCTGCGAGCTCTTCAATCCACTTCAAGTCTTCTTCAGTACAATCGATGGCATCAACGGGATGCCAACCAACTACTGCGAAGATGAATTCATAGGTTTCAGCCAATTCGATGGCCCGTTCGATCGTTTTTTGGTCGAAGCCGATGACTACCATTTTCTCCACATGGTTTTCTCGTGCGCGCTCAATGACTTGTGACAGGTCCTCATCATATTGGTCTGCATTTAAATGTACATGGGTATCGATAAACATCAATCATTCTCCTCACATTAAGCTTTATTCTAATGGTTCTACCTGTATCATTCTTCACAGCAACATTACAATTGGGTAACAAAACATGTTGATTCGGCGTCAAAACCATTCATTCCTCTGTAATATTGGGCCATAAAACCTACCGAAATAAAAAAAGACCCACTAATTAAAGTGGGTCAAAACAGGTCTTTTCCAGTAGTCTTATTTTATTTTTGAGCCGTTTGGAAGCTTTTCGGCGACTGATGCCAATGTTAGGTAACCGTCTTTTTCGCCGGCCAGAATCATTCCCTGAGAAAGCTCGCCCCGCAATTTCACGGGTTTCAGGTTTGCTACTACGACCACTTTTTTGCCGACCAGTTCCGCCGGTTTGTAATGTTCCGCAATTCCAGATACCACCTGGCGCTTTTCGTAGCCCATATCCAACTGCAGTTTCAACAGTTTTGAGGTTTTCGGCACTGCTTCACATTCTGTTACTGTCGCTACACGCAAATCCACTTTCGAAAAGTCTTCAATCGCAATTTCCGGCACATCCGGAACTTCTACGACCGTAGGCTCTTCTACAGCCGGAGCTGCAGTGCCACGCATTTGATCACGGATATATGCTACTTCCGGTTCTACTTCGAGGCGCGGGAAGATCGGCGTCCCTTTGGACACTACTTGAGTGCCTGCCGGAATTTTACCGAAGCCTTGCAACGTATCCCAAGCAAGAAAGTCTTCTGAGAGACCCAGTTGTTCAACAATCTGTTTTGGAGCGTTCGGCAGGAATGGTTGCAGCATAACCGCAGTCATACGAAGACTTTCCGCCAAATGGGCCATGACAGAAGCCAATTGCTCTTTCTCAGCTTCATCTTTCGCCAGTACCCATGGCTGTGTTTCGTCGATATATTTATTGGTTCTTGAAATCAATGCCCATACTTCGCTTAAGACAATGCTGAATTGCATTCTCTCCATATGCTGCTCATAGACTTCCACTGTTTGGGCAGCTACCCGCTGAAGCGGACCGTCGAATGCAGTCAGCAATCCATTGATTTGCGGAACTGCGCCGTCGAAGTATTTATTGATCATTGAGACTGTACGATTCAATAAGTTTCCGAGATCATTGGCCAAATCAAAATTGGTGCGTTCGACAAATGATTCTGGTGAAAAGACGCCGTCAGATCCAAATGGCAATTCACGTAACAGGAAATAACGGGTTGCATCCAATCCGTATCGCTCAACCAGCATTTCCGGATAAACAACATTGCCTTTTGATTTCGACATTTTGCCATCTTTCATCATGATGAAGCCGTGGGCAAAAACTTTCTTCGGCAATGGCAGATCCAAAGCCATCAGGAAAATCGGCCAGTAGATCGTGTGGAAACGGACAATGTCTTTGCCGACCACATGGACATCCGCCGGCCAGTATTTATTGAACAAGCTGTCATCATTTGAACCGTAGCCAAGTGAAGTAATGTAATTCGACAAAGCATCGACCCATACATAGATGACATGCTTCGGATCTCCAGGAACCGGAATTCCCCAGTCAAAAGAAGTCCGTGAAACCGACAGGTCCTCTAATCCGGGTTTGATGAAATTATTGATCATTTCGTTTTTACGCGACTCAGGCTCAATAAACTCTACATTATTTTCGTAATACTCCAACAGGCGGCCTGCGTATTTTTTCATATTGAAGAAATACGATTCTTCTTTCACTTTATGGACTGGACGTCCGCAATCCGGGCAATTGCCGTCATCCAATTGGTTTTCCGTAAAGAATGATTCACAAGGCGTGCAATACCAGCCTTCATATTCGCCTTTATAGATATCGCCATTGTCGAGGAAGGTTTTGAAAATCCGTTCCACACCTTCTTTATGACGCTTTTCTGTGGTGCGAATGAAGTCATCGTAAGTAATATCCATTGTTGACCATACTTGTTTAGCTGCTAAAGCCATCTCATCCACAAATTCCTGTGGTGCTTTTCCAGCTTCTTTCGCTTTTTCTTCAATTTTTTGGCCATGTTCATCCATTCCAGTCAAAAACCGGACATCAAATCCACGCAAACGCTTATAGCGGACCATCGCATCAGAAGCAACTGTTGTATAAGCCGTTCCAATATGGAATTTTCCGCTTGGATAGTAAATCGGTGTGGTTAAATAAAACGTTTCTTTTTTAGCAGTCACGAAAAATTCCTCCAGTTTTTTTGTATAGTTCTTATTTTAACGAAGTCCCCTATTTTGTACAATCTTTCAATTCGACAATGACATTTAAAATAACGATTCGACATTATTTAAGCATATTTAAAATGGATTTTTTTTACTTTTATTTAAAATTTGTCAATCCAATGGCATTCTTTATTCAAAATCAAAGAAAATTATCACTAGTTATAAAATTTCATTATGATTTCGATAGTTTTTTATTGACCAAATTGCCAGTAGTTGGTATGATTTATGACAGGAAGTGGTAAATGTCGAATTTTGGCGAATACACCCGATAAAATAAAAGGAGGACTATCATTATGAAATCGACAGGTATTGTTCGGAAAGTGGATGAATTAGGACGTGTGGTAATTCCAATTGAATTGCGACGGACTTTGGGAATCGCAGAAAAAGACGCATTGGAAATTTACGTGGATGACGATAAAATTATTTTGAAAAAATATTTACCGAATATGACATGTGCAGTTACAGGCGAAGTATCAGACGACAACATGCAATTGGTTGGCGGCAAATTGATCTTGAGCTCTGAAGGCGCAGAAATGCTGGTAAAAGAAATCCAAAACAACTTAAAGAAGTAATGTAGAAAAACCAGGATGCCGAGGCTTCCTGGTTTTTTAATGTCTACTGATATAGTTTTTCGTTTGGGACGTCTCCACTTTTTTTCATTGTCTAGCTTCAGCGCTCAGCTCTTTGGGTCATAAGCCAACTCAGCTGTGCGGCTGAAAACATGCCGCTTCGCCGATCTGTCTTATGCCCGGCAGAGCTACATGGGCGCTTCCGCTTTTCTTATTGTCCAGCTTCAGCAGCCAGCCTCTCGAGTCGCTTCAGCCTTACCTGCAATGGCAAAGTACGCCATTACCGGCAAGGCTTCCAGCGCTTGTCGAGGCTTAACGGCTGCTTCCGCTTTTCCTAAGTATGATAAGCCTGATAGACTTCTCTCTTGGACAACTGGCGTTCGATTGCGGCTTCTTTGATGGCTTCTTTGGATGTCAGGTTTTTGGTTTCCATGAGCTGATCTACATGTTCTTCGATGGACAGCTGTTCCCACCACTTTACATTTCCGACGGGTTCCGGATTGGCATTGCCTTCCAGCACCAGACAAAATTCTCCACGGATTTCATTTTCTTCGGCCCAGACCACAGCTTCTTCAACCGTCCCTCTCAGAAACTCTTCGAATTTCTTTGTCACTTCCCGTGCCAAGGTGATTTCCCGCTCATCTCCGACCGCTTTTTGAATGCTCTTCAAGCTTTCTTTCAGCCGGTGGGGCGCTTCGTAAAAGATAAGCGTTTCTTCTTTCTGCCCCAAAATTTCGAGCTCTGCCAGGCGATCTTTTTTATTGCGGGACAGGAATCCGTAAAATAGGAACGGCTGTGGTGAAATTCCAGAAGCGATCAGCGCACTGAGTGCCGCATTAGCCCCAGGAATCGGGACAACCGGAAAGTTTTCCGCAACTGCCCGTTTAACGATGTCTTCACCGGGATCGGAAATACATGGCATGCCGGCGTCGCTGACCAGAGCGACAGACTTGCCCTCCTCCAGGTAGGACAAAATCTTAAAGCCCCCACTTTCCTGATTGTGTTCATGGTAACTGACCAATTTGGTCTGGATATCAAAATAATTGCAGAGGTTTTTCGTGTTGCGTGTATCTTCTGCGGCAATAATATCCACTTCTTTTAAAATACGCAACGCGCGAATCGTCATATCTTCTAGGTTGCCGATGGGCGTGGCCACCAGGTACAAGGTGGCTTGCTTATGCTGGAAACTTTTTTGGGATTTCATTTGCCGTTCTCCTTTCCTTCAGCAATATAACGGATTTTTTGAGCCTTCGTTAATTGCTTGAAGGCATATTCCGCTTTCATCGCTGCCGGTTTCGTATCATAGCATTCATGATGAATGAGCTTGGACGGCCCTTTAGCGCGTGTGTATTTTGCGCCTTTTCCGGCGTTATGTGCAGCCAGCCGCTTTTCAAGATCGTTGGTATAACCCGCATAATATGACTCGTCAGCGCATTCCAAAACATAAAAATAATGGTCACTGGCTGCCATATAATAACTCCCGCACTTCTTCGGTATATTCCCCATCTTCTCCATAGACAATCAATGGCGGCAGGATCTTCAAATCCGGTTTCCCGTCTTTGATGCCCTCAACCAATAAGGTATTCGCTTCTTTTCCAGCTTTCGGATAAACCAGGCGAATCCGTTTCGGTTCCAGACGGTTGGCGCGCATCGCTGCAATCAAATCGATCAAGCGGCCGGAACGATGGACAAACGCTGCCTTTCCACCTTGCTTCAATAGTTGGCTAGCCGATAAGACCGCCTCATCCAATGTCAGATGCAGCTCGTGCCGCGCGATAGCCATGTGTTCACTGATGTTTTTGTCGCTCATCTCATGCGCCGGAAAATAAGGTGGGTTGCAGGTCACCACATCGTATTTTTCAAACCCCAGCTGTGCCGGCATGTTTTTGACATCGCCTTCGATGATGTCGATCTGCTGCTCAAGGCCGTTGTATTCCACGCTGCGCCGTGCCATATGTGCAAGACGTTCCTGCAGCTCTACCCCAATGATCTGCGACTCCGTACGGGCACTTAAAAACAGCGGAATCGCTCCGTTGCCTGTGCATAGGTCTACAATTGTTCCCCGCTTCAGCGGAACATAGGCAAAGCGGGCCAACAGCACCGCATCCAATGAAAAGGAAAACACCGATGGACTTTGAATGATCCGCAGGTCTTCCGCCAATAAATAATCAAGTCTTTCGTCATCCACTAACATCTGTTCAACTCCCAGCATAACAAAAGGCTGCCGCCACACGGAGTGTCGGAAGCCTTTCTCTTTATCATTTTACCAGCGGGCAGCACTGCCGCCGCTTACGCTTTTCTTGTCCAGCTCCAGCGGCCTGCTCCTCGGGTCGTAAGCCACTCTGGCTATGCGGCTGCAAAAACGCCGCTTCGCCAAATCGTCTTACGCCGGTCGGAGCAGTGCGGCCGCTTCCGCTTTTCAATTCTGCTTATTCAGGAATGACAAACAGAACAGGCAATCGTCACCTTTTCGGGAACTGCCGAAATGTACATTGCACACATGATAGCCTTCATGATACAGACGGGCTAAATTATCGTAGCCTTCGCCGATATCCATCACAGCTTTTTTCAATTTCACCGGATCCACAGCTGCCACTTCCGGCACTGCTTGATGGAATTCATCCAAGCGCGAACGCAAATGATGATTCTCCAGTTGCAGCGCATGGTGTTCTTCCATTGTCCGGGCCACTACAGCTTTTAGTTCGCTGAATTGTTCCTGCATGGATTGGAGTTGCTGTTCAAACTCCATGACCGTGTCCAAAAAATTCTTTTCCTTCACCTAAACCACCTCACGCTCTCGTTCCTTGGCCCATTATCTCATCTAATGTATATTCAAGTGTCTGTTCCTGCTCAGATAAGCGAACTTTCAACACCCGCTCTAAAATATTCATGCCTACTACGCGGCCGTCACCGTCCGGCGTCGTTACGCGTGTTCCAATATCCGGCATTTCCTTTTTCGCTGTTTCGTATTCGTCATTCTCATATTTTAAGCAGCACATCAACCGGCCGCATAAACCTGAAATTTTCGAAGGATTCAACGATAGGTTTTGATCTTTTGCCATTTTGATCGAAACCGGCTCAAAATCACCCAAAAATGTCGAACAACAGAGCATCCGGCCACAAGGACCGATACCACCGAGCATTTTAGCTTCATCACGAACACCTATTTGGCGAAGTTCAATGCGTGTACGGAAAATGGAAGCCAAGTCTTTGACCAAGTTCCGGAAATCCACACGGCCTTCCGCTGTAAAGTAAAAAATGACTTTATTGCGGTCGAAAGTGTATTCAACATCAACCAGTTTCATGTCCAATCGATGCTCTTCAATTTTGCCGGTGCCCAGTTCAAAAGCACGGCTTGCTTCCAGACGGTTTTCTTCCACCTGGTGACGATCGCGGTCAGAAGCTACTCTTACCACCTGTTTTAAAGGCAAGACCACGTCGTTTTCTCCAACGGTTTTCGTCGGTACGACCACTTTTCCGTATTCTATGCCTCGTGCCGTTTCCACAATGACATAATCGTCTTTTTCAATCCCTAATTCACCTGGATCAAAATAATATATTTTACCCGCTTTCTTGAAGCGGACACCTATCACATTATACAATTGCTACCCCTCCTGCAGATTCAGCATTAACTGCTCCATCAACAGCGTCCGGTTCATATTGCGCGGCAATTGTTGTTTGGCCTGTAAAACGGCCTGCAACTGCTTGGACAATACCGTAAAGGAACGCCGGAGAGCCATCTGCTTCCAAGTTTCTTCCATGTCTGGATATGTTCGTGCAGTTTCAAGACCTGCTTTTACCGAAGCAATGTCCCGATATGCAAATAATAACATGTCCAGACCTCTTTCGGCATCTTCTTTTTCTTTAAATAATGGCAGCCATTCCGCCTGGAGCATCAAAAGCGCCTCGTGAACATTGCTGTCAGCCACTTCCACCAGTTTCAGCACTGTTTTTCTGGCTTGGGCAAATTGTTCATCCTGACTCAAAGCAATTGCTTCTTCTTCGCTTTGTGTCAGCATACTGACGGTTGCAGCCATCGATTCTGTCATTCCATCAGCTGTCAACTTCTCCATCAGCTTCGGTCGTGATAAAGGTCGGAACGACACCAATTGGCAGCGGGAACGGATTGTGCTCATCAGTGCATTAAGCCGCTCAGTCAACAGGATGGCTGTCACGTTAAACTCCGGCTCTTCCAAAAACTTCAGCAAAGCATTGGCAGAAGAATTATTCATGCGGTCCGCCTGCTCAATCACGTATATTTTACGGCCTGTATTCAGCCCGGTTTTATTCAACTTGAAAATCAATTCACGGATTTGATCAATTTTAATGTTTTGGCCATCCGGTTCGATGAACAAAACATTTGTATGATTGCCGGAATTATAAAGCTGACAGCTTCGACATGTTTCACATGGAACATTTTCTAGGGGTGATTCACATAGCAGCAGCTTGACGAAGAAATGAGTGATTTCCTTTTTCCCCGAGCCTGCAGGGCCTTCAAACAGGTAAGCATGTGCCAACCGGTCTTTCGCATAGGCACCCTGCAGCCGCTTCATCACCACTGGCTGCATTTCCAAAAATTCATCCGTCGTTTTTTGCATAAGTTTCACCTTCAGACTTTGTAAAAAATCCCGTGTTCCGATTGGAGCACGGGTATTATTTATGGTACTGGCCGATATGCGGCCGTATAATTTATCGTGGGAAATCCATTGGGCTCTCCTATTGTTTAGAAATGATGGAACTGTTCAATCGGCAGGACAAAAATAGTCGCTCCGCCCACTTCAACTTCAACAGGATAGGGAATATACGAGTCAGCATTGCCACCCATCGGTGATACAGGTGCCACCATCTGTTCACGAGATCGGCAATTTTCACGAATCAGGTCCAATAACTTCGGTACAAGTTCATCTTCTACACCGATTAAAAAGGTCGTGTTCCCTGAGCGCAAAAACCCTCCTGTACTGGCAAGCTTTGTAGCCCGGAAATCATTTTTCGTTAACGCGTTGGATAATCGGTTACTGTCTTGGTCCTGTACAACTGCTACTACGAGTTTCATCAGCACTCACTCCTTTTTATCTTTCTTCTATATAAGTATAACATGAAGAAAGATATACGCTGCATATCTTTCCAGCTCAATGCCAAAAAAGCAACGGCTAAAAAAAAAACAGCTGACCTTAGGAAGGATCAACTGCTGCTTGCCGTTCTTCTATGAATCGTGCGGCTGTTTCCAACGCGTCTGCGAAAACAGTATCCAGCTCATTCTCTGCATTGATCAGGCGAATTCGTTCTGGGTTTTGGCTCAGCAGCAAGAGATACCCTTCTCTTACTTTATAGTGGAACTTCATTGATTCCACATCCAACCGATTGATTTCCCGATCTGCATCCTTTTCAATCCGTGCCAATCCCACTTTCGGATTAACATCAAAATAAAGGGTCAGGTCCGGCATATAATCGTCGATGGCGAATTTATTGATGGCGAAAATCTCTTCCATCCCCAGCCCGCGCGCGTATCCTTGATAAGCCAAGCTGGAGTCGATGTAACGATCGCATAAGACGATGCTTCCAGCTTCGAGTGCCGGAATGATCTTTTCAACCAAATGCTGTCTTCTTGCTGCAGCATACAACAACGCTTCTGTTCGGGCATCCATTGCTGTGTTTTCCCGGTTCAAGATCACGCCGCGGATTTGTTCCGCGATATCGATACCGCCTGGCTCTCTCGTGCAGACAACAGCAAATCCTTTTTCCTCTAACGCATCTGCCAGCATCTTCAGAACCGTCGACTTGCCCGATCCTTCTCCGCCTTCCAGATTGATCAAATAACTCATTTTACTGCTCACCTTATTCCATGAAATTAATCATATTCTACTGTTTCAAACTCTTTATACTATACACGAAATGGCTCATATTTTACAGTGACCTGTAAAAAAACCGTTCCTCCCCCTGTGAAAATGAACGGCTCCTGCTTATTCCTCGTCTTCTGCTACTTGATAAGCCCGCCGAAACAATTCCATTTGGCTATCTATTGCCAGCTCGTCATTTTTCCGTGGCACGTAGTGGTAAACGCCATCTGCATCCTGCTCTCTGGCTTTCACATTATCGGCAAGACCCAGCTCCAATATGCTCTTAACCTGTTCTTTGATAGCTTCGTCAACAATCGGAAATAGGATTTCAATGCGGTTATTCAAATTCCGGGTCATCATATCCGCTGATGACAGGAAAGTCTTTCCTTTTCCGTTATGGTTGAAGAAGTAAACCCGGCTATGCTCCAGCAGACTGCCAACGATGCTCCGTACCCGGATGTTTTCACTCACCTCTGAAATTCCTGGCCGCAGACAACAGATGCCTCTGACAATCAAGTCCACTTTCACTCCTGCATTCGATGCCTCATATAATTTCATGATAATGATTTTATCCGTCAACGAGTTCATCTTTGCAACGATTCGGCCATTGCCATGCTTTTTCTGAAAACGGATTTCGGTATCAATCAGGTCAATGATATCAGTACGGATGGTAAAAGGTGCCACCGACAGGTAATGGAACTTCGGCTTTTCAGTATAGCCGCTCAAGTAATTGAAAAAGTTGGTCGCATCAATGCCAAACTGCCTTTTCGAAGTGAATAAGCTCATATCCGTATAGATTTTAGCTGTCTGGTCATTGTAATTGCCCGTTCCCAAATGCACAAAACGTTCGATCTTATCCTCTTTTTTCCGCACCACCAAAGTGATTTTGCTGTGCGTCTTCAGATGGGTCATCCCATAAATAACATGGCATCCAGCCTTCTCCAGCTCTTTTGCCCATTGGACATTGTTTTCTTCATCGAATCGGGCCTTCAGTTCAACCAGCACCGTTACTTGTTTGCCGTTTTCAGCGGCTCTTTTCAATGCTTTAATCACCGGAGAATCGCCACTGACCCGATAGAGGGTCTGCTTGATGGCAAGCACATCAGGATCATCCGCTGCTTCTGAAATGAACTGGACAACCGGCTCAAATGACTCGTAGGGATGATGAAGGAAGACGTCCTGTTCGCTGACTTTCTGAAAAATCTGCTTGCCCGTCTCCATACCGACCGGCAATTGCGATACTTTCCCTTCAAAGACCAAATGCTCCCAAACCGGCGCCATCTTTTTATAAAAGTTGAAAAAGACCGTCAGATCCAAAAACCCTTCGATCGCATAGACATCTTTCTTGTGAACCTCCAGCTCTTCAGTCAAGTAATCCAAAATAGTCGGATCAAACCCGGGCTGCTGGATTTCCAAGCGCACAGCCGCTCCCCACTTCCGCTTGCGGAGCTCTTCTTCGATTTCCTTCAGCAAATCACGCGCGCCTTCTTCATGGATCGTCATGTCGGCATTGCGGGTAATCCGGAAAACCGATGTTGAAATCACCTTGAAGCCATGGAAAAGCTTGCGAATGAAGAAGCTGATGACGTCTTCCAGTAAAATCAGCTTGTGGCTGCCTTTTTTCGATTCCAGACGGACAAAGCGATCAAGCACAGACGGAACCTGGACAATCGCAATTTTCTGCCCTTCTTCCACTTGATCCTCTTGGTCTTCCAGCACCACTGCTAAATTGATGCTTTTATTCAGCAGCATCGGAAAAGGCCGATACGCATCGATAGCCATCGGCGTCAGTACCGGAAAAATATGGTCTTCAAAATGCTGCTCCATAACATCCAATTGATCCGCACTCAAGTCTGCCATCTTTACAAACTCCACATTTTCCTTTTGGAGCTTCGGCAACAAATTCTTCTGCAGCGTCTCATACTGCAGATCCACCAATCGATGGGTCTTCATGGCAATTTCATTCAACTGCTGCTTCGGGGTCATCCCAGCTTTGTTTTCGGGTTTGGTAAACCCGACTTTCACTTGATCTTGCAACCCTGCTACACGGACCATAAAAAATTCGTCCAAATTGGAGCTAAAAATCGCCAAAAACTTAAACCGCTCCAACAGAGGATTTCGTTTATCAAGTGCTTCCTGAAGAACACGTTCATTAAAAGCAAGCCAACTCAATTCACGGTTATTGTAATATGCGGGATCCCTGAGTTCTATGTTCTTCTTTTTCACTGTCTCCAATTTCGACTCCACCTTTTACTTATAATCCATTCTCTTTATCGTACCATTCTCCATCTTTTTAAAAAGCAGGAGATAGCCTTCGCAATGTAAATTATTTGTAAAACTTAAAATCAATCGTTTTCTTCAGCTGTTTCTCCAAATGCTTCTTCTGCTTTTCCACCTGGTATTGTTCCGGCTCCCAGTCTTCACGGCATTGGACAGAAAACACAAGTTTATCATCCTTCTCTTCCAATTCGATATTCTCGACAATGTCACGCTTCGTAGCATTTAAACTATACGACAGCTTAATAACGGCTCCCAGCAGGCTGAATTTTGACAGCTCATCTTTAGTGAACCAATCTTCATAAAGATTGACGTTCCGTTTGAACACTTCCTTGTTTTTAAATGAAGCCATCAACGCGACAATAATCCGCTCTTTATGCAATAGGCCATCAATCGTCCGATTGCCTAATAGATAGAAGGTATGCTGGTGGCTCGATTCCGAATCGATATAGCTCCCTAAGTTATATAGGGCGCTGCTCAGTTTCAGGCGTTTAGTATCCAGCTCTTCCAAGGACAGTAATCCGATCTCTTCTAGTTTTTTTGAAATCAGCATTGCGCTGTTAGTGACATGAAACGCGTGGGTCAAATTGATGTCATAGTCGATGGCCAGTTCATGGAAACTCTCTTCCACGACATTAGGAAATACCGCTAAATCAAAATCCTTGGTCGTCTCTTCATAAAAAAAGCCATCTCTCAAGCCTTTTCGGCTGAGTGCAAATTCCTTCGTATCAATCAATTCCATCAAATAGTGAAACACTTCCACAGCAGGAATGATGATATCCGCCCGGTCCTTCGACAAGCCTTCAAGCCGTTGAAGCTCCGAAAAATCCAGGGATTTCAACAAATCATTGATTTCTTCTACATCATTTCTGCTCATCATGTATTGATGGATTCCCGACAACGGATATTCGATATGCTCCTGATGAACCTGGGCCATGTTCCGCGCACTTCCCCCGATGCCGATCAACGGCAGACGTTTATCGGCCAGCCATTCCAGCTGATTGAACTGCTCTTTCAAAAATGACCGCAGCTCACGCAATTCTCCTTTGGTCGGTATATCTCCCTCGATAAACTGCTGTTTTAAAGATAAAGCACCGAACGGGAAACTATAGAAGAAAATCAGCTGACGATCGTTGAAATACGTAAGCTCTGTACTACCCCCACCGATATCGACTGTGATGCCGCTGGCGAATGGAGTCGAATTGACGACCGCCAAGTATCCATAATTCGCTTCTTCAAATTCGGTAAGGATCCGGATGGTAAAGTCCGTCTCTTTCTCTACCGCTGCCATAATATCATCCTGATTTACTGCTTGGCGTACAGCAGCTGTGGCGACGCATTGAATATCCTTCAATTGATGGTGCCGGGTGACTTCCTGGAAACTCTTCAACGTCTTGACGAGTATATCGATGCCGTCCTGCTCCAGCACATTATCTTCATTCAAGTAATTCCGGAGACGGGCTACGGCCTTGACGTTTTCACTTTCAGTAAAACGCCCGCTTTTATCCCGTGTATAGATGACCAGCCGGATGGTATTCGAACCGATATCAATGATTGCGTATTTTTCCTGATCCATGAAAATCCCCCACATTCTGTTCCATTTAATGATGTTACAGTATACCCTCATTACGCATTACTTATTCTATGTTGTTCACCTGCTGAAGTACCGGCAACTGCTTGGACTCCAGCCGGTGATCCCCTTGTATCTGCGCATCTGAGGCAATGTAATTCATCAACTCTTCCACTTTGGCCATTGTCCACTTCTCACCAGCCACCACAAGCGGAATGCCGGGCGGATACGGAATCACCATCCCAGCCGCAATCCGTCCAATAACCTGGGTATAAGAAATCCATTCGTGATCCGACAGATCGATTTCTTCAAAAGACAATTCAGGTACCGTCACCTCTGACGTTTTTTTTATTTGAATCTTCATGTCTTTTCTTGTTTCCCCTTCAAGCATCGCTACCGCTTCTTTCAAGCGGCTGCGGATTTCGGCAAACGGGTACGCATGCCATTGCTTCAATAGAGGCAAGATCAGCAGCACTTGAAAAAGATCAGCCAATTCAACTTCAACCCCTACTTGCTCCAGCTTCTCCTTAAGCTGATACCCACTATGATGGTCGACCCTCAACATGATTTTCAGCGGATCATCGGATTCCACCACAACCAAACGAGGAATCATCCGCAGGCTGCTGAGAAAACGTTCCCGCTTTTCCATGAACATCCGAACATCAGGCTGTGAATAGTTTTGAAGATACGACCGCGCATCATCCAAAGAAGCAAGTATCAGATAAGACGGACTGCTCGATTGGAACATCTGCAAGTATTTCCGGATTTTTGCCACGTTCACGCGACTACTGCCGATATGGAGAAACGATCCCATCGTCATCGCTGGCAAGGTCTTATGCGCTGACTGCACCACGACATCCGCACCCAAAGCCAAAGACGACACAGGAAACGGAGACCCTACCTGGAAATGAGCTCCATGCGCTTCATCCACCAAAACCGCCATCTCATTGTCATGGCACAAAGAAATGATGTCAGCAAGTTCCCGGGAAGCCATGCCATAATAATTGGGATGAGTCAGTATCACTGCTTTAGCTTCAGGATATGCCTCTATTGCCTCTTCTATTGCCTTGAGAGATACAGCCGCGGCTGTCATGGATTCCTCATCCCATTGCGGTGAAACGTAAACAGGGCGCACATGTGCAAGTTCCAGCGCATGGAAAATCGATTTATGGGAATTCCGCTGAACAATGACCGTCTCCCCTTCTCTGCAAGCGGCATGAACCATCGCCAGATTCCCTACAGTCGAACCATTGACCAATAGAAAACTTTCTTTCGCACCGTAAGCCTCCGCCAATAAAAGCTGTGCATCTTTAATCGCTTCTTCCGGATAATGAAGATCGTCCAGACCTGTCAGTTCCGTCAAATCATAATGGAGTGCCGATTGGATTTCTTTCGGCAATCCTGACAAAATACCATGCTTATGCCCAGGTACATGAAAAGAGATGGGCTGTCTGTTTTGAAATTGTATTAATGCATCCACAATCGGACGTCGTTGCGTCATAAATTTCCATCCTCACATTGATTGATTAACTTCATTATAACAAGTTCAGCAGAGCGAGGCGGAAACGAACTTGAAAGCTGAAAAAATCCTGTGTTGCCATGCTGCAGATTTTTCCCAAACAAAAAAGCCGCTACCGGAATCGGTAACGACTTCTTTCAACTGCCCAGCGACGTCTTACTCTCACAGGGGGAAACCCCCAACTACCATCAGCGCAAAAGAGCTTAACTGCCGTGTTCGGGATGGGAACGGGTGTGGCCTCTTTGCCATCATCACTGGACTATTTGGTTGATTACTTGTTGAATCAATAAGATTATTAAGATATAAAAAATAAAAAACAGACCAGCGACGTCCTACTCTCACAGGGGGAGACCCCCAACTACCATCGGCGCAAAAGAGCTTAACTGCCGTGTTCGGGATGGGAACGGGTGTGGCCTCTTTGCCATCATCACTGGACTGTTTTTTTGAGCTTGTTCGCTCAAAACTGGATACACGACACCGGAACATGCAAGGATTCCGTACAAATTTGGTTAAGTCCTCGATCGATTAGTATTCGTCAGCTGCACGTGTCGCCACGCTTCCACCTCGAACCTATCTACCTCATCGTCTTTGAGGGATCTTACTTGCTTGCGCAATGGGAAATCTCATCTTGA
>NZ_JBOGCP010000008.1:0-67248 GCF_050686535.1 Planococcus sp. SE5232 | reverse complement strand
TGAAGGTGAACCTTCAAAACTGAACGCAAAACGTCAACCCCGGGAAACCCGGTTCCGAATTCATCCTTAGAAAGGAGGTGATCCAGCCGCACCTTCCGATACGGCTACCTTGTTACGACTTCACCCCAATCATCCGTCCCACCTTCGGCGGCTGGCTCCACAAGGGTTACCTCACCGACTTCGGGTGTTACAAACTCTCGTGGTGTGACGGGCGGTGTGTACAAGGCCCGGGAACGTATTCACCGTGGCATGCTGATCCACGATTACTAGCGATTCCGGCTTCATGCAGGCGAGTTGCAGCCTGCAATCCGAACTGAGAACGGTTTTCTGGGATTGGCTCCCCCTCGCGGGTTGGCAGCCCTTTGTACCGTCCATTGTAGCACGTGTGTAGCCCAGGTCATAAGGGGCATGATGATTTGACGTCATCCCCACCTTCCTCCGGTTTGTCACCGGCAGTCACCTTAGAGTGCCCAACTGAATGCTGGCAACTAAGATCAAGGGTTGCGCTCGTTGCGGGACTTAACCCAACATCTCACGACACGAGCTGACGACAACCATGCACCACCTGTCACCGCTGTCCCCGAAGGGAAAGGCGTATCTCTACACCGGGCAGCGGGATGTCAAGACCTGGTAAGGTTCTTCGCGTTGCTTCGAATTAAACCACATGCTCCACCGCTTGTGCGGGCCCCCGTCAATTCCTTTGAGTTTCAGCCTTGCGGCCGTACTCCCCAGGCGGAGTGCTTAATGCGTTAGCTGCAGCACTAAGGGGCGGAAACCCCCTAACACTTAGCACTCATCGTTTACGGCGTGGACTACCAGGGTATCTAATCCTGTTTGCTCCCCACGCTTTCGCGCCTCAGCGTCAGTTACAGACCAGAAAGTCGCCTTCGCCACTGGTGTTCCTCCACATCTCTACGCATTTCACCGCTACACATGGAATTCCACTTTCCTCTTCTGCACTCAAGTCCTCCAGTTTCCAATGACCCTCCACGGTTGAGCCGTGGGCTTTCACATCAGACTTAAAGGACCGCCTGCGCGCGCTTTACGCCCAATAATTCCGGACAACGCTTGCCACCTACGTATTACCGCGGCTGCTGGCACGTAGTTAGCCGTGGCTTTCTGGTGAGGTACCGTCAAAGTGCCAGTAGTTAATTGGCACGTGTTCTTCCCTCACAACAGAGTTTTACGATCCGAAAACCTTCGTCACTCACGCGGCGTTGCTCCGTCAGACTTTCGTCCATTGCGGAAGATTCCCTACTGCTGCCTCCCGTAGGAGTCTGGGCCGTGTCTCAGTCCCAGTGTGGCCGATCACCCTCTCAGGTCGGCTACGCATCGTCGCCTTGGTGGGCCATTACCCCACCAACTAGCTAATGCGCCGCGGGCCCATCCTGCAGTGACAGCCGAAACCGTCTTTCCGTGCAGCCTCAGGAGAGGCCGCAAACTATTCGGTATTAGCACCGGTTTCCCGGAGTTATCCCGATCTGCAGGGCAGGTTGCCCACGTGTTACTCACCCGTCCG
Source organism: Planococcus sp. SE5232 (assembly GCF_050686535.1). Taxonomy (NCBI): domain Bacteria; kingdom Bacillati; phylum Bacillota; class Bacilli; order Caryophanales; family Caryophanaceae; genus Planococcus; species Planococcus sp. SE5232. The sequence goes on along the minus strand of NZ_JBOGCP010000008.1, from coordinate 65,729 downwards.
CCGCTGAACCGAATGGAGCAAGCTCCACCGGTTCCGCTCGACTTGCATGTATTAGGCACGCCGCCAGCGTTCGTCCTGAGCCAGGATCAAACTCTCCATTATAGAGTAGTTGATTGCTCAAATACTTGCTGGCGTACCGCCGTCCGAAGACGCACGGTTCGCTTGTGATCTGCATACGCTGATCAGTAAAGTGCGCGGGCCGTTTTGCGCGGCCGTTGCATGTTTGTTGACGTTTTGCTGTTCAGTTTTCAAGGTTCAGTTGGTGTGCCGCCGTTTCGTTTATGTTGTTCGTTGTTGCTTGGCGACTTTTATTATATTAAAGCATGTTTATATTCCTGTCAACACTTTCAGGGAAGTTTTTTATAAAACCCGTTTTTTCCTTCTGTATTCCTCATCCTGAAACCCACTCTCACGCTCTTCAGCCTTAGAGCCGTCTGTGTTCTTCAATACTTCCACGGTATCTCAAGGAAATAAAAAATCATCCACCCGCTGCAATGAAACCAACGGATGAATGAGTTTATTTTTTAGAAGCTGGCTGTGCCTGCGCTTTTCTTGCCGCGCGCCGCTCTTCCAGTTTCTGGCGGTCAACATCCGATTGCGCATTGTATTTCGGCAATACCAGCAGCTGGTAGGCGTTCACTGCAAGGAATGGAAACAGCAATAACGTAACCCAGCTGTCGATATTCCCTTCTTCCACCATCAAGGCCGGCAGCCATTCTACCGTCGTAATTACAATCATGAAGAACAGCGCAGAAATAAATGTCTCCTTATTTGTCCACTTCGCTTTGAAGTAAGCTGTCACCACTGCTGTACCAATCAGGATGGCCAGAAGTATCCCATATAACCAAACCTGTTCCGTCGTTTGAGCGTTCGGCGCAAAACGGAATAAAATCAAATCTGTAATGACCACCACGATGATCAGTAATTGAACCCAGTTCCATAGACGCAATGTGCGGAAAATATTCATCCCTATTTGATGTACCGTCAGATAGGCGAAGAAACACAACTGGCTGATGATGCTCATCGTCAAGCCGATAATGACCAGCCAGATAAAGCCAGCCAAAAACTCGCCCCACTGCCCCGCATTAAATGGTTGTGAAAATACATCATCCCAGCGGACGAACAAACCAAGCACTCCGGTTACCGCTCCACCAAGTAAAAGTGCTTTCAAAAAAAACTTAACCCAATTTCTTATTGTCAATTGAATGCCTCCGTTATTTAAAGTTCTTTTAAGATTGTACCAACCGGCTATAAAAAAATCCATTCACCGCACAGGATAGATTGTGAACAAACCTTGAAAGTCAGCGCTTTGTTACTGAATCGCCATATCCTATTGAAAATCCTCCAAAATAAAAGCCCGGAAACCATTCACGGCTTCCGGGCTGCTGCAGCTTTTATTTTTTATCAGCGAATTGCTTAAGCACTTGCTTCGCGATATCTTCATAGATTTTTCCTGTCGGATGATCTTCCAGGTAGACAGAAGGAGCGAAGTCCTCTTCGTTCCAGTCAGGCTGGCCCATTGGAATCTGTCCAAGAAGCGGTGTCTGCAATTCTTCTGCAAGCTTTGGTCCGCCGCCTTGTCCGAATAGGTATTCTCTCTTGCCGGTCTCTTTGCTTTCGTACCACGACATGTTTTCGATGACGCCCAGGACTTCGTGGTCAGTTTGAAGTGCCATCGCTCCTGCACGCGCTGCAACGAATGCTGCTGTCGGGTGAGGAGTTGTGATCACGATTTCTTTGGAAGCCGGAAGCATCTGGTGGATGTCGAGTGCAACGTCCCCTGTGCCAGGTGGCAGATCCAATAGAAGGTAATCCAAATCTCCCCACTCTACATCGCGGAAGAATTGGTCGAGCACTTTGCCGAGCATTGGGCCACGCCATACGACTGGCATGTTATCTTCTACGAAAAAGCCCATAGAGATGACTTTCACGCCGAACCGTTCAACCGGAATGATCGTTTCGCCGCGGACAACCGGCGATTTGTCGATGCCCATCATATCCGGCACACTGAAGCCGTAGATATCCGCATCGATCAAGCCTACTTTTTTGCCAAGGCGAGCCAAAGCGATTGCCAGGTTGACAGATACCGTTGATTTGCCGACGCCGCCTTTACCACTGGCGATCGAAATGAATTCGACTTTGTTGAGTGGAGACAAAAGATCCTGCGCTTCTGATTCGTTTGCTGTTCCGCGGAACTGTGCCAAGGCTTCAGGCGGAAGCTCTTCAAAACGGATGCCGACAGAGCCTGCTCCTGCCTCTTTCAATACATCGACGACTTTCATCTGAAGCTGCATTTGCTCAGGTGTGTTGGTTTTGGCGATCGCCAATTTCACGCTGACATGTTTTTTCTCTTCTTTGATCGTTACGGACGTGATGCCGTTTGTTTCCGTCAACGATCTATGTAAAAACGGATCTTCTAACGCTCCGAGTAATTCGCGCACTTGTACTTCAGTTAACATATCGATACACTCCCCATCAATTTTGCTCACCATAAAGTATAGCATAGCAAACTCAATTTTAAATCTATTCGACCTTACAAGAAAAATGGCAAGGCCGCTCAACTTTAACAGACATAAGAAATCCGGCTAAGCGGTTTTTTATCTGCCGCACAGCCGGAGTTGCCAACACGATCACTCACGATTCAATTTCCAGCATATCATTTTCATCATACGTAAAGTCCGGACCCCATGCCACTTCCCAGTAGTAGCCGTCAGGATCTGTGAAATACCCAGAATAGCCGCCCCAGAAAACATCTTTCGGTTCTTTGATGATTTTCGCTCCGGCAGATTTCGCAAGAGCCATCACTCCATCCACTTCTCCCTTGGACTTGGCGTTATACGCTAAAGTAATGCCCGAAAATCCGCTGCCTCTTGGCGGATTCTTCTCATCGATATCTTCCGCCAATTTCTCCAATGGATAGAGTTCCAGTTTCGTCCCTGAAGAATTAAAAAACACAATTTCAGGATTGTCCCCTTTTTCCGCTGTTTCAAAGCCGAGTCCATCTCTGTAAAACTGTACAGATGTCTTCATGTCTTTCACGCCCAGGCAAATTAAATTGATCCGGTTCATGTCGGCATCCCTCCCATTTCTTTCTATCTTACCTGTTCGCTCCTCCAGTTGAACATAAAAAACACCTTCCGAATTTCTTCGGAAAGTGTTTTGTAAACGAAAATCGAAATTAACGTTTTGAGAACTGAGGTGCACGACGTGCTGATTTAAGACCTGGTTTCTTACGTTCTTTCATACGTGGGTCACGTGTTAACAACCCAGCAGATTTCAACGCAGGACGGAATGCAGGGTCTACAGTAAGTAGAGCACGTGCGATACCGTGACGGATTGCTCCGGCTTGGCCTGTGAATCCACCGCCGTTTACGTTTACAAGGATGTCGTAGCTTCCTAGAGTATCCGTAGCAACTAGTGGCTGTTTGATGATCTGTTGTAATGTTTCGTAAGGAACGTAGTCCGCTACGTCACGTTTGTTGATAGTAATTGTGCCGTCACCCGGTACTAACCGTACGCGAGCTGTTGAGTTTTTACGACGACCTGTTCCAATATATTGAACTTGTGCCAAAGGTGTATCCTCCTCTAATTTACTAATGTATTATCCGCGAAGCTGGTAGTTTTCTGGTGTTTGTGCTTGGTGGTTATGTTCTGGGCCAGCATAGACATGCAGCTTTCTGAACATTTGGCGTCCTAGAGAGTTCTTTGGAAGCATCCCTTTGATAGCCAATTCAAGCATTTTAGTTGGGTATTTTGTGCGCATTTCAAGTGCAGTACGCTGTTTCAATCCACCGCTGTATTGTGTGTGGCGGTAGTAGATTTTGTCTGTAAGCTTTTTGCCTGTAAGGTGAATCTTTTCAGCGTTGATGATGATCACGTGATCACCAGTGTCAACGTTTGGTGTGAATGTTGGTTTGTATTTCCCGCGTAAGATTGAAGCGACTTCAGAAGCTAAACGTCCAAGAGTTTGCCCTTCTGCATCGACAACTAACCATTTACGCTCTACTTCGTGACCTTTAGCCATGAATGTTGTACGCATGTATATTGTCCTCCTAATAAATCGTCTGTTTTGAATTCTTTTACAGTGTTCCGCTGTTCCGTTTTTTCGTTATCCCTAAACACAAATAACCTTCCGGGGCATATCGTGGGGGTAATGAAAATACCATACATCATGTTATAACGGAAGCGGTAAAAAGTCAAGGGTTTTTCTAAAAACACCAGGAAAAGTTGCTTCAACTCCTGTACATCACGCTTTCTAGGTAAAGACCGTGTGCCGCCGCTGTTTTTCCGGCAGCGTCCCGCTCCGCTGCAGCCACGATTCGGCCAAGTTCTTCAGCCTTTCTTTTGCCGATGCCGACTTCCGTCAATGTCCCCGCAATAATGCGGACCATATTATAGAGGAAGCCGGAACCTTCGATGACCATATGCAGCTCATTGCCGTGCTCTTCAAAATCGACGCGCCAAATCGTGCGCACTTTATCCACCACTGCCGTATTCGCCGCACAAAAGCTGGAAAAATCATGCGTGCCGATCAAAGCCTGTGCTGCCGCTCTCATGGCATCCACATCAAGCGGTTGCTTAACATGGACCATATAATTGCGCGTGAACGGGCTGATGATCGGACTGCGGTCCCATTTGTAGCGATAGGTCTTGCCCGTCGTATGGTAGCGCGCATGAAAAGACGGATCCACCTCTTCGATTGAGCTGACCCGGATGTCTTCCGGCAACAGCACGTTCAAGGCCTTCAGCCATCCGCTCACCGGAATGGAAAACTCCGTGTCAAAATGGATGACCTGACCCGTCGCATGGACTTTGGCGTCCGTCCGTCCGCTTGCCACCACTTGCGTCACTTTTCCTTTATGGATGGTTTTCAGCACTTTCATCAATTCGCGTTGGACCGTACGCGAGTCCGGCTGCACCTGATAGCCTGCAAATCCGGAACCGTCGTAGGCAATTGTCGCTTTTAATCGTTTCATAATTTCTCTCCTTATAGCCGGAAATACCAAAGCATTCCCGCAAGCCCGGCCAGCACCAGCAAACTCAAGCTGTCCACAAAACGCCAATCCAATTGACGGTAGCGTGTTCTGCCTTCGCCTCCCCGGTAGCCGCGGACTTCCATCGCCGTAGCCAAATCCTCCGCCCGTTTAAAGGCACTGACGAACAAAGGAATCAGTAAGGGCACGACAGCTTTTATCCGCTCTTTTACCGGCCCTGAGCCGATGTCTGAGCCCCTTGCCATCTGGGCCTTGAGGATCTTGCCTGTCTCGTCCATCAAAGTCGGGATAAACCGCAGGGAAATGGACATCATCAAGGCCAGTTCATGAACCGGCAGTTTGACCCGCTTGAAGGGGCCAAGCAGCACTTCAATGCCATCCGTGATGGAGATCGGCGAAGTCGTCAAGGTCAGGATACTGGTGATGAACACCAGCACCAGGAAACGGATGGAAATGAATATCCCTTGCCGCAGCCCTTCTTCGTAAATTTCGATAAAGCCGATATCCAGCAGCAGATCGCCTTCCCGCGTAAAGAAAATATGCAGGAAAAAGGTAAAAATCAATAGAATAAAGACCGGTTTCAATCCGTTTATCAAGAAATACAGCCGTATTTTGGACAGGAATACCACCAATAAAGTGAATCCAAGCAGAATACCGTAAGTCACTGCGCTGTTGGCGATAAAGACAATAGCGATAAAAACAAAGACGAACAAAATCTTCGCTCGCGGATCCATTCGGTGGATGATGGAGTCACCCGGAATAAAACGGCCAAAAATCATTTTCTCCATCATTCGGAATCACGTCCTTCCGACAAAGCCAGAGCGATGTTTTTCGCCAGCGCTTCTTCCGTCAATGAAATGGCACCGAGTTTAATGCCCGCTTTATCTTCGAATTTTCGCTGCAGGCGAATCGTCCGCGGCGGCTCCAAACGGTAATCCCGCAGTTGCTCTTCATTCGAAAAGATCTCTTCAGGCTCTCCTGTGACCACGCAGCGTCCGTTATGCATGATCGCTACACTATCAGCGTAACGCGCCGCATCTTCCATGCTATGGGTCACCAGAACGGTCGTCAGGCCTTTTTGGATATGCAGCTGATGGAACAGGTCCATAATTTCACGGCGGCCGCGCGGATCAAGTCCGGCCGTCGGTTCATCCAGCACCAGCACATCCGGCTCCATCGCCAGCACACCAGCAATCGCTACCCGGCGCATTTGGCCGCCGGACAGATCAAACGGAGACTTCGTCAATACCTCGGCAGGCAGTCCAAGCTGTTCAACCAACTCATGCGCGCGGCGGCTAGCTTCTTCTTCCGGCACTCCGTAATTCAAAGGGCCGAACATGATATCTTTCAAGACCGTCTCATCAAAAAGCTGCTGTTCAGGAAATTGAAAAACAATCCCGACCTGGCGCCGGACATCGCGCAGATTCTTGGCCTTCACACCCGCTTCGATTTTGCGTTCGCCAATTACAACAGTTCCTTCTGTCGGCTTCAACAAGGCGTTCAGATGCTGAAGGACCGTCGATTTGCCCGATCCGGTATGTCCAATGATTGCTGTATAGGAACCAGAAGGGATATGCAGCGATACACTCGTCAACGCACGCTTTTCAAACGGCGTATCTTTAGCGTAGCTGTACCCTACTTCCCGGAGTAAAATGTCCATAGTTCATCCACCAATTCGTCTTCTGTCATATGTTCTCCCTGCAGCTCCACTCCGGCTTCCCGGAGCAAATGCGTCATCCGCATCGAAAATGGCAAGTCCAAGCCCAGGGTCGTCAGTTCATTGCCCGACAGAAAAACAGCTTCCGGCGTGCCTTCCAATTGTTTATGCCCCGCATTCATTACAAGAATACGGTCAGCCATAGCCGCTTCTTCCAAATCGTGGGTAATCGATATGACTGTCAGGCCTGTTGCTTCCCGCAACTCACGAATGGTTTCGATGACTTCCATGCGTCCCTGGGGATCGAGCATGGAAGTCGCCTCATCCAATATCAACAGGCGCGGACGCAAAGCAAGGGCACCAGCGATCGCCACGCGCTGTTTCTGGCCTCCGGACAAATGATGAGGCTCGTGATCAAAATACGATTCCATCTTCACCTGATGCAAAGCTTCTTTAACACGTAACACCATTTCTTCATGCGGAACCCCGTTATTTTCCAACGCAAAAGCGACATCGTCCTGGACCGTCGCTCCCACAAACTGGTTGTCTGGATTTTGAAAGACCATGCCCATCTGCGAACGGATGTCCCAAAGGCTTTCTTCAGCCATCAATTTCCCCATGGCAAATACTTTTCCTGCCTGCGGAAACAACAAACCGTTCATCAATTTGGCGATGGTTGATTTTCCTGAACCATTGTGGCCCACCAAAGCAATCCACTCCCCATCCTCAATCGAGAAGGATAAATCTTCTACAGCGGGTCTTACCGACTCGTCTTCTTGCGTATATGTAAATGTCACATCTTCGAATGACAATATAATCGAATTCATCTCAGCTGACCTCCTCAAACACTTGCTTGGCTCATCTCTACTCTACTGGTTTTCAACAGCGTTTGTAAAACGGTAAATAAATAAAAAAAGCGCGCACCTCATTCAGAGAAATGCGCTTTTCTGTCTCTATGGCTTCCCCGGTTGCTTAAGCCAAGGTTGAATGAGGTGCGTAGAGCTAGACGAGACGCCGCCTTTCGGCTCGCTCATCATAACACTCAGCTTTTCATATTGTCGTATAAATCATAATGCTAAAAGAAGAGGGCTGTTGACCCCCTTCAAGTAAATCAATTATGCCTCGGCATAATTGCGTCCGGATTTTGAATTGCGCTAGCGCAATTAATTCCTTTCAAAATCCGTGACACCCGCCGGAGGCTTTAATTTGAATCTATAGATTCAAATTAAACCAATTCGATAATAACGATAGGTGCGCCATCTCCGCGACGAGGCCCCATTTTCATGATGCGTGTGTAACCGCCTTGACGGTCAGCGTAACGTGGTGCAACATCATCAAACAATTTCTGCAAAGCAAAAGTTGTTGTTTCGTTGCCTTCAGCGTCTGCAGTTGTTACCAACTCACGGCGCATCCATGCTGCTGCTTTACGGCGAGCGTGAATATCTCCACGTTTACCAAGCGTAATCATTTTTTCTACAGTCGAACGCACTTCTTTCGCACGAGCTTCAGTCGTTTGAATGCGTTCATGTACGATTAAGTCTGTTGTAAGGTCACGTAATAGTGCTTTACGTTGAGAACTTGTACGTTGAAGCTTTCTCATTGAAGTTTCCCTCCTTTGTTGAATAGTTCGGATCCGATCTTAACTCTCAGTCTTCTTTACGAAGCCCAAGGCCTAAATCTTCCAACTTCACTTTAACTTCTTCAAGTGATTTGCGTCCGAGGTTGCGTACTTTCATCATGTCGTCTTCCGACTTGCTTGCCAGTTCGTGTACCGTGTTGATACCCGCACGTTTTAAGCAGTTGTAAGATCGAACCGAAAGATCAAGTTCTTCGATAGTCATCTCTAATACTTTTTCTTTTTGGTCTTCTTCTTTTTCAACCATGATTTCAGCCGTTTGTGCCTCATCTGTTAATCCCACGAAGATATTTAAATGCTCAGTAAAAATCTTTGCGCCAAGCGCAATTGCCTCTTTTGGACCAATGCTGCCATCTGTCCATACATCAAGAGATAATTTATCGAAATGAGCCAGTTGACCCACACGAGTGTTTTCCACTTGGAAATTAACGCGTGAAACTGGAGTGTAAATAGAGTCAATCGGGATAACACCAATTGGAAGATCTTCACGTTTGTTCTGATCTGCACGGGCATATCCACGGCCTCTGTTTGCATACATACGCATACGTAAGTGGCCATTTTTAGCGATTGTTGCAATATATAGATCCGGATTCAGAATTTCCACGTCACTGTCGTGCGTGATATCTGCAGCCGTAACCGTTCCATCACCTTTTACATCAATTTCAATGACTTTTTCTTCGTCAGAGTAAATTTTCAAAGCCAGCTTCTTGATATTCAAAATAATGGTAGCTACATCTTCTTCAACACCTTCGACAGTGGAGAATTCGTGCAGAACGCCATCAATTTGAATTGAAGTAACAGCTGCGCCAGGTAAAGATGAAAGTAAGATTCGACGTAAGGAGTTTCCTAAAGTGGTTCCATATCCACGCTCAAGAGGTTCAACAACAAATTTTCCGAACTTGGAATTGCTGTCGATCTCAACCGTTTCAATCTTTGGTTTTTCTATTTCGAGCATTCAGTTTACCCTCCTTCAAAACGTCGGTTTTTTTTCGCTTCATCAAAGAATTCGATAGTCACAGACTTTCGCTACGATTCAGAACCCATCCAGTAAGTCGTGATGTTCAAAAATCCTATTCAGATTAACGATTATACGCGACGGCGTTTTGGCGGACGGCAACCGTTATGAGGAACTGGAGTTACATCTTTGATAGCTGTAACTTCTAGTCCAGCAGCTTGAAGCGCACGGATAGCAGCTTCACGACCTGAACCAGGACCTTTAACTGTAACTTCTAGAGTTTTAAGGCCGTGCTCGATTGATGTTTTAGCAGCAGTTTCAGCAGCCATTTGCGCAGCGAAAGGAGTAGATTTACGTGAACCTCTAAATCCTAGAGCTCCTGCACTTGACCATGAAACAGCGTTACCCTGCATATCAGTGATAGTAACGATTGTGTTATTGAATGTTGAGCGGATGTGAGCAATACCAGATTCGATATTCTTTTTCACACGACGCTTACGAGTTTGTTGTTTACGTGCCATGTTAAGAAGAAACCTCCTTTACTGATTATTTTTTCTTGTTAGCTACAGTTTTACGAGGACCTTTACGCGTACGCGCATTGTTCTTCGTATTTTGACCGCGGACAGGTAGTCCACGACGATGACGGATTCCTCGGAAGCTAGCAATTTCCATCAAGCGTTTGATGTTCATTGAAACTTCACGGCGAAGGTCACCTTCGATTTTGTATTGATCTAATTGTTCACGGATATTGTTCAACTCGTCTTCTGTAAGATCACGAACGCGTGTCTCTTCAGAGATACCAGCAGCAGAAAGAACTTTCTGTGCAGTTGTTTTACCAACACCGAAAATGTATGTTAATGAAATAACAACGCGTTTGTCGCGCGGAATGTCAACACCAGCAATACGTGCCATGTGTGCGATGCACCTCCTTCAAAATTAGCCTTGTCTTTGTTTGTGTTTCGGATTTTCACAGATTACCATTACTTTACCGTTTCTGCGAATAACTTTACATTTTTCACAGATCGGTTTTACAGATGGTCTCACTTTCATCTAACCCAACCTCCTTATAGTCCGGAGTGCAAAAGATTATTTAAAACGGTATGTGATACGACCGCGTGTTAAATCATAAGGAGAAAGTTCCACTGTCACTTTATCTCCTGGCAGAATGCGGATGAAATGCATGCGAATCTTGCCTGATACGTGCGCAAGAATCGTATGGCCGTTTTCCAATTCCACTTTAAACATCGCGTTAGGCAAAGTCTCAACGACAGTTCCTTCGATTTCAATTACATCGTCTTTCGCCATCGACCCAGTCTCCCTTCTGTATACAAATCAGGTTCTCATCTTCAAACAGTATTTGCTGATTGAATAGTAGTAGTACATTCATTCACAAGAAATGCATGAGTGACATTCGAAAGACATTCTCCGAGTCCCGCAGATATGCGGGCCGGGGTTAATCCGGCAAAGCCAGTCTGTCTCATGTATCCTCGACTGCCCGGACTGCTTTGGATGAGTTCCAAACCCGTTACACAGATGCTTCCACGAAACCCATTATACTCGTTTCAATGCTCAATTGCACTAAAGCGCATTTTGCATCAACTTTCATATCCTGAGCCTTGTTTGCTTTTGCAGCTCTCGAAAATTCATATCTCCGGTGCCCCTTAAAGCCACATGGAGGCAACTAACTGCGCCCGGCGCCGGGGATTAGCCTCGGTCGCCCTTTAGAAGAGCATCAATGTCAGCAAATACTTTTTGAATGTCCTGCTGTCCATCTATATTTTGCAGCACGTTCTTGCTTTCATAGAAATCAAGAAGCGGCTGTGTTTGTTGCATATTTACTTCTAAACGTTTAGTGACGGTTTCAGGCTTATCATCTTCACGCTGGTAGAGTTCTCCGCCATCTTTGTCGCACACACCAGCTATTGCCGGCGGGTTAAACACAGTATGGTAAGCAGTTCCACAAACTTTACAGATCCATCGGCCTGTTAAACGTGCAATTAGTTCGTCTTGTTCAACTTGGATATTTACGACATGCTCGATTCGCTTATCAAGATCGGCCAAAAGAGATTCCAACGCTTCAGCTTGAGGAACCGTGCGTGGAAAGCCATCTAATAAGAAGCCTTCTTCACAGTCCTTTTCGCTTAATCGTTCCCGGACAATGCCGATTGTCACTTCATCAGGCACTAGAGCACCTTGATCCATGAATGATTTTGCTTTCAAGCCCAGTTCCGTTCCGCCTTTAATAGCAGCTCGAAACATATCACCTGTAGAAATATGAGGGATGTCGTACTTCTTAACAATTTCGTCTGCTTGAGTACCTTTTCCGGCACCCGGTAGACCCATTAATACGATATTCATACGTTTTCCCCCTCAGACAATTGGATAAGAGACGCTTTCACGCCCCTTTTAAATCCTACTGATTATTTCATAAAGCCTTTATAATGACGTTTTACAAGCTGAGATTCCAATTGCTTCATCGTTTCAAGTGCTACCCCAACAACAATCAGAAGACTCGTTCCGCCGATTTGCGCCGATTGCGGTAAATTCGCAATGTTGATGAAGAAAATCGGTAGAATGGCAATGACTGCAAGGAAAATGGCACCAACGAATGTCAATCGGTATAACACGCTTGTTAAATAATCCTGTGTATTTTTACCCGGACGGATCCCCGGAATATATGCACCTTGCTTTTTCAGGTTATCCGACACGTTCTCAGGATTAACCTGAATAAATGCGTAGAAGTACGTGAATGCTACGATCAAAGCGACATAAATGATCATGCCGACAGGGCGCGTATAATCGAACGTATTCTGAATCGCTTCTGTAAACGCGTTGGCACCAAAGAAAGAAGCAATGGTTTGCGGCGTTATGATAAACGCTACTGCAAAGATTACCGGGATAACTCCGGCCGCGTTCACTTTCAAAGGTAAGTGTGTTTGCTGCCCGCTTGTTGTCTGGCCACGGCCAGCAACTCGCTTCGCATACTGAATCGGTATTTTACGCAACGCTTGTTGAACGTAAATGACCAAAACTGTAATGGCAACAACAGCTAATGCAAGCAATGCCATAATGGCAATATTGATCGGCAGCTGATCTCCAGCTCCTTGGATCTGCTGTGCATATAATTGGTTGACAGCACCTGGTACTGCAGCGACAATCCCTGCGAAGATGATAATCGAAATACCGTTCCCCACACCTTTTGCCGTAATCTGCTCACCAAGCCACAGTAGAAATGCCGTACCCGCAGTCAATACAATAGCGATGACAACATAAGTTGAAATCGTGTCATTCTGAATTAAAGAACCGCCGTACATTTGGTTAAATCCATAAGACATACCGATTGCTTGAATAAAGGCAAGAACGATTGTGAAATAGCGAGTGAATTGAGCAAGTTTCCGTCTTCCGACTTCACCTTGTTTCGCCCACTCTGCAAATTTCGGTACAACATCCATCTGCAATAATTGCACAATGATTGATGCTGTAATGTATGGCATAATTCCCATCGCTAAAATCGAAAAGTTAGCAAGGGCACCTCCACCGAAAGTATTTAAGAATCCAACCAGACCCATCTGGTCAGTAGCTTGCAAAACCGAAGCGTCAACATTCGGTACTGGAACAAAAGTTCCAATACGGAAAATGATGAGCATCAGTAATGTAAAGAATATTTTATTTCGAATATCAGTCACGCGCATAAAATTAGAGATTGTCTGAAACATTAAACCACCTCGGTTTGTCCGCCGGCAGCTTCAATCGCTTCTTTAGCTGATCCAGAGAATTTGTGAGCTTTTACTGTCAATTTCTTTTCTAGGCTACCATTGCCCAGAATTTTAATTCCAGAACGTTCATTGCTCACAACACCTGTTTCAATTAACAATGCAGGTGTTACTTCTGTGCCTTCGTCGAAACGGTTAAGCACTTCCACGTTCACTACTGCATAATCTTTGCGGTTGATGTTGGTAAATCCACGTTTAGGCAAACGACGGAACAAAGGGTTTTGACCACCTTCGAATCCAGGACGAACACCGCCGCCTGAACGTGCGTTTTGACCTTTATGACCTTTACCTGCTGTTTTACCAGTACCTGAACCGATACCGCGTCCGATACGCTTTCTTGAGCTGCGTGAACCTTCTGCCGGTTTTAATTCATGAAGTTTCATTTGGTTGGCACCTCCTTCTATAGAAATCCGTAATTAAATTTCTTTGATAGTTACTAAGTGAGCGACTTTATCAAGCATACCGCGAACGGCTGCATTGTCTTGGTGCTCAACTGTTTGATGCATTTTGCGCAATCCCAATGATTGAACAGTTTTACGTTGTGTCGGTTTAGAACCGATCACAGATTTTGTGAGGGTAATTTCCAATTTAGTTGCCATGTGATTTTCCCTCCTTATCCTAACAGTTCTGCAACTGATTTACCGCGAAGTTTTGCGACTTCTTCGGCACTCTTCAATTGAGTTAAACCGTTAATAGTTGCACGTACCATGTTGATTGGTGTGCTTGAACCTAGAGATTTAGATAGAATATCCTGTACCCCAGCCAATTCAAGTACCGCACGAACAGGTCCGCCAGCAATTACACCAGTACCTGGAGAAGCAGGTTTGATAAGAATTTGGCCTGCGCCAAAACGACCGATTACTAAGTGTGGAGTAGTACCTTTAACCATTGGTACTTCAATAAGGTTTTTCTTCGCATCTTCAATGGCTTTGCGGATAGCATCTGGAACTTCTTGAGCTTTACCAGTACCAAAACCAACATTACCATTTCTGTCGCCTACAACAACTAATGCGGAGAAACGGAAACGACGTCCACCTTTTACAACTTTAGCTACGCGATTGATTGTAACTACGCGTTCTTCAAGTTCAAGTTTGTTTGAATCAATACGACTCATGAAATGTGTCCCTCCTTTTTTTAGAATTCTAAACCATTTTCACGTGCAGCTTCTGCTAATGCTTTTACGCGTCCATGATATAAATAACCACCGCGGTCAAAAACAACCGATTTCAAGCCGTTTTCAGTAGCGCGTTTTGCGATTGTTTCGCCGACTTTAGCTGCAGCTTCCACGTTGCCAGTTGATTCTACTGAGAAATCCTTCTCCATAGATGATGCACTTGCAAGTGTAACGCCATTCATATCGTCGATCAATTGAGCGTAGATGTATTTATTCGAACGGAATACGTTCAAACGCGGGCGTTGTGCTGTACCCGAAATTTTAGAACGTACGCGTGCATGACGTTTTTTACGAGATGCGTTTTTATCGAGTTTCGTAATCACTGAGGTCACTCCTTTCAGCCTGCCTAAGCAGCATTATTTACCTGTTTTACCTTCTTTGCGGCGAACTACTTCCCCTTCGTAACGAATACCTTTGCCTTTATATGGCTCTGGTGGACGTACTTGGCGGATGTTTGAAGCAAGAGCTCCAACGCGTTCTTTATCGATGCCTTTAACAATGACTTTAGTGTTAGCTGGAACTTCAACTGTTACGCCATCTTCCGGTGTGAATTCAACCGGGTGAGAGTAACCTACGTTAAGCACCAATTTCTGTCCTTGCAATTGAGCACGGTAACCAACACCAACTAGTTCAAGTGAACGTTGGAATCCTTCTGAAACTCCAGTGACCATGTTCGCAAGCAAAGCACGAGACGTACCGTGGTTTGTGCGGTGATCTTTAGAATCTGAAGGACGTGTCAATGTTAGCACGTTTTCTTCTTGTGCGATTGTAATATCTTTGTTAAATACGCGAGTCAACTCGCCTTTAGGTCCTTTAACAGTTACGGTGTTCTTGTCTCCAAGAGTAACGGTAACGTTAGCAGGAACCTCGATTGGTTTTTTACCTACACGTGACATTCTGTTGCACCTCCATTCGTTTGTTGCTTGTTACCAAACGTATGCTATGATTTCTCCGCCGATTTGTTTCGCGCGGGCTTCTTTATCAGTTACCAAACCTTGTGATGTTGAGACTAAAGCGATTCCAAGACCGTTTAGTACACGTGGCACCTCGTTAGTTTTAGCGTATACACGTAATCCTGGTTTTGAAATACGTTTCAATCCAGTAATAACGCGTTCGTTGTTAGCTCCGTATTTAAGGAAAATCCGGATCATGCCTTGTTTATCATCTTCAACATATTCTACGTCACGAACGAAACCTTCACGCTTAAGGATTTCAGCGATGTCTTTTTTCACATTAGAAGCCGGAAGCTCTAATTTCTCGTGACGAACCATGTTTGCGTTACGAATGCGTGTCAGCATATCTGCAATCGGATCTGTCATTGTCATTACTTTTACCTCCTTCCCAAATTAGGGGATTACCAGCTGGCTTTTTTGACGCCAGGAATTTGTCCCACATATGCAAGTTCACGGAAACAAATACGGCAAAGTTTAAATTTGCGTAATACTGAATGCGGACGTCCGCATCGTTCACAGCGTGTGTACTCTTGTACTTTAAACTTTGGCGTGCGTTTTTGTTTTGCGATCATAGATTTTTTAGCCACGTTTACGCCTCCCTCACGTTTACTTTTGGAACGGCATTCCGAATTGTGTTAATAACTCACGAGCTTCTTCATCAGAGTTCGCAGTTGTTACAATTACGATGTCCATACCGCGTACTTTGTTAACTTTATCATAGTCGATTTCAGGGAAGATCAATTGTTCTTTCACGCCAAGTGTGTAGTTACCGCGTCCGTCGAACGATTTGTTCGATACGCCACGGAAGTCACGAACACGTGGAAGTGAGATAGCAATCAATTTATCCAGGAAGTCGTACATACGCTCTCCGCGTAGTGTAACTTTACATCCGATTGGCATACCTTCACGTAGACGGAAGCCAGCGATAGATTTCTTAGCTTTAGTGATGATTGGCTTTTGGCCAGTAATTGTTTGTAGTTCTTCAACCGCGGAGTCAAGTGACTTCGTGTTTTGAACAGCTTCGCCTACACCCATGTTGATGACGATTTTGTTTACTTCAGGTGCCTGCATTACCGATTTATATTCAAACTTGCTCACTAGAGCAGGAGTGATTTCATTGACATATTTTTCTTTTAGGCGGTTCATGTGTGTACCTCCCTTCATTCAGGAATTTTATTTATCTAATTTTTCGCCGGATTTTTTTGCAACACGAACTTTTTTACCATCTTCAACCTTGTATCCAACACGAGTCGGCTCGCCGGATTTAGGGTCAAGTAACATTACGTTAGAAACGTGAATTGCTGCTTCTTGGCTGACAATTCCACCTTGCGGATTTGCCTGGTTCGGTTTTGTATGCTTTTTGATGATGTTGACACCTTCAACAAGCACACGGTCTTTCTTAGGTAAAGCAGTCAAAACAACGCCTGTTTTGCCTTTGTCTTTGCCTGAGATTACCTTAACTGTATCGCCTTTTTTAACATGCATTCTGTCGCACCTCCTTGGTATGGCACATTGATTTATTAAAGAACTTCAGGAGCAAGTGATACGATTTTCATGAAGCTGTTATCGCGAAGTTCGCGGGCAACAGGTCCGAAAATACGAGTTCCGCGTGGACCTTTGTCGTCACGGATAATGACACATGCGTTTTCATCAAATTTGATATAAGTACCGTCTTTACGGCGAGCTCCGCTTTTCGTGCGAACGATGACAGCCTTAACGACTTCACCCTTCTTAACAACGCCACCTGGTGTTGCTTTTTTCACGGTACAAACGATTACGTCTCCGATGTTTGCAGTCTTGCGACCAGAACCACCAAGTACTTTAATCGTTAGTACTTCACGAGCACCCGAGTTGTCTGCAACTTTTAAACGACTTTCCTGTTGGATCACTTAGGTAACCTCCCTCCGGAATTTCTTAGGTTCCGAAATTATTTAAATTAAATGATAACCGCTTTTTCTACAATTTCCAATACGCGGAAACGTTTTGTAGCTGATAACGGACGAGTTTCCATGATGCGAACTACGTCGCCCATTTTCGCTTCGTTTAGCTCATCATGAGCTTTATATTTCTTAGAGTATTTTACACGTTTGCCATAGAATGCATGCTTCTTTTGAGTTTCAACCATTACTGTAACGGTTTTGTCCATTTTGTCAGACACAACACGGCCTGTGTATACTTTGCGTTGGTTACGCTCAGTCATACTTGCAAACCTCCTCTCGATTTATCAGTTATTGCCACTGAGTACTCTTTCGTGAATCACAGTTTTCATACGGGCAATCGCTTTACGTACTTCGCGGATGCGAGCAGTATTTTCTAATTGACCAGTAGCCAATTGGAAGCGAAGGTTGAAAAGCTCTTCTTTCAGTGATTTCACTTTTTGTTCAATCTCAGCAGTGGTTAGGTCACGGATTTCATTAGCTTTCATTCGATTCACCACCAATTTCTTCGCGTTTTACGAACTTCGTTTTGATTGGAAGTTTGTGAGATGCAAGGCGTAATGCTTCGCGTGCCACTTCTTCAGATACTCCACCAAGTTCGAACATGATTTTACCAGTTTTGACAACGGCTACCCAGCCTTCAGGTGAACCTTTACCAGATCCCATACGAACCTCTAGAGGCTTTTTCGTATATGGTTTATGCGGGAATATTTTAATCCAGACTTTACCGCCACGTTTCATGTAACGAGTCATGGAAATACGTGCTGCTTCGATTTGACGGTTAGTGATCCAAGATGATTCTAGTGCTTGGAGACCAAATTCGCCGAATGCGATTTCTTTACCGCCTTTAGCTTCGCCGCGCATCTTGCCTCGGTGCTCTCTACGATATTTAACGCGTTTTGGCAATAACATATTATTTGCCTCCTTCCTCAGATTTCTTCTTAGTTGGAAGGACTTCACCGCGGTAGATCCATACTTTTACGCCAAGCTTACCATATGTTGTGTCTGCTTCAGCATGCGCATAATCGATATCAGCGCGGAGCGTATGGAGCGGAACAGTACCTTCACTGTAGTGTTCAGCACGCGCAATGTCAGCGCCGCCTAGACGTCCAGATACTTGAGTTTTGATTCCTTTAGCGCCAGAACGCATAGTGCGTTGGATCGCTTGTTTTTGTGCACGACGGAAAGATACTCGGTTTTCCAATTGACGTGCAACACTTTCAGCAACCAATCTTGCATCAAGGTCAGCTCTTTTGATTTCAATGATGTTGATGTGTACACGCTTGCCAGTCATAGAGTTAAGCTGTTTGCGAAGTACTTCTACTTCAGATCCACCTTTACCGATTACCATACCCGGTTTCGCGGTGTGAATAGTTACGTTGACACGGTTTGCAGCGCGTTCAATTTCGATTTTAGAAACTGAAGCTTCTTTCAAACGTGCTTCAACATATTCACGGATTTTAATATCTTCGTGAAGAAGCGTCGCATAATCTTTCTCAGCGTACCATTTAGATTCCCAATCACGAATGATTCCGATACGCATCCCAATTGGATGTATTTTTTGTCCCACGAATTACCCCTCCTTCTGGTCAGATACCACTAGTGTGATGTGGCTTGTGCGTTTATTAATTGCGCTTGCGCGTCCCATTGCACGTGGACGGAAACGTTTAAGTGTTGGTCCTTCGTCAACGAATACTTCGCTGATGATCAAGTCATTCAGGTCCATTTCGTAGTTGTGTTCAGCGTTAGCAGCTGCAGATTTCAATAACTTCTCAACAACAATAGATGCTGCTTTCGGAGTGTGGTTCAAAATCGCAACAGCTTCGCCAATTTGCTTGCCTCGAATTAAATCTACAACTAAACGGACTTTACGAGGAGCAATACGTACTGTTCTAGCGACAGCTTTTGCTTGCATAGGGAAATCCTCCTCTCAATTAACGTCTTGTTTTCTTATCGTCTGCACCATGGCTAGCGTATTTGCGTGTTGGTGCGAATTCGCCTAGTTTATGGCCCACCATATCTTCAGTCACATATACAGGGATGTGTTTACGACCATCGTATACTGCGATTGTTTGTCCGATGAATGTCGGGAAAATTGTAGAACGGCGAGACCAAGTTTTGATCACTTGTTTTTTCTCAGAATCCTTTTGTGCTTCAACTTTTTTCATAAGATGATCATCAACAAAAGGTCCTTTTTTCAAGCTGCGGCCCATGTGGGATCCTCCCTTCGTGATTGCACCACGGTTCTTTCAACGAACCGTAGCGGAATCAAATTATTTTTTACGACGACGCACGATAAATTTATCTGACTTGTTCGTTTTCTTACGTGTCTTGTATCCAAGAGTAGGTTTGCCCCAAGGAGACATTGGTGATTTACGTCCGATTGGCGAGCGTCCTTCACCACCACCGTGTGGGTGATCGTTAGGGTTCATTACAGATCCGCGGACTGTTGGGCGATTGCCCTTCCAGCGATTACGTCCTGCTTTACCAATGTTGATCAATTCGTGTTGCTCATTTCCTACTGCACCGATAGTAGCGCGGCAAGTAGCAAGAATCATGCGAACTTCGCCTGATTGCAAACGAACTGTTACGTATTTTCCTTCTTTACCCAATACCTGAGCTGAAGTTCCTGCAGAACGAACTAGTTGTCCGCCGCCGCCTGGCTTCAATTCGATGTTATGGATTGTAGAACCCATTGGGATGTTTGACAACGGCAAAGCGTTACCTGCCTTGATATCTGCTTCAATACCTGACATAAGTTGAGTTCCAACTTCAACTCCTTTAGGAGCGAGGATGTAACGTTTCTCACCATCAGCGTAGTGAATCAAAGCGATGTTTGCAGAACGGTTTGGATCGTACTCGATTGTAGCAACGCGTCCTGGAATGCCATCTTTGTTACGTTTGAAATCGATAACACGGTATTGGCGTTTATGTCCACCACCGTGATGGCGTACAGTTATTTTACCTTGGTTATTACGGCCGCCCTTGCGCTTTACAGGTCGTAAAAGCGATTTTTCAGGTTTGTTCGTTGTGATTTCAGCGAAATCTGAACTCGTCATGTTACGACGACCGTTAGTGGTAGGTTTATATTTTCTTATGCCCACGTTGTTTCCCTCCTTCTTTAATAGTTCTTTAAGAACTTATGGAAATTAAATTTCGAATAGCTCGATGTCTTTAGATTCAGCAGTCAATTTAACAATCGCTTTACGGCGTTTGTTTGTGTATCCTGCATGTTTGCCCATACGTTTGAATTTGCCTTTGTAGTTCATGATGTTGACTTTCTCAACTTTCACGCCAAAGATCTCTTGTACGGCTTGTTTAACTTGGGTTTTATTTGCGCGAGTGTCCACTTCAAAAGTGTACTTTTTCTCTGCCATTACTTCAGATGATTGCTCAGTAATGACCGGACGCTTTATTACATCACGTGCTTCCATTAACTAAGCACCTCCTCAATTTTCTCAATCGCTGCTTTTGTCATGACAATTTTGTCATGTCCAAGCAAGTCTAAAACGTTAATGCCATCTGCTGCTACTACTGTCATTCCGTGAAGGTTACGTGCAGATTTTGCAACGTTCTCATCAAGGTCAGCAGTTACGAACAATGCTTTTTTGCCAATTGAAAGGTCTTGGATCAACTGGTTGAAAGCTTTTGTTTTCGGTGCATCAAATGTCAATCCTTCAAGTACCATCAGGTTTTCTCCGATTACTGCAGATGAAAGTGCAGAACGTAGAGCTAAACGACGGACTTTCTTAGGAAGTTTGTAGCTATAGCTACGTGGAGTTGGACCGAATACGATACCGCCTCCGCGCCATTGTGGTGAACGAATCGACCCTTGACGAGCACGTCCAGTTCCTTTTTGACGCCATGGCTTTTTACCACCACCAGCTACTTCAGAACGGTTTTTTACTTTATGGTTACCTTGACGAAGTGAAGCGCGTTGAGACACTACTGCGTCAAATAACACTGATTCATTTGGCTCGATACCGAAGATATAGTCGTTCAATTCGATGTCGCCCACTTGTGAACCTGTTTGATTTAATAAAGCTACTTTAGGCATTCTTGTTTCCTCCTTTCTCTAAAAATTATTAGTTCGCTTTAATTGCCGTTTTAACACGGATCAATGCTTTGCGAGAACCAGGAACATTACCTTTAATAAGAAGCAGGTTACGTTCAAGATCAACTTTCACGATGGAAAGGTTTTGAATCGTAATTGTCGTGCCACCCATTTGACCAGGTAATTTCTTCTGTTTGAATACGCGGTTAGGAGCAACCGGACCCATTGAACCAGGACGACGGTGGTAACGTGAACCGTGAGACATTGGTCCGCGAGATTGTCCGTGGCGTTTAATAACACCTTGGAAACCTTTACCTTTTGTTGTTCCTGTGACATCTACTACATCGCCTTCTGCGAATACATCTACTTTGACTTCTTGACCAATCTCGTAATCAGCTAAGTTTACATTGCGAAGTTCGCGAATGAAGCGCTTAGGAGCAGTGTTCGCTTTTGCTACGTGTCCTTTAGAAGGTTTGTTCGAAAGCTTTTCGCGCTTGTCTTCAAAACCTAATTGGATTGCTTCGTAGCCGTCAACCTCTACTGTCTTCTTTTGAAGTACTACGTTTGGAGCAGCTTCAATAACAGTTACAGGGATTAAATCACCGTTCTCAGCAAAAACTTGCGTCATACCGATTTTTCTACCTAAGATTCCTTTGGTCATGTTGTCACACCTCCTGTGGTTATTTATGTTTTTCTATTTCGTTTACCGATTAAAGTTTAATTTCAATGTCAACGCCTGACGGTAAATCAAGTTTCATCAACGCATCGACAGTTTGTGGTGTCGGGTTAACGATATCGATTAGACGTTTGTGTGTACGCATTTCAAACTGCTCACGAGCATCTTTGTACTTATGGACAGCACGTAAGATTGTGTAGACCGATCTTTCAGTCGGCAACGGTATCGGACCCGATACGCTTGCACCTGAACGTTTAGCGGTTTCTACAATTTTCTCGGCAGACTGATCAAGAATTCTGTGATCATATGCTTTTAAACGGATACGAATTTTTTGTTTTGCCATTATTTTCCCTCCTTTTCGCCTATTTTTGATAGACATTCTCCACGAAAATTTTCCAATCACTCGCCATGGCAAAGCGGCCGGGTGTATCGGTAACCTCTCGCTTCATCGCAGTCAAAGACCAACATTCACCATTATACAAAAGAAAAAAGAATTCCGCAAGTACTTCCACGAAATTCTTTCTTATTCGCTTTTTTTATTATAACAGGATTTATTAGAACATCAAGTCAGACGATAATAGTCCGAACATTTCGAGCTTATCCAAGCAACATCACGGCTGCCCAGCCGAAAATCACCAACGGGATATTGTAATGAAGGAAGGTCGGAACACACGTATCCCAAATGTGATTGTGCTGTCCATCGACGTTCAATCCGGCAGTCGGCCCCAATGTCGAATCGGACGCCGGCGACCCTGCATCACCCAATGCTCCTGCCGTACCGATCAAAGCGATGATCGCCATGGTGGAGAATTCGAACTCGAGACTCAGCGGGACGAAAATCGCCGCAATGATCGGAATCGTTGCGAACGATGAGCCGATGCCCATCGTCACGAACAGACCGACGATAAGCATGGCTAGAGCTGCAATGCCTTTATTGCCGGCAAACAAGTCCGATACACTTTCAACAAGCGGCTCGATGGCTCCTGTCGCTTGTATGACCGATGCAAAGCCGTTCGCTGTAATCATGACAAAACCGATAAATGCCATCATGCGCATCCCTTCTGTCAAGACATCGTCAGCTTCCCGCCATTTCATTGCTCCAAAAACATAAAGCACAAGAATTCCTGCAAGTGCACCAATGATCATCGAATCTGTCTGGATCTGTGCAACTAGTGCAGCGATCAATGCGACAATCGTCACCAGAACATCTTTGGTTGAAGCCGTCTTTTTCAGAGTTCCTTCTATAGTAGAGGATGTTTTATGGTAATCCCTCGGCTTGCGGTAAGAGATGAACACCGCGATGACCAATCCCACTAACAGGCCCGCGACCGGAATCGCCATCGCTCTCGGAATGTCAGCCATATCAATTGTTAGGCCGGCCAGTTCCATTTGAGTAAAGACGATCTCATGGAAAATCAACCCAAAACCATACGGCAATAAAATATAAGGCGCCGTCAGGCCGAACGTCAGGACCGCAGCGATCAAGCGGCGGTCGATCCGCAGTTCATTTAGAATATGCAAAATTGGTGGAACCAATAAAGGGATGAAAGCGATATGGATCGGAATCAGGTTTTGCGAGAAGATAGCCATTGCCAAAAGCGCAATGATGATGAGAGCTTTCGCCAAATTCTCCCGCGTCGCCTCTCCGTCCTTATTGACCAGCTTCAGGACGCCTGACACGAGCAGCTCCGGTATGCCGGTGCGTGAAATCGCTACGGCAAAGCCGCCGAGCATGGCATAGCTGAGCGCAATCGTCGCGCCTGCACCTAAACCGTCTGTAAATGATGTTAATGTATCCATAAATGATAATCCACCGCTCAACCCACCTGCAAGTGCGCCGATCAATAAAGCGAAGACGACGTTCACGCGCAATAAGCTCAGTACGAGCATGACTAAGACAGCGACAACAACTGCATTCATAAGTAAACTCTCCTTTAGTTTGCTAAAGCGTTAAAGTACACACTTTAAATTAACAAATCACGAATTGCTTGTCAACAACGGATTGATGAATCCTTTAAATACAAAAAAGTCCAAAAAATAAAGACCCTTTACGGTTACGTAAAGGGTCTTCTCATGAAAAACAACTTGTTCAGACATATTCACATTAAGCCTGCCGCTGTTTTTCCTCATAGGCTGCGATGTAGTCATCGTACTGGAACGTCAAGGCAATTTCGTCCCAGCCCTTCAACAGCATTTCCTTCCAGTATGGATCGATATCAAATTCATAGCGTATGCCGTCCTGGCTGTTGACAGTCTGGTCCTCCAAATTGATTTCCAACTTGAATTCCTCGCGCTGTCCCTTATCAATCAAGGCATTGACTTCCTCATCTTTTAAACGAATCGGCAAGATGCCATTTTTCACGCAGTTGTTATAGAAGATGTCTGCATAACTGGGAGCGATGACTACGCGGAATCCGTAATCCAAAATCGCCCACGGGGCATGTTCACGAGAAGAACCGCAGCCGAAATTCTCTTGTGCGACCAGAATCTCGGAGCCGTCGAATCGAGGATCGTTCAAAACAAATTCTTCTATCGGTGTACCATCGGCATGAAAGCGCCAATGATAGAATAGATATTTGCCGAATCCTGTTCGTTCAATACGTTTTAGAAACTCTTTTGAAATGATTTGATCAGTATCTACGTTTTTACGTTCAAGTGGCGTTAGGACACTTGAAATTTTATTGATCGGTTTCATCGATGGGCCTCCTCATTTCCGACTGTCATGCTGATGGTACGGACTCTTTCATGTAATTGCGGACATCTGTCAGATGGCCTTCAATCGCGGCGGCTGCTGCCATTACAGGGCTTACCAGATGCGTCATCGATCCCGCTCCTTGGCGTCCTTCAAAATTCCGGTTGGATGTGGACGCACAACGTTCGCCTGCAGGCACCGAGTCTTCATTCATCGCCAGGCACATGCTGCATCCTGTCTCACGCCATTCAAAGCCGGCTTCAAGAAATACCTGATCCAAGCCTTCTTGTTCAGCTGCACGTTTGACCGTTTCAGATCCAGGAACAACAATTGCAGTCACGGATGGATGCACTTTTCTGCCTTTGACAATTTCACTGGCTGCACGCAAATCGCCAAGACGGGCATTCGTACAAGAGCCGATAAAGACATGCTGGATATCAATCGAAGAAAGTGGTGTCCCCTCTTCCAGGTGCATATAAGCCAAAGCTTGCTTCAACGCATCTTTATCCGACTGTTTATCATAGTCCGCTTCAGATGGAACGCTTTCCGCAATGCCTGATCCCATTGAAGGATTGGTGCCCCATGTAACGAATGGAGAAATCTCATCCGCATGAATCGTCACAGACGCATCATACTGTGCGCCTTCATCTGTTGCAAGAGCCAGCCAACGCGCGGCTTCTTTTTCAAACGCATCACCTTCAGGCACGTTTCTGCGCCCTCTCAAGTATTCCACTGTCTTTTCATCAGGACTGATCAACCCAGCCCGTGCGCCTGCTTCAATCGACATATTGCAGATCGTCATGCGTTCTTCCATCGACAACCCACGGATGGCTTCACCTGTATACTCCATGATGTAGCCAGTTCCCATGTCGATGCCAAATTTCGAAATAATAGCCAGGATAACATCTTTAGAAGAAACACCAAAGCCCAATTTTCCGTCAATCCGAACTTCCATGGTTTTCGGCTTTGATTGCCATAGCGTTTGAGTGGACAAGACGTGCTCCACTTCGCTGGTGCCGATACCAAATGCCAAAGCACCGAAGGCACCGTGCGTTGAGGTATGGCTATCCCCACAGACGATGGTCTTGCCGGGTTGGGTCAAACCTAGTTCTGGTCCGATCACGTGGACGATCCCTTGGTCTGGATGGTTGATGCCCGCAAGCGGAACACCGAACTCGTCGCAATTATCCTGCAAAGTTTTGATCTGTTTTCGCGAAATGGGATCTGTGATCGTCTCCCGGTTCCGTGTTGGAACGTTATGGTCCATCGTAGCGAAGCAAAGATCCGGACGGCGGACTTTCCGTCCATTCAGCCGAAGCCCCTCAAACGCTTGCGGAGATGTCACCTCATGCAATAAATGAAGATCGATATATAGCAGGTCCGGCTTTCCTTGCTCTTCGAAGACGATATGTTGTTCCCAAATTTTTTCTATGATTGTTTTTGCCATGCGAACCGCTCCTTTCACTTACACATAAGAATACATGATGTGTTCTGATACAAATTCTCTTTCCAACTCTTCCACAACTTTCGTTACAAATCGATCGGTTGAAACTACACGTTTTCCGTGCCCAGCCAGGTCTCCCGTGCAATAGCCATCTTCCAAAACGCTCATTACTGCTTTTTCAATCGCAGCAGCTTCCGTATGAAGGCCGAATGAATGCTTCAGCATCATCGCAGCTGACAAGATAGCAGCAGATGGATTCGCTTTGTTTTGTCCAGCGATATCCGGCGCTGATCCATGTACCGGTTCGTAAAGGCCGAAGCCGTCTGAACGGATGCTCGCAGATGGCAGCATGCCAAGTGAACCTGTGATGACCGAAGCTTCATCGCTCAAGATATCACCGAACATATTCTCTGTTACCATGACATCGAAAGCACGTGGATCCGTAATCAGTTTCATCGCTGCCGAATCGACCAACATATGCTCCACTTCGATATCTGGATACGCTTTACGGCGTTCTTCCACGACTTCGCGCCATAATTTGCTGGTTTCCAGTACATTGGCTTTATCGACCGAAGTCACTTTGCCTCTGCGTGTACGGGCGATTTCAAACGCCTGATTAACAATGCGCTCGATTTCCTGTCTCGTATAAACCAATGTATCCACTGCCGATTTCTCTGAGCGGCGTTTCGGTTCTCCGAAATACAAGCCGCTCGTCAATTCGCGGACGATGACCATATCCACTTCTTTTGCTACTTCTTCCTTTAAAGGAGACGAAGCCAGCAAGGACGGTATGGCTTTGACCGGACGGATATTGGCGAACAAATCAAAATGCTTCCGGATGTTCAAAAGCCCTTTTTCAGGACGCAGATGAGCAGGGTTACTGTCCCATTTCGTTCCTCCGACAGCACCGAGGAGAATCGCGTCGCTCGCTTCACAAACCTCAATGGTTTGCTGAGGCAGTGGGTTTTCAAATTGATCAACCGCTGTGCCACCGATTGCCGCGTGCTTTAAATGAAAAGTATGTCCATAACGCATTGCAATGGATTGCAGCACCTTTACCGCTGCATCTGTTACTTCTGGTCCGATTCCGTCTCCTGGCAATACCGCTATTGTTTTTTTCATTTTAAATTCCTCCTCTTTCAATCTGTTCTTTTTACACTGCAGACATCCTGACTTTTTTCCCGACTTGGACGATTTGACGATTGACTGCATTCAAATATGCTTTTGCTGTTGCTTCGAGAACATCCTGTGCAACATCGCGGCCTGTGACTGTCTCGCCGTTATAACTCATATTGATAACCGCTTCCCCTAAGGCATCGCGCCCTTTACCGATGGACGTCACACGGTAATCAAGAATATGGACTTTTCCTTCGACAATTCGTTCTAGCGTGTTGAAGATTGCTTCAACAGAACCGGCTCCAGTAGCTGCTTCGTTGATCAATTCCCCATTTGGGTGATAAGCAGAAGCAGTGGCTGTCGGAATGTTTGCTGTACCATATTGCACCTGTACACTCTCCAGTTTATAAACCGGTGTTTCAGTGTCATGGATTTGTTGATCGGTCAGCAATACGTAAAGATCATCTTCCAGAATTTCTTTCTTGCTGTCGGCTAATTTCTTAAATTCAACAAATGCTTTATTTAACTTCTCATCAGATAAATCAAAGCCCATCTTGATGGCCCGATCTTTAAAGGCGTGGCGTCCCGAATGTTTACCAAGTACCAATTCAGTTGCCGCATCGCCGATCAATTCCGGTGTAATGATTTCATAAGTCAACGGGTTCTTCAGCATGCCATCCTGGTGGATACCGGATTCATGGGCAAACGCATTTTTACCGACGACTGCTTTATTCGGCTGAATCAGGCTTCCTGTCAACTGGCTGACCAGTTGGCTGGTGCGTTTGATTTCATGAAGATTGATGCCCGTTTCGATATTGAAGATTTGCTTGCGGATATGCAAAGCAACCGCAATTTCTTCAAGTGCGACATTTCCGGCACGTTCACCGATGCCATTGATGGTTCCCTCAATTTGAGTAGCGCCATTTTCAATGGCGGCCAATGTATTGGCTGTGGCCATTCCCAAATCATTATGGCAATGTGCTGAGAGCTTCACATTTTCGATGCCCACCACATTTTCTGTCATGTATTTGAACATGGCACCGTACTCATGAGGAGTTGCATAACCAACCGTGTCTGGAAGGTTGATGGTTGTGGCGCCGGCTTCAATGACTTTGCGGATAATATGAGCCAGGAATTCCGGATCTGAACGGGAAGCATCTTCCGCTGACCATTGGACCAACGGGAAGAACTTACGCGCGTATTTTACCGATGCTACTGCCAATTCCACAACCTGCTCCGGTGTTTTGAATAATTTTGTTTCCATATGGATGGGTGATGTCGCTAAAAAGATATGAATATGCGGTTGTTCCGCTCCTTTTAACGCTTCCCATGTCCGATCAATATCACTTTCAATCGAACGGGCCAAACCCGTTACAATTGAATTCTTCACCGTGCCTGCGATTCGCTGCACAGCGTCAAAGTCTCCTGGAGATGAAGCAGGAAACCCTGATTCGATAATCGTCACTCCCAGACGTTCAAGCTGGCGGGCGATTTCGATTTTCTCTGCTGTGTTCAAGTTGATCCCGGCCGACTGTTCCCCGTCTCGTAATGTCGTATCGAAAATATCAATTTGTGACATTGGCAACCACCTCTTTTTGTTTAGCTTTTTTGCCTTCATTAACGAATGGCATCATCGCACGCAATTCACGTCCAACTTGTTCAATTTGATGGGATTCTTCCGCTTTTTCGATTGCAGTGAATTCCGGACGGTTCAATTGGTTTTCAAGCAACCAGCCTTTTGCGAATTTCCCTGTTTGGATATCCGTAAGTACATCTTTCATGCGGGCTTTTGTATCTGCGTCAACAATACGTGGTCCTGAAACAAAATCTCCCCATTGAGCTGTATCGGAAATTGAGTAGCGCATTCCTGACAAGCCGCCTTCATACATAAGGTCAACAATCAATTTCAATTCATGCATACATTCGAAGTATGCAACTTCCGGTTGGTATCCGGCTTCAACAAGCGTTTCGAACCCAGCTTTTACAAGTGAAGTCACACCGCCGCAAAGGACTGCTTGTTCTCCGAATAGATCTGTTTCCGTTTCTTCTTTGAATGTCGTTTCCAAAACGCCTGCACGTGTAGCTCCGATTCCTTTTGCGTAAGCCAGTGCAACTTCTTGAGCTTTCCCTGAAACGTCCTGATGGATTGCGATCAATCCAGGAACTCCAGCACCCGCTTCGTACGTACGGCGAACAAGATGTCCCGGGCCTTTTGGTGCTACTAGGAATACATCCACATCTGCAGGTGCAACGATCTGGTTAAAGTGAACATTAAAACCGTGTGCAAAAACAAGTGATTTACCTGCCGTTAATGCTGGTTTGATTTCTGCGTTGTAGATTTGCGTCTGTTTTTCATCCGGTACTAAGATCATGATGACGTCTGCCGCTTCTGCCGCTTCTTTTACGGTAACGACTTTCATGCCGTCATTTTTAGCCTGATCGAATGATTTACCTGGACGAACTCCAACTACTACATCAAAACCGGATTCTTTTAAGTTTTGAGCATGTGCATGACCTTGAGAACCATAGCCGATCACCGCGATTGTCTTTCCTTTAAGTACCTGTTCGTTTACATCTTGGTTATAATACATTTTTGCCATTTTAATTTCCTCCTCGGGTTTGGGTTTTTTATAGGATGTTCAATTGCGGTGTTTGTGCTTTTTGTGTTTCTCTGACAAAAGCGGATACCCCAGTTCGGGTCAGCTCTTTCACACCATACGGTCTCATCAGATCAATAAATGCTTCAATTTTTTCTGGGTCGCCTGTTACTTGGAATGTTGTTACATTTTTACTCATATCGACCACTGTCGCCCGGAACGGCTCAACGATGCTGAGAACCTCATTTCGGACTGCTGGAGGAACGACCACTTTGACCAGTGCCAGCTCCCTCATCACCATCGCCTTATCGGTAATGTCATTCACTTTGAGTACATCAATTTGTTTTTGCAGCTGCTTTAATAACTGCTCCAATTTGCCTTTATCTTCTACATTCACCACAAAAGTCATTTTTGATATACCAGGTTGCTCTGTATGGCCTACCGAAATGCTTTCGATGTTGAACTGCCGTTTCATCAGCAACCCAGTAACGCGGTTCAACACCCCGCTTTGGTTGATCACTGTCGTTGTAATGACTCGTCTCATTCGCCTTTCACTCCGATCATTTCATCCAAGCCTTTGCCCGGCGCAACCATCGGATAAACACATTCCAACTGCACCACGCGGCAATCGATCAAGGCTGGCTCGTTTGAATTAAATGCTTCTGCGAAAACCGCTTCTGCTTCTTCCATCGTTTCCACTTTATAGCCTTTGATGTCGTAAGCTGCGGCCAGCTTCACAAAATCAGGTTGTACAGGAATTAACGATTGGGAATAACGCCCTTCGTAGAATGTTTCCTGCCATTGTCTGACCATACCGAGGCTTTGGTTGTTCAAGATAACAACCTTCACCGGAAGCCGCAGCTCTTGAAGCAACGATAATTCCTGTAAAGTCATTTGGAATCCTGCATCTCCTACAATAGAGATAACTTGCTCATCCGGTTTTGCCAATTGTGCCCCGATGGCTGCCGGGAAACCAAAGCCCATTGTGCCAAGGCCACCCGATGTCACCCAATTATGCGGGTTGTTGAAGCGATAGTATTGAGCCGCCCACATTTGGTGCTGGCCTACATCCGTTGTTACGACTGCATTGCCTCCGGTCAAGCGGTGTATCAACTCAACCGCTTGTTGAGGGAGAATACCTTCCCGGCCTTTCAAATGATACTGAAGTGGGTATTCCACTTTGTCACCGGATAGCTTCGCTAGCCATTCAGCGGTATCCGGGCTTTCAAACGTTTGATTGAGCAATTGAGACAACGCTTCTTTAGCATCGGCTACAATCGGGATCGCTGTTGGAACGTTTTTGCCGATTTCTGCAGGGTCGATGTCGATATGGATGACTTGTGCGTTTGGAGCAAAGCTAGCAAGATTTCCCGTCAACCGATCATCAAACCGTGCGCCTACGTTCAATAACACATCGCAATCACAAATTGCTGTATTCGCTGTATAAGTTCCGTGCATGCCGGCCATTCCTAGGAATAGTTCATGTTCGCCAGCGATACTGCCCAAACCGAGTAATGTGTTCGTGATTGGAATTTGGTGTCTTTCAGAAAAAGTTTTCAGCTCTTCTGTCGCTTTTGCAGCGAGTATACCAGCTCCAGCTAGGATCAATGGCTTTTTCGCCTGGGATAATAATTGTGCAGCTTTTTGGATCTGAAGGTAATTCGGATTTGTTGTCGGTTGATAACCCGGTAGATACACGGCCTCTTCTTCTTTATTGGACATGAACAAT
Source organism: Planococcus sp. SE5232 (assembly GCF_050686535.1). Taxonomy (NCBI): domain Bacteria; kingdom Bacillati; phylum Bacillota; class Bacilli; order Caryophanales; family Caryophanaceae; genus Planococcus; species Planococcus sp. SE5232. The sequence continues at coordinate 34,342 of NZ_JBOGCP010000008.1, read as the reverse complement.
TCGGTTGCAATATTTTTAGGAATGTCGACCAGAACCGGACCAGGACGTCCTGTGGAAGCAATATAGAATGCTTCTTTAATGATTCTCGGAAGATCCGCTACTTTTTTCACTTGATAATTATGCTTTGTAATCGGTTGTGTGATACCGATGATGTCCGCTTCCTGGAAAGCATCAGTTCCAATTACGGAAGTTGCAACTTGGCCTGTGAAGATGACCAGTGGCAAGGAATCCAGCATGGCATCTGCTATGCCGGTCACTAAATTCGTGGCTCCAGGACCCGATGTAGCAAGAACAACTCCGGCTTTCCCCGATACTCTTGCATAGCCTTCAGCGGCATGGATTGCACCTTGTTCGTGTCTAGCCAATACATGGCGTATTGGATTTTTGTGCAAGGCATCGTAAATTGGCAGCACCGCGCCTCCTGGATATCCAAAAATGATGTCTACACCTTGACCTTTTAAAGATTGAATCAGTACGTCTGCACCATTGCCTGTCAGCTTCTGTTTAACTTCTTCTCTAACCTGTACGTTTACTCCCAATCCTTCCGCCTCCTTTTCTAAGTCTCCGGTGGAATAAAACAAAAAAACTTTTCCATCCCTACACAAAGAAACATGTTCTTCGCATAGGGATGAAAAAGTTTCATGGTACCACCCTATTTCACTGCGCAACCGCAGCCTCATGGATAAGTCTTGCTTATCCGCTGATAACGATGATTTCTAACTTGCAAACCACCGGGACTACCTAAACAGCCGAAGCTTTTCAGCAATCCACTCAGAGGGGATGTCGCAAATGGTTGTATTACCGGCTTCCACCTGTACCGGCTCTCTGTGAATACAGTTTCCATCTACTTTAACCTCGTCATTGAGTTGAACTTCTATTTTTTTATACTGCGTTTAAATGATCGCTATACACCTTTACGCCATCGTTCTGAACTAGTTCTCTAAATGATTCTAGTAAGTCATTCGTAACCGGACCTGGCTTTCCTTCGCCGATCACTCGGCCGTCCACTTTAACTACTGCAATTACTTCAGCAGCAGTTCCGGTAAGGAAAACTTCATCTGCTACATACACATCATGTCTTGTAAAAACGCCTTCTTGGATGTCGTAGCCTTTTTCAACAGCTACATCCATAATTGCATTGCGTGTAATTCCTTCCAGTGCTCCTACATAGCCTGGAGGTGTCAATAACTTATTTTTACGAACAATAAAAATGTTGTCCGCTGACCCTTCAGCTACATAACCTTGGTCATTCAGCATAAGCGCTTCAGAAACACCCGCCAAGTGGGCTTCAAGTTTAACTAAAATATTATTCATGTAATTCAATGATTTAACTTTAGGGCTTAACACATCCGAACGGCTTCTGCGTGTAGCCACCGAGACAATTTCAATCCCTGTTTCATACATCGATTTCGGAAACAGCGATAAAGGTTCAGCGATTACAATGACACTCGGATGAGAACAGCTATAAGGATCTAATCCAAGATTTCCGACACCCCGTGAAACGATAAGACGAATATAGGCATCTTTAAATTTATTTTCCCTTAATGTTTGAACGACTATTTTAGTCATTTCTTCAAAAGTATGTGGAATCTCGAGCATCACGGATTTTGCTGAATCGTAAAGCCGCTCTAAATGTTCTTCCAGCCGAAAGACATTACCGTTGTAAGAACGGATTCCTTCAAATACACCATCACCGTATAAAAAACCGTGATCATAAACTGAAATTTTAGCGTCTTCCTTTTTAACGAATTCACCATTTAAATAAATTAATTGTTCGCTCATGATGTCCACTTCTTTCTCGAAAGTTTTATAATATGCAATATATCGAATTCAGTTTGCGTCTTGTAAATTGTTGCTATCATATCGCCTATTTGAAGGCGTGTCAATCAACTTCCTGCTATATTTTTATTAATTTTGAATATTCGTAAACTATGTATCCGTTTTCATTGTTGCTATCACTGGGTTAAGTAGATTTTTTAAAAAGTTTGAATATTTTATGAACAACCCTTTGATTTAGCTGAAATTTCTTTTAATACTTCATTTTAAAGCAAAAAAAGACCTTGTCTCAGTTTAATGAGACAAGGTCTTTAATCAACACTTAGCAGTTATTACTTAGTGATTGTAGCAACAACGCCAGCGCCTACAGTACGTCCACCCTCACGGATAGAGAACTTAGTTCCTTCTTCAAGTGCGATAGGAGAGATTAGAGAAACGATCATTTCGATGTTATCTCCAGGCATAACCATTTCTACACCTTCAGGAAGGTTACAAACGCCAGTTACATCAGTTGTACGGAAGTAGAACTGTGGACGGTAGTTTGTGAAGAATGGAGTGTGACGTCCACCCTCTTCTTTTGAAAGAACGTAAACTTCAGCTTTGAACTCAGTGTGTGGAGTAATTGTGCCTGGTTTAGCCAATACTTGTCCACGTTGTACGTCATCACGAGAAACCCCGCGAAGAAGTGCACCAATGTTGTCGCCAGCTTCTGCATAGTCAAGCAATTTACGGAACATTTCTACACCAGTTACAGTAGTAGATTTTGGCTCTTCAGTAAGACCAATGATATCAACGTTATCACCGATTTTGATTTGTCCGCGTTCAACGCGTCCAGTAGCAACAGTACCACGGCCAGTGATTGAGAATACATCCTCAACAGGCATCATGAATGGCTTGTCAGTATCACGTGGTGGAGTAGGGATATACTCATCAACCGCGTTCATCAATTCAACGATTTTATCTTCCCATTCTGCTTCTCCTTCAAGAGCTTTAAGAGCAGAACCTTTGATGACAGGAATATCGTCGCCAGGGAAGTCATATTCAGAAAGAAGATCACGAACTTCCATTTCAACTAGTTCAAGAAGTTCTTCGTCATCTACCATATCGCATTTGTTCATGAATACTACTAGGTAAGGAACACCAACTTGACGTGAAAGAAGAATGTGCTCACGAGTTTGTGGCATTGGGCCATCAGCAGCAGATACTACTAAGATTCCGCCGTCCATTTGAGCAGCACCAGTGATCATGTTTTTAACATAATCGGCGTGTCCAGGGCAATCTACGTGTGCATAGTGGCGTGATTCAGTTTCATACTCAACGTGTGAAGTATTGATTGTGATACCGCGCTCTTTTTCTTCAGGTGCGTTGTCGATTTGAGCGTAAGAACGAGCTTCCCCGCCTGATTTTTTAGCAAGAACTGTAGCGATTGCTGCAGTCAAAGTTGTTTTACCATGGTCAACGTGACCAATTGTACCAATATTCGCGTGCGTTTTAGAACGATCAAATTTAGCTTTTCCCATTAGAAAAATCCTCCTCAAAATGTAAGTGAATGTTCGTTTGAAGTGCCGGAATAATAGGGCCCTATTATTCCGTGCATACAAACTATTTATACTTTATTAAAGATCAAAATTCAATTATTGACCTTTATTTTTTTTGATGATTTCTTCAGAAATTGATTTCGGTACTTCTTCATAGTGATCGAAATGCATTGAGAACACACCGCGGCCTTGCGTGTTTGAACGCAATGAAGTTGCATAACCGAACATTTCTGCAAGAGGTACCATAGAACGAACTACTTGTGCGTTTCCGCGAGCGTCCATACCTTCTACACGGCCTCGGCGTGACGTAATGTCACCCATGATATCTCCGAGGTATTCCTCAGGGATAACAACCTCGACACGCATAATTGGCTCAAGAAGAACCGGTCTAACTTTAGAAATTGCATTTTTAAGCGCCATAGAAGCAGCAACTTTAAATGCCATCTCATTCGAGTCAACATCATGGTAAGAGCCATCGAACAAGCGTGCTTTGATATCGATCAAAGGATATCCGGCAATAACACCGTTGTCTAGAGAGTCGCGCAGACCCGCTTCAACTGCTGGGATGTATTCACGTGGAACAACACCACCAACGATACCATTTTCAAATTCAAAACCTGCTCCTTCTTCGTTTGGAGAGAACTCAATCCAAACGTGTCCGAATTGTCCGCGTCCACCAGATTGGCGTACGAATTTACCTTCAACTTTAGCAGACTCACGGAATGTCTCACGGTAAGATACCTGAGGTGCACCCACGTTAGCTTCTACGTTGAATTCACGGCGCATACGGTCAACTAGGATATCAAGGTGAAGCTCACCCATACCTGCGATGATCGTTTGGCCAGTTTCCTGGTCAGTATGCGCACGGAAAGTTGGATCTTCTTCTTGCAGTTTTGCAAGGGCTTGACCCATTTTATCTTGATCCGCTTTTGACTTAGGTTCCACAGAAAGTGAGATAACAGGCTCTGGGAATACCATACGTTCAAGAATTACTTGTTGTTTCTCGTCACTTAAAGTATCACCAGTTGATGTATCTTTAAGGCCGATAGCAGCAGCAATATCTCCGCAATATACTTCAGCGATTTCTTCACGGGAGTTTGCGTGCATTTGAAGGATACGTCCTACGCGCTCACGCTTGCCTTTAGAAGAGTTCTGAACATACGAACCAGATTTAAGAGATCCAGAGTACACACGGAAGAAAGTCAATTTCCCAACATATGGATCTGTCATTACTTTAAACGCCAACGCAGAGAATGGCTCGTCCTCGCTAGGTTTACGCAATACTTCTTCATCTGAATCCGGAAGAACACCAGTCATTGGTGGTACATCAAGTGGAGATGGCAGGTAATCAATTACTGCATCAAGCATTAATTGAACCCCTTTATTTTTAAATGCAGTTCCGCAAACCACTGGGTAAAACTCAACATCTAGTGTTCCTTTACGGATACCAGCTTTAAGTTCTTCTACAGTGATTTCTTCCCCACCCAGGTATTTTTCCATTAAGTCTTCATCAAGCTCAGCAACAGCTTCCACTAGTTTAGTGTGCCACTCTTCAGCAAGCTCTTTGTACTCTTCAGGAATTTCACCTTCTGTGATTTCAGTCCCCAAATCGTTTGCATAGAAACGAGCGTTCATTTCAACAAGGTCAATAATTGCTGAAAACTCGTCTTCTGCGCCGATTGGCAATTGGATCGGGTGAGCATTTGCTTGTAGGCGATCATGTAAAGTACCTACAGAGTAAAGGAAATCAGCACCGATTTTATCCATTTTGTTGATGAATACGATACGTGGAACTCCGTATGTTGTAGCTTGGCGCCAAACTGTTTCAGTCTGAGGCTCAACACCTGATTGAGCATCAAGAACTGTAACAGCACCATCAAGTACGCGCAATGAACGTTCAACTTCTACAGTGAAGTCTACGTGTCCTGGAGTATCGATGATGTTAACACGGTGGTTTTTCCATGAAGCAGTTGTAGCAGCAGACGTGATTGTGATACCGCGTTCCTGCTCTTGCTCCATCCAGTCCATTTGAGAAGCACCTTCATGCGTTTCCCCAATTTTGTGGATTCTACCAGTGTAATATAAAATACGCTCCGTAGTAGTCGTTTTACCAGCATCAATGTGTGCCATGATCCCGATATTACGTGTTTTGTCTAAGGAGAACTCTCTAGCCATGTTGTTTTTCTCCTTCCGTTTCGGATTAAGATGTAAACATCTCGAAAGAAATTACCAGCGATAGTGAGCAAACGCTTTGTTTGCTTCCGCCATTTTATGAATATCTTCACGTTTCTTAACAGCTGAACCAGTGTTGTTAGCTGCATCTAAAATTTCATTAGCCAAACGCTCTTCCATTGTTTTCTCTCCACGAAGACGTGAATAGTTTACAAGGTAGCGAAGACCTAAAGTTGTACGGCGTTCAGGACGAACTTCAACCGGTACTTGGTAGTTAGCTCCACCAACACGGCGAGCGCGTACTTCAAGAACTGGCATAACGTTAGTCAATGCTTGTTCGTATACTTCAATCGGATCTTTACCGCTGCGTTCTTTAACTAACTCAAACGCTCCGTATAGGATCTTTTGTGAAGTACCTCTTTTTCCGTCAACCATCATTTTATTAATTAAGCGTGTCACCAATTTTGAATTATAAATTGGATCTGGCAACACGTCACGTTTAGCTACAGGACCTTTACGAGGCATGTATGTTCCTCCTTTCAACGAAATCTCTTCGTTTATTTAACTTATTATTTTTTTACTTTAGGACGTTTAGTTCCGTATTTAGAACGGCTTTGCATACGGCCGTTAACTCCAGCTGTATCAAGTGCTCCACGTACGATATGGTAACGCACACCCGGTAAATCTTTTACGCGTCCGCCGCGAAGAAGAACTACACTGTGCTCTTGAAGGTTGTGACCTTCTCCAGGGATGTAAGCATTAACCTCAATTTGGTTCGTCAAACGCACACGCGCATATTTACGCAATGCGGAGTTTGGTTTTTTAGGTGTCATCGTACCAACACGAGTACATACTCCACGTTTCTGTGGTGATGTCACGTTAGTCTGAGACTTTTTAAAGCTGTTATACCCTTTGTTTAACGCTGGTGAATCTGATTTCGTGCTCTTTGGTTTACGAGGCTTGTTAACTAATTGGTTAATTGTAGGCATCGATTTTTCCTCCTCTCAAAAGGTGTTCTAATACCACATATCCAGGTGGTTCATTTTTGGGTAAAAAACAAAGTCTTTGTGTTTTACACAAAAACTGTTATCCAGTAATAGCCACAGCAGCTGCACCGACATTAATGCCATATGCTTTGCCAAGCTTCAATCGTGAATCTGCAAATTCGATCCGAATACCTTTTTCTAAGGCTAGTTGGATAATCTGTTCGGTCATTCGATCGTCCGCGTCTTTTGCCACTATTATCTCTTGGACAATACCGCTTTTTAATGCTTTTACTGTCTGCTTTGTACCGATGATTATTTGACTTGCCTGTTTTACTTTTTCATTAGACATTTGCATATCCTCCAAAGTGTCAGACCGTTAACCATCAACCCTCAACATATTATCATTCTATGACAATGCTGTCAACTGAATTCTTAAAAAATCCCGGGGAGGTTTCAAAAGCTCCCCGGAACCCATCTATCTATTTTATGACTCTGTTCCGACGATTTCCTGCTTCGCAGCTTTTTCGCTTTGTGCAATTTTAATTTGACGGTAACGTTGCATTCCTGTTCCGGCTGGAACAAGTTTACCGATGATCACATTCTCTTTCAATCCCAGAAGCTCATCACGTTTCCCTTTGATTGCTGCATCTGTTAGGACGCGGGTCGTTTCCTGGAAAGACGCGGCTGATAGGAATGATTCTGTTTCTAGAGAAGCTTTCGTGATACCCAAGATTACAGGACGGCTTGTCGCCGGCAAGTTGCCTTCGAGCACCGCTTTGACATTGGCCTCAGTGAATTGGTGAATATCCAAAAGTGAACCTGGCAGCAATTCAGTATCGCCGGCTTCAATGACACGTACTTTACGGAACATTTGACGGACCATAACTTCTACGTGCTTATCACCGATTTCTACCCCTTGCATACGGTATACTTTCTGAACTTCTTTCAATAGATACACTTGAACAGCCTGAACGTCTTTTACTTGAAGCAATTGTTTCGGATCGATTGAACCATCCGTCAATACTTCACCTCGAACGATGACGTCATCAACTTGAACCTTGATGCGCGCATTATAAGGAGCCAGGTATTTACGTGTTTCAACATCACCTTGAATCGTTACTTCTTTCTGGCCTTCGCGGATTTCATCGATTTCAGTAACTGTACCTGTAATTTCTGAAATTACTGCCTGGCCTTTCGGGTTACGCGATTCGAATATTTCCTGGATACGCGGAAGACCTTGTGTAATATCGTCTCCTGCAACCCCGCCTGTATGGAATGTACGCATCGTAAGCTGAGTTCCTGGTTCACCGATTGATTGAGCTGCAATAATACCTACTGCTTCGCCCACTTCAACTTCGTCTCCAGTTGCCAGGTTAGTGCCGTAACATTTCTTACAAACGCCGTGTTTTGTATTACATGTGAACGCAGAGCGAATCGTTACTTCTTTGATTCCCGCTTCAACAATGAGGCGAGTCAAATCCTGTGTAATCAATTCATCTTTTGCTACAATTATTTCTTTTGTTTCCGGATGGCGGATTGTTTTCTTAGCATGACGGCCAACGATACGCTCATCAAGCTCTTCAATCACTTCTGTGCCTTCCATCAACGCTCCTACCAGCAAGCCTCGGTCAGTGCCACAGTCATTTTCGCGGACGATTGCATCTTGTGCAACATCTACCAAACGACGGGTCAAGTAACCAGAATCGGCTGTTTTAAGTGCTGTATCGGCAAGACCTTTACGCGCACCGTGGGTAGAGATGAAATATTCAAGTACTGTCAATCCTTCACGGAAGGAAGATTTAATCGGAAGTTCGATAATGCGCCCAGCCGGGTTGGCCATCAATCCACGCATACCCGCCAGCTGCGTAAAGTTAGATGCGTTACCACGAGCTCCGGAATCACTCATCATAAAGATTGGATTCAAGTTATCAAGAGACGCCATCAGTTTGCTCTGGATGATGTCTTTTGCATTACTCCAATACGAAATGACACGTGCATATCGCTCTTCTTCTGTAATCAATCCGCGCCGGAATTGTTTCATTACTTTATCTACATTTTCTTGGGCATCGACCAGAATTTCTCCCTTATCCGGAAGAACTACGATATCCGCCACACCAACAGTAATGCCGGCTTGTGTCGAATATTTAAATCCAAGGCTCTTCATGCGGTCAAGCATTTTAGAAGTTTCCGTAATATGGAAACGTTTGAATACTTCTGCGATGATTTCACCAAGAATTTTCTTCTTGAACGGTGTCACAAGTTCCGCTTCTTCAATATGCTTACGAATATCCGTCGTTGTCGCGACGAAATATTTCGATGGTGTTTCCACCTGCAGATTGTAATCAGTCGGTTCGTTGATATATGGGAATGACTTCGGCAGAATTTCATTAAAAATAATTTTACCGACAGTTGTCAATAAAAGCATTTTGTTCTGTTCTTCTGTGAATGTCGGGTTGTTGACGGCTCTAGCTTGGATTGCAATACGTGTATGCAAGTGCACATGGCCTGTTTGATAAGCGATCATCACTTCTTCAGGTCCTGAGAAAGTTGCGCCTTCTCCTGTAGCACCTTTACGCTCAAGTGTTAAGTAATAGTTTCCTAGAACCATATCCTGAGATGGTGTTACAACAGGTTTTCCGTCTTTTGGATTCAAAATGTTTTGAGCTGCAAGCATCAATAATCTAGCTTCTGCCTGAGCCTCAGATGATAGAGGTACGTGAACAGCCATTTGGTCACCATCGAAATCGGCATTGTATGCAGTACATACAAGCGGATGCAGACGAATTGCTTTACCTTCAACTAGTGTCGGTTCAAATGCCTGGATACCCAATCTGTGAAGAGTCGGTGCTCGGTTCAGTAGAACCGGATGCTCCTTGATGACATCTTCCAATACATCCCAAACTTCAGAATGAAGACGTTCGATTTTGCGTTTTGCACTCTTGATGTTATGGGCCAATCCACGTTCAACCAATTCTTTCATAACGAAAGGTTTAAACAATTCAATTGCCATACCTTTCGGCAAACCACATTGATACATTTTCAGGTTAGGTCCAACTACGATAACCGAACGGCCCGAATAATCCACTCGTTTACCAAGAAGGTTCTGACGGAAACGCCCTTGCTTCCCTTTCAGCATATGAGAAAGAGATTTCAATGGACGGTTACCAGGTCCTGTGACCGGACGACCGCGACGGCCGTTATCGATCAATGCATCAACAGCTTCCTGAAGCATGCGTTTCTCGTTTTGAACAATGATACTTGGTGCTCCAAGGTCTAAAAGACGCTTCAAGCGGTTATTCCGGTTGATTACGCGGCGATAGAGATCATTTAAATCAGAAGTCGCAAAGCGGCCCCCGTCTAATTGAACCATCGGGCGAAGTTCGGGTGGAATAACAGGTAGAACATCAAGAATCATCCAATCAGGATTATTCCCTGAGTTACGGAATGACTCAACCACTTCAAGGCGTTTGATCGCACGGGTGCGGCGTTGGCCTTGAGCTGTTTTCAATTCTTCTTTTAAAGAATCCGTTTCGCGTTCAAGGTCGATTTCCTGCAATAGACGCTTGATTGCTTCTGCTCCCATAGCAGCTTGGAATTTTTTCCCAAACTTATCACGGTAAGCGCGGTATTCTTTTTCAGAAAGAAGTTGTTTCTTCTCAAGCGGTGTATCCGCAGGATCGATGACTACATAAGAAGCAAAATAAATAACTTCTTCAAGTGAACGCGGAGACATATCTAAGATAAGTCCCATGCGGCTCGGAATCCCTTTAAAATACCAGATATGAGATACAGGAGCTGCTAGTTCAATGTGGCCCATGCGCTCACGACGAACTTTTGAACGTGTGACTTCAACGCCACAGCGATCGCAGACGACGCCTTTATAACGAACACGCTTGTATTTACCACAATGGCATTCCCAGTCTTTTGTAGGACCGAAAATACGTTCACAGAACAAACCATCTTTTTCAGGTTTCAGTGTACGGTAATTGATTGTTTCTGGCTTTTTGACTTCTCCATAAGACCATGAGCGAATTTTATCGGGTGACGCTAATCCGATTTTCATATACTCAAAATTATTAACATCTATCAAGGAGCCTACCTCCCTTTTGTCTCGAGTTTCTGTACGGCTCTTCCTCGGTAATGGCTAAGTGAATAAATGGAAAACGGCCGGTTAAAGCCGTTCGAATCCAATAGGTATTAATCAATTGTTCCAACCGGTGCTTCTGTATCTGCAATCGGGAGGATGTTCAATGAATCCGCAGGCTGAAGATCTTCTTCTTCATCCAAATCGCGCAACTCAATTTCTTCATCATCAATCGTCAACATCTTAACATCCATGCCTAAACTTTGAAGTTCTTTAATCAAAACTTTAAATGATTCCGGTACGCTTGGTTCCGGTACACTTTCGCCTTTAACAATTGCTTCATAAGTTTTAACACGGCCTACGACATCATCCGACTTAACCGTTAAGATTTCCTGCAATGTATGCGCGGCACCATATGCTTCAAGTGCCCATACTTCCATTTCACCAAAACGCTGTCCGCCGAATTGCGCTTTACCACCCAATGGCTGTTGTGTAACCAGTGAGTAAGGCCCAGTTGAGCGGGCGTGCAATTTATCATCGACCATGTGGGCAAGTTTAATCATGTACATGATACCTACAGACACACGGTTATCGAAGGATTCGCCAGAACGGCCATCATAAAGAATCGTTTTGCCATCGCGCGGCATACCTGACTCTTCCATTGTTTCCAGCACATCTTCTTCATTCGCTCCATCAAATACAGATGAAGCCATATGAATTCCAAGTGAACGGGAAGCCATTCCAAGATGTAATTCAAGTACCTGGCCGATATTCATACGGGATGGTACACCTAGCGGGTTTAACATGATGTCGACCGGTGTGCCGTCTGGCATGAATGGCATATCTTCTTCAGGCAGAATTCTTGAAATAACACCCTTGTTTCCGTGACGTCCAGCCATTTTATCGCCAACAGAGATTTTACGTTTTTGAACGATATATGCACGAACCAGTTGGTTAACACCCGGTGGCAATTCGTCTCCATCTTCACGGTTGAAGATTTTAACATCCAGTACAATACCGCCAGCGCCGTGAGGCACCCGCAATGAAGTATCGCGCACTTCACGTGCTTTTTCACCAAAGATCGCATGAAGAAGACGTTCTTCAGCAGTCAATTCAGTAACGCCTTTAGGTGTTACTTTACCAACCAGAATATCTCCATCTTTCACTTCAGCTCCGACACGGATAATTCCGCGGTCATCCAAGTTACGCAATGCGTCTTCCCCGACGTTCGGGATATCACGCGTAATTTCTTCAGGCCCCAGTTTCGTATCACGTGAATCGGATTCATACTCTTCGATATGGACAGATGTGTAAACATCGTCTTTTACTAAACGTTCACTCATGATGATCGCATCTTCGTAGTTAAAACCATCCCATGTCATGAAGGCTACCAGTACGTTTCTTCCTAATGCCATCTCTCCGCGTTCCATTGAAGGTCCGTCAGCAAGAATATCGCGTTTGGAAACACGGTCTCCAACTTTAACGATCGGGCGTTGGTTATAGCTTGTCCCTTGGTTGGAACGGACGAATTTCTGCAGTCTGTAAGTATCAAGGTCGCCTCGGACTTCGTTGCCATCGACAACTTCGATACGACGGACAGAAATTTCCTTAGCTTCCACATATTCCACAATACCATCATTTTTCGCTACTACAGCTGCCCCAGAATCACGCGCTGCCAAGTGTTCCATTCCGGTTCCTACAAAAGGAGCTTCCGGGTTTAATAACGGAACTGCTTGACGCTGCATGTTCGCTCCCATTAATGCTCGGTTGGAGTCATCATTTTCAAGGAACGGGATACAGGCTGTCGCTACTGAAACGACCTGCTTCGGAGAAACGTCCATGTAGTCGATGCTGCCGCGTTTGTAAACGGTGTTCTCACCGCGGAAACGTGCAACAACGCCTTCTTCAACGAATGAACCATCGTCATTCAACTTCGAATTGGCCTGGGCCACTACATAATTATCTTCTTCATCAGCAGTCAAGTAGTCAATGTGTTCTGTGACCACTCCGGTTTCAGCATCTACACGGCGATAAGGAGTTTCAATGAAACCGAACTTATTCACTTTCGCAAATGTTGAAAGCGTGTTGATCAAGCCAATGTTCGGACCCTCAGGCGTTTCAATCGGACACATACGGCCATAGTGGGAGTAGTGAACGTCACGCACTTCAAAGCCTGCGCGTTCACGCGTTAAACCACCGGGTCCAAGCGCCGATAGACGGCGTTTATGCGTCAATTCAGCTAATGGATTGGTTTGATCCATAAACTGAGAAAGCTGAGAGCTGCCGAAGAACTCTTTAATCGATGCAATAACCGGACGGATATTGATCAATTGCTGAGGAACGATTGCTTGTGTATCGTTGATCGACATACGCTCACGTACCACGCGCTCCATACGGGATAATCCGATACGGAACTGGTTCTGCAGCAATTCACCTACTGAACGGAGACGGCGGTTACCAAGATGATCGATATCGTCCGTGTTTCCGACACCATAAAGAAGGTTAAAGAAGTAACTGATAGAAGAAATAATATCAGCCGGTGTGACATGTTTGATCTTGTCTTCTATATAAGCATTACCGATGACAGTAATTTCTTTTTGGTCTTCATTGTTTGGCGCGTAGATTTTGATCGACTGCAAGGTAACTTCACCTTCCAGGACACCACCTACTTGGGAAACAGTATGGAAACCAACTCCATTTTCCAAGTTTGGAATCAAGCGATCGAGTACACGGCGATCAATCAATGTGCCAGCTTCCACCAAAATTTCGCCTGTTTCAGGATCCGCCAAAGTTTCAGCAATGGTCTGATTGAAGAGACGATTTTTAATATGAAGCTTCTTGTTCATCTTATAACGGCCGACATTTGCTAGGTCATAGCGTTTTGGGTCGAAAAAGCGTGAGTACAATAAGCTCTTCGCACTTTCAACTGTTGGCGGCTCACCAGGGCGTAAGCGTTCGTAGATTTCAAGAAGCGCTTTTTCCGTGCTTTCTGTGTTATCTTTTTCAAGCGTGTTTTGAAGGAATTCGTTATCTCCAAGTAAATCGATAATTTCCTGGTCAGATCCGAAACCAAGCGCTCTCAAAAGAACTGTTACTGGCAGTTTACGTGTGCGGTCAATTCTGACGTACACGACATCCTTCGCATCTGTTTCATATTCCAACCATGCGCCACGGTTTGGAATAACAGTTGCCCCGAAACCTTTTTTACCATTTTTATCTGTCTTGTCGTGAAAATAAACACTTGGCGAACGAACCAATTGGGAAACGATGACGCGTTCTGCGCCGTTGATGACGAAAGTACCCGTTTCTGTCATTAATGGGAAATCTCCCATAAAGACATCCTGTTCTTTCACTTCATCTGTTTCTTTGTTGTGCAGACGTACTTTGACGCGCAAAGGTGCTGCATAAGTAACGTCGCGCTCTTTCGATTCATCGACTGGATACTTCGGTTCCGCGAGACTGTAATCAACAAACTCGAGTGACAGATTTCCTGTGAAATCTTCAATCGGCGAGATATCCCGGAACATTTCGCGAAGCCCTTCTTCAAGGAACCATTCGTAAGATGATGATTGAATTTCAATCAAGTTCGGAAGATCCAGCACTTCACTGATTCTCGAAAAACTTCTGCGTTGACGATGTTGACCGTACTGAACTAGTTGACCTACCAACTTATTCACCCCTCAATAAAACGATTATAGGTCTTTGCGATTTCTACAAAATAGTGTATGATATCGAAAAGACAAAAAGAAAACGAGACTAAAGAGCAGCCCATTTTCGGTTTACACGTGATTAGCTCTGTCGTCATGCCAAGCCCGAAAAAGGGCAAACGACCTCAAAATAATAAATTTTGCATTTCATTATAATAACACAGCCGTTTTGTCAAGTCAAACTTTTCTGGCCTCAAAAATAAAGTAGCCTTTCTTCTTATCGACCACTCTTACTTCACCGAAAAGCTCTTCCAGTTTTGCCTGTGTAGAAGGAGCACCCTGCTTTTTCTGGATAACCACCCACAACGATCCACCATCCGCTAACTTTCCAGCAGCCTCTTCATAAAAACGAAAAATAGTTTCTTTTCCTGCCCGAATCGGCGGGTTTGTTAAAATTGCAGAGAAATCGTCAACTTCAACAGCACCTAAACCATCGCTTTCATAAATCTGGACATTGGAAATATCATTCTTTTCAACATTTGTTTTTGCCAGTTCGATGGCGCGTGTATTAACATCCACCATATGAACTTGTTTTTGAGGAAATGCTTTTGCGACCGCCATTCCGATTGGGCCATAACCGCAGCCAACATCCAGCATCGGTCCATCTAGCTCAGCTTCTTCGAATGTTTCGATCAATAGTCGCGAACCAAAATCAACTTCACTTTTACTGAAAACACCAGTGTCAGTCTGGAAACGGAATTTTTCGCCACGCAACACGTCTGTCCATTCTCGAGGATTGCTTTTTGTTTGGGGATTTTTAGAATAATAATGTTGAGACATGTAAAGCCCTCCTTGCGTTCACCTTATTACAGGCCACTGCCCGCTATGCAAATGAATTTAAAAAGAAGAAAAGCCCGTCGGTTATCCACTGACGAGCTTTCCTTTCATTTTGATAAAGTCATTAAATTACTTAACTTCTACAGATGCGCCAACTTCTTCAAGTTTGCCTTTGATTTCTTCAGCTTCTTCTTTAGTAGCGCCTTCTTTGATTGCTTTAGGAGCTTCGTCTACAAGAGCTTTTGCTTCTTTAAGACCAAGACCAGTTACTTCACGTACTGCTTTGATTACTTTGATTTTTGAATCGCCAGCAGAAGTAAGAACTACGTCGAATTCTGTTTGCTCTTCTTCAGCAGCAGCGCCACCAGCAGCAGCAGCAACTGGAGCAGCAGCAGTTACGCCGAACTCTTCTTCGATTGCTTTTACTAGGTCGTTAAGTTGAAGAACTGTCATTTCTTTGATTGCGTCTAAGATTTGTTCTTGTGTCATTATAGTTTCCTCCTATTGATAGGTAATATTTTTTGTCGTGCTTAGCCGGCTAACTTATTAAGCGCCTTGTTCTTCTTTCTGGTCTGCAACTGCTTTTGTAGTAGCTGCAAAGTTGCGGATTGGAGCTTGTAGTACGCTGAGTAGCATAGAAAGCAAGCCATCGCGTGATGGAAGTTCTGCCAATGCTTTCACATCTTCAGCAGATGCAACCGCACCTTCAATGACACCCGCTTTAATTTCTAGAGCGTCGTTCGTTTTAGCGAAAGTATTGATGATTCTCGCTGGTGCTACTACATCTTCGTTAGAAAATGCAATTGCGTTTGGTCCTGTAAAGTGTTCGTTGATCGCTTCAAGTCCGTGCATTTCTGTCGCACGGCGAGTCATTGAGTTTTTGTAAACTTTAAACTCAACGCCTGCTTCACGAAGCTGTTTACGAAGTTCTGTTAATTGCGCAACGTTCAATCCACGGTAATCAACAACTACAACTGAAGCTGCAGCGCTGAACTTATCAGCGATTGTTTGCACGACAACTTTTTTCGTTTCAACTGCTTTGCTCATTTTGGCACCTCCTATAGATTTTTCATTTATACCGTCCATAAGAAAAGCCTCTGGTCCATTACAGACACAGAGGCATAAAATCAGCATCAAAAAGATGTTATCTGAATTCATCATGTCCTCGGCAGGGATAAATTAAGCGTCTTGCGCCCCTGCTGTCTGCGGTACAAATGGGTATTTCACAACTCCGCTAGTATAGCAGAGTGAAAATACGATGTCAATATCTTATTTAGCAACCACTTTAGTTGGATCTACTTTAACAGCAGGCCCCATTGTAGTAGTAACGTTTAACGATTTGATGTAAGTACCTTTAGCAGAAGCTGGCTTCGCTTTTTGTACTACGTCATAGATTGCTTCCAAGTTTTCAGCAAGTTTGCTGTCATCAAAAGAAACTTTCCCGATTGGCGCATGGATGATACCTGTTTTGTCTGCACGGTATTCCACTTTACCAGCTTTGATTTCCTGAACAGCTTTTGTTACATCAAATGTAACTGTGCCTGTTTTCGGGTTTGGCATTAAGCCTTTTGGCCCTAAAACACGTCCAAGTTTACCAACTTCACCCATCATGTCAGGAGTTGCAACGATCACGTCGAAGTCAAACCATCCTTTTTGGATTTTTTCGATATATTCAGCATCGCCAACGAAATCTGCGCCAGCTGCTTCAGCTTCTTTCAGTTTTTCGCCTTTAGCGAAAACCAATACGCTTTGAGTTTTACCAGTTCCGTTTGGAAGTACTACTGCCCCACGGATTTGCTGGTCGTTCTTACGCGTGTCGATCCCTAGACGGAAAGCCACTTCTACTGTAGCGTCAAAGTTCACTGTGCTTGCTTTTTTCGCAAGTTCGATCGCTTCTTTAGCTTCGTATTGTTTTGAACGGTCGATCAATTTTGCTGCTTCTTGCAGCTTTTTGCCTGTTTTAGCCATTTTAAACGTCCTCCTTGTTGTGGTATAACGGAATGAACCTCCCACGATTAAAGGCTGCGCGGCTCATGATGAACTGCGCAACCCATCCAAAAACAACTGCTAGAATTAGTCTTCGATTGTAATGCCCATACTGCGAGCAGTACCTTCAACCATCAACATTGCAGCTTCTACTGAAGCAGCATTTAGATCTGGCATTTTAGTTTCTGCGATTTCGCGAACTTTGTCGCGTTTCACAGTCGCTACTTTATTGCGGTTCGGTTCGCCTGAACCTGATTCAATACCGGCTGCTACTTTTAAGAGAACAGCTGCGGGTGGAGTTTTCGTAATGAATGTAAATGAACGATCTTCAAATACTGAAATCTCAACTGGAATGATCAGTCCTGCTTGATCTGCCGTACGCGCGTTGAACTCCTTACAGAAGCCCATGATGTTAACACCTGCTTGACCCAATGCTGGACCAACCGGTGGCGCTGGATTAGCTTTTGCTGCAGGGATCTGCAACTTTACAACTTTAACAACTTTTTTAGCCACGAAACACACCTCCTTAAGTCCGTGATGTGGTAATAGGGTTTCCCCTCCCACTCAATATCTGTCTGTCAACGATGTTGATAGAATTAGCTAAATTGTACAGATTGTCCTATGACAGTCTGACCTATGAAATAATACCATTAATAATTCGGAATAGCAAGGGGCATTTATACTTTTTGAACTTGCTCGAAATCCAGTTCCATTTTGGTTTCGCGGCCGAAGATATCAATCGACACTTTAACTTTGCCTTTTGTATCATCGATTTCTTCCACTTTACCTTGGAAGTTGGCGAATGGCCCTTCCATCACTTCAACTGTATCGGCAACCGCAAAGTCAATATCCACCTTGCGTTCTGTCATTCCCATCTGTTTCAGGATGAAATCGACTTCTTCATCCAATAAAGGCGTCGGTTTAGCTCCACCGCCTGATGAACCGATAAATCCTGTAACTCCTGGTGTGTTTCTGACCACATACCAGGATTCGTCTGTCATGATCAATTCGACCAAGACATAACCCGGGAAGGTTTTGCGCATGACTGTACGTTTTTTGCCATCTTTAAAATCCGTTTCCTGTTCTTCAGGAATGATGACGCGGAAAATAAGATCTTCCATACCCATTGTTTCTACACGCTTTTCCAGGTTTGCCTTCACTTTGTTCTCATATCCGGAATACGTGTGGACTACATACCAATTTTTCTCCATAATCGTGCGGACTAAACGTCCATCCCTCCTTTTTTACCAAATGAAAAAACCCGTTCTCATAGAATGACGGGCTATTTTTTATGCGTTATTCTTGTCGAATCGCTTACAGTGCTAAGAACCAACGGAATACTTCCGAGATGCCTGCGTCAATTACCGCGAAGAAGAGAGCCATGAAAATACAAGTAGAAAGAACAACGATCGTATAACGAGTTAGTTCTTTTCGTTTCGGCCAGCTGACTTTCCGCATTTCCGAAACGACATTCTTAAAGAAACTGCCAATGTTACCCATTGTTTAAAAAACCTCCGAATTTCAAAATCACTCTATATCGTCCGGCATTCAGTTAAAATTCATATCGTTTGTTTATGCACGGTATGCCCATTGCAATGAGCACAGAATTTTTTGAGTTCCAAACGTGTGCCGGATTCCACTTTCGCGGGAACCGTATAATTGCGGGATGCACATTTCGAGCAGCTTAGAACAATTTTTTTAGCCATGTTATCACCTTATTCAAGTTTACAGCTTTTTCAAGGTTATCACCTTCAAACAGCCCTGTCAACCGCGCGTCAGGAGCTCGGCATCTCATTGATTTGCAAGTGGCGCTCCAGTTTTCGCTTAACCCGTTGCAGTGCATTGTCAATCGATTTTACGTGGCGTTCGAGCTTTTCTGAAATTTCCTGATAGGATTGGCCATCTAAGTAGAGGGCCAGCACCTCACGCTCAAGTTCACTTAGTACCTCGCCCATCTTTTCTTCCATATACTGAAATTCCTCATTATGAATGATCAGGTCTTCCGGATCGTCCACTCCGTTTCCGGTCAAGACATCCATCAGGGTCCGGTCAGACTCTTCGTCATAAATCGGCTTGTCCAAAGATACATAGGAATTCAACGGAATATGCTTTTGGCGCGTAGCCGTTTTGATGGCGGTGATAATCTGCCGAATGATGCACAATTCTGCAAACGCACGGAATGAAGATAATTTATCGCTCCGGAAATCGCGGATCGCCTTGTACAGCCCGATCATGCCTTCCTGGATAATATCTTCCTTATCAGCGCCGATCAGGAAATACGAACGCGCTTTCATTCGAACAAAAGGCCGGAACTTTGTAATCAAAAAATCCAATGCTTCCGTGTTTCCACTGTGGACTAAACTGACAAGTTCCTCATCTGTCATGTCGGTGAATCGTTGGGGCTGAACTTGATCATGATTTTCCACGGGTGATCCCTCCGATTGCGTGAGCCTCGATATCTTCAGTATACAGGAAGAAAAAAATGAGCGTCAACCGTTCATTTCAAGCCTCTTCGCCATTTTTCGAAAATTTCCGCTACTTCGCCGGACAGCGGAATCTTGGAAATCCCGCGCTGCTCCTGGATTTCTTTTACTTTTTTAGTGATGTTCTCCTGTATTTCAATCATTTCAATTTCGAGTTCGCGCGCTGAAATTCGCAATGCCCCTTTGCCGAAAATAACCCATTGCTCCGTTAAATCCGAAGTGGCTACATAAATCTGGTCCCGGCGATTGTTTAAAATCGCCACCAGTTTTTCAATCCGTTCATCTGCCGTTTCGCTTTCTTTTGTGAAAATGACTTCAACATCGTGGTGCAGATTCTTGGCTTCGATCCCTGGAACGAGATGGGCGTCGAAAATGATGATGACGCGCCACCCCTTATAGCTGCGGTATTCAGCCATCCGCTCTATGAGGCGATCTCTGGCATTCGCCAACTTATCTTTTTTCAGTTCCTGCAGCTCCATCCAGTCACCAATGATATTGTATCCATCAACCAGCAGAATATTCATGGCATTAACCCAGTGGATTGCGCTTTCTATATACTTCGTACATCAATAAGCTTGCTGCGACTGAAGCGTTCAGTGAAGTGACATGGCCGACCATCGGCAATTGGTATAGGAAATCGCATTTGTCACGCAAAATCCGACTCATCCCTTTGCCTTCACTGCCAATGATGACAGCAAGCGGAAGTGAAGCATCCATCTTCCGGTAATCAACCGACTCTTTGGCGTCTGTACCTGCGATCCAAAGACCCCGTTTTTTCAATTCGTCCACCGTTTGCGATAAATTATTGATGCGCACAACCGGCACATGCTCAATCGCGCCTGTTGAGGCCTTCGCCACAACACCCGTCAATCCAACAGCTCGCCGCTTCGGAATAATCAATCCATGAACACCGATTGCATCGGCCGTTCTCATAATGGAGCCTAAATTATGCGGATCTTCAAGTTCATCCAAGATCAGGAAAAAAGGGTCTTCATTTTTTGCCGCTGCAGCCGCGAACAAGTCATCTAAACTTGCATAGTTGTAGGCGGCTACAGCCGCTGCAATGCCTTGGTGATTGGTATCCGTCAGCCCGTCGATTTTTTTCTTCGGCACGGATTGAACGATGACGCCTTTATCTTTTGCCAATTGCAGCAATTCTGTAATGCCTTTTTTCTGGACGCCTTCAGCAATCCAGATTTTATTGATGTCCCGGTCCGCCCGCAATGCTTCCAATACAGGATTCTTTCCGCCAATGATCTCCGGTGCCAACTCTTCTTCCGTCATTTCAATACGCCTCCCAGCTCTTCAACAATCTCAATCGCATAGGAAATGATTTCGTCCACACGCGCTTGCTCTTCTTTTAAATATAGCCAGCCAAGTACCGCTTCAAATGCGGTACTGAAGTTATAGGTCTGCACATCGGTGTTTTTCGGAACAGACCCGGACTTGGCATTGCGCCCCCGCCTCATGATCGCGAGTTCCGCTTCCGTCAGAAACCCTTCTTCTGTTAATCGCTTCAGAACGACCGCCTGCGCTTTAGCAGAAACGAAAGTGGTTGACTGACGGTGCAGGATATTCGGTTTGGCGCGTCCCGAACGCAGCAAATGCTCGCGGATCGCCTGCTCATAAACAGCATCTCCCATGTAGGCAAGAGCCAATGCGTTCAATTGGTCTACGTCATTTTTTCGTAAAACATTCAACTGTATTACCCTCTTTTCCAGCGTGTACCTTGTGCCGTATCTTCCAGAATGATATTTTTTTCTTTAAATAAATCACGGATTTCATCAGCGCGGGCAAAATCACGGTTTTTGCGCGCTTCAATGCGTTCTGCCATCAATGCCTCGACTTCTTCATCCAGCAATTCTTCTTGTTGGCTGAATGGTACACCTAAAACCCCGGCCAATTCATCGAATACGGCAATGAAAGTCTCCAAAACCGTCGTCGCTGTTTGTTTTTCCAACAAATACATATTCGACAAACGCGACAAGTCGAACAGGCTTGAAATGGCATTCGCCGTATTGAAGTCATCATCCATGGTTTCAATGAATGCAGTTTTAATGGCTTCGATTTTATTGATCCAAATATCGGAGTGGTCACCCAGATCTGCCGAAGTGCTTAAGCGATGTTTCAAGTTGGCATAAGCCGTACGCAACCGTTCTAATCCGGCAATGGCATCTTCCACCAATTGCTGCGAGTAATTGATCGGATGGCGGTAATGGACTGACAGCATAAAGAAACGCAGTACCTGTGGATCCATCTCCTTCAATATATCGTTCACCAGCACAAAATTATTCAGCGACTTCGACATTTTTTCATTATCAATGTTAATATACCCATTATGCATCCAATAACGCGCAAAAGGTTTACCGGTTAATGCTTCGGATTGGGCAATTTCGTTTTCATGATGCGGGAAAGTCAGATCCTGTCCGCCTGCATGGATGTCGATCGTATCACCCAAATGCTCACGTGCCATGACCGAGCATTCAATATGCCAGCCTGGACGTCCCTTGCCCCATGGGCTATCCCATGAAATCTCTTTCGGCTTCGCTGCTTTCCAAAGCACGAAATCCAACTCATCTTCTTTTTTGTCTCCAGTTTCAATGCGTGCGCCGATCTTCAATTCATCGACAGACTGGTGGGACAGCTTGCCATATCCTTCAAATTTACGAGTCCGGTAATAGACATCCCCCTGCGACTCATAAGCATAGCCTTTTTCAATCAGCGCTTCAATAAACTCGATGATCTGCACCATATGATCCGTTACGCGCGGATGGACGTCCGCTTCTGCGCAGCCCAGTGCTTTCGTATCTTCAAAATAGGCCGCGATGAAACGCTCCGCAATTTCCGGAACTTCCTGGCCCAACTCATTGGCCGCTTTGATCAATTTATCGTCGACATCTGTAAAGTTCGATACATATTTCACATCATAGCCACGGTATTCCAAATGGCGGCGCACTGTATCATAGACGATGACAGGACGCGCATTGCCGATATGGATGTAGTTATAAACAGTCGGCCCGCAGACATACATTTTCACTTTTCCTTCTTCCAAAGGAATAAACTCTTCTTTTTGCCGTGACAATGAATTAAAAATTTGGATACTCATAAACGTTGCCCTTCTTCCTGCCTAGCTTTTTTTAATTGTTCAACCTCTTGCTGCAATCTGGCAATCTTCATTTCCATGCCATCGCATTTATCCATGACGGGATCCGGC
The DNA here is from genome assembly GCF_050686535.1 of Planococcus sp. SE5232. Lineage (NCBI taxonomy): Bacteria > Bacillati > Bacillota > Bacilli > Caryophanales > Caryophanaceae > Planococcus > Planococcus sp. SE5232. Next base: position 11,619 of record NZ_JBOGCP010000008.1, on the reverse strand, counting down.
ATATTCTGATGGTTCAAATCCGGCTTGACCTTCACGCCATTTTGAATCACCACTTTACCTGGAATCCCGACTACCGTTGAATTCATCGGTACGTTCTTCAACACAACCGACCCCGCTCCGACTTTCGAGTTGGCCCCGATCACGATGGAACCCAAAACTTTGGCGCCGGTCGCAACCAGCACATTGTCTTCCAATGTCGGGTGGCGTTTGCCCCGTTCTTTCCCAGTACCGCCTAGTGTTACACCTTGGTACAACGTCACGTTGTCGCCAATTTCACACGTCTCTCCGATCACAACACCCATTCCATGGTCAATAAAGAAGCGACGCCCAATGACTGCGCCCGGATGAATTTCAATTCCTGTGAAAAAGCGGCTGATCTGCGAAATGAGGCGGGCGATGAAAAACAGTTTGTTCTTAAAGAAAAAATGTGCCAACCGATGTGCCCAGATGGCATGCAGACCGGAATAGGTCAGGATGACTTCTAAATAATTTCTTGCTGCCGGATCCTGTTCGAAAATAACATCAACATCGTCTTTCAATAATTTGAACATTTCTATCGCTCCCTTTCTATTCCAAAATAAAAAGCGTCCCTGTCATGTAAATGACAGAGACGCATAGTTGCGCGGTTCCACTCTGATTAAAAGGATAGTCCATCCTTTTCTCTCGAAGGCCCGTAACGCAGGCAAGACGTCTGGTCTACTTGATTCGACTCAGCACTCGGAGAGGCATTTCGATGCAGCAGCGGCCCAGATCCCTTTCAGCCGGTGGGGATCTTCTCTAGAGAACTTGCTGCATGTACTTCTTCCCGTCAACGTTTTATTAATGGTAAATTCATTTTACACCGTTAGCGCAATAAGTCAATGCTACGCACTTGCATATTGGGAAACGCGGGCAATGGCTTTGTCTTTCCCTAATAGAGAAATGGAGTCCGGCAACTCAGGTCCGTGCATTTGTCCGGTGATGACCACACGGATCGGCATGAACAGGTTTTTGCCTTTATGGCCGGTCGATTTCTGGACTGCCTTGATAGCCGCTTTGATTTCAGCCGGTTCGAAGTTTTCCAGTGAAGCCAATTGCTCTTTGAATGCCGTCATCACTTCAGGCACTTGCTCAGCTGCTAAAATTTCTTTTTCAGCTTCCCCGTAGGACAATTCCTCCGTGAAAAACTGTTCGGAAAGCTCGGTGATTTCTGCACCATAGCTCAGTTGGTCGTGGTATAACGCAATCAGCTTGTTCGCCCATTCCGCTTGTTCCGGTGTCATTTCTTCCGGTAATCTGCCTGCTTTTTGCAAATGAGGAAGCGATAATTTCACCACTTCTTCAAGCGGCAATTGCTTAATGTACTGGTTATTCATCCACATCAATTTCTGTTTATCGAACATTGATGGCGATTTAGACAGACGTTCCACATCAAAAATACGGATCAATTCCTCTTTCGAGAAAATCTCTTCTTCGCCTTCTGGAGACCAGCCAAGAAGCGCAAAGAAATTAAACAAAGCTTCTGGAATATAGCCCAGGTCTTTGTACTGTGAAATAAACTGGATAATCGACTCGTCACGTTTCGATAGTTTTTTGCGGTCTTCGTTGATGATCAACGTCATGTGGCCATAACCCGGATAATCCCAGCCGAACGCATCATAGATCATCATCTGTCTCGGTGTATTCGATAAATGCTCTTCTCCCCGGAACACATGAGAGATCTTCATCAAATGATCATCAATGACAACAGCGAAATTGTATGTTGGAATACCATTGGTTTTGACCATCACCCAATCGCCGACGTCTTTGGATTCGAATGAAATCGGACCACGCACTAAATCATTGAATTCATACGTAACAGCAGCAGGAACTTTCGCCCGAATTGTAAACGACTTGCCTGCCGCTTCTTTTTCAGCAACTTCTTCAGCAGTCAAATTGCGGCAAGTGCCGCTGTATTGAGGCGCAGCGATGCCCGATGCTTTTTGGGCATCGCGTTCTGTTTCAAGTTCTTCAGGTGTACAGAAGCATTTATAGGCAAGGCCTTTTTCGAGCATCTTATCCGAATGCTCTTTATACGTATCCAAACGCTCCATTTGGCGATAAGGACCGTACTCCCCGCCAATATCAATCGATTCATCATGCTCGATGCCCAGCCATTTCAAGTTATCCAGCTGTGACATGATCCCTGTTTCGATATTACGTGCTGTGTCCGTATCTTCGATGCGAACGATGAACTTGCCGTTATTGTGTCGTGCATATAAGTAATTGAATAATGCTGTACGTGCGCCGCCGATGTGCAGATGACCTGTCGGGCTTGGTGCATAACGTACGCGTACTTCTTGTGTCATGTGAGTTCCTCCTAAATTATCGTATCCTTTTGTTATTCTATCACTCTGGGACATCAAGCGAAACTGGGCGCTTATTCAATAGGATCACCGCTAATGCAGCAATCCCTTCTTCACGTCCGGTAAATCCAAGATGCTCTGAAGTTGTCGCTTTAACATTGACCTGTGAAATATCTGCTTCCAATAGGCCTGCAATCGATTCACGCATCTGTTCAATATAAGGGGCCAGTTTCGGCTTTTGGGCAATTACCGTGCAATCAACATTGCCAAGCTCATAGCCCTGCTCTTTGACATATTCCCAAATATGCGTCAATAACTTGCGGGAATCGGCGTCTTTAAACTCCGGATCCGTATCAGGAAAATGCTTGCCGATATCGCCTCCGCCTATTGCACCAAGTGCTGCATCCGTAATCGTATGCAATAGAACATCCGCATCCGAGTGGCCAAGAAGCCCTCTATCATGCTCAATCTCAACTCCCCCCAATATAAAAGGGCGTCCTTCTGCCAACTGGTGTACGTCATAACCTTGTCCGATTCGAATCATTTTTGTTCCTCCTGTAATCGACTTTCCAGAATAGCTTTTCCATAGATCAAGTCATCCGGTGTCGTCATTTTTATATTTTCGTATGTACTTTCAACGATAGCCACGGGATAATTTAAGCGCTCAACGAGCATCGCTTCATCTGTTCCCATAAATCCATCATTGCGGGCTGCCTGCGCTGCCTTCAAAATCAATGAATAGCGAAAAGCCTGCGGCGTCTGGATCGTCCACAACTGATTGCGGTCTACAGTCTCTGAAATGACTCCGTTTTCCGCTTTTTTAATGGTATCTTTGACTGGCACACCAGCAATCGCAGCTCCAGAAGCATTGGCTGTTTCCACAAGACGTGCAATGACTTCCCTATCGATGAAAGGCCGTGCTGCATCATGAACCAAAACAACGCCACAAGGTGGAATCGCTTCAAGACAGGCTCTGACACTATCCTGCCGCTCCGTTCCCCCTGCAGCGTAACCTTGTACTTTTGTGATGTTATAACGTTTTACATATTCTTCGATCAATTGCCGCTCCTGCTCTTTCACTGCCAGCCAAATAGCTTCACAGTTCGGGTCCTTTTGAAAAACTTCCAGGGTATAGAGAAAAATAGGCTTGCCGAAAAGTTCGAGCAATAATTTGTTTTTATCTGCTTTCATCCGTTTCCCGCTGCCGGCAGCAGGCAAGACGACTGTATAATTCATTGGATAACATCCTTTATCAATTTGTTGCAATTTGTTTGCCGTCGCGCGGCTTCGCGAAAATCATCCGGCCTGCAGAAGTCTGCAAAACACTGGTAACAGTGACATTGATCGCCTGGCCGATAAACCCTTTGCCGTCTTCAATCACAATCATTGTCCCATCATCCAAATAGGCCACACCCTGATTTTGTTCTTTGCCGTCTTTGATGACCACTACATGCATGTCTTCTCCTGGGATTACAACTGGTTTCACTGCATTCGCCAAGTCGTTGATATTCAATACTGGAACATTATGAAGTTCACATACCTTATTTAAGTTAAAATCATTAGTCACAACTTGGCCGCCCATTTTTTTCGCAGCGCGCATCAATTTCAGATCGACCTCGCTGACTTCATCAAAATTTTCTTCGGTGATCATAATGGCATCCACCCGTTCACTTTGAAGACGCTTTAGAATATCCAAGCCCCGCCTGCCGCGTGTCCGTTTCAGTGTATCTGAAGAATCCGCAATATGCTGTAGCTCAGACAAAACGAATTGCGGCACCACAAACGTGCCTTCCATAAAACCGGTTGCCGAGATATCGGCAATCCGCCCATCAATAATGACACTGGTATCAAGTAATTTATAAGAAACTTTTTCAACTGGTTCTTCAACTTCCAGCTTTTTCACCGGTGTGAATTTGGAAGGTGTCAACATGGTCAACATCTCTTCGCGTTTTTGGAATCCTACCTGGAACCCCAAATAGCCAAGCATTACTGAAAGTACCAAGGGAGCTATTGTCGCTACCAATGGAATATCAACCGTACTTAAAGCAAATCCAATCAGGAACGCCACTACAAGACCAATGATCATTCCGACTGTACCAAACAACAAATCGGGCGTTGGTGCATGAAGCAATTTCTCTTCCATCCACTTCATGAAGTTGATCAACGAATCTACAAATAATAAAGATAACAGGAAAAAGACAAGAGCACCAACAATTGCTGCTACGTAAGGATTACTGATCCATGGATTGTCGAGAAGGGGAATAAGTTCAAATGCAGATGGCAATAATAAAATTCCGACTGTCGCACCAATAAGCAAAAACATAATTTGAATAATAGGTCTTAACACGCGCTCCACCTCCTTTTTATAATTATACACATTTTAAATCTGAAACGCTTTAATGACCCCTATTTAGAAAGAAAAGGAGGCATGTAGCCTCCTTACTGTGGGAAAATTTCTTTTAATGCATCATTAACACTTTCTACACCGACTACGCGAATCCCTTCCGGATAATCCCAGCCGCCCAAATTCGACGCGGGAACAATGGCCCGTTTGAATCCAAGCTTCGCTGCTTCCTGAACACGCTGCTCGATGCGCGATACGCGTCTGACTTCACCAGTCAAGCCCACTTCTCCGATGATACAGTCATAGACATTCGGCGCCTTGTCTCGGAAACTGGAGACAATGCTTGCAAGCACAGCCAAATCGATTGCAGGTTCATCGAGCTTAACCCCGCCCGCAACTTTAATATAGGCGTCCTGAGCCTGCAACAGCATGCCCACACGTTTTTCCAGCACTGCCATCAACAGCGACACTCGGTTGACATCGATGCCTGTTGCCATGCGCTTTGGATAGTTGAAACTTGATGGTGTCACCAAAGCCTGGATTTCAACCAGGATTGGACGCGTTCCTTCCATTGACGCTACAACAGTCGAGCCCGCTGAACCGCTTGACCGTTCCTGCAGGAATAACTCGGACGGATTCAACACTTCTTTGAGTCCACCTTGAAGCATCTCAAAAATTGCAATTTCATTGGTTGAGCCGAAACGGTTTTTCACGCTGCGTAAAATCCGGTACGTATGATGGCGTTCGCCTTCGAAATACAGAACCGTATCCACCATATGCTCCAAAATACGTGGTCCCGCAATTTGGCCTTCTTTCGTAACATGGCCAACGAGGAAGATCGCAATATTTTTTGTTTTTGCAATCCGCATCAATTCTGCCGTACTTTCCCTGACCTGTGTCACACTGCCGGGTGCAGAAGTCACTTCAGGATGATGAACCGTCTGAATCGAATCGACAATCACAAAATCAGGTGCTACATCCTCGATCGTATGATGAATCAATTCAAGATTCGTTTCTGCATAGATGAACAGCTCTGAAGACGAAGCATCCAGACGTTCCGCCCGCAACTTGGTCTGGCGGATGGATTCTTCTCCGGAAATATATAATACCCGGTTCCCACTATTTGCAAGCATTGCAGAAACTTGCAAAAGCAAAGTGGATTTCCCTATTCCTGGGTCCCCTCCGATCAGAACCAGTGACCCCGGAACAATACCGCCGCCAAGCACCCGGTTCAATTCACTCAATTCTGTTTCTACGCGTGGTTCATCCTGTGTTTCAATCGCATTGATCGGCGTCGCTTTTTGAGGAACTGATGCACTATGCTGAAAAGCACCGCGTGTTCCTTTAGGAGCAGCCATTTCGACTTCTTCAGTCATTGTATTCCACGCTGCACAACCTGGACATTTCCCCATCCATCTAGCCGATTCATAGCCACACGACTGACAAATAAACTTTGTCTTTTTCTTAGCCAAGTGTACCTCTCCTTAAATAGAAAAACCGCTCGCCGGAGAGCAACCCCGGCGAGCGGAATGTTCTTATTGTTTTTCCACTACCGCTTCTTTCGCTTCTTCTGTCTCTTTTGTGCGAACAATGAAGTCATCGTCCTTTACATCGAAGATAATACGTTGGCCCGATAATGCTGTACCTTTTAACAACTCTTCTGACAAACGGTCTTCAACATTTTTTTGAAGAGAACGACGAAGTGGGCGTGCCCCGTACTCTGGGTCATATCCCTCTTTGGCCACTTTTTCAAGCGCTGCGTCAGTCAACTCCAAATCGATATCCTGCTCTTTCAAGCGATCAACCAATTGTTTCGTCATCAAGTTCACAATCTCTCTTAAGTTCTCTTTTTCAAGAGAATGGAAGACGATCATGTCATCTACACGGTTCAAGAATTCTGGGCGGAATGCTTTTTTCAATTCAGCAAGCATTTTGCCCTTCATGTCTTTATAATCCGATTTTGCATCATCTAAATTGAAACCAACATATTTGTTGTATTTCAACTCTTCTGCACCAACGTTTGAAGTCATGATGATGACAGTGTTGCGGAAATCGACTCTGCGGCCTTTTGAATCGGTTAATCGTCCGTCTTCAAGAACCTGCAGGAGAATATTGAATACGTCAGGGTGAGCTTTTTCAATTTCATCAAGCAGCACAACTGAGTATGGTTTTCTGCGAACTTTCTCTGTCAGCTGTCCACCTTCTTCATAACCTACATATCCTGGAGGCGACCCGACCAGACGTGAAGTCGAATGTCTTTCCATATACTCGGACATATCGATACGGATCATCGCTTCTTCATCCCCGAACATGGATTCAGCCAGCGCTCGAGCCAACTCGGTTTTACCAACTCCAGTTGGACCAAGGAAAATGAATGATCCGATTGGACGTTTTGGATCTTTCAACCCTGCACGTGCACGGCGAATGGCTTTTGAAATGGATGTGACAGCCTCATTCTGGCCGATGACACGGTTATGGAGAATGGACTCTAAGTTCAACAATTTATCGGACTCTGTTTGCGCCAGTTTCGAAACCGGAATGCCGGTCCACATGGAAACGACTTTCGCGATATCTTCCACTGTCACTTCAGACTCTTCTTTTCCTTGTTTTTCTTTCCATTCTTTCTTCGTTTTGTCTAATTGGTTCTGCAGCTTCTGTTCTGCATCCCGAAGCGACGCTGCTTTTTCAAATTCCTGGCTTTGCACCGCTTCATTTTTTTCTGAGCGTGCAGCTTCCAGGCGCTCTTCCAACTCTTTCAAATCCGGTGGAGTCGTGTACGAACGAAGTCTTACTTTGGAGCCCGCCTCGTCAATCAAATCAATCGCTTTATCCGGCAAGAAACGATCCGAAATGTAGCGGTCTGACATTTTAGCTGCAGCTTCAATCGCTTCATCCGTAATTTTCACACGGTGATGTGCTTCATAGCGATCACGCAGTCCACGGATAATCTGAATGGACTCGTCCACAGTAGGCTCGTCCACTTGAATCGGTTGGAAACGGCGTTCAAGAGCCGCGTCTTTTTCAATATACTTGCGGTACTCATCCAAAGTCGTAGCACCGATACATTGAAGCTCACCGCGAGACAACGACGGTTTCAGGATATTGGATGCATCAATCGCACCTTCTGCCCCACCTGCCCCAATTAATGTATGAAGCTCATCAATGAAGAGGATAACATTGCCTGCCTGGCGAATTTCGTCCATCACTTTTTTCAAGCGATCTTCGAACTCACCACGGTATTTCGTTCCGGCAACCACTGTACCCATATCCAGTACCATAACGCGTTTGTCGCGCAGGGTTTCCGGAATTTCATTGTTGACAATCTGTTGAGCCAATCCTTCAGCAATCGCTGTTTTACCAACACCAGGTTCCCCGATCAATACAGGGTTGTTTTTTGTTCTGCGGCTTAATACTTCAATCACACGCGTAATTTCATCACTACGGCCAATGACCGGATCCAATCCGCCTTCACGGGCTACCTGCGTCAAATCACGTGCCAAACCATCCAATGTCGGCGTATTTGCCGAAGCATTTGGGCTTGTGCCTGTAGATGCCTGCTCATTGTTGCCTAAAAGCTGCAACACCTGCTGGCGCGCCTTATTCAAGCTGACACCCGCATTTCCTAACACACGCGCTGCAACGCCTTCACCTTCACGGATCAACGCCAACAGCAAATGCTCTGTACCAATATAAGAATGCCCCAATTTACGAGACTCATCAACTGACAATTCAATCACTTTTTTCGCTCTCGGCGTGTAATGGACAATCGGGCCAACATCTTTTTCGCCGACTCCGACAAGCTCCTTCACGCCTTCTTCGATCAACTGTGTATTTACTTCAATCGCTTCCAGAGCTTTAGCGGCAATACCGCCACCTTCGCGAATTAAACCAAGAAGAATATGCTCTGTACCGATTGATTCATGTTTCATACGAATGGCCTCTTCTTGAGCTAACTGAAGAACTTTTTGTGCGCGTTGTGTAAATCGATTAAACATCATGCAAGATCCTCTCCTTCACTATTTATACCTTCTTTATTCAATCGCTCCCGGAACAGCTTCGCCCGGGCAAAATCGCGTTCTTTCGGCTGCAGCGGCTTATCTGCATATTGCTGCAGGAATGCCGGCTGCATAAAAATCATCAATTCATTCAAAATCGACATGTCTACATCTTGGATCATCTTTAAATCAATACCCAATCGAACATCTGACAAACAAGTAGCAGCTTCTTCCGTCGTCAGCAGTCTTGAATGGGTAAGAGTACCAAGAGAACGGTAGACACGATCTTCCAACACCAACGGCGAATTCAGAACAATTGCCTCCCGCGCCTTGCGTTCCTGCTGGATAATCTGTTCCGTCATATTCTCTAGGTCCTGAAGAATTTCGTACTCGGATTTACCAAGCGTCAATTGGTTCGATATTTGATAAACATTCCCTAATGCCTCGCTGCCCTCACCATAGATACCGCGAACCACCATACCGAGCCTTGAAATTGCAGGTATGATTCGCTGAATTTGATGTGACATCGTCAAAGCAGGCAAATGGAGCATGACCGATGCTCTCATCCCTGTACCTACATTAGTGGGACAACTGGTTAAGTAGCCGTATTTTTCGTGAAATGCATACGACAAATTCTTTTCTAATAGAGAGTCTAACTCGTTGGCTAGCTTATAGGCGTTTTGAAGATGAAACCCTGATTGCAGACTTTGAATCCGCAAATGATCCTCTTCATTTACCATAATACTCAGCTCTTCGTTCTCAGACAATAAAACAGAACTGGAATGTTGGCTATTGGCGAGATAAGGACTGATTAGATGCTTTTCCACCAGTACTTCCTTTTGCAATTTAGCAAGTTCTTCTATACTGATATGGCTGAAAGTATAGTTCAATTCATTGCCTTTATCCAGTAATACAGATGAAATCTCTTTATCGACTTTAAGCGCTTCGTCTTCTGTAAAAGAATATGGGAACTTAAAATCATTCAAATTTCTCGCCAGCCGGATTCTAGTACTCATCGCTATGTCGACATTCTCTCCGTCGTTTGCCATCCAGCTGCTTGCTCGAGGTTGGAGAAACCGTTCAACTGCCATCTGGAGCACCTCCCTCGAGCTTAGAACTCAATACTTTTACTTCATCTCTTAATCTTGCAGCTTCTTCAAAGTGTTCTCCTTGAATTGACACCTGCATTTGTTTACGAAGTTCTTCAATTTCTTTTTTTATTTTTAAGGTAGTACCATAGGAAGCAGGTATTTTACCGGTGTGTTCTGTATTCCCATTATGGAAACGTTTGAATATTTCATTGAGCTGTGGTGAAAACGCATCGTAACAAGAAGCGCATCCGAATTTTCCTAGTTGTAAAAATTTAGGGAAAGAGAAACCGCAGGAAGGGCATGTAGCTACTTCCTTTCTAACTGGGTTAATGGATGCCTGCGAATTAGGGAACCAATTTGATAATAGCTGATGAATAGCCAATGGATCCTGTTCAAAAGCAATATTAATACTATGGTTTTCAGCAGCACAGATATGGCACAAATGAAGCTCTATTATCTGTCCTTGTTGCTGTTGTTTAACTACTACTGATGCAGAACGTTCTCCGCACTGGTCGCAAATCATCTTTTCACCCCTTTATGTGTTCGATTGATATTTAATTGTGAAAAGCATCGCTATAAGAATGCGTGCCCGGACTTCATCACGTGTCGGAAGAGGCAAAAGCAGCGTGGCACGATCAACAGCACTTAAAATCAGCTTCGCTTCTCGCCTAGAAATGATCTCTTCATCCAATAGTCTGAAAACGATATCTTCCGCCATTACTTGGGTAGCACCATGTTCCAAACGTTGAATGACTTCTGCGATGACATCTGATTTTTGATGTAGCCTAATTCTTTTGATACGAATATACCCGCCACCCCCGCGTTTACTCTCTACCAAATATCCACGGTCAACAGTAAATCGAGTATTAATGACATAGTTTATTTGAGATGGAACACATTGAAATTTTTCGGCTACTTCACTGCGTTTAATTTCAATATGGTCTCTCTCGCTTAATTCGATAACCTGTTTCAAATAACCTTCAATTACGTCCGAAATATTGCGCATCGCCTTCACCTCTTCGATACATAATATGTCAAAATTGACTTTGACTATATTTGACTTAATTATACACCAAGGTTTTTACAGATATCAAATAGTATGTATCGAAAGCATTGATCAATAAAAAAAAGCCTCAAAGCTAAGATGCTAAAAGACTTTTCAACCTTATTCTTGATCTAATATTCGTTTCACAAAATCCTTAGCATGACTAGATACTGACTCTGTCTTTTCTTCTACATATTTAGTTTTCCACTTAATCCCCTCTTGCCAAATTTCCACCACATCCCCAACAGAGACATTATGGGTAAAATCAACTAAAGGAAAGGTATACTGTTCTTCACTTTCTTCTATACCCTTTAATAAGACTGTTCTTTTATCAATAGCTTCTACTTTATATATACCTGGCTTCATAATTTTCACCTCTCTCTTGCTTTTCCCATTCCAATACATATTCAATCCTAAATTTCATCTAAACCTTTATTGGTTACTACTCTCTTTTTCCCCAAACAAAAAAAGCCGTTACCGGAATCGGTAACGACTTCTTTCCATTGCCCAGCGACGTCCTACTCTCACAGGGGGAGACCCCCAACTACCATCGGCGCAAAAGAGCTTAACTGCCGTGTTCGGGATGGGAACGGGTGTGGCCTCTTTGCCATCATCACTGGACTATTTTTTTGAGCTTGTTCGCTCAAAACTGGATACACGACACCGGAACATGCAAGGATTCCGTACAATTTGTTGGTTAAGTCCTCGATCGATTAGTATTCGTCAGCTGCACGTGTCGCCACGCTTCCACCTCGAACCTATCTACCTCATCGTCTTTGAGGGATCTTACTTGCTTGCGCAATGGGAAATCTCATCTTGA
>NZ_JBOGCP010000007.1:0-90692 GCF_050686535.1 Planococcus sp. SE5232 | reverse complement strand
AGTCCAGTGATGATGGCAAAGAGGCCACACCCGTTCCCATCCCGAACACGGCAGTTAAGCTCTTTTGCGCTGATGGTAGTTGGGGGTCTCCCCCTGTGAGAGTAAGACGTCGCTGGGCAATGGAAAGAAGTCGTTACCGATTCCGGTAACGGCTTTTTTTGTGGTTTTATATTAAATGGTGGGTGCTCAAAAAAAGAAGCGGATTCCGATTGCTGATGTATATCGCGTAAAACCTCCAACTTTAAACAAAGATGCCAGAAGTAACATTGTGAAAAAACGAAATCTATTAGCAGCAAGTCTACTTCTTCAAAACTACTTGCAAAGTCTTTACGTGAAAGAGTTTCTTCTATAAAAGATATAAGTATAGAAAAAATGAAGGTGTCATTTACTGAATAATCGCATTTGCATCTTCGTTAAGGCGGTAAGAATGTGAAGAATTATGGAAGTTCCTTTATATACTAAGGTTTTCTCCATCTTTTCTCTCTTGCTTTCTTCAGAAATTTCCCCTAAGATGAAAATTAATTCTTATTGAAAAGTGAAAGGGTGTAGAGATTGGATGTGAATCCGTGGTTAATGGTATTGATCATTTTCTCGATCAATATCGTTTATGTAACATTTTTTACGGTGCGAATGATCATGACATTAAAAGGCTATCGCTATTTAGCGGCCGTTGTAAGTATGGTGGAAGTGGTCATTTATATAGTTGGACTTGGTTTGGTTCTCGATAATCTTAATGAAATTCAGAACCTGGTTGCTTATGCTTTGGGATACGGTTCCGGTGTCATCATCGGTTCGAAAATTGAAGAGAAGATGGCACTTGGCTATATTACGGTAAATGTCATCACCAGTGAAGCTGGTGAGTATCTGCCGAAGCAGCTCCGAGAAAAAGGCTATGGCGTAACCGACTGGAATGCCAATGGCCGTGACGGGGGCAGACAATCGATGCAGATTTTGACGCCGCGCAAAATGGAACTGAAATTGTATAAAGCTATCCAGGAAATCGATCCGAAGGCCTTTATCATTGCCTATGAGGCGAAGACGATTCATGGCGGATTCTGGGTAAAGACAGTGAAAAGGGGTAATTTGTATAAATGAGTAAGAATACAATATGGTTTGAAGTAGAAGAACATGAATCCATTACCGAGTGCTTGGATCGAATGAAAGCTGAAGGATATGCGGCTGTTGGCCGCAAAGAAGAGCCATTGTTCGAAGAAATAAACGGACAGCCAGTGCCAATAAGGCAAATTGTGAAATTTAAAGGAAGTAAACTTGGAGAATAACAAATTATACCTTTTAAAACCGAACGATTAAATAATTGAATAACCAATCGTTCGACTTTATCATTGACGTACTTTCTACGACTTGTTATGATTAATGAGAATACCCCATATATGCAAAAGAATTGGCTTTTGCGTCTCTACCAGGACACCGTAATGTCCGGACTATGCGGGAAAGCAACTTAGTGGATCGTAAAACGAAGGAGGGGCTTCTCTATATGTCCTCATCCATGAATTCGTTTCATGTACAGTCCTTAAGTAACCTGCTTTTCACGTAATGTGAGCAGATTACTTAAGGACTTTTTATTTTTTAAAGGAGAGTGTATCGATGAATCCTCGAATTGGCGTCATTATGGGAAGTACGAGTGATTGGGAAACAATGAAACATGCGTGCGACGTATTGGATGAACTGGGTCTGAGCTACGAGAAGAAAGTGGTTTCAGCACACCGGACACCTGATTTGATGTTCAGCTATGCAGAACAGGCAAGAGAACGCGGCTTGCACGTGATTATTGCCGGAGCTGGCGGTGCTGCGCATTTGCCGGGTATGGTGGCAGCAAAGACCACCTTACCCGTTATCGGTGTCCCCGTTCAGTCCAAAGCGTTAAACGGCCTGGATTCCTTGTTGTCGATCGTTCAGATGCCAGGTGGGGTTCCAGTGGCCACTGTAGCTATCGGTAAAGCAGGTGCTGTCAATGCAGGCTTGCTGGCAGCTCAAATATTAGGGACAGTCGACGAAGAAGCTGCACAGGCTTTGCAGAAGAGAAGAGACCGGACAGCTGCAGCTGTGCTGGAAAGTTCAGGTGACCTGATATGACCAAAACAATCTTACCCGGACAAACCATCGGGATTATCGGCGGCGGTCAATTAGGGCGGATGATGGCTCTTGCAGCAAAAGAAGCCGGATTTAAAATTGCGGTTCTCGACCCAGGTATGGATTCTCCTACTGGCCAAGTAGCCGACATTCAAATTGTCGCTCCCTTTAATGATCAGCATGCGCTGGAAGAATTGGCTGAAGTGAGCGATGTCATCACTTATGAGTTTGAAAATATAGACGTTGAAGGATTAAAAAAATTAGCGGAAATTGCTTATGTTCCCCAAGGGGCCGAATTGATTCGGGTGACCCAAAACCGGATTTTTGAGAAACAGGCCATTTCTGAAGCTGGAGTTGTGGTTGCAGATTACATCACTGCTTCTACGTTTAAGGAGTTAACAGAAAAACGCAGCGAGCTGTCATTTCCTTTCGTAGTAAAGACTGCACGTGGCGGTTATGACGGCAAAGGGCAGCAGACGGTTTCTTCTATTGACGAACTCCCTCAGGCAGAAGCGCTGTTTGAAAATGGGGAGTGTGTTGCGGAAGCCTTCGTGGAATTCACGAAAGAGATTTCGGTGATCATCCAGCGCAATGTGCACGGTGAAACGGCTATTTTGCCGATCGGTGAAAATATTCATAAAGACCATATTCTGCATCAGACGATTGTACCGGCACAGATCGATAAAGAGACGGTCGACCTCGCAAAGCAAGCAGCTGAAAAAATCGCTGCCCACTTGAATATGGTCGGAACCTTAGCGGTTGAAATGTTCGTTTTGGAAAATGGCAGCATCATCGTTAATGAACTCGCACCGCGTCCCCATAACTCAGGGCATTATTCAATCGAAGCGACGAACATCTCGCAATTCCATCAGCATATCCGTGCAGTTTGCGGATGGCCGCTGCGGCAGCCGATCTTATGGTCAGAAGCGGTGATGGTCAACGTATTAGGTGAACATGTCGCGCCACTCACTTCGAAAGTCTCACAATTCCCGAATTGGTCGATTCATTTGTATGGAAAAGATGAAGCGAAGCAGAAACGGAAGATGGGACATGTTACGATATTAACGGAAGACTTAAAGGCGACTTTAAGTGAAATAGATGCATCCGGCATTTGGCTGGAATAATTGGAGGAACTTACAAATGATCGCACGCTATACTCGGCCTGAAATGGGCGCAATCTGGACGGATGAAAACAAATACAGCGCATGGCTGGAAGTTGAAATTCTGGCATGTGAAGCTTGGGCTGAAATCGGTGACATTCCAAAAGAAGACGTAGCTAAAATCCGTAAAGGCGCTTCTTTTTCAGTAGATCGCATTTTGGAAATTGAAGAAGAAACCCGCCACGATGTGGTTGCTTTTACAAGAGCGGTATCTGAAACGCTTGGCGAAGAACGCAAATGGGTCCATTATGGCTTAACGTCAACAGATGTCGTAGACACAGCTTTGTCTTATCAGTTAAAACAGGCAAATGTCATTATCCGTAAAGACTTGACGAACTTTATCGAAATCCTGGCGAATAAAGCCAAAGAACACAAGATGACGGTCATGATGGGCCGTACACACGGTGTTCATGCTGAACCGACAACTTTCGGTTTGAAGCTGGCGTTGTGGCACGAAGAAATGAAGCGTAACCTGGAACGTTTCGAAGCAGCTGCAGCTTCCATTGAAACAGGCAAAATGTCGGGCGCAGTGGGCACTTACGCCAACATCGATCCGTTTGTTGAAGCCTATGTCTGCAAAAAACTGGGACTTGCGGCTTCACCGATTTCGACACAGACTTTACAGCGCGACCGCCATGCACAGTATTTGAGCGTTTTGGCATTGATCGGTTCATCGATCGAGAAATTCGCTACGGAAATTCGCGGACTGCAAAAATCAGAAACGCGTGAAGTAGAGGAATTCTTTGCAAAAGGCCAAAAAGGTTCATCGGCAATGCCGCATAAACGCAACCCGATCGGTTCTGAAAATATGACAGGGCTTGCCCGTCTGATCCGCGGTTATATGCTGACAGCTTACGAAAACGTTTCTTTATGGCACGAACGCGATATTTCGCATTCATCTGCTGAACGGGTAATTTTGCCGGATGCGACGATTGCACTGAATTATATGCTGAACCGTTTCGGCAATATCGTCAAAAACTTGACGGTGTTCCCTGAAAACATGAAGCGCAATATGGATTCAACACTTGGCCTCATTTATTCGCAGCGTGTGTTGTTGACGTTGATCGATAAAGGAATGGCTCGTGAAGCGGCATACGATCTGGTTCAGCCATGTGCGATGGAAGCATGGGAAAACCAGACGCATTTCCGAAAAATCGTGGAAGCGAATGACACCATCACAGCTAAACTATCCAAAGAAGATTTGGACGACTGCTTCGATTACAATCACCACCTGCAGCAAGTGGACATGATTTTCAACCGACTTGGACTAAACTAAACGGGGGCTTCTAAAAATGGAAAAAGGTCAGCTATTGTACGAAGGAAAAGCAAAGCGCTTATATGCAACGGATGAACAGGGAATTTTGTGGGTGGAATATAAAGATTCAGCAACGGCTTTCAATGGTGAAAAGAAAGAAGAGATCACCGGCAAAGGCATTTTGAACAATAAAATCACGTCACTGATTTTCACGAAATTGCAGGAAGCGGGCATTGCTTCTCATTTCGTCAAGCAATTGTCTGACCACGAACAATTGGTGCAGCAAGTCAGCATTATTCCATTGGAAGTAGTGGTCCGGAACATTACAGCCGGCAGCATGGCCAAACGCCTCGGAATCGAGGAAGGCGTGGCCATCAGCCGCCCGGTAGTGGAGTTCTATTTGAAGGATGATGAACTGGGCGATCCATTGATCACTGATGAGCATGTCGATATGCTGAACCTGGCAACTTCAGAAGAAGTGGCAGAGCTCAAGCAGAAAGCGCGCAAAATCAATGAGGTTCTCATCGGCTTCTTTAAAGAAATAGGCGTCGATCTGGTCGATTTCAAAATCGAATTCGGCCGCGATGGCGATGGAAACATTCTATTGGCAGATGAAATTTCGCCGGATACTTGCCGGCTTTGGGATACGGAAACCAAGCAAAAGCTTGATAAAGACGTTTTCCGCCGCAATCTAGGGAATTTGACAGAAGCGTACGAACTCATTTTAACTCGTCTAGGAGGACAACACTCATGAAAAAAGTAAAAGTATACGTAACATTGCGCGAAAGTGTATTGGACCCGCAAGGATCCGCAGTTATGGGCTCTCTTCATAAAATGGGCTATGGTGAAGTGGAAGACGTACGGATCGGCAAATACCTGGAATTGGTCATCAGCGACAGCGAACGGGATGTGGATGCATTGGTCAATGAGCTTTGTCATCGCTTGTTAGCCAATACCGTAATTGAAGATTATCGTTATGAAATTGAGGAGGTTGTCTCGCAATGAAATTCGCAGTGATTGTTTTCCCCGGCTCAAATTGTGACTTGGATATGTACCATGCGGTCAAGGACGAACTAGGTGAAGAAGCGGAGTACGTGTGGCATGACTCAAAAGATTTGAGCAGCTATGACGGCATTTTGCTGCCAGGCGGATTTTCATACGGCGATTACCTGCGCTGCGGCGCGATTGCCCAGTTTTCGGGTGTCATGGACGAAGTGAGAAAAGCAGCAGAGGCAGGGAAACCGGTTCTTGGAATCTGTAACGGCTTCCAGATCCTGACGGAAGCGGGGCTGTTGCCAGGTGTTCTTTTACGCAACAAGAACCTGAAGTTCATGTGCCGTACCGTTGGATTGAAAGTTGAGAACAATAATACCTTGTTCACCAATGAATACGAAAAAGGCCAGGAGATCCAAATTCCAATCGCCCACGGAGAAGGCAATTATTTCTGCGACGATGCGACATACAGCCACCTCAAGGAAAACAATCAAATCGTCTTTACCTATGCAGACGATTTTAACGGCAGCCGCAACAACATCGCGGGCATCATCAACGAGCGCGGAAACGTGCTCGGCATGATGCCCCATCCGGAACGTGCAGTGTCTGACTTGATCGGCGGCACAGACGGATTGGCTTTATTCAGATCAATCGTAAAACAGTGGAGGGAAGCACATGTCAGTCATGCTTGAACCAAATGCAGCTCAGATAAAGGAACAGAAAGTTTATCAGCAAATGGGCTTGTCGGATGCGGAATTCGCCATGGTCGAAGAAATCTTAGGGAGACTGCCAAACTACACGGAAACCGGATTGTTCTCGGTCATGTGGTCTGAGCATTGTTCCTATAAAAATTCAAAACCGGTCCTGGCAAAATTCCCGACGAAGGGAGAGCGTGTCCTGCAAGGACCAGGTGAAGGTGCGGGTATTGTGGACATTGGCGACGGGCAAGCGGTCGTATTCAAGATGGAATCACATAACCATCCCTCAGCCATCGAACCTTATCAAGGTGCTGCAACTGGCGTCGGCGGAATTATCCGTGATGTCTTCTCGATGGGTGCGCGTCCGATTGCGTTGCTGAACTCGCTGCGTTTTGGCGAATTGACCACTCCACGTGTGAAATATCTTTTTGAAGAAGTCGTTGCCGGTATTGCCGGTTACGGAAACTGCATCGGCATCCCGACAGTGGGCGGGGAAGTTCAGTTCGACGATTCCTATGACGGCAATCCACTGGTCAATGCGATGTGTGTCGGATTGATCAACCACGAAGATATCCAAAAAGGCATCGCCAAAGGCACAGGCAACCCTGTGATGTATGTCGGCGCTAAAACAGGCCGCGACGGCATCCACGGAGCGACATTCGCTTCTGAAGAGCTGACTGACGGATCTGATAAAAATCGGCCGGCTGTGCAGGTTGGTGATCCATTTATGGAGAAGTTGTTACTTGAAGCCTGCCTTGAATTAATCAAGTCAGACGCTTTGATCGGCATTCAGGACATGGGTGCGGCAGGATTGACTTCATCTTCAGCTGAAATGGCTTCAAAAGCCGGATCCGGCATCGAGATGGATTTGGACCATATTCCGCAGCGTGAAACCGGCATGACGGCATATGAAATGATGCTGTCTGAATCACAGGAACGCATGCTCATCGTCGTTAAAGCTGGCCGTGAGCCTGAAATCGTCGAGTTGTTCGAGAAATACGGCCTGGATGCTGTCACGGTTGGTACGGTTACAGACGATTCGACGCTTCGCCTCAAGCACAAAGGGGAAATCGTTGCAGAAGTACCGGTTGACGCGCTTGCTGAAGACGCACCGGTTTACCATAAGCCATCAGCAGTCCCTGCTTACTTTACGGAGTTTCAGCAGCTCGACAATGCAGAGCCGAAAGTCTCGGATTACACAAAGACCTTGACGGCGTTATTGAAACAGCCGACCATTGCTTCGAAAGAATGGGTCTATAATCAATATGACCACCAAGTGCGCACGAGCACTGTAGTGAGCCCAGGGTCGGATGCAGCAGTGATCCGTGTCCGCGGCACCAATAAAGGCCTTGCGATGACGACGGATTGCAACTCCCGCTACATTTACCTGGATCCGGAAACCGGCGGCAAAATCGCAGTGGCGGAAGCGGCGCGAAATGTGGTCGTTTCCGGTGCAAAACCGCTTGCCATCACGGATTGCCTGAACTTCGGAAATCCGGAGAAACCAGAGATTTTCTGGCAGCTTGAAAAAGCGGCAGACGGCATGTCTGAAGCCTGTACAATCCTGGATTCTCCAGTTATCGGCGGAAATGTCTCTTTATACAATGAAACCAATGGCACGGCCATTTATCCGACGCCGACCATCGGCATGGTCGGGCTTGTGGAAGACCTTTCACACGTTACGACGCAAGACGCTAAGAAACAAGGCGACCTGGTGTATTTGATCGGGGAAAGCTTTACGGAATTTGGCGGCAGTGAACTGCAGAAGATGGTGGAAGGGCGCATTTTCGGAAAAGCGCCAGCCATCGATTTGACAGTGGAAGCAAAACGCCAAAAAGAAATCCTTTCAGCGATCCAACAAGGGCTTATCGCTTCAGCGCATGACGTTGCTGAAGGCGGCGTTGCCGTTGCATTAGCTGAAAAAACTTTCGGCAAGGGATTGGGAATGGACGTCACTTTGTCCGGAACGGCGACAACGGCTTTATTCAGTGAATCGCAATCACGTTTTGTCGTGACAGTCAGCCCGGAAAAAGCAGCACAATTCGAAGAAATCGTATCAGACTCCAAGAAAATCGGCCAAGTCACGGGAGACAACTTAGTAATCAACGGTGAAGACGGCACGGCTTGGATCAACGATTCAGTCGCAACGCTTCGCTCAGCTTGGAAAGGAGCTATCCCATGCTTGCTGAAATCAGAAGCTTAAATGAAGAATGTGGTGTCTTTGGAATATGGGGCCATCCGAACGCGACTCAATTGACCTATTACGGGCTGCACGCGTTGCAGCATCGCGGCCAGGAAGGCGCAGGAATTGTGTCGACAGATGGAGAAG
Source organism: Planococcus sp. SE5232 (assembly GCF_050686535.1). Lineage (NCBI taxonomy): Bacteria > Bacillati > Bacillota > Bacilli > Caryophanales > Caryophanaceae > Planococcus > Planococcus sp. SE5232. The sequence goes on along the minus strand of NZ_JBOGCP010000007.1, from coordinate 82,166 downwards.
GTCTTCGTCCATTGAAAGGCGAAGGCATGGTCAGTGAAGTGTTCACGCCAGAAAAAATAGAGAAGATTGCGGGGCATGGCGCAATCGGCCATGTGCGTTATGCAACAGCAGGAGGCAGCGGCATTGAAAACGTCCAGCCTTTGCTTTTCAATTCAACTACCGGTAGTTTAGCGATTTCCCATAACGGCAACCTGGTCAACGCGACACAGTTGAAAGGCCATCTGGAACGACAAGGAAGCATTTTTCAAACGAGTTCCGATACGGAAGTATTGGCCCATTTAATCAAAAGAAGCGGCTACGCGACCTTTGAAGAAAAAGCGAAAAATGCCTTGTCTTTATTGAAAGGTGCCTTTGCCTGTGTCATTTTGACCGAGGAAGCGATGTACATTGCCTTGGATCCGAACGGCTTGCGACCACTTTCTCTTGGGAAGCTCGGGGATGCCTGGGTGACGGCATCGGAAACCTGTGCGTTTGATATTGTTGGAGCTGAATTTGTCCGTTCGGTTGAACCGGGTGAATTTTTGATTGTTACGAAAGACGGCATGCGCGCTGAGCGTTTTGCCTATCCGGAAGAGCGTTCAATCTGCACGATGGAGTATGTGTATTTCTCCCGTCCGGATTCGGATATCGATGGCATCAACGTCCATACTGCGAGAAAACGCCTTGGCGTCCAATTGGCGAAGGAAGTGCAGATTGAGGCAGACGTGGTAACCGGTGTACCGGATTCCAGTATTTCGGCAGCAATCGGCTACTCGGAACAAAGCGGCATTCCATACGAATTGGGAATGATCAAGAACCGTTATGTGGGGCGTACGTTCATCCAGCCTTCACAGGATCTGCGCGAACAGGGCGTTAAGATGAAATTATCGCCTGTGCGCCAGGTAGTGAAAGGGAAACGCGTCATCATGGTGGATGATTCAATCGTCCGCGGCACGACTTCACGGCGCATAGTCAACTTGCTGAAAGAAGCAGGGGCAACGGAAGTGCATGTCGTCATCAGTTCGCCGCCGATCAAGAATCCTTGCTTTTACGGCATTGATATCAGCACGGCAGGCGAATTGATCGCCGCTAATAACACAGTAGAAGAAATGCGTGAAATCATCGGAGCAGATTCGCTGACATTCCTGTCGGTGGACGGCATGGTCCAAAACATCGGGCGGACAGATCCCGGTTCGAAATGCGGACATTGCCTGGCTTGTTTTACAGGCGAATACCCGACCAATATTTATCCGGATACCGTATTGCCGCACGAAAAAGAAAAAGTGAAATAAGGGGGAACCGGTGTGTCAAAAGCATATGAAAAAGCAGGCGTCAATATCGAAGCAGGCTATGAAGCAGTCAACCGCATGAAGTCCCATGTGGAACGCACAGCGCGCAAAGGAATGTTGGGTGCGTTCGGCGGCTTCGGCGGCATGTTCGATTTATCCGAACTGAAGTTGAAGGAACCGGTTCTTGTTTCCGGGACGGATGGCGTGGGCACGAAATTGAAGCTGGCGTTCATGGCTGACCGCCATGATACGATCGGCATCGATTGCGTCGCGATGTGCGTCAATGACATTGTCGCACAAGGTGCGGAACCTTTATTTTTCCTTGACTATATCGCAGTCGGCAAAGCGGTTCCTGAAAAGATAGAACAGATCGTCAAAGGGGTAGCGGACGGCTGTGTTCAGTCCGGCGCTGCATTGATTGGCGGGGAAACGGCGGAAATGCCGGGACTCTATGAGGAAGATGAATACGATATCGCCGGTTTTGCGGTGGGCGCTGCGGAGAAATCCAAAATCGTCACAGGAGAAAAAATTACAGCTGGCGATGTCCTGATTGGCCTCGCTTCCAGCGGCATCCATTCAAATGGTTATTCACTGGTGCGCCAGATCATCTTTGATGAAAATAATTTAAAACTCGACCAAAAAGTAGAAGGCTACGAATCGCTGGGTCCAATCGGCGCTGCGCTTTTGACGCCGACCAAAATATACGCCAAAGCAGTGGCAGCCATCGGCAACGAAACGGTTATCCACGGCATGGCGCACGTCACAGGCGGCGGCTTTATCGAGAACATCCCGCGGATGATGCCAAATGGCTTAGGAGCAGAAATTTCCATCGGCAGCTGGCCGGTGCTGGACGTTTTCAAGTTACTGAAGGAAAAAGGCGATCTTGCGGACCGTGACTTGTATTCTGTTTTCAATATGGGCATCGGCTTTGTGCTGGCTGTCGCTCCTGAAGATGCGGAAGCGGTCCTGAAAACAGCTCAAGCGAACGGCGAACAGGCTTTCCAGATCGGCCGCGTCTCAAGCACGGAAGGCGTTCAATTCCAAGGCGAACAGGACGGCACGCTAAATGAACAATAAACCGAAAATTGCTGTTTTTGCGTCCGGCAATGGCTCTAATTTTCAGGCCATCGCCGACGCTATTGCCGGCGGCAGCCTGCAGGCCGATTTGGTGCTTGCTGTGACGGACAAGCCACAAGCTTATGTAGTGGAAAGAGCCCGCCAGGCAGGAGTAGAATCTTTTGCTTTCATCCCTTCCGAGTTTGAATCCAAGCAGCTTTATGAGCAGATGCTGAAAGAGAAACTGCAGGAAATGGGAGTGGAATGGATCGTTTTGGCGGGCTATATGCGCTTGATCGGTCCTGTTCTGCTGGAAGCCTATGAAAACCGCATCGTCAATATCCACCCATCGGTTCTGCCTGCTTTTCCAGGGAAAGATGCCATTGGCCAGACACTGGCGGCGGGTGCAGAAAAAGCTGGAGTCACCGTGCATTATGTGGACGCAGGCATGGATACGGGCAGCATCATTACGCAGCAGTCGTTTCCGGTTTCGGGGCGCGGACGCGAAGAAGTCGAACGACAGATCCATCAGATTGAACATGAATTATATCCTGCAGCTTTGCAGCAATTATTCGACCGGTAATACTGCCGGTCTTAATCTATAGGAGGACTATTTGTGAAAAAAAGAGCATTACTCAGCGTATCGGACAAATCAGGGATATTGGAATTTGCACAGGAACTGGAAAAGATGGGCTACGAGCTCCTATCAACGGGCGGAACCAAGAAATTCCTTGAAGAAAACGGTGTTTCCATTACAGCCGTCGATGAAGTGACGAAGTTTCCTGAAATTCTGGGAGGCCGTGTAAAAACCTTGCACCCTCTTGTACATGGTGGATTATTGGCTAAACATGATGACGCAGAACACCAAAGCCAGATGGCTGAAAACGGCATTTCTCCAATTGACATCGTCTGTGTCAATTTATACCCATTCCGTGAAACCATCGCCAAACAGGATGTGACTGTGGACGATGCCATCGAAAATATCGATATCGGCGGTCCGACAATGCTGCGTTCTGCTGCAAAAAATCATGCCTATGTAACAGTAATCGTGGATGCAGCGGACTACACGGCAGTATTGACGGAATTACACAATGACAAAGCGACTACACCTGAAACAAGACGCCGTCTGGCTGCGAAAGTTTTCCGCCATACTGCTGCTTATGATTCTTACATCTCCAACTATTTAACTGACCTCACGGGCGAAGAATATCCGGACCAATTGACGCTTACTTATGAATTGTCCCAAACACTTCGTTACGGAGAAAACCCTCATCAAAAAGCCGCTTTCTACCGCAGCCCGCTTGGATCGGATTTTTCAATTGCCAACGCCCATCAATTGCACGGCAAGGAATTATCCTACAATAATATCCAAGATGCTAATGCTGCTCTTCAAATCATAAAAGAATTCAAAATGCCGGCAGCAGTGGCCGTTAAACACATGAACCCATGTGGCGTCGGTACAGGCGAAACGATTGCCGATGCTTTCGGAAAAGCCTATGAAGCCGATTCCACTTCCATTTTTGGTGGAATTGTCGCATTGAACCGTGAAGTTGATGCCGAAACCGCCAAACAACTAGCAACCATTTTCCTTGAAATCATTATTGCTCCTGCGTTTTCTGCCGAAGCTACCGAATTGTTGACACAGAAGAAGAATATCCGTCTGCTGACTATTCCATTCGACAGCAAAACCAAAGACAAATGGAATACTGTCACCGTTGAAGGCGGCTTGTTGATCCAGCAGCCGGATGTTTACGGTTATGAGGATGCTGACATCCAAATCGTGACAGAGCGCCAGCCGTCATCTGCAGAGCTTGATGCCTTAAAACTTGGCTGGAGTGTGGTGAAACATGTCAAATCAAATGCCATCGTCGTATGCAACGCTGAAATGACCTTGGGGATCGGTGCAGGACAGATGAACCGTGTGGGATCCGCTAAAATTGCTTTAGAACAGGCAGGCGAAGGGGCGAAGGGCGCTATCATGGCCTCGGACGCATTCTTCCCGATGAGCGATACAGTGGAAGCTGCAGCGCAAGCGGGCATCAAAGCCATCATTCAGCCGGGCGGTTCCAAGAAAGATCAGGAATCGATCGATAAAGCGAACGAATACGGAATTGCCATGGTCTTCACAGGAGTCCGTCATTTCAAACATTAATCGAGGTGGAATAAAATGAAGGTATTGGTCATTGGAAGAGGAGGACGGGAACACGCCATTGTGCGCCAGTTCTCGAAATCTCCATCCGTCACAAAAGTTTTTGCAGCTCCTGGCAACGATGGGATGCGTGAAGACGCTGAAATAGCTGAGATCGACGAAATGGATTTTGCTGGCCTTGCTGAATTTGCACAGCAGCAGGAAGTGGATTTCAGCTTTGTGGGTCCGGAACAACCGCTGTCAGAAGGCATCGTCGACTTTTTTGAAGCCAAAGGACTGCGCATTTTCGGACCGTCCAAAGCAGCGGCGCAAATTGAAGGCAGCAAAGCTTTTGCAAAAGAACTGATGAAAAAATACAGCATTCCGACTGCTGGTTATGAGACATTTACAGAAGTTGCCCCGGCCGTTGCCTTTATCCGACAGCATGGAGCGCCGATCGTCATTAAAGCAGACGGCCTCGCTGCGGGCAAAGGAGTCGTTGTGGCGTTATCGGAAGAAGAAGCCATCTCTGCCGTCAACGATATGCTGGAAGGGCAGAAGTTCGGAGAATCGGGTTCCAAAGTGGTTATCGAGGAATTTTTGGACGGTGAAGAATTTTCGTTCATGTCTTTTGTCTATGCAGGCCATATTTATCCGATGGTCATTTCGCAGGATCATAAGCGTGCTTATGACGGAGATCGTGGACCGAATACCGGCGGAATGGGTGCCTACTCGCCAGTTCCCCAAATCTCACAGGCCATCGTTGATGAGACTTTTGAAAAAATCGTGGAACCGTCGGTCAAAGCAATGGATGAAGAAGGAACCCCATTTAATGGCATCTTGTATACCGGTGTCATTTTAACAGAGCAGGGGCCGAAAGTGATTGAATTCAATGCGCGCTTTGGGGATCCGGAAACACAGGTGGTTCTGCCGCGCATGAAATCCGATTTTGGCGTATTTATCGATGCTGTTCTAAAAGGCCAACCAGCTGACTTGGAATGGGATGACCAAGCGGTGCTTGGTGTGGTCATTGCGGCTGATGGGTATCCGGAAACAGTGGAGAAGGGTACTCTTTTGCCAAATCTCGCAAAGCTTACAGGAGTTGAAGTGACCCATGCCGGTACGAAGCTCTTGGACGGCGGATACGCTGGCAACGGAGGACGTGTGCTGCTGGTTTCGGCGAATGGATCATCCATCCAAGCCGCCCAGGAGAAAGTCTATGAACAGCTGAACAGCATAGACTGGAATGGTTTCTTCTACCGCACGGATATTGGATGGCGTGCAAAATAATTTCACATATGATATAATCATTGATGACACAAATTCGACAAGAAGATGTGTCATTTTTGTTTTGTCGCCTGCCCTATAGGCGATGAGACCAGGTTGAGGATTTTCAACAACCCACGGTTACCTCTATTTAAACTCCAGAATAGCAAATCCATTACGACCTCAGAAACAAAATCAGCAAGGCATTGAAAATCGAAAGGAGACAAATCATGAATTGGTATGAAAAACTAAATCAGTATTTTCCAGTAGAAGAAATGAAATCAAAAGAACATATGGATGCTTTATTAAAGGAAAAAGGGAGTGTCTATTACAAAGATGAGGGTCCTTACCACGTCTTGATGTATGCAGAATTCCCGAATTTCACTTTTGTCGATTATTTGTTCGTATCGAAGGAATCACGCGGCATGGGTCTTGGCAAAAAGACGCTTCAGATGCTGAAAGACAAGAACAAACCGATCATCCTTGAAGTGGAGCCGGTCAACTACGAAGATACGGATACTGAAAAACGTTTGCGCTTCTATGCACGTGAAGGGTTTGAACATGCTTCGTCCATCGGATATTGCCGCCGTTCACTAGCGACGGGAGAAGAGAATTCCATGGAAATCCTTTACTGGACTCCAAGTGGAGAATCAGAAGAACAGATTTTTGAGGGAATGCAGAAAATGTACGAGGATATCCATACCTATAAGGACGAACAGTTTTACGGCGAATCGTACGATTCCGTTGCGGATGTTCTGACTTTCCAGGAAGAAGAGAAAGTGGATGTCCTAAAACCTTTCAGCGACCCCGTCGAAAAATAGTAAGTTACAAAAATCCATGCGGAATGCGTGGATTTTTTGTGTCGGACGTTAATCAGAATGTTCTTGTTTTTTCAGGGAATAACTGTATTTCATTGCATAATTATGCTACGATATTAAGTATCGAACTAGCAGAAAGCAGGTGCCGGCAAATGGTTAATCCCCTATGGAAAAACACAGAGATTCGAAATCAGTTAAAAATTGTCACCAAAGAAGTTGCGCCGGATCTCGTTTTAACAAATGCAACCTATCTTCATGGAATCTTCAAAAAATGGGTCACAGGAAATATATGGATAGCGGACGACCGTATCGTCTACGCTGGAAAAGAAATGCCGAAAATCGATGCTTCGACTGAAGTGGCAGATATGACGGACAAATTCATCGTTCCCGGATACATAGAACCTCATGTCCATCCTTCTCAATTATATAATCCTCGAAGCTTTGCAGATTATGCGGCTCAGGGCGGGACGACGATGTTCCTTTCCGACAACTTGACGCTTTTTTTAGCATTGGAAAATGAGAAAGCGTTTTCATTATTGGATCAATTGGCGGAATTGCCGTTCAGTTTTTATTGGTGGACCCGTTTTGATTCACAGACGGAATTGAACGATGAAGATAAGTTATTCACTTCCACCTCAGTTGGAGAATGGCTGGATCGACAGGACGTGTTACTTGGCGGTGAATTGACCGGCTGGCCGAAACTGATGGCAGGTGACGACCAGATGCTGTATTGGATTCAAAAAGCCAAAATGGGTTTGAAGAAAATCGAAGGGCATTTTCCAGGGGCTTCGGAAAAGACCTTGGCTCGCATGAGATTGCTTGGGGCAGATGGCGACCATGAAGCAATGACTGTGGACGAAGTGGAAATGCGACTGTTGCATGGCTATGGCGTAACGCTTCGCCACTCTTCCATTCGCCCGGATCTTCCGGATTTGTTGAAAGGGATAGTGGAACGGGAGTTGAATGTCTTTGACAAGCTGATGATGACAACTGATGGCTCCACACCGACTTTCCATTTGGATGGGGTTATGGACTTGTGCATTAAAATTGCGCTTGAAGCGGGTGTGCCGCCGATTGATGCTTACATGATGGCTTCTTATAATGTCGCACGCTATTATAATGTAACGAGCCTGCATGGCCTGATCGCGACTGGCCGCTATGCGAACTTGAATATCCTCGATACGGTGGATAATCCAGTGCCTTCAGGTGTCATCTCAAAAGGGGTCTGGCTGAAGAAAGATGGGGAGAAAGTCCGGTCATTGCCGGACATCGATTGGTCGATCTTGCCGGATCTGGACATCGATTATGAACTGACGGAAGATGATTTCCAGTTCTCGATGCCTTTTGGTATTGAGATGGTCAATGACGTTATTACGAAACCCTATTCAGTCAGCGTGGATACCCATGACGGCAAACTCTCGAAATCGCATGATGAAAGCTTTTTGATGCTCATCGATAAGAAAGGGAAATGGCGTGTCAATACACTGATCAAAGGTTTTGCACCGGAATTGGACGGGTTTGCTTCTTCCTATACCAATACAGGTGATATCATTCTGATCGGTAAAAACCGTGAAGACATGTGGATCGCGTTCAATGAATTGAAACGCTTGAAAGGCGGGATCATCCTGACCGACAATGGCGAAATCGTGGAATCTTTGCCGCTTCCATATGGTGGTGTCATGTCGGATCTGCCGATGGAGCAGTTGATCGAGCAGGAGAAGGCGCTGAAGAAAGCTTTGAAAGAGCGGGGCTATAAGCACGGAGATGCGGTTTATACCCTGCTGTTTCTGCAGGCGACACATCTTCCATATGTCCGCGTTACGCAAAAAGGCATCTACGATGTCATGAATAAAAAAATTCTGTTTCCAGCGTTCATGAGGTAGGGGAAAATGAAAAATTGGGCTTTAAGCTTAGGCGTTTTACTTGTGCTTGCGGCATTCGCCGCAGGCTTTTGGCTGATCATAAAAGAAAATCCTGACGAGCCGCCATCGCCGGACGAAATTTTGACCCATTCGCCATATACAGGTGAAGAGGCTGTTCCTCCAGCGAACCGCCGAACTGTCATGGCAGTCATCAATAACCATCCGGATGCACGGCCGCAAACAGGGCTTACCGACGCAGACATGGTCTTTGAAATGATAGCTGAATACGATGTCACCCGATTTTTGGCCCTTTATCAAAGGGATTTTCCAGAAACAATCGGACCGATCCGCAGCGCGCGCGATTACTTTGTTGAACTTGCTGCAGCCTCTGATGCTTTTTTTGTGGCTCATGGCTACAGTCCGGAAGCCCGGGTAATGCTGGAAGCGGGAATCGTCGATCATATCAACGGCATTCAGCATGACGGCACGCTGTTTCAGCGCTCGAGCGATCGTGTCGCTCCCCATAATTCCTATATCTCCTTGGAAAACATCGGAACAGCTATGGAAATGACGCAGGCTGCGACTGAATACAGCGGAAAATCACCTTATTATTTCTATGACTCCGTGGAAGATGCTAAACTTAAGGAACAGGCTCTTTCGGTTAGAGTGGAGTACGGGACAAATGAGCTGTTTTTCAGTGAGTATACATATGGCAGTGAGACACATCTTTACAGCCGATCGTCCGGCGGCGTACCGACAACCGATAAAGAGACCCTGGAAACAGTCGAAGTCTCAAATGTTCTGGTTTTTGAAGCGAAACACCGAACTGTCGATTCCGAAGGCCGTCAGTCAATTGATTTGGCGAACGGTGGGAATGCCCTTCTTTTCCAGGGGGGCGGCGTTCGTGAAATAGACTGGAGTTCGGCAGGCGGAATGCCTGTGCCGACAGCAGATGGGGAGCCGGTGAAGCTGGCACCAGGAAAAACGTGGATTCATATTGTCCCGGCTGCGCCCGGTATAGCAGAATCCGTCAGCTATACGCCTTGATGATCAGAGCAATGAAAGGATGATGAAGCTGCATGCAAGTTGATAAAATCAGAGGCCACCAGACAGATCAATTGATTGAAGCTGTTTTGGCTTTGAAAGATAAGGAAGAAGCCTATCGCTTTTTCGACGATTTATGCACAATCAGTGAAATCCAATCGCTGTCACAGCGTTTGGAAGTTGCCCATATGCTTCGTATGAAGAAAACATACGAAAAAATTAAAAATGAAACCGGTGCGAGCACTGCGACCATTTCCCGTGTCCGCCGCTGCCTCAACTACGGCAATGACGGCTATGATGAAATGCTGGCGCGCCTGTATCCCGATGAAAAACCGTTTGAACTTCCAAAAGACTGAACAGAGAACCGACTCTGTTCGGTTTTTTTGTTATAATAAATTGATGATAATTGATGCAAAGTTGGGTGAAACGAGATGGATTTCAACACATGGCGGCATGTCTTTAAATTAGATCCGGCAAAAGAAATCACGGATGGACATTTGGAACGAATTTGCAGATCCGGGACTGATGCCATCTTGATTGGCGGCAGCGATAATGTCACACTCGACAATGTCCTTCATTTAACGGAGCGTGTGCAGAGCTATGCTTTGCCGGTGGTGATGGAAGTATCCACCATCGATTCGGTAGCGTTGGGATTTGACTATTACTTTATCCCGACGGTCCTTAACAGCGATGATCCCCGATGGATCAAAGGCCTCCATCATGAAGCCCTCCGGGAATATGGCGAGATCCTGGACTGGGATGAATTGATTCCCGAAGGCTATTGCATTTTGAATGCCGATTGCAAAGCCGCCAAGCTGACTGGAGCGAAAACGGATTTGACGGTGGAGGACGTACTGGCTTACGCCCGCATGGCCGAACATTTTTTCCGGCTTCCCATTTTTTATCTGGAGTACAGCGGCATGTTCGGCGATATGGAGTTGGCAGGGAAAGTCAAAAAAGTCCTTGACGAAACCCGGTTGTTTTACGGAGGCGGAATCGATTCGGCCGATAAGGCAAAGGCGGCATTGGCTGCCGCAGATACCATTGTCGTCGGCAATATCATTTATGAAAATATCGAAAAAGCGATTGAAACCGTAGAGGCAGTTGCGGAAACGGCTGATTAGTCGCTATACTAATAAGAACGAATGTTCGAGGTGGTGCACAATGGAATTGATAACGAAGAATTTACTGAACGGGATGAATCCTGAACAAGCAGAAGCGGTCAAAACGACGGAAGGGCCCCTATTGATCATGGCCGGTGCAGGATCCGGGAAAACACGGGTGCTGACGCATCGGATCGCTTATTTAGTGCTGGAAAAACAGGTCTATCCATCCAATATCCTGGCGATTACCTTCACCAATAAAGCAGCACGTGAAATGCGCAACCGGATTGACGGATTGCTGGGCCACGGAACAGGGCAGCGCATGTGGGCTTCGACTTTCCACTCGATGTGCGTACGGATTTTGCGGCGCGACATCGACCGGCTGGGCATGTCGAAGAGTTTCTCCATATTGGATACGACCGACCAACTGACGGTCATCAAAAATGTGTTGAAGCAGCAAAACCTGGATCCGAAAAAATATGAACCACGGACCATGCTGAACGCCATTTCATCGGCAAAAAATGAATGCATCGATGCCACGCAGTTTGCAGCGGATATGAATCAATTCAATCCATATGAAAAGACCATTTCCGATGTCTACTTTGCCTATGAGAAACGGCTTAAGAAAAACCAGTCACTTGATTTTGATGATTTGATCATGACGACCTTGAATCTATTCAATACGGTTCCTGAAGTACTTGAGTATTACCAGAACAAATTCCATTATATCCACGTGGATGAATACCAGGATACCAACAATGCCCAATACCAGCTGGTCCAGAAATTGGCAAGTAAGTTCAAGAACATCTGCGTGGTAGGCGATTCGGATCAGTCGATTTATCGCTGGCGCGGCGCGGACATCACCAACATCCTGTCATTCGAAAAGGATTATCCGAACGCCAAAGTGATCATGCTCGAGCAGAATTACCGCTCAACCAAGCGCATCCTGCAGGCGGCAAATGACGTCATCCAGAAAAATACCAGCCGCTATCCGAAAGAGCTGCGTACCGATAATGACGAAGGGCCGGCTATCACCTTGCATAAAGCGGGGGATGAGCGGCAGGAAGCCCAATTTGTTGTACAGACCATCCAAAGGCTAATGGATGAAGAGAATTACAAGACTTCGGATTTTGCGATCCTTTACCGCACCAACGCGCAATCCCGGATTATGGAGGAAATGTTCGTCAAATCGAATATGTCCTATACCATCGTCGGCGGAACAAAGTTCTATGATCGTAAAGAAATCAAGGATCTGTTGGCGTATTTGCGTTTAATCGCCAATAATGACGACGATTTGTCACTGGCGCGTGTCATCAATGAACCGAAGCGCGGAATCGGAGCGACTTCTTTCGAGAAGATGGCGCGTTTTGCGATTGAGCAGGATCGTACCATCATGGATGCGCTCCAGGAAGCTGACTTTATGGGATTGACCCCCAAAACAGCACAGACAGCCCTTGAATTCCGTACGATGATCGACAGCTTTACGCAAATGCAGGAGTATTTGTCGGTGACGGAATTGGTGGAGGAAGTCTTGAAGAAATCAGGCTACCGCCAGATGCTGCAAATCGATAAAACGATTGAAGGCGAAAGCCGCCTTGAAAACCTGGAAGAATTCCTGTCTGTGACGAAAGCGTTTGAAAAGCAGAGCGATGACAAGTCGCTGGTTGCGTTCCTGACGGATTTGGCTTTGATTTCGGATATTGACTCCCTGGATGACGAAGAAGATGCAGACGGTCCGATTATTTTAATGACGATGCATGCTGCAAAAGGTTTGGAGTTCCCAGTGGTCTTCATCATCGGTCTGGAAGAAAACGTCTTTCCGCATTCGCGCTCCAATAACGACGACGAAGAATTGGAAGAAGAGCGGCGGCTGGCTTATGTCGGCATCACGCGCGCGGAAAAACGTCTGTACTTGACGCACGCCTCTTCCCGCACATTGTTCGGAAAGAGCAACTACAATATGCCGTCCCGTTTCATCTCTGAGATTTCCGAAGACTTGATCGAACTGACGACGGCGCATCACCGTGCCGGAGCAGTAACAAGCTACAAACAGGCACCTAAACGGGCGGCTGTGACGCGCCCTGGCTACAAACAATCAGGTGGAGACAAGCTCGGCTGGAAGACCGGCGATAAAGCAACGCATAAAAAATGGGGAACGGGAACAGTCGTCAGCGTCAAAGGCGAAGGTGAAGAAACCGAACTTGATATTGCTTTCCCAAGCCCTGTCGGCATCAAGCGGCTATTAGCCAAATTTGCGCCGATTGAAAAAGTGTAATCGGGAGGAAACCTTATGGATCGCATAAAAGCGGAAGAACGTGTAACTGAATTGAACGAACTGCTTCGAAACTATGGCCATGCTTATTACGTACTGGATAAGCCGGCAGTTCCGGACGCTGTTTACGATCAATTATTAAACGAATTGATTGACCTGGAAACCCTATACCCCGATTTGGTTTTTCCGGATTCACCGACCCAACGCGTTGGTGGAACCCCGATTGCCAACTTCGATAAAGTGACGCATGAACGGCCGATGCTCAGTTTATCGAATGTTTTCGGCGAAGAGGATCTGCGCGAATTCGACAAACGGGTGCGCAGTGGCGCAGGAGACAGCATCGAATATGTCTGTGAGCTGAAAATTGACGGCCTTGCGGTGTCGCTCATGTATGAGGACGGCAAATTCGTCAAGGGTGCAACCCGCGGGGACGGCCGTATCGGTGAAGACATCACCGTCAATCTGCGGACCATCCGTGCGATTCCGCTGAAATTAAAGCAGCCGGTCACACTGGAAGTGCGCGGCGAAGTCTTCATGCCAAAAGGATCCTTCCACGCCTTGAATGAACAGCGGGGGGAGCGCGGCGAAGAGCTGTTCGCCAATCCGCGCAATGCAGCGGCTGGATCATTACGCCAACTGGACCCGAAAATCGCGGCGAGCCGCAACCTGGATGTTTTCATCTATGGAATCGGCGGAGACGGAGAGACGTACAGCTTGTCTGAACATGATCAATCGCTCAGCTACCTGGCAGATCTTGGATTTAAGACCAATCAGGAACGCCAGGTGTGTACAAGTGTGGAAGAAGTGCTGGCTTATATCGAGAAATGGACGGAAAATCGGACCAAGCTCTCTTATGAAATTGATGGCATCGTCATCAAAGTCAATCGCTTCCTTCATCAGCAGGATCTTGGATTTACAGCGAAAAGCCCGAAATGGGCCACGGCTTATAAATTCCCGGCAGAAGAAGTGATGACGACCGTTCGTGATATCGAATTGAGTGTCGGACGGACAGGCGTCGTGACGCCGACTGCTATACTGGATCCGGTTTCGGTGGCGGGGACGACCGTCCAACGGGCTTCTCTGCATAATGAAGATCTGATTCGGGAAAAGGATATCCGGATCGGCGATAAAGTCATTATTCGCAAAGCGGGAGATATCATTCCGGAAGTGGTGTCGGCCATTATCGAGCAGCGGACAGGAGACGAGCTTCCTTTTGAAATGCCTACAAATTGTCCGGCCTGTGACAGTGAGCTTGTCCGCATTGAAGGGGAAGTGGCCCTTCGATGTGTCAATCCGCAATGCCCTGCGCAAATCACGGAGGGGCTGATCCATTTTGTCTCCCGGAATGCGATGAATATTGATGGCCTTGGGGAGAAAGTAATCGAGCAATTATACCGGGAAGGCCTGATCAAGGACATTTCCGATATTTATAGACTGACAAAAGAACAGTTGCTGGAACTGGATCGTATGGGGGAAAAATCCGCCTCAAATCTGGTTGCAGCAATCGATGCCTCGAGAAGCAATTCGATGGAGAAATTGTTGTTTGGCCTCGGCATCCGCCATGTGGGTGAAAGAGGTGCACGGATTTTATCCGAGCATTTCGGCACTATGGAGCGGTTGATGGAAGCAACAAAAGAAGAACTGGTTGAAATCCACGAAATCGGCGAAAAAATGGCTGATTCCATTGTCACTTATTTAGACAATGAAGAAGTTCGTGCATTGATGGAACGTTTGCGCGAGACTGGCGTCAATTTAACATACACCGGCACACGGGTCCGCGTTGAAGCGGGAGCGAACGCATTCGCAGGCAAAAAAATCGTCCTGACCGGCAAGTTGGAACAAATGACCCGGCAGGAAGCGAGTGCACAGATCGAAGCGCTTGGCGGCAAACTGTCGGGAAGTGTCAGCAAAAAAACCGATTTGCTGATTGCCGGCGAAGAAGCGGGATCTAAGCTCGATAAGGCGCTCGAGTTGAAGGTGGATATATGGGACGAAGAACGTCTCGTTGCGGAATTGAACAAATAAGGGGATTTTAACATGAAACGCATATGGTGGATTCCGATCAGCTTGCTGCTGTTAACGGGATGTGTTCCTTCCGGGACTGATGAGGAAACGGAAGTGATAAATGAGAAAGAAGAAGTAGAGACGGCAATCATTCCGAGCATGCAGTTGGATGATCAGTTTTACCGTACACTTCTGCCATATAAGGAAAGCGCCACAAGAGGGAAAATCGTCAATCGCCTGAACTCCCGCTACGATATTACAGAAACGGAAAATGGTTTATTGCGTTTGTCGCAGAAGCAATTTTCGCCTGATGATTATTATTTCCAGGAAGGGCAAAAAATCACTGATGAAGACGTGACTTCCTGGCTGCAGCGGGCCAGCAAAGATAATCCAACAGGCTTGAATCCCGCAGACAGCCGTTCAGCAGAACAAAAAAAGGCTGGCGAACGGCCGCCTGCTGAAATATTGGCGCATGTCATTGAACAGAATTATTTAGTGAAGACCGATGAGGAGACCATACGGCTCGGCGGCATCTCGATTGGCCTGGCATTGAATTCGGTGTATTACAGCTCAGAAGATGGAATTTCCTATGAACAAGAAATTCCTCAAGCGCAAATCGAAAAAGAGGGCCAGCGTATGGCCGATGAAATCGTGAAACGTCTGCGTGACAAAGAAGGTCTTGCGGATGTACCGATTGTAGTGGGCCTTTTCAAACAAAATTCCGCTAATGCAATGGTGCCAGGAACCTACTTCTCGTACGGCGCAGTACCTGGCGGCGATGAGGCTGTAGCCAATTGGACTGCAGTCAACGAGGCGTATGTCCTGTTTCCGACTTCCGGCGCAGATGAGCGCTACCGGGACATCGATACAGCATTCCGCAATTTCAAACAGGATGTCGAAGTCTATTTTTCCAATTTCACCAGTGTTATCGGCACAGGGTTTTATCAGGAAAATCAATTAAAGGAATTGAAGATTGAAATTCCAATCCAATTCTATGGTGCAGCTGAGGTAATCGGCTTTACACAATACGTAACGGGTCTGGTGATGGAGCATTTTCCTGAAAATGTGTTAGTGGAAGTCAGCTTAACATCGACCAACGGTCCTGAAGCATTAGTTTTGAGAAAAGCCGGGGAAACCGAACCGTTTGTTCACATTTACGAATAATTTGCATGAAAACGGGGATGGCCATGCGGCTGTCCCTATTCATTTTTTTAGAAAAATGGTATGATATAGCGTATGTTTACTGAATCCGGAGGTGTAGAAAAATGGCTAAAATGACAAAAGAAGAAGTGATTGAAGTCGCCCATTTGGCGAGATTGGCAATTACTAACGAAGAAGCGGAACATTTCGCAGATCAATTGGAAGCAATCACAAATGCAATGGAATTGCTGAATGAGTTGGATACAGATAATGTTGAACCGACCACTCATGTCCTGCAGATGGTCAACGTCTTGCGTGAAGACAAATCCATCCCTGGATTGGACCGTGAATTGGTCTTGAAAAACGTTAAAGAACATGAAGGCGGACAAGTGAAAGTCCCAACAATCTTAGAGTAACCGGAAGGAGGAACCATTGATGTCATTGGTGGAAAAGACAGCTGCAGAATTGCAGGAAATGATACATACGAAAGAAACGACGATTGCTGAAATGACCCAAAAAGCATTTGACCGCATTGAAGCCCTCGAGCCGAAAGTGGATGCGTTTCTTGCATTGAACAAAGAACGCGCAACACAGCAGGCCGAAGAAATGGATCGAGTGCCTTTTGCTGAACGCGGACCGTTATTTGGTTTGCCGATC
Organism: Planococcus sp. SE5232; assembly: GCF_050686535.1. NCBI lineage: Bacteria > Bacillati > Bacillota > Bacilli > Caryophanales > Caryophanaceae > Planococcus > Planococcus sp. SE5232. The sequence goes on along the minus strand of NZ_JBOGCP010000007.1, from coordinate 65,548 downwards.
GGCGTAAAAGACAATATCGTAACAGAAGGTTTGGAAACGACCGCTTCCAGCCGTATCCTTGAAGGATTCAACCCGATCTACAATGCAACTGTTGTGGAGAAATTGAAGGAAGCCGGAATGGTGACAGTCGGGAAATTGAATATGGATGAATTCGCAATGGGTTCTTCCAACGAAAACTCATACTATAAGAAAACCAAAAATCCATGGAATCTTGAAACGGTTCCAGGCGGTTCTTCAGGCGGCTCTGCTGCTGCTGTTGCAGCAGGCGAAGTGCCTTTCACATTGGGCTCGGATACAGGCGGATCGATTCGCCAGCCTGCAGCTTTCTGCGGCGTGGTCGGCATGAAGCCAACTTACGGACGGGTTTCCCGTTTCGGTCTGATCGCTTACGCTTCTTCTCTTGATCAGATTGGTCCGATTACAAGAACTGTTAAAGACAATGCGTTATTGTTGAATGCCATTTCCGGTCATGACGACAAGGATTCAACATCCGCCAATGTAGAAGTTCCAGATTTCGCTGCTGCTTTGACAGGCGACATCACTGGACTGCGGATCGGTGTTCCAAAAGAGTATTTTGGTGAAGGTGTCGGCGAAGCGGCAAAACAAGCCGCGCTTGATGCTTTGAAAGTACTTGAAGAGCGAGGCGCAATCTGTGAAGAAATTTCGCTTCCTCATTCGAAATACGCCTTGGCCACTTATTATTTATTGGCTTCTTCTGAAGCGTCTTCCAACCTTTCCCGTTTTGACGGAATCCGTTATGGCTACCGCACTGAAAAGGCAGGAAATCTGCTTGAATTTTACATGAATACCCGGTCTGAAGGATTTGGCGATGAAGTCAAGCGCCGCATCATGCTTGGCACATACGCATTGAGCTCAGGCTATTACGATGCTTATTACAAAAAAGCACAAAAAGTCCGCACCTTGATCAAAAAAGACTTTGATGATGCTTTTGAAAAATACGATGTTATCATCGGCCCTACGACGCCGACACCGGCATTCAAAATCGGCGAAATCATCGACGATCCATTGACAATGTATGCCAACGATATTTTAACGATTCCAGTAAACCTGGCTGGCGTACCTGCGATTTCAATCCCTTGCGGATTCGCTGACGGTTTGCCATTGGGTCTGCAGATCATCGGGAAATATTTTGACGAAGAAACGGTATACCGTGTTGCTGACGTATTTGAACAAGCGACCGATTTCCATAAAAAAACTCCTCAAACCTGGGAGGGAGCAGCACAATGAATTTTGAAACAATCATCGGGCTTGAAGTCCACGTCGAATTAAAAACAGAGTCGAAAATGTTTTCTCCAGCACCTGCACATTTTGGCGCTGAACCGAACACCAACACCAATGTCGTCGATCTTGGCTATCCGGGCGTGTTGCCGGTAGTCAATAAGCGCGCAGTGGATTGGGCAATGAAAGCGGCACTTGCATTAAATTGCGAAATTACCCGCCATACTAAATTCGACCGCAAAAACTATTTCTATCCGGACAATCCGAAAGCTTATCAGATTTCACAATTTGATCAGCCGATCGGCGAGCATGGATGGATTGAAATTGAAGTGAAAGGCGAGAAGAAGCGCATCGGCATCACGCGCCTTCACATGGAAGAAGACGCTGGGAAATTGACGCATACCGGCAATGGCCATTCACTGGTTGACTTTAACCGCCAAGGCACTCCATTGATCGAAATCGTTTCTGAACCGGATATGCGTACAGCTGATGAAGCTTATGCCTTCCTGGAAAAAATCAAAGCGATCATCCAGTACACTGGCGTTTCGGATGTGCGCATGGAAGAAGGTTCATTGCGCTGCGACGCAAACATCTCTCTTCGCCCATTCGGCCAGGATGAATTCGGTACGAAAACAGAACTGAAGAACTTGAATTCATTCAACTTCGTCCGTAAGGGCATCGAGCACGAACAGGTTCGCCAGGAGCAGGTCCTGCTTTCAGGTGGATTTATCGGACAGGAAACCCGCCGCTATGACGAATCGACAGGAAAAACTTTGTTGATGCGCATCAAAGAAGGATCCGACGATTACCGTTATTTCCCGGAACCGGATCTTGTCGACATTGTCATTGACGATGCTTGGTTAGAACGTGTCCGTGCTGAAATTCCAGAATTGCCGGATGCCCGGAAAGCCCGCTATGTTTCGGAACTTGGCATGTCTCCATACGACGCTATGGTCCTGACATTGGCGAAACCGATATCTGATTTCTTTGAAGCGACAGTCGCTGCTGGTGCTGACGCTAAACTGGCTTCCAACTGGTTGATGGGAGAAGTATCGGCTTACTTGAATGCTGAGCAAAAAGAACTGGAAGATACGGAACTGACACCTGAAGGTTTGGCTGGTATGATCAAACTAATTTCTGATGGTACGATCTCATCTAAAATCGCTAAAAAAGTCTTCAAAGAGTTGATTGAAAAAGGCGGCGACGCAAACAATATCGTCAAAGCGAAAGGGCTCGTTCAGATTTCGGATGAAAACACATTGCGTGAATTCGTTACAACCGCACTCGATAGCAACCCGCAATCGATCGAAGACTTTAAAAACGGCAAAGACCGCGCAATCGGTTTCCTTGTCGGGCAGATCATGAAGCAGACAAAAGGGCAGGCAAATCCGCCATTGCTCAATAAAATCCTTCTTGCAGAAATTGCAAAAAGATAAGAAATGCTTTTGATAGGTAAAAGGGTGGTCCATTAGAGGCCATCCTTTTTTTGATGGCCTCCGCATCGGATGCTCTGGGGGACATTGCCTCTGCAGAAATCCATTCTTGTAGTCTAATCATAGTAATAGGAACTAACCGGAATTGTAGTCGTCCTTAAATCGAGGATATTTTTTAGAGCGAAGACCAACGCAAATCGCTGTTTCTGCATCTCAGCCTTGAAGACTGTGCTGCAGAACAGTAAACTGGTAATAAAGAGACATTCGAGCAATGGCATTTATAATCCACCATTGTTTGAAAAAATGATTCAACCGATTATTTTGGCGGGTTAGCCAATAAGCAAGATAAAGGAGAAGTGATTAGATGATGACCGAACAGGAGTATTTCGAAAAAGGCATTACATTGGAGAGCTATATGGCTCAAATGGAGTCGAATCAGCAAAAGTCATACAGTGTATACGAAAAGTTTGAATTGCCGGAAGATCCGGATTTCATGGCTTTACTGAAAGACAAGAAACCTCACATATTGGTCATCACTGAAGACTGGTGCGGAGATGCCATGATGAATAACGCTATTTTGCGTAAGATTGCGGATGCAGCCGATTTGGAGGTTCATTGCGTCTACCGCGATGAAAACCTGGAATTGATGGACCGTTATTTGACCAATGACGGACGTTCAATCCCTAAATATATCTTTCTTTCAGAAGACGGCAATGTCCTTGGTGACTGGGGACCGAGAGCACCCAAAGTACAGGAATTCGTCGATGAGAAAAAGTCGGTTCTTCCTGAGAAGGATGACCCGCAATACGACCTTCACATGAAAACAGTAATCGGTGAAATTTCGGATGGTTTTGTCTATAACGAGAAGTTCTGGGAAATTGTCTATGATGATCTGCGCCAGGCTTTTAAAACCGCATTAAAATAAAGTGGATTTGTTAACCATAAAGAACTGGCCGGCAATTTGCTTGGAATCACCGGAACAAATCCGTGAATTTGCCCTGTCTTACCTTTAACAGAAAGTCCAGAAAGGCTGAATCTGATGAAACGTGCACGTATTATATACAATCCAACTTCCGGCCGTGAGCTGTTCCGAAAGCACCTGCCCGAAGTTTTGGAAAAAATGGAGAAGGCAGGCTATGAAACGTCCTGCCATGCGACAACCTGTGAAGGCGATGCGATACAGGCTGCGAAAGCTGCTGTAGAACGAAATTTTGATCTGGTGATTGCAGTCGGTGGAGACGGTACGTTAAATGAAGTCGTCTCGGGAATCGCTAAATTTGAGGTCCGGCCAAAAGTCGGCCTTATTCCAATGGGGACGACCAATGATTTCGCTCGTGCTGTTCATATTCCCCGCGATATCACCAAAGCTGTGGATATCATCCTTAAAGGAGATTCAATCCCAGTGGATATCGGTTTGATGAACGACGACCGCTATTTCATCAATATCGCAGGTGGCGGAAGACTGACAGAGCTGACTTACGAAGTACCAAGCAAATTGAAGACAGTCCTCGGGCAAATGGCGTATTATTTGAAAGGGATCGAGATGCTGCCTTCGATCCGCTCTTCCCGTGTCCGGATTGAATACGATGGCCAGATTTTCGATGACAGTGCCATGATGTTCTTGATCGGATTGACCAACTCTGTCGGAGGCTTCGAAAAATTGGCTCCGGATGCCAGCATCAATGATGGGAAATTCACCTTACTGATTTTAAAAGAGCTTAATATGGCGGAGTTTATCCGAGTTGCTTCCTTGGCATTGCGCGGAGAGCATTTATCGGATCCTCATGTGATTTATGTCAAAGCCAGTAAAATTACAGTGACGACAAAAGAGCGCGTGCTGTTGAATCTGGACGGAGAATATGGCGGCGTGCTGCCGGCTGTATTCGAGAACTTGGCCGGCCATATTGAAATGTATGTCCCGATCGATTCTTTAAAAGAAAACGACCGCAAATAAAAAGCTGGAAAATGGAGAACACCCCATTTTCCAGCTTTTTATATTCCAGCGATCAACTGGCTTAATGAATCATTTAGAGAAGTTCAATTGCTTTGTCCTGTTCAGCTGCAAGCTGTGGCAGGTCTTTGATCGGTTCCCAGCGGAACAGAAGCGTCATGCCATTGTCTCGCCCGTGGCTTTTGATGGTATGTTCAAATTGATCGATGGGTTCACCTGTATACTCAAATTGAAAGATGTTCCGTTCATACGCTTTGTCCTGGTGTTCAGGATAGTAGGTATACTTATGGATTTTCCCGACAAAGTCAAGAACCTCCCGAGGCAATCCGGTTTCTTCTTTGACTTCTCTGTACAAGGCATCGATCAATAGTTCACCATCTTCGATGGTACCGCCAGGCACTTGCAAGCCGACTTCCGGTTCTCCTTTGTACTCGAATACAAGCAATTCACGATTTTCCTCATCGCCTCTTGTGATATACGCAAATACTTTCCGCTTTGTTCTCATGATGTCTCACCCTTTTTCTTTATTCTCTTTAGAATACTAAATATTAAGAAAAATTTCAATTCATTTCGCTTTATCTTTGTCACAGCTTATTCAAAGTTGAACATAAATACAAGGCTTAGAAGGCGTTTTGAGATATAGGTTTGAGGTACAATAGGAACTAGAGATCAGTGAATTACATGCTTGAAAAAAAGGAGACGAGTAGATTGGACTTTCAAGATCCGGCTTTTCTGAGTCGAATTTTAACGCTATTGACTCTTTCATTCCATATTCTTTACGCAACAATAGGTGTGGGTGTCCCTCTCATGATTATGATTGCCCAGTGGGTGGGCATTAAGAAAAAAGACGATCATTATATTTTATTGGCTCGCCGATGGGCGAGAGGATTTGTCATTACGGTTGCAGTAGGTGTTGTAACCGGTACCGCTATCGGTTTGCAGTTATCGTTGCTATGGCCGAATTTCATGCAATTGGCTGGGAACGTAATCGCTTTGCCGTTGTTTATGGAAGTTTTTGCGTTTTTCTTCGAAGCCATCTTCCTGGGCATTTATCTTTACACATGGGATCGCTTTGAAGATCAGCGAAAGCATTTTCTATTGCTTATTCCGGTTGCGATTGGTGCAGCTGCATCATCCGTTTTCATCACCATCGTCAATGCCTTCATGAATCAGCCGCAGGGCTTTGAAATACTGAACGGTGAAATGGTCAATGTCAGTCCGTTGCTGGCAATGTTCAGTCCCGCAGTGCCCACAAAAGTGGCCCACGTTATGGCCACGGCATTCATGACCAGCGCTTTTGTGCTGGCATCCATTGCTGCATTGCGCATGTTGGGTGGATCTAAGCATATCTACCATAAAAAAGCTTTATTTTTAACGATGAAACTGGGATTGGTATTCGCCATCGCCACTGCTTTGATCGGCGACTTCTCGGGTAAATATTTGGCAGAGTACCAGCCAGAAAAATTGGCGGCTGCGGAGTGGCATTTTGAAACCGAGGAAGAAGCTGGATTGATCCTGTTTGGGATTCTGGATGGGGAAGAGGCGAAGTACGCCATTAAAATCCCTTATGCGCTGAGCATTCTGGCACACAGTAATCCGTTTACAGAAGTAATCGGCCTTAATGAATTTCCGGAAGATGAAATACCGCCGCTATGGATCCATTACCTCTTTGATACGATGGTCATGATCGGTATGTGGTTGGCATTCTTTTCCTTTGTCTATGTTGTGGCCGCTTGGCGCAACTGGGCATTTATCCGGGCAAAATGGTTCCGCTGGCTGATAGTGGCTGGAGGGCCGTTAGCGCTCATCGCCATCGAAGCAGGATGGTGGTTCACGGAAGTAGGGCGCCAGCCTTGGGTTCTTCGAGGCCATATGAAAGTCAGTGAAGCAGCAACCACCAGTGGCCAAGTGGACCTGATGATCATTTTATTCGCAGGCTTATACCTCATCTTGGGTATCGGTACTGGGGTCGTCTTAACCCGTATGTACAAACGCAACCCGGTTGAAAAAGAATTGGCAGCGCGCGAAAATGGCAAAGGCGGTGAAGAAGAATGACTTTAGAGATTATCGGCATATCCGTTCTTTGGCTGTTTCTGTATCTGTATGTCATTGTGGCGTCGATCGATTTCGGCGCCGGCTTCTTTAATGCCTATAGCTCGTTTGTCGGCAAGCAGCATATATTGACTGGAGTCATTCAGCGCTATTTGTCACCGGTTTGGGAAGTCACCAACGTATTCTTTGTGTTCTTCTTTGTCGGGATCATCGGTTTTTTCCCGCAGACCGCTTTCTACTACGGCACCACGCTATTGGTTCCAGCGAGTCTGGCATTGATCCTGCTGGCGATCCGCGGTTCCTATTACGCGTTTGCGACCTACGGGGCAAAGATCAACCATAGAGGCTATATCTATATGTACGGCTTGTCCGGCCTGCTGCTGCCCGCTGCTTTGTCACCGGTGCTGGCCATGTCCGAAGGCGGCTTTATCTTTATGGATAACGGACAGCCTTACCTGGATTACTGGGCTTTGTTTACCAGTCCTTTAATGTGGAGCATCGTGGTCCTGAGCTTAACAGCAGTCCTTTACATTTCCGCGGTATTCCTGACCTGGTATTCCGCTAAAGCTGGGGATGCCAAGGCAACCGATCTGATGCGCAAATACGCATTAATTTGGGCAGGTCCAGCCATCATTACGGCAACTGGCATCATTTACGAACTGCGCGGCCATAATCCGGAACATTATGCGCGCATTCTGGACTTGTGGTGGGTATTCGCTGTATCGTTCCTGCTTTTTGCCGGAACGGTTTACCTGATATGGAAAAAACGCCATTACGGTTGGGCTTTCATTTTATTGATGGGGCAATTCTTTACGGCGTTCTTTGCATACGGTGCATCGCATTACCCGTATCTGCTGTATCCGTATTTGACGATCTACGACAGCTTTACGAATGAAGCCATGGCCATCGCCTTGATCATCGCGTTTATCGCAGGCCTCTGCCTGTTGTTGCCGTCGCTTTACTTGTTGTTCCGTCTGTTCCTGTTCGATAAAGATTACATCGAAGGCAAATCGGATTACCACGCATAGAGGAGGCAGTATCCATGCAGGATTTCATGATATTTTATGCACCATTTCTGGTGTTGTTCGGAGCCATCATTTTCGGCTTCTGGTTTTCGCTGAAAGATGGTCCCGCTACGAAAGATCGGGATTAGGCACGCGTGCAGGCTTTTGCCTGCCGCGTTTTTTTGTTGTATGATAGTTAGATGTGAAACGGAGTGAATATTTTTGAAACCAGTAAATAAAAATGACCGGATAACGGTCCACGTAGAAGACTTGACCCATGACGGTGCAGGTGTAGCGAAAGTGGAAGGCTACCCGTTGTTCATCCCAGGCGCTTTGCCGGGGGAAGATGTAGTTGTCCATGTTTTGAAGACCTTGAAATCTTATGGCTTTGCGAAGCTTATTGAAATAAAACAGGCGTCCCCGTTCCGTGTAACCGCGCCGTGTCCGGTGTTCGATACGTGCGGAGGCTGCCAGATTCAGCACTTGTCCTATGAAGGCCAGATGACCTTCAAACAGAAATTGGTGCGCGATGCCATCACCCGGATCGGCAAATTGCCCGACGTCCCGGTACATCCGGTAAAAGGCATGGAACATCCATGGCGCTATCGCAATAAATCCCAAATCCCGTTCGGTACACAAGACGGAAAAGTCGTCGCCGGATTTTATCAGACGCGTTCGCATGACATTGCAGATACGGATATTTGCTTGATCCAGACGCCTGAAGCGGATGCCATCATGGTGGCTTTGAAAAAGAACCTGGCTGAAATAGGCATCGAGCCTTATGAAGAAGCGACGCATCGCGGCATGCTCCGCCATGTAGTCGTTCGGAAAGCGCGGGCGACAGGCGAAATCATGGTGGTGCTGGTGACCAAGAAAAAGAAGTTTCCTCAGGCAGTACGCGCCATTGAACTGATCCAAGCGACTGTACCGGAAGTTACTTCGGTTGTCCAAAACATCAACAGCGAAAAGACCAATGTCATTTTTGGTGATGAAACCTTGACGCTTTGGGGCAAAGACGTAATCGAAGATCAGATCGGCGATGTCCGTTTTGAAATTTCCGCCCGGTCTTTTTACCAAATCAATCCCGAGCAGACAGAAGTTCTATACGGTCAGGCGCTCGAGTATGCGCAATTGACCGGAAAGGAAACCGTAATCGATGCATACTGCGGCATCGGAACAATCTCCTTGTTCCTTGCGCAGCGCGCTGAATTTGTGATGGGTGTCGAAATCGTGCCCCAAGCGATCGAAGATGCAAAACGCAATGCGGAACTGAATGGCTTATCCAATACGCTATTTGAAGCGGGACCGGCTGAACAAGTCATTCCTCGCTGGTATAAAGAAGGCAAGAAAGCGGATGTATTGGTCGTTGACCCGCCGCGCAAAGGCTGTGATGAGCAATTGCTGCGGACCATCCTTAAGCAGCGTCCGAGGCGTGTAGTCTATGTGTCCTGCAATCCGGCAACATTGGCGCGTGACCTGCGCATACTGGAAGATGGAGGGTATCGCACGAAAGAAGTGCAGCCTGTTGATATGTTCCCGCAGTCCACCCATTGTGAAGCAGTGGCTTGGCTGGAACTGGCGGAGTAACCCGCAAGAACCCGATCAGCATTTATGCTGATCGGGTTCTATTTTTATTTCCAATTAGAATAAGATATTTTAAACATAGACAGGTTTTAAAGGGATAGGCTGAAGGGTAAAGATAAGGGAATACTTCCAGAAGGAGAGAACGAGGAAAATGGAACAGATACCCGAGTCGAAATTCACTGACAAACGTGAAATCATCATTCAAGGATTAGTTGAACAAAATGTCTTTAAGATAAATGGACGGCAATTATATGAAACTTCACTTTATGAGTTGATGAAAACCTATACAGAAACTAACCAAGCCGGCTGATTCCGGCTTTTTTCAATGGTTTATATGGAATAGGAGGAAAATCAATGCACAATCAACATTTAGAAGAGTACCGACGGGAACGGCTGGATGAATTGACGATTGCTGAAATGCAGGAAGAGATGGCTGAAGGCCGGCTGACTTCTGAAGAACTGGTTTTGATGTACAAAGAAAACATTTCTTTGCGCGATAAAAATACACAAGCAGTTCTTGAAATGAATCCGGATGCCTTATTGACAGCACAGTCGCTTGATTTTGAACGCCATCAAACTGGTCCGCGTTCTGTGCTGCATGGCATTCCGATCCTGGTCAAGGACAATATGGAAACGGGCGACAAGATGCATACCAGTGCCGGATCTTTCGCGCTGAAAGATCATTATGCACTGCAGGATGCCAAAGTGGTGGAAAAGCTGCGACAGGCGGGTGTTGTGATTCTAGGGAAGACCAATATGACGGAATGGGCCAACTTCATGTCGGATAAAATGACCAACGGCTACAGCTCAAGAGGTGGGCAAGTGAAAAATCCATATGGCGCTTTTGATGTCGGCGGCTCAAGTTCAGGTTCTGCTGCAGCCATCGCCTCGAATCTGGCAGCGGGAGCGATTGGGACAGAGACATCGGGATCCATCATCAATCCGGCTGCCCAAAACAGTTTAGTCGGCATTAAGCCCACGGTCGGCCTGGCAAGCCGGACCGGTATTATTCCGCTGTCGCATACACAGGATGTTCCAGGGCCTTTGGCGCGGACGGTTGCTGATGCTGTGGCACTTCTTCAAGCCATCATCGGCGTCGACCCGAAAGACGTCAGTACCGCTTTTGCAGCGCCATTTGAGAACTATAATTGGAGCAGCCACTTCAAGACGGATGGCCTTCAAGGTGTCAAGCTTGGTATAGCCAGAGGGCTGTTCAAGGAAATCAGGGACGAGCAGGCAGCTCTTTTCGAAAAAGCGCTGGATGCACTTCGAGCTTGTGGTGCCGAACTCATCGATGACGTCGATTTAGGCGTCCATCAGGAGGATTTGGGATTTGCGGTGCTGTTGCATGAGTTTAAAGCGAATCTCAATGCTTACCTGGCAAAATCAAATCCCGATCAACCGATTCGTTCATTGGACGATGTCATCGCGTTTAATAACGAGCACCCTGAGAAGATGCTGAAGTTCGGACAAAATCTGCTCGAACAAGCCAATGGAATGACGGGCATGTTAACAGAGCGGGAGTACGTGGAAGCGTTGGAGCGCAACCGCTTTTTGGCAGCAGAACGCGGCATGAAAGAAGTGCTGGAAAATATCGGCGTGGATGCGTTGGTGCTACCCCAGGATTTCGGCTGCAATATCGGGGCGGCCGCTGGATTCCCTTCGATTACGGTACCTTTTGGCTATAGCGAATCAAAAGAACCATTCGGCATCACGTTCGCCGGCCAAGCATTCAGTGAGCCGGCTTTGATTGAATATGCTTATGCGTTTGAACAAGCCGTAAATGGGCGGCGCAAACCATAAAAAAGAGCGAAGCCACTACAGGCTTCGCTCTTTTTTATGTGATGTCACTTAAATGCTTCCACACATGCTCAATCAGGATCGACAGTTCAGATTCGATCAAATCGTCATGTGCCAGTGAGGTGAGGACACTTTCAACTAAGGCTTTTCTCGGACTTTCTGCGGCCAGTTCTGTTGAAAGAAAATGCACCAGTTGCTGCGTATTTTTGTGGTTTTTTAATTTCTTTGCATAAGTTTCGAGCAATGTTGAAAGTTCTGCCAGGCTGAATTCGTCAGTGGGGGTGGCGAATGGCAATTTCAAATTACCAATAAAGGTATCTTTTGCCGCTATCTGAAGAGCGATGGTCGCCTGCAAGCGTCGAATCACGAAAGAAGATAGTTTTTCTGCCGGCACTTCCTCGGTGGAAAGAAGGCGCCATAAGTGAATCAGCTGCTGAACATAGCCATGTACAAAAGCCGCATTTTCCAGAGCATATGGTGCTGCTTCTTTGCCGAAAACATCCACAATCCGTGAAGAAATCCATTCCATTTCCGAAGAATATTGTTTGATGGAGAATGCTTTCAATTCCGGCTCCTGTGAGTAGAAAATGCTTTCATAAAGAGAAAACAAGTTCTTTTCAAGGTTCAGCTTAATTCGAATATACAATTGTTCTGCCAGAACTTCTGGATTATGGGGGGGCATGCCGACTGCCGCTGCCATTCGCCGTTGGCGGATTTCGCTGCCGATGGATTCCATGATGGCCATAAGGCATTCTGCTTTGGATCCAAAATAGTTATAGAAAGTCCCTTTGGATACACTGGCTTCATCCAGGATGTCCTGTATCGAAGAGGAATTATAGCCTTTGTTGATGAAAAGTTCATAGGCCGCATTTAGGATCTGTTGTTTTTTAGGGTTCATTTACCTCACCTTTATACCGTTAGTCTATTTTTATAATAACCTGAAAACGCTTTTGAATCAATGTTTTAATAAATGAATGGCAAAATACTTGAAAAAAATATACAGTCGGTATAGAATGATGCAATGGAGAAACAGAAAAAAATACAGAGCAGTAAGTACGGAGGAAAGAAAAAGATGAAAGAACAGAAAAAAACGCCTTATGGCATAATCGCCATTCTCTTTACGGGTGCATTCGTAGCAATTTTTAACCAGACTTTATTGAATATAGCTTTACCTGAAATAATGATCGACCTCGATATCGCGGCTTCCACAGCACAATGGCTGGTCACTGGATATATGCTCGTCAACGGAATTTTGATCCCGGCCAGTGCTTATTTCATCCAGCGCTATTCAAACCGGTCGATTTTCATTGTGGCCATGTCGTTATTTGCCCTTGGTACATTGCTTGCTGCAATGGCACCAGTATTCAGTGTTTTATTGATCGGAAGAATGATTCAAGCTTCCGGTGCAGCTTTGATGATGCCATTGCTGATGAATGTGATGCTTGCAGCATTTCCTGTTGAAAAACGTGGATCGGCAATGGGGGTGTTTGGACTCGTCATGGTCGTTGCACCTGCAATCGGACCGACACTTTCCGGATTTATCGTCGAGAATTACTCATGGCGCGTACTTTTCTGGATCGTCCTGCCGGTGGCTTTGATTCCACTGGCTTTAGGGATATTCAAATTGAAGAACTTGACCTTCCAGAACCGAGAAATTTCGCTTGATAAGGCTTCGTTGGCCCTTTCAAGTTTAGGTTTCGGAGGTGTTTTATACGGGTTCAGTTCAGCAGGAACGATGGGCTGGAGCGATCCGATTGTTATGGTGACGATTGCGATCGGCATCGTTTCGCTGATTGCCTTCGGTTTGCGCCAATTGAAATTGGATGAACCCTTGCTTGAAATCAGAATCTATAAATATCCGATGTTCGCTTTGTCATCCGCTATTTCAATCGCTCTATCCATGTCCATGTTTTCAGCGATGATCCTGATGCCGATCTACATCCAGACCATCAAAGGCATTTCACCGATCGACTCCGGTTTGTTGATGTTGCCGGGTGCTTTAGTGATGGGCTTCATGTCGCCGGTTACCGGCCGGCTTTTCGACCGATTCGGTGCAAAAGTGCTGGCGATCCCTGGATTGGCAATCGTCGTTTTCACCACGTATCTATTCAGCCAATTAAGCTTGGATTCCAGCTATATCAATATCATGTTGATCTATACTTTGCGGATGCTTGGCATTTCAATGGTGATGATGCCGGTTATGACGAACGGCCTTAACACCTTGCCGGTGAAATCTTATCCGCACGGAACAGCCATCAATAATACGTTGCAGCAAGTAGCGGGTGCTGTCGGCTCTGCTTTCCTGATCACCATCATGAATACGCGCACTGAGTCTACAGCGAAAGAACTGGCGGCAAGTGGGACTAATCCTGAGAGTATCATGAATTTGGCAATGCTTGATGGCATCAACTTTTCGTTTTTCGTATCGACTTTTATCGCCCTAGTGTCGCTGATTCTGGCGTTCTTCATTAAAAAACCTGTGCGTCCGGTCACTGAAGCGGAAAAAGAGATTGTCTATAAACAAAAAGAAGTAACTGAATGATTCGTGAAGCCAGGCCCATTTATGGGTCTGGTTTTTTGGTTTTTGTAAGCATCGGGGCTTGGGCTTTTCTTTATTGTCCAGCTCCAGCGCCCAGCTCTTTGGGTCATAAGCCAGCCCAGCGCCGTGGCAAAGAACGCCACTCTGCCGGTCTGTCTTATGCCCGGCAGAGCTACACGGGCGCTTGCGCTTTTCTTCATGTCCAGACTCCCGCAGCCAGCCCCTCGAGTCGCTTCAGCCTTTCCAGCAATGGCTCTGAAGAACGCCATTACCGGCAAGGCTTCCAGCGCTTGTCGGGGCTTAACGGCTGCTTGCGCTTTTCTATGTCCAGACTCCAGCGCCCAGCTCTTTGGGTCATAAGCCAGCCCAGCTGTGCGGCTGAAAATATGCCGCTTCGCCGGTCTGTCTTATGCCCGGCAGAGCTACACGGGCGCTTGCGCTTTTCTTGTTTCATCAAGGCGTTAAAACACCAAATATGATACACTTATAGCATTGAAAAGAAGGTGGAATCGCAAATGACTTTTATAAATGAATTGAGTCCGATATGGCAGGAAAAATGGGAAAAGGCTGGGTTTGAAACGGCAATGCCGATCCAGGAGCAGATGATTCCGGAGATGTTGGCCGGCAATGATATCGTTGCAGAATCTCCAACAGGTTCCGGTAAGACTTTGGCTTATGTACTTCCGATATTAGAACGGGTCAACCCTGAGAAACAAGCAATCCAGGCAATGATCGTCGCTCCATCGCAGGAATTGTCGATGCAGATCGTCAATGTACTGCGTGAGTGGACAGAAGGAACAGACGTAACAGTCACTCAATTGATTGGCGGGGCAAATATCCAGCGCCAATTGGAGAAATTGAAGAAAAAGCCGACGATTGTGGTGGGGACGCCAGGACGTCTAAATGAGTTGGTGAAAACCAAAAAGCTGAAAATGCATGAAATCCGGATTTTGGTGTTGGATGAAGGCGACCAGCTGATGGCGCGCGAACACCGCGGCATCATGAAGGATTTGATTGAAAAAACCCAGCATGAACGCCAATTGGTACTGGTATCTGCAACCATCACTGAAGAAATAGAGCTGGTAGCAGAACGTTTGATGCAGCACCCGACACGTCTGCAAGTAACCGCAGAAGATCTGCCGATGTTTGGGAAAGTGACGCACTCATTCATTAAAGTGGATGAGCGGGACAAGACCGAAATGTTGCGCAGCCTTTCGCATATTCCAGGCATGAAAGGGTTGGCGTTCGTCAATAACCTGGATCAATTGCTGATGAAGGAAAATAAACTGAAGTTCCGTGATGCGAAAATCGTGACCCTGCATTCCGAAATGAAGAAAGATGAACGCAAAAAAGCTTTGGATGCTTTTCGAAAAGGGGAAGTCGCCATATTGATAGCGACAGAAGTGGCAGCACGCGGACTGGATATCGACTTAGTGACGCATGTGATCCATGTGGATGTTCCCCAAACGGTTGAGCAGTACCTGCATCGTTCAGGAAGAACCGGAAGAGCTGGAGCGGATGGTGAAGTGTTGACCTTGTTGGCCTATTCCGATGAACGGCATTATAAGAAATTCACTAAGGAATTGCCGTCTAAACCTGTCCAAAAAGTGATCCATGGCGGGAAACTGATTGAAGGTTCCAGTAAAACCATCGCTGCAAAGGGGAATAAACGATGAATTTTCAGCAGAAGCTCGAACAATATGCCGATTTGACGGTCCATGTAGGCTTAAATGTTCAAAAAGGACAGTTTATTGTTATCAATACGACAATTGATACACTTGAATTCACACGAATTGTTGTTAAAAAAGCTTACGAAGCAGGCGCTAAGCGGGTGCAGGTCAATTATGAGGATCCCGTGTTGACGCGGACGCATTTTGAACTGGCACCTGATGAAGCTTTTGCGGAATATCCTGAATGGTCCGTCGTCCAGCGTGATGAAGTGATCAATACAGGCGGTTCTTTTTTGTGGATTGATGCAGAAGATCCGGATCTTTTGACGGGAATTCCCGCGAAACGTCTGGCTGATTCGCAAAAATCTGCCGGAAAAGCACTGGAGCGTTATCGACAGGCGGTCGGAACAGACAAAGTGGCTTGGTCGATCGTCGCGATGCCGTCACCAAAATGGGCGCAAAAAGTATTTCCTGACCTACCGGCTGAAAAACAAGTGGATGCCTTATGGCAGGCCATCTTCAAAACGGTTCGCATCGGTGAAGGTGATGCCGTGGAAGCATGGAAAAACCACATCGCTTTACTGGAACAGCGCGCTTCCCAGTTGAACGATAAACGATACGTGAAACTGCAATACAGCGCACCTGGTACAGAACTGACAATCGAACTTCCCGACAAACATATCTGGATGTCCGGCGCGTCAAAAACGCCTCAAGGCAATCCGTTCATCGCCAATATGCCGACAGAGGAAGTTTATACCGTTCCCTTAAAGCATGGAGTGGATGGAACGGTCCGCAATACAAAGCCATTGGTTTATCAGGGCAATGTCATCGACGGTTTCACACTAACTTTTAAAAAAGGCAAAATTGTTTCTGCCAAAGCGGAAGTAGGGCAAGAACTTCTCGACGAAATGATCAATGCAGATGAAGGTGCGGCTTATTTGGGAGAAGTGGCATTGGTGCCGTACCATTCACCGATTTCCGACTCGAACATCTTGTTCTACAATACCTTGTTTGATGAAAATGCTTCGAACCATTTAGCGATCGGCGATTCTTATCCGACCTGTTATGAAGGGGCACGTGACCTGGAGCGCAATCAATTGGCTGCCATTGGCTTGAATACATCGATTGTCCATGAAGATTTTATGATTGGCAGTGACGGAATGGATATTGATGGCATCACAGCAGATGGTTCAAAAGAGCCTATCTTCCGAAATGGAAACTGGGCATTCTAAGAGGTGAGTGAAATGAAAAAATTTTGGATTGCGGCCATGGCCGGACTTTTCCTGTTCAGCGGATCGGCTAATGCGCAGGCAGAGATTAAACTACCAGCAGCTTATGTAGCCATCGGTGATTCGTTGGCAGCTGGGCAGACACCCGAACGCCAAATAGATACGGGCTATGCAGATTTGATTGCCCAAGAGCTGTCACGCAACCAACCTGTCGCATTCTATTCGAAAAACCTGGCATTTCCCGGTTTTACAACGGCTGATGTGTTAGACAGCATCCAAACCGATGAGGCAAAGGAAGTACTGGCATCCGCCAATCTGATTACCGTATCAGCAGGGGCGAATGATCTGCTGCGTCTCGTACAGAATGATTCAGTACAGGGATCGCTGACGTTCCAGCAGGTGCAGGCGGATTTTGCACTCAATGATGCACGCAAGAACATGGAGCTGATTTTGGCTGAGCTTACGGAGCAATCTCCGGACGCAGCGGTTTATGTAATGGGTTATTATTTTGCCTATCCGCATGTGCGTGACAGCCAAAAGAGCGGAACGGCCAAACAGCTTGACCGTCTCAATCAAATTCTCCAGGAGTCTGCTGAAAAGGCAGGAGCCGTTTTTGTATCAGTAGACAAGCCATTTGGTGAAAATGCCGTAGATAAAGTTCCGAATGCAGCCGACGTCCATCCGAATGCAGTCGGCTACCAGGCGATGGCCAATGCGTTCTTCGATGAATACCAGGCAGCTTGGACAGTCGAGGACTTGGAATTGCCACCGCCGAACCCATTGTCTTTCGAGCAGATAATGGAAGCACAGGATCAAGAAGAGCAAGATGGCCAAGACCAAGAGGCTAATGATTCGGAAGAAACAGCACAGCGCCCATCTGAAAGCAGCCCAACCGGCTACTTTGCATTGCGCGAAGCAATGCCTTATTATATCTAGAAAAGCGTAAGCAGCCGTCAAGCCCCGACAAGCGCTGGAAGCCTTGCCGGTAATGGCGTTCTTCAGCCATTGCTGGAAAGGCTGAAGCGACTCGAGGGGCTGGCTGCTGGAGCTGGACAAAGAAAAGCGTAAGCGCCCATTTAGAGGAACGTAAGCTAAAAGCGCAACTTCCTGTCGCAACGCTTACATGATCCGCATCCTGCGGACCTCCAATTCTTTATAAAACTCAAAAAAACGTTCCGGCATATTTTATGCCGGAACGTTTTTTGGTTTAGCGTTTTTTATCACGCGATGTAGATTGTTTGGAAGCTGGTTGTCCAGCTTTTCCTTGTTTTCTTTTATTTAATACTTTACGGATGATCGGGTAAGCGATGGGACCGTATTTTATCGCAGATTTCACTAGTCTTCCAATTGCCATTTAAATCTCTCCATTCATGGGGTTAGTTATTGTTATTTTCCCGAATTTTGCAGAATGCAAACCTATTTAAGCAGATTGGGCATGAGCCAAGAGGATATCCTTGTACGCATGGACGCTTGAAATCGTTACGTATTCAGCATTGCCATGCCAATCATCGCCGCTTGGACCGAATTCTATTGCCCCTTCGCCGCCGGTCACCGCTGCATAATAACGCGTATCTGCAGCGCCATGCTGGCCGAATAAAACAGGTTCCTGATCTGTAGTATCCAGAATCGCCTTTTGCAGGCTCTGGATATAGGGATTTTCTTTTGTTGTTGTCAGGGCTGGGGTAGATCCTGACGCTTTGTAGTCCATATCGAGATCCAAGGTTTCAGCCAAGTCTGCCAATTGGCGAACGATCTCGTCTTTGTCCTGTCCGGGCATGAAGCGGATATCATAGGACATTTCGCACGTTTCAGGAACCACATTGTAACGGTCTCCTGCTTTGATGATCGGCAAATTGACGGAAGGCTGCTCGTAATATTCCGTTGATTCTTTTCTGAAAGGAAGCTCAGAGATAGCCATGTGGAATTTCATCGCAGATTCAATGGCGTTGATGCCTTCCCAAGGACGGCTCCCGTGGGCCGGTTTGCCTTTGAACGTCATATCCATCCGCAGGATACCTTTGGATTGCAGGCCAACTTTCAATCCCGTAGGTTCACCGCAAATGACGAAGTCACCATGGAAGCCTTGTTCGACCAGCCACTTGGAAGTGTTTCGGCCGCCAATCTCTTCGTCCGTTACAATATGCAGCTGCACCGTGCGCTCTAGGCCGGAACTGTCCAGCTCGATAAAGGCCTGCATCATCGCGGCAACTCCGGCTTTCATGTCAGCGGCGCCGCGGCCATAGATGCGGTCCTGCTCTTCGACTGGGACAAACTGTTCTTTATGGCCAGGAACGACGTCGACGTGGCCATTCCAAACGATGGTCTCGGTGCCTTGCCCTTTAGCGGCAGTCAGCATCAGATAACCTTTATTGTCATGGACAGTAACGGTTTCTCCTTTGGATTTCAGCCAATCTGCACAAAAAAGAAGAGCTTCATTGGCTCCATCTTTAGTATCGCTTTGAATTTTAATCAGTTCCTTCAACAATTCAATCATATTTTCGGCAAGCCCAGAATCCCGGCTGCCTTCACCACCTTTCAACTATCTTCATCATGTAATTCTTTACCCTATCAGGCTATCTTAAAACAGCCTTGCACAAAATGAAACCCTTGTGTACAATACAGGTGAATGCTAAATATCTGTATACACCACAAGGGGAGCTTTTGCTGAGAGTGAACATTTGTTCTTACCCTTTGAACCTGTAAGTTAACACTTGCGCAGGGATGTGGATGGAAACCGGCCCTTACAACGGCGACAGGCTCTGTCCTGTCGCCGTTTTTAATATGGTTTTATTCACGGCCCTTCTGGTGATGTGCATAACACATTAAAGGAGGAAGTCATGAGAAATAAAAAAGTATTGTTGATGATGGAAATTGCCATTTTCGCAGCTCTTGGATTTGTGTTGGATTTCGTTTCTTTCCGGATGCCACAGGGGGGTTCAGTCAGCCTGGTGATGATTCCAATTGTATTGATCGCTTTCAGAAGAGGCGTCGGTGCCGGAGTGCTGACAGGATTCCTGGTCGGGCTGCTGCAGATTGTCTCAGGGTTTATCTCTGTGGCGCCCTTGTCTTTCGGATTCGTCGTCATGCAGGTCATATTGGATTATCTTCTCGCCTACGGAGTCGTGGGGCTGGCGGGTGTCATGCGTGGGAAGTATCTGCAGCATGCACATGCCAAGCAAACAGGGAAGATGCTGACGGCTGTTGTTGCCGGTGTGTTACTTGCTTCTGCGCTGCGCTACCTCGTCCATGTCATTACCGGCATCCTGTTCTTCGGCATGTTTGCTGAAGGCAATGTGGTCATTTACTCGGTGATTTATAATGCAACGTATATGATCCCGGTATTTTTGCTTGCCGCCTTTGTCTGTGCTGCGCTTTTTGCAGCAGCTCCGAGACTGGTGGATGCTGAAGCTTGAAATATGGAAGGCTGTCCTCGGACAGCCTTCTTTTTTTATGTCGATTTTCCCGGATTTATTGAAACGGGTCAGGAGCCCCTGATTTAATTTTGTGGTATAATTCTTGAATAGAAAAGCTTGAAAGAAGGGTCATTGATGATAGCAACTAATGAAAAAGATATTGAAATGTTGAAAAAAGCCGGCCAAATGGTGGCTGAAATTCGTGAAGCGATGAAGGCGGCTACTAAAGCTGGAGTCACTACGAAGGAAATTGACGAATTGGGCGGCAAATTGTTCGAAGAGCTGGGCGGCGTTTCCGGACCTAAATCAGAGTATGATTTTCCTGGATTCACCTGCATCAGTGTCAACGAAGAAGTGGCACACGGAATTCCGGGTGACCGCGTGATCCAAGACGGCGATATCGTCAATATCGACGTTTCTGGCTCATACGAAGGATTCTTCTCCGATACCGGCATTTCCTTTGTTGTAGGCGAAGGGCATGCGGACAAGGAAAAAATCTGTGAAGCTGCAGCTTCAGCTTTCGATCGCGCGATGACAAAAGTCAAAGCCGGTGCAAAGCTTAACCAAATTGGTAAAGCAGTGGAACGTGAGGCGAAAGAGCAGGGCTTGTTCGTTATCAAGAATTTGACCGGCCATGGCATCGGCAAATCGCTGCATGAAGCTCCACAGCACATCCTGAATTATTACGATGCGTGGGAGACGACCATCCTGAAAGAAGGCATGGTGCTGGCTGTAGAGCCGTTTATCTCGCAAAAGGCCGAGCACATTGTGGAATCAGGCGATGGCTGGACATTCATCACACCGGATCAGTCATTGGTGGCGCAAATCGAGCATACTGTGCTCGTTACAAAAGGCGAGCCGATCCTGCTGACCAAAATGGATAAATAAGAATTGTAAAAAAATCAAGGGATCCGGAGCAAATGCCGGATCCCTTTTGTTTTTCGATTTATTATCAAAGTCTGGAAACGAAAAACTGTGGACACCCTTTAGAATCGGGTTGCCCACAGTTTTACTGAACTGCTGGGGCAGTTCTTTTTTTAATTAGCAGAATACCGGTCAAAATGACGCCGCTCAGGAAAAGGGCGGCCGTTGTCACCAGCATTTCATCTGTCCCATGCTTTACGGCAATTCCGATGAACGCCCAAATGAAGACCAAAGCAAAGGGGATATCCGCATGATGGAAACGGATGTGCAAAGCAAGTGCCGTGGCGACCGTCAGCATGATCACCGTCCATAGCTGGTCACTGAGTCCCCAGCCACTCCAATTATAGTACGTCAGGACAAAACTGATATTGGCGATGGTTGCGACACTGATCCAACCCATGTTGATTGAAATCGGCAGCCGTTCAGTAATCTTTCTTTCTGAATTGCTGTATTGCAGATAAAGGGCGATCAATGCCACCAAGTAGCCGAGCATTGCAATGATTGACCAGGCGAAGAATTCATAATGCCACAAAAGCAGCCAGGTGATATTGAAAATGCAGCTTAAGATGAAAAATAAGGCAATCTTGGATGAGGGAGTTTCTCCCTTTCTTAACCGCACCCAGAAAGCGATGATCCAAACAGCCAATAAAAGATAGATGATGGACCAAATTGAAAATACGTAACCGGCTGGCGTAAACAAGACCAGAAGCCGATTAGATATTTCTCCGGTGGTCTGATCATTCAGCGGCAAGGTGTTTGCTAAAGTATTCATGACAATTACAGCGATGAAAGCAATTGTCATAAGCAAAATACGAATCATGCGAAATCCCTCCTTCTTTTCAGTATACCTGTCGCCGTTTCAATCAACAATTATCCTTTTCCAAAAAATTCCCTAAAAATGGCGATTAGGTGAAGTGCAGGGTGCCTATGTGGAATATTGTTCCGGTTCAGGAAGGAAAAATGATATACTTATAAGTGTTTTTAGAAAATTAAGTTTACCAGGGGGCCATATCATGACAGTTAACTATCCGGAAGTATGGGATTTGGATACGCTATTTCCAGGGAGCAGCGAATCAAAGGAATTGCGGCTGCATATGAACGAAGCGGTAACGAAGCTTTCTGGATTTGAAGAGTTTGTCCAGAAGTTCGAAGTGCCGGCTGCAAAAGAGGATGCTCCAAAAGTGGCTGAGGTGCTTGAACAAATGAGTCATGTGATGCGGCATTTAAGCCAGTCTGGTGCATTCATCGGCTGTCTGATGGCCCAGAACACTCAGGATAAAAAAGCTGGTGTTTTGGAAAGCGAAGCTTCTTCACTCTCTGCGCGTTTTCAAAGCTCTTTTCAGAAAATCCAGCAGGATCTATCGAAGACTGAAGAGGGAGTTTGGGCAGAGCTGCTGAACGAAGAGGCTTTGCGCGAATTTACATTTGTCTTGAATGAATGGCGTGAAGAAGCAAAGATGCTGCTTTCTGAAAAAGAGGAAAACCTGATCACTGCGTTAAGCATCGATGGTTATCATAGCTGGAGCCAATTGTACGATATGCTGGTGGGAGAAATCAGCGTGACGGTCACTGTAGACGGCGAGTCGAAAGTGCTGTCGGTTGGACAAGCGAATAACTTAAGCTCCCATAAAGATGCTGCAGTACGGAAGGAATCCTATGAAAAGTTGGAAGAGGCATGGGCAGATAAAGAAGAGTTCTTTGCGAAAACCTTGAACTCTATAGCTGGATTCCGTCTGGAAACCTATAAAAAACGCGGTTGGGATAGTCCGCTGCAGGAACCGCTGCATATCAACCGGATGAAGCAGGAAACATTGGACGCCATGTGGGGGGCAATCAGCAAAAATAAGCAGCCTTTCGTCGACTATTTAAACCAAAAAGGCAAGCTGCTCGGGAAAGACGGATTGGATTGGTATGACGTCGATGCACCGGTGACAGAGAGCACGCAGCAGTTTTCCTATCAGGAAGGAGCTGAATTCATCCTCCAGCAATTCGGTAAATTCGGTCCGGAATTAGAGCAATTCGCCCAGCAGGCATTCGAAAAAGGCTGGATTGAAGCAGAAGACCGTCCGAATAAACGCCCAGGAGGATTTTGCACCGGCTTGCCGTTAAGTGAGGAGTCGCGTATTTTCATGACTTACAGCGGATCGATGTCCAATGTGGCGACGCTGGCACACGAACTCGGGCACGCCTTTCATACCTATGCCCTTCGTCCAGTCCATTCATTGAACCGTTCCTATGCGATGAATGTAGCGGAAACAGCATCTACATTCGCCGAAATGATTGTGGCGGATGCAGCGGTGAAAAATGCGCAGTCCAAAGACGAGAAAATTGCTTTATTGGAAGATAAAGTCCAGCGCAGCGTCGCGTTCTTTATGAATATCCATTCCCGTTTCCTTTTTGAAACCCGTTTCTATGAAGAACGCAAAAAAGGGGTCGTTCCGGCAAGCCGATTAAATGAATTAATGGAACAGGCGCAAACAGAAGGATTTGCAGGCGGGCTGGCTTCAACGCATCCGCATTTCTGGGCATCCAAACTGCATTTCTATATTACGTATGTGCCGTTCTATAATTTTCCGTATACGTTTGGCTATCTGTTCTCCTTGAGCGTTTATGCAAAAGCGTTGGAAGAAGGAACCGGCTTTGAAGAGAAATACATGGCTTTGCTTCGCGATACAGCAGTGATGTCAGCAGAAGACTTGGCAATGAAGCATTTGGGTGAAGACATTACACAACAGGCGTTCTGGGAAAAAGGAATCGCTTTATGTGTCCAAGATGCCAAGGAATTCATTTCGCTGACATCTGCTGAGGCCTGATATGAACTTGCTTTTCGAGGGACAGACCTGTTACCTGCGCAGTTTGACGATTGAAGATGCAGAAGAAATGGTGCAGTTGCTACTGCGAAACCGGGATTATTGGTCTGTGTACGAACCGCGTCACCGGGACAGTTATTTTTCAGCAGCCGTTCAGCGTGAAAAAATTCGGGAATCGATTTACCAGGCAAGAGAAAATCGCGAATACAGTGTTGGAATCTTCGAGCATGATACCAATAAGCTGATTGGCCACATTTCCATCTATAGCGTCAAACGCATGCCGTTTTTAAGCGCTTTAGTCGGTTACTCGATCGATGAGGCCTATGTCGGCAAAGGTATTGCCACAGAAGCGGTAAGGTTGATGATTACATTCGGATTTGAACAGCTTCGGCTCCATCGGATCGAGGCTTACGTCTCTCCGGAGAATGTTGGATCCATCCGGGTATTGGAGAAGACCGGCTTTCGTCAGGAAGGTTTGCTGAAAGAGTTTCTTTACATCAATGGCGAATGGAAAGATCATTATTACTATGCCATGGTTGAAGACGAATTTTGAAAGGGCAAGGCCACCTATAAAAAATGGTGGAAAGAAATGCAGCGCTGGTTTGAAACATGAATAAAAGCGGAGGAAGGTGCGTAGAATATGAATAAAGACAAGTTGTTCTCTTATCATAAATGGGCGACACTGGCCTGCTTGGAGCATGTTCAAACGATTGGCGAAGAAATCTACCAAAAAGAAGGCGCAAATTCATTTGCTTCCATCGAAGCGACGATTGCGCATGTCATTGGAGTGGAAAAGCTGTGGCTTCTTCGGATGAATGGTGTAAAGAAGCCAGTGTTTGAACATTTTGATGTAGCGACAACTGAACTAGCGATTGAAGCTTTTATGTTGCTGCATGCTGAAATGGAATTGTATTTTGCTTCTTTATCAGAGCAGCAATGGCAGGAGGTTCTCCATTATCAGAACATGCGGGGCGATGATTTTTCAACGTCCCGTGAAGAGATGCTGTTCACCGTCATCAATCACGCAAGCTACCATCGAGGACAAATCACATCTTTCCTCCGCCAGTTCGGCAAAGAGGGAATACCGCTCGATTATATCTATTATCAAAAACAAAACCGCTGAGAGTTTCTCAGCGGTTTTCGTTTCCATTGACGACAACATCAAGCTTACCTGTAGTTGGGTCGATCACCAGTCCGTGGACTGGAACTGTAGGGTCTAGCAATGGGTGGTGTCGCACCATATTGACACTGTGTGCAACGCTTTCCGAAACATTATCGAAACCGCGTAGCCAGCCTTCGAGATCCACTCCGGAATACTCCATCATCTCAATGGTCTTCTCTTCTACACCGCGTTTTTTCATCTTCTCAAGCATTTCATGAGGTTTAATGGAGGACATCCCACAATCATGGTGTCCGATAATGTAGATTTCGTCTGCATTCAACTCATATACAGCGACAAGTAAACTCCGCATAATGCCGCCAAACGGGTGGTTGATGACAGCTCCTGCACTTTTGACTATTTTTATATCACCATTTTTAAAATTCATCGCTTTTGGCAGCATCTCAAAAAGACGCGTATCCATGCATGTCAAAATAACGACTTTTTTGTCAGGGAATTTGGTGGTCATAAATTCCTCGTACCGCTTTTCTTTCACAAACTCTTCGTTATACTCCAAAATTTCATCCAATAAAGCCATGTTGTTTCCTCCTTATCGACTAGTACCTTTTAAGTTTAATCCAAATTTCTGAAAAATACGAATTGAAATAGGCCATATAAAGAAAATAAGGAAAAAAGTCATCCCACATCGTTTCCTAGATAATAAGCGCTTGTCTTTTATAGAACAAGGGGTGGGCATGGTGACCCAGATGCTTTGGTGGAATTTCAGTTCTTGTGTGGTTGGGCGCTTCCACTTTTCGGTGTTGTCCAGCTCCAGTGCCCAGCTCTTCGGGACGTAAGCCGATCTGGCTGTGCGGCTGAAAACATGCCGCTTTGCCAGCTCGTCTTACACCTGTCAGAGCTAACCGGGCGCTTCCGCTTTTCGGTGTTGTCCAGCTCCAGCAGCCAGCCCCTCGAGTCGCTTCAGCCTAACCGGCAATGGCAACGAACGCCATTACCGGTCAGGCTTCCAGCGCTTGTCGGGGCTTAACGGTTGCTTACGCTTTTCTTATTGTCCAGCTCCAGCGCGCAGATTCTAGGGTCATAAGCCAACCCAGCCGCGTGGCAAAAAGCGCCACACTGCTGGTCTGTCTTATGCCCGCCGAATCTACACGGGCGCTTCCGCTTTTCTTATCACCTCGACATTTTCTCCAGCTGTTTGATCATGCCGAGGGACAATCCTGTTCCGATAGCGACAGACTCGAGCGGCTGAGGTGCGATGTGGACGGGAACTGAGATTTCTTTCGACAGCCATTCCTGCATGCCTTTCAGTAAGGCGCCTCCTCCTGAAATGACAACACCCTGGTCGACCATATCCCCGGATAGTTCTGCCGGGCAATTTTCCAAAGTCGCGCGGATGCATTCCAAAATAGCGGATAAGGATTCTTTCAGTGCTTCCTGCGTTTCAAGCGAGCTCAAGTTGATGGTTTTCGGCAAGCCCGTCATGATGTCGCGGCCCCGGATTTCCATGTTTTCGGCTTCGTGGGGAACGGGTGCATAGCCAATTTCCTTTTTAATATTTTCAGCGGTGCGTTCACCGATTAGGACATTATACTGTTTCCGGACGTAATGAATAATGTCTTCATCCATGCGGTCACCTGCAACTTTGACAGTATTGGATGAAACGACTCCACCAAAAGAGATGATGCCGACTTCCGTTGTGCCGCCGCCGATATCCACGATAACGCTTGCGACCGGTTCACTGATCGGCAGTTCGGCTCCAATTGCGGCAGCCACTGTTTCTTCAATCAAGTGGACGGTTTTGGCTCCGCTTTGCTTCACGGCATCGTGAATAGCGCGGCGTTCAACCGTAGTCGCTCCAGAAGGCGTACAAACCATGACATTGGGCTTGCGAAAAGCACTTCCGAGCTGTTTTGCGGCTCTTTGCATAATAATTTTCAACAGGTCCCGTGTAACATCGAAATCTGCAATGACGCCATCTTTCAAGGGGCGGATGACGAGGATGGAATCGGGAGCTTTGCCGAGCATCGCTTTTGCCTCGTCGCCGATGGCCAGAACAGCCCGTGTTTTCGCATCCAGGGCAACCACCGAGGGCTCGTTTATAATGATGCCTTTTGATTTCGTGTAAACCAATATATTTGCAGTTCCTAAATCGATACCAATATCTATTGCAGAAAACATACGTGAATTCCTCCTATGAATAAAGACGCTGACTAGTTTGGATTCTAACATTATAGAAGATCAAGCGAAAGAGCCGAAGGGACCTAAAGTACAAGGGAAATGGATAAAAAAATTAATTATGGTATGGCTTATGGAGCTGAAAAAAACGGCTTCAGTGAAGAAGCCGTTTTTTATCGCTCAGTATTTTTTTTCAGGCATTGGATCTACATGCTCTGCATCGTGCGTGTGAAGCTCTTTTCCAAGGAAATGAAGAAGCGTGAAGAAAAACATGAAAATTACGGCCATGAAGCCGAGTACGACAGTAACACCATAAAACATAATGATAACTCCTCTCTAAACTGTAATTATCAATATTTAGTATACATGATTCTGCCGGAAAAAATAAGTGTCGAATTATCGATACTTAGAATGCCCAGTTGCCGCCGCGGAAAATCGGTTCACGGGTGCCGTCTTCCAAGACGCCGTCGATGTCCATTTCGGAAGACCCTACCATGAAGTCGACATGCGTGATGCTTTGGTTCAAGCCGTTTTTCAATAGCTCATCCTGAGACATGGTTTTTCCGCCTTCGATACAAAAAGCGTAAGCGCTTCCGATAGCGAAATGGTTTGAAGCATTTTCATCGAACAGCGTATTGTAGAATAAAATGTTTGAATCGGAAATCGGCGACTGATGAGGCACCAATGCCACTTCGCCCAGGAAATGTGAACCTTCATCTGTTGCAACAAGTTGCTTTAGGACTTCTTCACCTTGAGCAGCTGTCACTTCAACGATTTTCCCGTTCTCGAATGTCACTTTAAAATCGTCGATGATGTTTCCGCCATAGCTCAGTGGTTTTGTACTGGAAACATAGCCGTTGACACCCGTTTTATGTGGGACAGTGAAAACTTCTTCTGTTGGCATATTGGCCATGAAAGGATCGCCTTTTTCATTGATGGATCCGGCTCCACACCATAAGTGGCCATCAGGAAGAGCGACTTCCAAGTCAGTCTTTGGTGACGTGTAATGCAGTTTCGCATACTTTTTGCCGTTCAGGTAATCGACTTTCGTGTGAAGCAAACGGTCATGCTCCGTCCATGCTTCAATCGGCTGATCAAGATCTGCGCGGACTGCTTTAAAAATAGCATCCCATAAGGTATCGATCTGTTGGTCTGCCGGTACATCCGGAAAGACTTTAGCTGCCCATTTCTCAGAAGGCGCGGCAATGACAGTCCAGCTGATTTTATCTGATTGGACGTATTGGCGATATTTGCTCAATGCCTGTCCCGTCGCTTTTTGTGAAGCAGCGATGCGTTTCGAGTCGATTCCCGACAATAGATCCGGGCTTTGGGACACAACACTGATGAAAGCGGCGCCTTGTTCAGCCAATTGTTCACGTTCCTGTACTTTCCATGCAGGATAATCAGAAAACGAATCTTCCGGAGCTAATTCAAAACGCAGGCGCGAAACAGCGTCGTCATTCCAGTCGACATAGACTTGTTTGGCCCCTGATTCATAAGCCTTTTGCGTAATTAAACGAACCAAAGGTGCCGCCTCAATGGCAGCAGCGATATAAAGTTGCTGGCCGGGTTGAATATTTACTCCCACTTTTACAGCCAATTCCGCATAGCGGGCTAATTTCTCATTAAAAGATGTCAAATAAATCTCTCCTCTCATCACTTCTTATAGTAGCAATTTTCAATCACACCCTGCAATCATTTATAACGATATTCGAAATAATATTTTCACTTGCATTTTTTATTATAAAAGTTTATGATTTAAACAAATGTTTGGACGGAGGTGTTGAAATGAACCAGAAAGAAGTGGAAGTGTTGGAATTGATCCGCCGCAATCCGTATTTGTCCCAGCAGGAAATGGCGGAACGCTTGAATATGTCCAGGCCTTCATTGGCCAATTTCATCTCGAATCTCATGCGGCAAGGAAAAATTTTGGGGCGGGCTTACGTATTGCCGGAAGAAAAAACGGTTATTAGCATCGGAGGTGCCAATGTCGACAGAAAGTTTCTCATGGATCGGCCGGCGCAGATGGGGACCTCAAATCCAGCTTCCGTTTCCGGAAGTGTCGGTGGAGTTGCAAGGAACGTTGCAGAAAACTTGGGACGCCTCGGCCATTCCGTCAAGCTGCTGTCGATTGTCGGCAATGATCCTGAGTGGAATTTGATTGAAGCGGCTTCGAGCCCTTTCATGTCGACTGAATTGACAAAAGCCATGGACGGGCTTTCGACAGGAACCTATACAGCGATTTTGGAACCGGATGGTGAGATGCTGCTGGCGATGGCTGATATGAAAATCTACGATTCCCTGACACCGGACCATATCTCTAAAAATGACAGCACGTTATTGTCAGCTGCTTTTCTTGTCATCGATTTGAACTGTCCACTTGAAACAGTGGAATATGTTCGGCAGTTGGCACTGGCCAATAAAATTCCGCTCGCTGTCATCCCGGTATCCGCTCCAAAAATGGATCGGCTGGGCAAAGATTTGGCAGGCATCAGCTGGCTGATCTTGAACCGCGACGAAGCAAGCAAGTTTCTACAAATACCTATCGAATCAATGGATGACTGGCATAAGGCAGCGCAGCAGCTTTTGGATCAAGGAGCGGAAGCTGTGGTCATCACAGGAGGAAAAGATGGAGCGATAGCCGGCAATTCTGAGGGCATCCGCCATTACCATGCCATGCAAGTCGATCATGTTGCCGATGTGACAGGAGCAGGAGATGCATTTTCCAGTGCCATCGTCCACAGCGTCATGGATGGCAAGGAATTTGAATCCGTCATCCATTCAGGCATGGTCAATGCAGCAAAGACCCTGGAAAGCAATGCCACTGTCCGTCATGAACTGACAGCCATACTATTACAAAAAGAACTGGAGGAATTACAATGACATCAATGATTTCCTATTCAACTGAAGTACAACAAGCACTAGAGGACAAAAAACCGATTGTGGCACTCGAATCCACAATTATCTCCCATGGCATGCCATATCCACAGAATGTTGAGACAGCCCGTGTGGTAGAGCAGATTATTCGCGATAATGGAGCAGTTCCTGCAACCATCGCAATTATGGATGGCAAGATCAAAATCGGCTTGTCCGAGGAAGAATTGGAAATGCTCGGCAATACTCCAGGGGTTTCCAAAGTATCAAGAAGAGATATCGGCCAATTGATCGCAACCAAAAAAATCGGCGCGACAACCGTCGCAGCAACGATGATCTGTGCGGAACTTGCAGGCATCCGCGTTTTCGCTACAGGCGGCATCGGCGGGGTGCACAGAGGCGCTGAGACGACGATGGACATTTCGGCAGATTTGGAAGAACTGTCGAACACTGGAGTCGCTGTCGTTTGCGCTGGGGCAAAGTCGATTCTGGATATCGGCCTGACATTGGAGTATCTAGAGACCAAAGGTGTTCCGGTCATTGGCTACCAAACAGATGTAATGCCTGCATTCTATACCCGCTCAAGCGGTTTTGACCTGACGTTCCGCAGCGACGGGGCAGATGAACTGGCTCAAGTTCTGAAAGCGAAATGGGATTTAGGGATCAAAGGCGGGGCAGTCATCGCCAATCCAATTCCTGAAGAGCATGCACTGGAAGAATCATTCATCAACGGCATCATTGCACAGGCGATGGCTGAAGCAAAGGAAAACGACATTTCCGGCAAAGAAGTTACTCCTTTCCTATTAGGAAAAGTTAAAGAGTTGACAGAAGGAAAAAGCTTGGTCGCCAATATCGAACTCGTTAAGCACAACGCGAAAATAGGAGCCGAGCTCGCTGCAGCTTATAACAAACTTTAAGGATAAATTGTGAAAGAAGTCCATTCGTGGGCTTCTTTTTTTTGTTGGGGAGGTTTAATGGGTTTTCAGTCTCCTAAAGGTAGGGTAAGGAGAAACAAGGGGATGAAGCAGATGAAAACTGATGTATTCATCGGCGGGGGTGGAATCGGTGGATTGACGCTGGCGTTGAAATTGGTACAGCGTGGAATCGATGTGGTCCTCGCCGAACGGATGGCTGTCAAAGCACCTACCTATAAGGGTGAACTCCTGCAGCCAAAAAGTATGCAGATATTTGATGGTCTTGGCCTATATAAAAAAGTATGTGATCGCTCAAATGAAATTAAAGTTTTGGATATGCTTGAACTTTCGAGCTCGCTGCAAGTGAAAGACCAATCGTTCATGGATTACAGCGTACTGCCGGGCAAATACAATGCGGCTTATATGATGCACCACGAAGAACTGAAGTCCGTCATTCTAAAAGCAGCTTGCGAATATGAAAATTTCCATTACTTGAAAGGGACTGCCTGCAAAGGCTATGGAGAAAAAACGGCTTTGCTTCAGAAAGGAACAGAGAAACTTGAAGTGGAAGCAGCTTTTTTCTTCGGCGCAGAAGGACGTTCCTCTGTTACGCGAAAAGCGATGGAAATCCAGGTAAAGCAAACCACCTATAACCATCATTTTCTGACAGTCACGTTTCCGCGTGCTGAGGATTTCACGGACGGCAAAATCATCTCCACGTACAATCGTTTCCTCGGCCTGTTCCCGCTGCCGGACGATCAGGTCCGAAGTGTTTATTTGATTCCTCCAGGAGACTATAAGCAATTAAAAGAAAAACCAATCAGCCATTTCCATAAATTATATACGGATTTGGCTCCTGCAGTGGACGGCTATGTGCAGAAGTTGATGGATTGGAAAAAGATTCAATTGATGATTCCAGTCATGTACCATGCCGATTCCTATGTAAAAGGCAATAAAGCCATCATTGGAGATGCCAGCCACGCTGTTCATCCGATGGCGGGGGAAGGGATGAATATGGCAATCCAGGATGCCGATATCCTGGGTGAGCTGACAGCAGATATGTTCGAGCAGGAAAAAAAGGACAACGATAACTTGAAATGGTATGAAGCTGTCCGCTACAAACGGGCAGACCATGTGATCCAGCTCAGCCATCTGGCAGCACTCGCTTATTCATTTCCGTTCAAACCGGTAAGTTATATCCGCCAGCGGACATTCGAGCGCATGGAGGAAGACCCGATTCTCCACTTTAAACAGATGCTGAACGTTTCCGGGCTTGGGATGTGGAAAGAAAACTTCCGCGACCGATTTATTCAAGGAGGCATCATGCCTGTTCGCATGAAAGATTTAACAAAAGGCACCAAAGAATTGAAGTATTATACACCGGAAGAAGATTATCCATGGAAAGCGGAGGGACTCCAATGATTGATGTCATGAAGATGTTTAAAGCCAGAATGTACATGAAACGCAATGAACCTTTTCTCTACAGCTGGCATGCCTATGTCGGCTATGAACTGGATTTGTTCAAAGCTTTCGAACGCCCGGTCACAAAATTTGATGTGGCGGATGCCCTGCAATTGGATGAAGACCTGCTGAATCAGTGGGTGAGTGTTGGGGTATCGATCGGCCATCTGAAAGAAGCGGGAAGAAACCGTTATAAAACCTGGAACGCCTGGAAACTGCCAAAACCCAAAGGCAATAATTCCTCGGGTGTCCTGTTGAAGGAAATGATGGAATTGCATATTCCGACATTGTTGAATTATCCAGAGATGATGCGCAAGCAGGAACGCCTTCACTTTGATGAAGAAAAACATGCGCCTACAGTAGCTGAAACGAGCCGATTGCTCGAAGTCCTCGCTCTGCCGAAAATGTCCAGACGCCTAAAAGGAACTGATATTGAAACCGTATTGGATATCGGCTGTGGAGAAGGCGGCTACATCAAACAATTAGCTGAACGCTTTCCAAGGACGCATTTCACAGGAATTGAAATAAGCCCCTCTGTCACGGAAGTTGCAAAAACCCTCACTAAAGAAAATGAAAATATTACAATTGAAAATGCCGACCTGTGGCAATATAAGCCTTCCGAAAAACAAGGAATGGTCATGATGAACAATGTCATCCACTATATCGACCTCGAAAAACGCCAGGAGCTATTCACCGAACTGGCCAGCTGGATCAAAAAAGAAGGATTTCTGTCAGTAGTGACCCCAATTGCCGGTGGCAGCGACAGTCCGCCATTCGCCAATGTCTTCAACAGCTTCTTCTCATCGTTCGATAACCTCTACCGATTGCCGACACGCGAAGAATTGGCCCAATGGGGGGAACAGGCAGGACTCGAATTGCTCAGCATCCAAACCGTCATAAAAGAAGGCGGCTGGTATATTGTGCAGTATGAAAAGAAAAGCTGAGGAAGCCGTTAAGGTTCGACAGGCATAAGACAGACCGGCGAAGCGGCATGTTTTCAGCCGCATAGCCGGGTTGGCTTATGACCCGAGAACCTGGCTTCCGAAGCTGGACAATGAGAAAAGCTGAGGCGACCGTTTTGCTCCGACAGACATAAGATGAACTTCCGAAGCGGCGTTTTTTGCCGCACAGGAAGGGCAGCTTATGATCCGAGGAGCAGGTCGCCGAAGCTGGACAACGAGAAAAGCTTAGGCGTCTGTTCAGTCTCGACAAGCGCTGGAGGACTTGAAGGTAATGGCGTCCTTTGCCATTAGCAGCAAGTCCGAAGCGACTCGAGAGACTAGACGCCGAAGCTGGACAAAGAAAAGCTGAAGCGACCGTTCTGCTCCGACAGACATTAACCTTTCAAAGCAACGCATGAATTTTCATCAAAACAAAAATCCCCTGAAGGAGAAGATCCTTCAGGGGATTTTAAAATCTCTTATTTTCGCAAAGAACCAAGCTCTGTAGCAATGGCCTGCATTTCACTTGTACTGAACTTGTCGCGAGTTGCGACCATTTCGTACAGTTCACGCAAATCTTCGTATTGCGAAGCGTTGAAATGTTCGGCTTTCATTGCATCTACATTGACCATGCGCAATTTCGATTTTATTTCTTCGATCATAAAGCTGACGTTTTCTGGAGATGGGTTTGATAAGTCCATGATAAGTTCCTGCCTTTCAGGTGGATATGCTTAATCATTTCATTATTCAAATGTAATGTCAATTGCCAGCTCGTTCCGCTTCTTTTTCTTCTTTGATTTTGGCGATGATGCGTTTTGTTTCGTAGACAATGACTCCGGACAAGCCAAGAAGTCCGATTAAGTTCGGGAATGCCATCAAACCGTTCATGACATCGGAGAAAGTCCAGACGACGTCAAGTGACACAGTTGCGCCGACGAAAACCATCAACACGAAAGCGATGCGGTAAACGACCAGCAATGCCGGATTCTTGAATAGGTATTGGAAACATTTCTCGCCGTAATAAGACCAGCCGATAATCGTAGAAGAAGCAAAGAAAATCAAACCGATCGCGACGATGATCGGACCAGCACCACCTAGAAACTGTTCAAAGGCAGCAGTCGTCAATGCAGCACCTTCGAGTGATTTGTCGGTGTAAAGGCCGGACATAACAATTGTGACACCTGTAATTGAACAGATGATGATCGTATCGAAAAACACCTGTGTCATGGAAACCAGTGCCTGGCGCCCAGGAAGGTCTGTGATGGCTGCAGCTGCAGCAATCGGAGCAGAACCAAGCCCTGCTTCGTTGGAGAAGACGCCTCGAGCTACACCATAGCGGATAGCGGCGCCGATTGCACCACCGGCTGCCGCTTCACCCGTGAAGGCAGCGCTGAAAATTGTACCAAAAGCAGCGGGTATGAGTTCCATATTGAAAATCATGATAATTATTCCTGCAATTATGTAGAATAATGCCATAAAAGGAACGAAGAATGAAGTCACGCGCCCTATGCTCTTGATTCCGCCAAGCAGAACCAAGGCTGTAAAGATAGTTAGAATGATTCCTGTAATCCATGTGGGAACACTAAATGTATCGCGAACAACAGAAGCTACTGAGTTCGATTGTGTACCGTTTCCGATTCCGAAAGCGGCAATAGCGCCGAAGATAGCAAATAAGACGGCCAGCCATTTTTGTTTTAATCCGTGCTCAAGATAATACATGGGTCCGCCAGCCATTTGGCCTTTAGCATCGACTACACGGTATTTGACTGCCAGGACAGCTTCGCCGTATTTGGTGGCCATACCGAAAAAGGCAGAAAACCACATCCAGAAAACAGCACCCGGTCCACCCAAAATGACAGCTGTTGCGACACCGACGATATTACCGGTACCCACCGTTGCAGCCATGGCGGTCGACAATGCCTGGAAATGGCTGATATCTCCTTTAGAGGTCGTATCCGTGTTCTTAGTGAAAACCAATTTTAAAGCGTAAGGCAATAAGCGGAGCTGCAGCACGCCGAGACGGACCGTTAAGAAAATTCCTGTTCCTACTAATAAAATCAATAAAGGCGGTCCCCATACAAACCCGCTGATCGTGCCCAATAGTTCTTCAAACTGTGCCATTATTTCTCCCCCTTTTAAAATTCTATTTCTATCTGAAAACCTCCTGTAAACATAATATTCCGAAAGTTTTTCAATATAGTCAAGTTATTTTTAAAAAATAGTTTCAGTATAAGTGTTTAAGTTTTCAAAGATTAGGGAAAATTCCTAACAGATGTGAAAAAACATATTTATATTGGGAGGAATTTAGGATGAGCCAAAACAAATTGATGACAGGTTTATTAGTAGGAGCAGCAGTGGGGATTATTGTCTCACTACTTGATAAAAATACGAGAAACGATGTTGTGAACAAATCGAAAAAAGCTAGCAGCAGTGCAAAATACTATGCTTCCAATAGAGATGAATTGGTGCAGGCTTTCCAGCAACAGGCTGAAAGAGCGCAAAATCTGTATTCACGCATTTCGGAAGATGCTTCTTACGTGGGAAGCAAGGTAAATGAATTGAAAGAAATGTCTCCGCAAGTGAAAGAAATGGCGCTTGAAACAAAAGAAGCGTTTATGGATACGAAAAATGCAGTTGTAGAAACAAAAGACGATGTAATTTCGGCAGTTAAAGAAGACAATCCATCTCCGACTTCTTCTTTGACGGATGATACAAATTCTTCTTCAGGATCTAGCAATAAATCATCAGGATCTGATAACAAGTCGCCCCAATCCGATACTAAATCAACATCAGGCAACCAGTCCGGAAACAATTCAAATTTTGGGAATCGGTCATAATCCGATTAGCGACATGAAAACTGCAGGACAGCAAGAGGATGCAAATCAGGCTTCGGTTCACTCGGTAACTTTCGATGTGACCACAGGGTCTGGGTTTCTAAAAGAATTGCTTCAGAGGATTAAAGACGTCGATGTGCCAGGACTTGGAGCGCAGCTGGCGTTTTTTTTCCTCTTATCAATTTTTCCTTTGCTGATTTTCCTGGTAACTTTGTTGCCGTATTTGGCTATCTCTGAAGATGAAATTTATAGTTTCTTGGAAGAAGTAGTTCCGGCAGAAGTATATACACTGATTGAAAGCACACTTGTGGAAATCTTAACTAATCAAAATACAGGTTTGCTGTCTTTTGGTATTTTGGCAACTATCTGGTCGGCAAGCCTCGGAATGAATGCTTTGATTAAATCGCTGAACCTCTCCTATAAAGTTGCGGAAGATCGCCCAATTCTTTTAGCGAGGGGAATGTCGATTATCATGACGGTGCTGCTGATTTTTATACTAATCGTGGCATTGGCGTTGCCCATCTTTGGAGAGCAGCTGGGCTTGCTTATTTTCTCATTTCTTGGATTGGAAGAAGGGTTTCTGGCATTATGGAACTCCATCCGTTTTACCATTCCGGGGATCATCACTTTTGTAGCCTGTGCCATCATCTATTGGCTGGCTCCTAATGTGAAGATGAGTATACTGAGTGTTTTGGGAGGCGCCGCCTTTGCAGCAAGCGGCTGGCTGCTGACTTCTTACTTGTTTTCACTTTATGTCAGCAATTTTGGAAATTTTTCAGCTACCTACGGCAGTATCGGTGGGGTTATCATTTTGATGCTGTGGCTTTATATCTCAGCCATGTTATTGATCGTGGGCGGGCAAATCAACGCGGTGATGAAAGAACGGCGGCATTTACTTAAGAAAAGGACAGCTTGAGATGCATCTCAGGCTGTCCTTTTTTGTTTTGAAATCAACTACTAAACGATCTTTCACTTTCTTGTTCCTCCCGGCTGCCTGGCCCACACTCATACATTGCGGTTGAGCATCCGCAAGCCATTTAAGATGACCAGAATGGTGCTGCCTTCATGTCCAATAACGCCGATCGGCAAAGTGATGGTCTGAAAAAAGTTTGAGATGATCAGCAGGATGATGACAGAAACTGAAAAGAAGATATTCTGTTTGACAATGCGCTGCATTTTCCGGGAAAGACGGATGGAGTAGGCAATCCGCGATAAATCATTTTTCATCAAAATGACATCAGCAGTTTCCAAAGCAATATCAGTTCCGGCGCCCATCGCAATTCCAGTCGTTGCCGTTGCCAAAGCAGGGGCATCATTTATGCCATCACCTGTCATCGCTACATACTTGTACTTTTTCAGCAGTACTTTCAATTCTTCTACTTTATCGGACGGTAAGCATTCTGCAATGTAATCGTCGACTCCGGTTTCTTTGGCGATGACTGCTGCTGTTTTCCGGTTATCTCCCGTCAGCATGATGCAGTAGATGCCTGCTTTTTTCAATTCTTCAATCGTTGATTTGGTGATGTCTCTCACTGTGTCTTTCAAAGCCATAGCGGCAAGGATACCTTCTTTGTCTCGGACAAAAGTGACCGTTTTCCCCTGATTGGCCAGTTTTTCCAGTAAGCCATCTTCAAAAGCTTCTGCCAGCTCTTCACCGACAAACTTCGGCTTGCCGACGAGATAGTCTTCATTGCCGATAGTTGCTTTCAAGCCATTTCCTGGGACATCTTCGATTGCCAGATTCGATAGCGGATCGATTCCTTTTGACATTACGTAATCACTGATGGCTTTCGCCAGCGGGTGATTGGATTGGGATTCGATTCCTGCAATATTGGCCATGACAATCTGGGGGTCCGCTCCTTGTCGAATGACAAAGTCTGTGACTTCGGGTTGACCGCGAGTCAAGGTGCCGGTTTTGTCAAAAGCGATGGCCCTGACCACACTCAAATTTTCGAGGTGCATCCCGCCTTTGAAAATGATGCCGCTTTTAGCACCATTGGAAATCGCTGCGAGAGTGGCGGGCATAATGGAAGCGACAAGCGCGCAAGGTGAAGCCACAACCAGCAAGACCATGGCTCGATAAAAGGTCGTGTTCCAATCCCAGCCGAAAATATAATGCGGCAAGAACAGCATGAGTACAAATAGTAAAAGCACAACTTTTACATAACGGCCTTCAAAGCGTTCGATAAACTGCTGGGAAGGGGACTTTTCGCTTTGTGCAGATTGAACCAGGTCGATGATTTTCTGAAACATGGTTTCAGAACTCGGCTTGGTCATTTCCATCGTGATGGCACCAGACAAGTTGACGGTTCCAGCGAACAGCTCGTCCTCTTCATACTTAGAGACAGGGTATGCTTCGCCGCTGATCGCTGATTCATCGACAGCTGTTTGGCCAGTCTGCAAAATGCCATCAACTGGTATCCGTTCACCTGGTTTGACAACAATAAAGTCTCCAAGAGCCAGTTCTTTCAAAGGAACACGGACCGTTTGCCCTTCCTTCATCAACCAAGCGGCTTCTGGCTGAATTTCCATCAGGGATGTGATTTCTTTTCGGCTTTTGTTCATGGTATAGGTTTCCAGCGCTCCGCTTAAGGAAAAGATGAAAATCAGAATGGCTCCTTCTGTCCAATAGCCGATGATGGAAGAACCAACAGCTGCCAAAATCATTAAAATTTCAACATTCAGCTGCCCGTCCTCCAAGGTTTTCAGTATACCGTACTTGGCTTTGGCATAACCGCCAATCCCGAAGGCCAGCAAATAGGTGATGACTGAGTACGTGATGTAATTCTGCAGTTCAAATGTAAAGGCGATGATGATTAAAATTCCTGAAAGAATCGATGCGATCAATTCGATATGAGTTTTAAAAAATGCCATGATGGTACCCTCTTTCTCCTGAAAGCAAATTTACTGGACGCGGTGAATAAAAGCTTTTCATGAAGTCAATGTAAGAGAATAGAATATTTAAAATCCGATTATTCTTTATAGTATCACATTCTATGGCGGCAAAAGAGTGCACAATTATCAGTAGAAGACAAAAGGAAAATCCGCTGCCACATGGGGCAACGGATTACTGTTTACTGTTCTTCAGTTGGACGGCCTTGGAATTGTTTCATCTTGTCATCTAAATCATCGACCATCGCAATCAAGCGATCAATATCTTCAAGTTCCGTGTTTTCCGGTTCAATAGCATCTAATACTTCCAAAAACATGCTCAAGCGCTGTTTCATGTAAGAAACTTGCTGTTCTTTGTTTGTGATGGATTTCCCCAATTGATACACCTCATTTCGCATGTTAATCGTAACGGAAACTGACGCAGATTTCAATAATGTATAGGTAGAACTAATTATTTTACTCTTTTATGTATTTTGAATATTTACTTAATGATAAGTTTGTGTTAAATTAAGTTTAATTAAACGAGAGGGGAGGCCGAAGGGAATCAGCGAAACCAGACCACAACATCAGGAATATCGAAGGAGGGGGTTCGCACATTTCGTCGGCATCTGAGACGAGAATGAGATTATGATAAATAATTTAACTGTATATAAACCATAAAAGGCTCATCCGCAATCTGAAATCAGATACGGAATGAGCCTTTTGTGATGCTTATCGGATTTCGAAGCTTTCGATGATTTCAATGGAATCCTTGACCGACTGCACCATCGAACAGTTTTTACGGGTCAATTCCATAACTCGAGGCATTTTTTCTTCGTTGATATCCCCGGTGACGATAAAGTGCAGGTGGACTTTATCAACCCGGTCCGCCTCTTCTTCATTGCGCACAAGCTCTTTAACCTCGATCTGAATGTCTTCAGCAGGCATCCGCATCTTATCAAGCACTTTTCTCATGACGCCTCCACTGCAGACTGCAAGTGAAGAAACCAATAATTGATATGGCCGGAAGCCGTATTCCTCGTTGCTCGAGATTTGAAGCTCTCCAAAAGGCATATGCCCCGTGAAGCCATTTTTATTCATTGAATAATTCATCTGTAAACGCCTCCTATGTTAGAATTGTATCTGAATTCCTAATAAATACAAAAGAACGTGCTTGTTCGGGGAGGCATCATGAAAGGTTTTTTAAAAAGTGAGCGTGGCCGATTTTGGATTCTCGTGGCCATCGTCTCGATTTCTGGATTTTCACAAGGCATGCTGCTGCCATTGATTGCAGTTATTTTTGAACAGGATGGTGTCTCCTCTGCTTTAAATGGCCTGAGTGCCACAGGTTTGTATGTGGGAACTCTTTTGATTGCACCATTTATGGAACCACAACTGCGGAAATTCGGCTATAAGCCCTTGATTTTGGTGGGTGGGGGACTGGTCATTCTGTCTTTGCTGCTGTTTCCTCTTTGGAAATCGGTCCTGTTCTGGTTTGTGCTGCGCATTCTGATCGGTGTCGGCGACCAGGCTTTGCATTTTTCGACGCAAACCTGGATCACCAGTACCTCTCCTCAGCACAGGTTGGGGCGCAATATTGCCATTTACGGCATGTCTTTCAGTGTGGGCTTCGGCGCGGGACCCCTTTTTGTTCCTATGGTGGAAATATTTGAAGCTTTGCCATTCATCGTATCGGGACTCCTTTGTCTATTGGCCTGGTCATTGGTTTTCTCGCTGAAGAATGATTTTCCTGAAGTATCCGGAAGTTCCATCACAACGAAAGGAACAGCCGGACGTTTCAAAGCGGCTCTAATTATTGCGTGGGTGGCATTTTTGCCGCCCCTCGGCTACGGTTTTTTGGAAGCCTCTCTCAATGCCATCTATCCGGTCTATGCTTTGCGACAGTCGATAGAAGTGGGCATGGTGTCGATTATGTTGGCAGCATTTTCAGCAGGAGCCATTGCGACACAACTGCCTTT
This sequence comes from Planococcus sp. SE5232, assembly GCF_050686535.1. NCBI lineage: Bacteria > Bacillati > Bacillota > Bacilli > Caryophanales > Caryophanaceae > Planococcus > Planococcus sp. SE5232. Next base: position 24,731 of record NZ_JBOGCP010000007.1, on the reverse strand, counting down.
GGGGAATCTGAGCGACCGGATTGGCAGAAGGAAAGTTCTGCTGCTGGCATTGATCGGGGGAGCGGCTGTGTTTGCGGCTGCCAGCTTTTATGAATCCAATGCTTGGCTGACCGTCGGATTTTTTGCGCTGGCCGGTATGTTTGTCGGTTCTACATTTTCGCTGGGCATTTCCTATATGGCCGATTTGATGCCGAAAGATCTTTTGCCGACCGGCAATCTCCTATGCGGTATCGCCTTCAGTATCGGAAGCCTTGCAGGGCCTTCCATGGGTGGACTGTTTATCGAATACTCCGGTGGCCTCAGCCTCCTGTTGTTAATCGCAGGGATTTTGATGCTGATTGCAGCGCTCATTGCTTTGAATGGCAATGCAAAAAAGGTGCGTACTATATAATTTAATCTAAAAAACTGGACCAGAGAATTTCTCTGGTCCAGTTTTTTATTGTTCAGCATAAGTTGTTGGATTGCTTTCGCTTTTCTTTATTGTCCAGACTCCAGCAGCCAGCCCCTCGAGCCGCTTCAGCCTTTCCAGCAATGGCCATTACCGGTAAGTCTTCCAGCGCTTGTCGGGGCCAAACGGCTGCTTTCGCTTTTCTTATTTCAATACCAATTTCGTTACTGACTCGACTTGCGCGGTTTGCGGAAACATATCGACCGGTTGAATGTATTCAATGCGGTAGATTTTCGTTAGTTGCTGCAAATCCTTTGCCAAGGTGGAAGGGTTGCAGGATGTGTAGATGAATCGTTTCGGCTTTACTTTCAAAATGGTTTTCAACAATGAGTCGTCTAAACCGGTACGCGGTGGATCGACCGTTAGTACATCAGGTACAAAGTCCTCGTTGCTCCACAGCTCCAGCCATTTTTCGGCTGTACCCGTAACGTATTTTGCAGTGATGCCTTGTTTTTTAGCGTTGGCTTTGGCATTAACGACACTTTCGTGGATGACGTCCATGCCACGTATTTCTTTTGCACCGTCCGCCAGCCATAATCCGATTGTGCCGACGCCGCAATAGGCATCAACGACTTTTTCCTTGCCGGTCAATTCAGCTGCGCGTTTGATTTCATTGTATAGTTTGACAGTTTGAGTCGGGTTGAGCTGGAAAAAGGCGCGAGCCGATAAATCGAATGCCAATTCACCGAGCTCTTCATGGATGGTGTCTTTGCCGAATAGAGTAACCGTTTCATCCCCAAAAATAAGGGAGGTTTTTTCTTTGTTAATGTTCTGGACGATTGATACCAGGTTAGTATCAATTTTTTTCAAACGTTCCAGCAATAATTCCTTTTGTGGAATCTTGGAACGTGTCGTGACCAGCACCAATTGAATTTCACCTGTTTTTACACCGGTGCGGACAACGATGGTACGGATAATGCCTTTCATCGTCTTGCCATCATAAATCGGCATTTTCAATTCTTCCAGAATCCGTTTGACGGCATTGGTGATGACTGTCGTGTCGGGATGCTGGACGATGCATTGCTCGATATCCAATAATTGATGGGAACCTTCCGCAAATAATCCTGCAATGACTTTTGTGCCTTTCAGGCGTGTCTGAAACTGGCTCTTGTTCCGGTAATGCCAAGGGTCTTCCATGCCAATGGTATTCTCCACATGGACTTTGGTGCCTTTCAAATACCGTTCCAATGCCTGTACGACAAGATCACGCTTTTCGACCAATTGCTGGTCATAGCTCATGTGCTGCAATTGGCAGCCGCCGCATGCTTCATAGATCGGGCAGGGCGGCGTCTGGCGGTGTGGAGAAGCTGTGCGCATTTTAACGATGCGGGCCTGGGCAAAATTCCGCTTGACTACAGTTACTTGCGCGGTGATTTCTTCACCTGGCAAAGCTCCCGGTACAAATACCACATTGCGTTTGAAATAGCCAATGCCTTCGCCGTTGATGCCGAGCCGCTTAATGGTCAATGGAAACATTTGGCCTTCTTCAATAATGGGTTGTTCGTTCATGGATATCACGTCCTTCAATTAATCATCCCTTCATTATAGCCTTATTTATAGATATCAGCCAGTGCCGATCGTAAATTGGGATACTTGAATTGAAATCCATGCTGTTCGAGAACAGTCGGAAGGACTCGCTGACCTTCAAGAACCAATTGGCTTTTATCGCCCAAAGCCGTCTTCAATGCGAAGGAAGGAACCGGAATCCAATGAGGACGCTTGAGTGCATGTGCAATTTCTTTGCCGAAATCCTTCATCTGCTTAGGATTAGGGGCTGTGACATTAAATGCTCCGCTCAACTGGTCGTTATCCAGTGCAAAAGCGATGGCCCGCGCCACGTCCTTCACATGGATCCAAGACAACCATTGCTTGCCGGAACCCACGGTGCCTCCGGCAAACAATTTATAAGGCAACGCCATCAGCGGCAATGCTCCTTCGTCTTTCCCCAGAACAATTCCGAAACGGCCACATGCTACGCGTAACCCATCTTCTTCGGCGCGGCTGGCTAAGATTTCCCAATCCCGTAGCGTTTGTGCAAGAAAATCAGAGGCTTGATCGGCGGAAGCTTCTGTATAAGTAACAGTTTCCGATGGCGGGTAAATTCCAATCGCGCTGGCGTTCACAAGCACTTTCGGTTTTTTCTCGAGTTTGTGGATGATCCGCAATAATTCATTGGTGGCATCCATACGGCTTGTGTAAATCAGTTTTTTCTGTTCTTCACTCCAGCGTCCATCGTTTATGGAAGCTCCAGCTAAATTGACGAAAGCATCGATGCCTTCCAGCTGCCTTTCAGGAACGGCATCTTTTGACAGCCATTTTACATATGTAATCTTATCGGCAGCATTTTTCTGTTTTCTCGTCAAAATATATACTTCATCGCCTCTATCGAGCAAAAGACGCGTCAATTCTTCACCGACAAATCCAGTTCCACCAGTAATTGCAATTTTCATTTTCATCGCCTCCATTTCTTCTTAGCATACCCTTTTTGGCGTCTGGCTATGCCAATGTCAGCATGAAAGGTGTATAATATGAGAAGAAGAGGGGTGCCAGTAAATGCCGATTATTTCGAAAATCACACAGGGGAAGAAAAACCCTGAAAGGTATAATATCTTTTTTGAAGATAAATATGCTTTTAGCGTGGATGAAGCGGTGCTTATCAGGTATCAGCTCACCAAAGGGAAAGAGCTCGACCAATGGACGATCGAAGAAATCAACTTCGAGGACGAAGTCCGAAAAGCCTATAACAAAGCTCTTTATTACCTTGGATTTCGGATGAGAAGTGAAGGCGAAGTACGCCAGAAACTGAAAGAAAAAGAATACGGCGATGCTGTAATAGATGAAGCTATTAAGAAATTGTATACCCACAAATTTCTGGATGATCAGCAATTTTCAGAGGCGCTGATGCGGACACAAATCAACTCGGGCAAAAAAGGGCCTCGTGCAATCCAGCAGGATATGCAAAAGAGAGGAATTGACAAACAGATGCAAAAAGATGTTTTGGATTCCTATTCTGAAGAAGAACAACTTGAAGTTGCCAAAGGCCTTGCAGAGAAAATTGCCGATAAGGAGAAGATGAAGACGCCTAGCCAAATCCATCAGAAGATCAGTGATACTTTGATGAGAAAAGGCTATAATTATTCACTGATCAAATTGGCGATTGCAGAGCTGGATCTTGAAAAAGATGACGATCAATGGTTAGAGATGATCACGGAGCAAGGCGATAAATTGTGGCGTAAACATAGCTCAAAACTGACAGGCTACGATCTAAAGTCAAAAGTTAAACAAGGGCTATACCAAAAAGGTTTTCCAAATGAAGTAATCAGTGAATACTTGGAAAAGAAGGAGTTTGAAGATGACTGAAGAAAAACGTTACAGCGACATGACTGAACATGAGCTTCGCGGAGAAATCGCGCGTTTAAAAGAAAAAGCCAGAAAAGCTGAGCAACTGGGCATCGTCAATGAATTTGCGGTGCTGGAACGGAAAGCCATGATGGCTGCAGCTTATCTATTGGATCCCGCCGATTTCAAAAAAGGCGAAGTGTACCGCATCGAAGGAGATCCGAACGTCTATTTTCAAATCGATTATTTAAAAGGCCGATTTGCCTGGGGGTACCGGATGGGCGGCGAAAAACATACGGAAGCGTTGCCGATTTCCATGCTGCGCCCGTTGAAGGAAGGGAAGTAAACGGATGAAAGAGATTATTGAGCAACTGACAATCGAGCTATTGGAAAAAAATCCAAATCTGTCGGAAGAAAAAGCACGTACGTGGATCGAATTGCTGGCTTCTGATTTTGAATCCTCCTATGCAAAAGCGGGATACGATTACCAAGGAACGGCGGTAGTCGAGAAAGTGATGCGCCAATGGATTGACAGCTATGGCGACAAGATCCATGAGTTTGCCAGCACCAATCCGAAATATGCACATTTGCTGAAGGATTAATAGAAAAGCGGAAGTAGCCGTGTAGATTCGACGGGCATAAGCCGCGCTGGCGAAGCGGCATCTTTCAGCCACACAGCCAGCGCGGCTTATGACTCTAGAATCTGGCTCCTGGAGTCTAGACAGTGAAGAAAAGCGGAAGCAGCCGTTTAGCCCATACACTCTCTTTAACTCCAATAAAAAAACGCGCACCCATAGGTGTGCGTTTTCTAGTTATGGCTGAAGTCTAATTTTTTCCTTAACTTGTCTTCGCTGAAAATCCATCCGGTATAAGAGTTGATGATTTTGCACTCCTTATCCAGATGGGCAACTGCAACGAATGGGTAATAGTCATTGCTGCGGTAGCGCAAGTCGATCAATCGAACTTCGAAGACATCTCCGTATTCGTTGATTTCCCAACGATACAGTGGAGAGAAGGAAATGAAGGCGGCAATATTTTTATCTTTCATAGCCGCCTGGATCAAATTGTTTTCAGGCATCTCTTTTTTCATGAATTTATCATAGATATTAATGGTGCGGCCATATGCACGTCCGACGTAATGGTGTCGATCTGTATCAGCAGCTACGCGCCAGTGGAAAAAGCGCATGGTTGGTGCCACAAAAACCTCAGTGGCTCCTGGGATTGTATTTCGGACAGCCTTTTTAATAGCCGACTGCACTGCAAATCTTGCGAGATAGTAGAAAAACATGGCAATATAGAGGATGCCGATCGTCAAAACGGGATCAGCACCAAATGCCCAAAGCATCAGGGCCAACACATGCGCACCGAAAATGATGGGGTCAAAAGTGTTGATAACGCCAAGAGCTACCCACCGGTTTGAAATCGGCCTGAGCGCTTGTGTGCCATATGAGTTAAAGATATCAACAAAAACGTGCATAAAAACGGCCAGGAATGACCAGAGCCATAAATGGAGCAGATTAGCTTCAGGAAAAATGAGAGATAATGCACCTGCTATCAATAGAGGCCAAAGCAACACTGCAGGAATGGAGTGGGTAGCGCCCCGGTGATGCCGAATATAGACGGCGTTGTCACGAAGCTTCAAAACAGTATCGACGTCCGGTGCCAAGGATCCAATAATGACACCAGATACTACAGCGGTCATGGTTGCGGGGTGGCTGACGACAGCCGGATCGGCCATTGCGAGGCCGCCAAGGGCAATGCCCATGACAATATGTGTTCCTGTATCCATTGCCTCATCCCCTTTCTATAAAAATGTTGATTGGTATGGGGAACAAAAAAGTTTTGTTAAGATAAACTTATTCCTTACTTTCTCATATACCCGAAAAAAGGCTGGAATAATCAAGCTGAACGGAGGCTAAATCCATTAAACTAGAGAAATTGCACTTTCAAAATGACCTGATCAATTGGTTTGCGGCGGAGAAAAGAGATTTGCCCTGGAGACGGACAGCAGACCCTTATCAAATCTGGATTTCAGAAATCATGCTGCAGCAAACACGTGTGGATACTGTCATTCCTTATTATAAACGCTTTATCGAGAAATTTCCCACTTTGGATGACCTGGCACAAGCCGATGAACAAATTCTGCTTAAACAATGGGAAGGATTGGGGTATTACTCCCGTGCACGCAACCTGCAGGCGGGCGTCAAAGAAGTGGCTGAAAATTACGGAGGCATCGTCCCGAGTAACCGCAAGGAAATCTCATCATTGAAAGGTGTTGGCCCTTATACAGCTGGGGCTATCCTAAGTATTGCCTACGGGGTTCCGGAGCATGCAGTGGATGGCAATGTCATGCGTGTATTGTCACGGATCCTGTTAATTGAGGAAGACATTGCTAAACCTAAAACGCGGAAAATCTTTGAAGAAGCAGTGACTGAAATCATCAGCCATGAAGATCCTTCTTCGTTCAATCAGGGCTTGATGGAGTTGGGAGCCTTGATTTGTACACCGACCTCCCCGAAATGCCTGCTGTGCCCAGTTCGTGAGCATTGTGCCGCATTCCATGAAGGTAAACAGCATGATTTGCCAATTAAATCCAAAGCAAAAAAAACGAAATCGCTGCAATATGCAATGATAGCTCTTCGCCATCAAGATAAACTGTTGATGGAACAGCGTCCAGCCACGGGTCTGCTGGCGAACATGTGGCAGTTTCCGATGCTGGAAACTACAGCGGATATTCTGCCGCTTGAAATAGAAGAGCGGCTGTCGGAGAGTTTGAAAGGCGTTGTGGACAAAGTTGAAAAAATTACTTCTTTCAAACATGTCTTTTCTCATTTAACATGGAACGTGGATGGCTTTATTGCCGACAGTGAAAATATAGATGCCCCGGCCCATATGAAATGGGTGACGGCAGAAGAGCTGGATTTATTGCCGATCGCAGGACCGGTCCAAAAAATGAAAACAGCATTACAGCAAAGAGGAGATGTTTAACCATGGCAGAACAAAAAGTAGCGCTGGTGACAGGTAGCAGCAGAGGCCTCGGAAAAGCGATGGCGATCGCCCTTGCAGATCAAGGATACGATATCGTCGTCAATTACGCGCGCAGCAAAACCGCTGCACTCGATACCGTTAAGGAAATTGAAGCAAGAGGGCAAAAAGCCTTATTGGTCCGTGCAAATGTAGGAGATGTCGAGAAGCTTCGCGGCATGTTTGAGACCATCAAAGAAGAGTTTGGACGCCTGGATGTTTTCGTATCCAACGCAGCTTCCGGCGTTCTGCGCCCAATCATGGAACTGGAAGAATCGCATTGGGACTGGACAATGAACATCAATGCAAAAGCGATGTTGTTCGGCGCTCAGGAAGCGGCGAAATTGATGGATAAAGGCGGCAAAATCGTCGGCATCAGCTCACTCGGATCGATTCGTTATTTAGAAAATTATACGACGATAGGAGTTTCAAAAGCGGCGGTAGAGTCGATTACACGCTACCTAGCTGTAGAGCTGGCACCACTTGGAATTGCCGTCAATACAGTATCCGGTGGAGCACTGGATACGGAGGCGTTGAAGCATTTCCCGAATCGTGAAGATCTATTGAATGATGCCCGTGTGAATACGCCGGCGGGTCGTATGGTTGAAATCGAGGATATGGTCAAAGCGGCATTATTCCTGATTTCCTCCGACTCGGATATGATCCGCGGACAGACGATTATCGTGGACGGCGGCCGTTCGGTCGTGATGTAATCCTTTGGTCCTTCCGCCTTATTGCTGTATGTTTTCAGAATTGATTGATATAATACTGAAATAGCAGATAAACAAAGGCTTAGACAAGAAGGTGGGATGCTACATGGCGATTCCTGCGGAGGGTGAAACTATCCAAATCCACAGTTATAAACACAACGGCCGAATCCACCGTGTCTGGCAGGAAACAACTGTACTGAAAGGTACGAATAATATTGTAATTGGTGCAAACGAACGGACGCTGGTGACAGAATCCGATGGCCGAACCTGGTTGACGCGCGAACCGTCAATCTGTTATTTTCACGCAGAGCATTGGTTCAACATCATCTGTATGCTCCGAGACGACGGTGTTTATTATTATTGCAATGTCAGTTCTCCATTCGTCTATAATAATGGCTCGTTGAAATACATCGATTATGACTTGGATGTAAAAGTGTTTCCAGACATGTCTTACACGCTGTTGGATGAAGACGAATATGAAGACCATAAGCGGCAAATGGGTTATCCGGAAGTGATTGATCAGATTCTTCACCGGAATGTGGAAAAATTGATCAGCTGGATTAAACAGCGCCGAGGACCGTTTGCCCAGGACTTTATCGAAGTATGGACGAACCGCTATGAATTTCATAGACTAAACCGGATTCGTGATTAAAATGAAAACCTGTTGCCAGCCAACAGGTTTTTCGTTTTGAATAGAATGGAGTGAAAGTTTTGAGCAGTATGAAACGCTATATGCAGTTTGTCAAACCGTATTATTGGCAGATTGCGTTGACGATTGTCATCGGGATATTCAAATTCGCGATTCCGCTTTTTATCCCGTTGCTGATCAAAATCGTCATTGATGATATTATCGGGGCGGATGCATTGTCGAATGCAGAAAAGCTGGAGCAGCTGTACTTATGGCTTGGAGGAACGGCGATCGTATTTTTCCTACTGCGCCCACCGATTGAATATTACCGCCAGTATTACGCACAGTATGTCAGCAATAAAATCCTTTATGATATCCGTGGTTTTCTATATGGCCATCTCCAGCGTTTAAGTTTGCGCTATTACGCTAATACACGTGCGGGTGAAATCATCTCGCGGATCATTAATGACGTTGAGCAGACCAAAAACTTTGTGATGATCGGCTTGATGAACGTTTGGCTCGATTTGGCGACGATAGTCATCGCCATCATCATCATGCTGACAATGGATGTTTCATTGACCATTGTCGCGTTGCTGGCATTCCCGTTCTACGCCTTCAGCGTCAAATACTTCTTTGGCAGGTTGCGCGACCTGACGCGTGAACGCTCACAAGCTTTGGCCAATGTCCAGAGTTACCTGCACGAGCGGGTGCAGGGGATGAGCATCATCAAAAGTTTTGCGTTGGAAAAACATGAACAGAAAATTTTCAACGATACCAATGATCAATTTCTGGAAAAGGCAATCGACCATACCAAATGGAACGCCAAAGCGTTTGCGGTAGTGAACACCATCACGGATGTCGCACCGCTGCTGGTGATTGGGTATGCCGGTTACCAGGTCATCCAGGGGAACTTGACGCTTGGTACGATGGTGGCGTTTATCGCCTATATCGAACGCCTTTACAATCCACTGCGCCGATTGGTCAATTCTTCGACGACCCTGGTGCAGTCACTGGCATCCATGGACCGGGTGTTTGAGTTGATTGATGAGGATTACGATGTCACGGACAAAGAAAAAGCGCATGATTTGAAAGTTGTCGACGGCAAACTGGAATTCCGCGATGTCGGTTTCCATTATAATGATGGCGGAACGGAAGTGTTGACGGATCTGAACTTCACAGTGAAACCTGGAGAGACTGTCGCTTTTGTCGGGATGAGCGGTGGCGGGAAATCGACTATCATCTCGCTGATTCCTCGTTTTTATGACGTTACCAGCGGTGGCATCTACATGGACGATCACGACCTGCGTGATGTGACGACCCATACGTTGCGTGACCAGATCGGCTTGGTGCTGCAGGATTCGATTCTCTTCAGTGATTCTGTAAAAGCGAATATCCTGATGGGGAAACCGGATGCAACAGATGAGGAAGTGATTGCGGCTGCCAAAGCTGCAAATGCTGATGAATTCATTACTCAACTACCGGAAGGCTATGATACGAAAGTCGGGGAACGCGGAGTGAAATTATCGGGAGGACAAAAACAGCGTGTAGCGATTGCGCGGGTGTTCTTGAAGAATCCGCCGATTCTTATATTGGATGAAGCGACTTCTGCTCTTGATCTTGAAAGCGAAGCACTGATCCAGGATTCACTGGAACGTCTGGCCCATGATCGCACGACTCTCATTGTGGCGCATCGCCTTTCCACCATCACCCATGCAGACCAGATTCTTGTCATTGACCACGGCAAACTCGCTGAAAGTGGAACACATTATGAATTGATGGAGCAACAAGGTGTTTATTATAACTTGTTCCAAGTACAACATTTTAACTGATTATAGTAAGGGCCTCCAAAATTTTGGAGGCTCTTTTTATGGGTACAGAACTTCCAGCAAATTCAAAAAGAGATATTGCATTAATAATAATATTACGTATAATTAAAAGAAGGAGAATAGTCTGAATCATTTTTTGTGCAAAAGGGGGAGCATCATGAATGAACGCAAAACCATCTTAGACGTTAAAGGTTTGAAAACATCCTTTTTCACAGATGATGGAGAGATACCAGCAGTAGATAATGTAAATTTTCACATACGGGAAGGTGAAGTACTGGGCATCGTCGGTGAATCCGGATGCGGTAAAAGTGTCACTTCCCTATCTATAATGGGATTGGTTCCCAGCCCTCCTGGGAAAATTACCGGAGGCGAAATTTTATTTCAGGATAAAGATTTAACCAAGCTATCTGAAAAAGAAATGAGAGGAATCAGAGGCAACGATATTGCGATGATCTTCCAGGAACCGATGACTTCGTTGAATCCACTTTTTACAATCGGCGATCAGCTTCGCGAAGCAATTAAGATACACAAACGGGATTGGTCGAAAAAACAGATTCAGGAACGCGCCATCGAAATGATGAAACTGGTGGGCTTACCACGTCCAGAGGGTCTCATGAAGGAGTATCCGCATCAACTGTCAGGCGGAATGCGCCAACGCGTCATGATTGCCATGGCACTGTTGTGCGATCCCAAAGTATTGATTGCCGACGAACCTACGACAGCCTTGGATGTAACCATCCAGGCCCAGATTTTAAAGCTGATTAAAAATCTTAACGAGCGTTTGAATACAGCCGTTCTGCTGATCACCCACGATTTAGGTGTGGTAGCTGAAACCTGCGAACGTGTAGTTGTCATGTATGCAGGAAAAGTGGTCGAAGAAGGGCCGGTCCATACGATTTTCAATGATCCGCAGCATCCTTATACAAGGGGGCTGCTGGAATCGGTTCCGGATATGCGCTTTAAAAAAGAGCGTCTGTACTCGATTCCCGGAAACGTTCCAAAACCGGGGACGATCAAAACCGGCTGTAAATTTGCAGAGCGTTGTGAATTTGCTTTCGGCCGCTGCATAGAGGAAAACCCGGAACTGTACCAAACTGCGGACAATCATCAAACCCGCTGTTTCCTATTTGATCCGAAGGAGGTACAGTCTCATGACAGAACCGTTATTAAAAGTTGAAGGGCTGAAAAAGTATTTCCCCATTAAGTCCGGAATTTTGGGCAGAGTCAGCAATCATGTCAAGGCGGTGGATGACGTATCGTTTACTGTCCAGGAAGGCGAGACTTTAGGGATCGTCGGCGAATCGGGCTGTGGAAAATCCACGACAGGGCGCATGTTGATGCGCCTTCTGGAACCGACGGAAGGCACCGTCACATTTGACGGCCAGGAATTGACCAGTCTGTCGAGTAACGATATGCGAAAAGCGCGCCGTGATATTCAGATGGTCTTTCAGGATCCATATGCGTCATTGAATCCACGCCACACGATCGAAAAGATTTTAATGGAACCGCTTAATGTTCATGATATAGGCGATCCGAAAGAGCGTAAAAAGAAAGTGCATGAGTTTCTGGAGATTGTCGGATTGAGCAGTTACCATGCGAAGCGCTATCCACATCAATTCAGCGGCGGCCAAAGGCAACGCATCGGCATTGCACGTGCATTGATGACAAACCCGAAATTGATTATCGCAGATGAACCCGTCTCAGCGCTTGATGTTTCGATTCAGGCACAGGTATTGAATCTGATGCAGGATCTTCAAAAAGAGCTGAAGCTGACTTATATTTTCATTGCCCATGATTTAGGGGTGGTTCGCCATATCAGCGACCGCGTGGGAGTTATGTATCTCGGACAAATGGCGGAACTTGCCGACACTGAAGATTTGTATGAAAAACCGCTGCATCCGTATACGCAGGCATTATTGGCTGCTGTCCCGGTGCCGGACCCGGAATTTGTACGGGAAGAAGTCACTATTACTGGAGATGTTCCAAGCCCGGCGAATCCTCCGAGCGGCTGCAGGTTCCATACACGCTGTCCTTTCAAAATGGACATATGTTCGAAAGCCGTACCGATTTTTGCGGAGGTTGAGAAAGGTCATTCTGTTGCCTGCCATCTTTACGAAGAGTCCAGGCCGCAATGATAATAAATAGAAAAAACGGAGGGGTTAATTTGGGAAAGAAAAAGTTTTTAACGTGGGCATTTCTGCTGCTCTTATTAGTGTCGACAGCTCTTTATGGCTGTAGTTCTGATAATGCGTCAGAAGGCGGCGAAGGCGAAGGTGGAAACGAAGGGGAATCCACTGAAGAGAAAACATTGATCTTTGGGCGCGGAGGCGACTCGGTTTCTCTTGATCCAATTACAGTCACGGATGGTGAATCTTTTAAAGTAACGAAAAACATTTTTGATACGTTAGTAAACTTTGGTGAACAGGATACAGAAATTGAATCAGCATTAGCTACCGAATGGACAGCTTCTGAAGATGGCTTGACGTATACCTTCACATTGGAAGAAGGCGTCAAGTTCCATGATGATACTGATTTTAATGCAGAAGCAGTCGTTAAGAACTTTGAACGTTGGGCAGCCGGTGACGGAGAGCAATTCCCTTATTATGGTTCTATGTTCGGTGGATATGGCGATGAAGAAGGACATGTTATCGAATCTGTTGAAGCGACAGGCGATTACGAAGTGGTCTTCACATTGAAGCGTCCGCAGGCTCCATTCCTTAAAAACCTGGCTATGAGCCCATTTGCAATTGCCTCACCAACTGCATTTGAATCTGCTGGCGACGCTTTTGGCGACAACCCGGTTGGAACAGGACCATTTAAATTTGTTGAATGGAAACGCAACGATACGATTACAATTGAGAAGTTCGATGATTATTGGGTGGAAGACGAGCCAAAATTGGATCAAGTGGTATTCCGCGCGATTCCAGATAACTCAGCTCGTTTGAACGCTTTGTTGTCAGGTGAAATTGACTTGGCAGACGGCATCACGCCTTCTGACGGTGCGACAATCGAAGCAGATGAAAATCTTCAATTGTTTGAACGTCCGTCTATGAACGTCGGCTACCTTGGTATGACAGTTACCCGTGAACCATTTGACGATCCAAAAGTACGTCAGGCAGTAAACCACGCTATTGATAAACAGGCGCTTGTAGATGCGTTTTTCGAAGGGCGTGCTGAAGTAGCGAAAAACCCGATTCCGCCGGTAATCAGTGGATATAACGACAGCATCGAGGGGTATGATTATAACCCAGAACGTGCGAAAGAGTTGCTAGCTGAAGCTGGTCTTGAAGACGGTTTTGAAATGGAACTTTATGCAATGCCGGTTCCACGTCCGTATATGCCGGACGGCCAAAAAGTAGCAGAAGCCATTCAAAAGAACTTGGCTGATGTCGGCGTAACTGCTGAAATCGTGTCATTTGAATGGGCAACTTATCTTGAAAAAGCTGCAAACGGAGAAGCCGATGCATTCCTACTTGGTTGGACAGGCGATAACGGCGATGCCGATAACTTCCTTTATGCTTTGCTTGATCAGGACAATGTTGGGACAAATAACTACACGTATTACGAAAATCAGGAATTGCACGATATCCTGATCCAAGCACAATCAGAAGTTGAAGAAGAAGTAAGAAACGACTTGTACATGCAGGCTCAGGAAATCATCCATGAAGATGCTCCTTGGGTACCGCTTGCACACTCTACACCGCTTTTGGCTGGTGGAAATAATGTAATCAATTTCAAAGCACATCCAACAGGTTCTGACAAATTGGCTTCAGTAGATTTAGAGTAGGCAATTCATGGGGAGGAAGTCGGATGATTTCCTCCCTTTTTTTCTTCCAGTTATACATATTGCAAGAGATGGAGAGGTGAAGAAGATGCTTCACTATATCGGAAGGCGGCTTCTACAGTTAATCCCGGTTTTACTCGGTATGACATTTATCGTATTTATGATCATCCGCGCGATTCCCGGTGATCCTGCACAAGTCATCCTTGGTCAACAAGCATCCGAAGAAGCGATAAAAGCATTACGAACAAATCTGGGGTTGGATAATCCCTGGTACATCCAGTACTTTGATTATTTGAAAGGGCTGGTGACAGGAGATCTGGGAGAGTCCCTTCGTACGAGAACTCCAGTAGTGGATGAAGTATGGCCATATCTGGCTGCAACAATCGAACTTTCTTTATTTGCAATCATTATTGCAGTAGTCATCGGAATCAACGCCGGCATCATTTCAGCCTGGTTCCAAAATTCATGGTTTGATTACTTGGCTATGATCATCGCATTGATTGGGGTATCAATGCCGATCTTCTGGTTGGGCTTAATGAACCAATGGATTTTCTCGATTGAATTGGGGATCCTCCCGACAACCGGACGTGAAAATGTCCGGGATCCGGTCGATGTCATTACCGGATTCTATGTCATCGATACATTGGTTGCAGGCGATTTCAACCAACTGTCGACAGTTCTGAGGCACTTGGTACTGCCGGGGACAGCTCTAGCGACCATACCGATGGCGATTATTGCCAGAATGACACGTTCAAGCATGCTGGAAGTCATGCGTTCGGATTATGTCAGAACAGCTCGATCTAAAGGCTTGTCGATGTTTTGGGTGGTTTACAAACACGCCCTTAAAAACGCGATCATTCCAGTATTGACGATTATCGGTCTCCAGATGGGGCTGCTTCTTGGCGGCGCTATTTTGACAGAAACCATTTTCGGTTGGCCTGGAATTGGACGTTATATCTATGAAGCGATTGGTTTCCGTGATTATCCGGTCATTCAATCCGGAATTCTGATTGTCGCGTTTATTTTTGTCATGATCAATCTGTTTGTCGATCTGCTCTACGGCTTGGTCGATCCACGCATCAAATATGACTAGGAAGGAGGAGACGTACATTGGCTGAAACAGCAATCAAACAAGATCAAGCGGAAATGCAGAAAGTCGCCGGTCCCTGGAAAGAGGCTTGGCGCGGTTTCCGAAAAAGCAAAGTAGCGGTAGTCGGAATGGGAATCGTCATTTTCTTTGTTCTGCTGGCGATTTTCGGTCCACTCATTACACCGCAGGGCATCAATGAACAAAATCTGTCTCAACGGCTTATGCCTCCTTCTTCCTCACATTGGATGGGAACGGACGATTTTGGCCGGGATATCCTGTCGCGGGTTGTATACGGTGCCCGCATTTCGTTATGGGTCGGCTTTTTAGCAGTTATCGGATCAGTGGTAGTCGGTAGTATTTTAGGGATTTTAGCCGGATATTACGGTCGCTGGGTGGATACCATCATCTCGCGTATCTTTGATATCATGCTGGCATTCCCGAGTATTTTACTGGCGATTGCGGTTGTATCGGTTCTTGGGCCATCATTACGTAATGCGCTCATTGCCATTGCGATCATCAACGTTCCGAACTTTGGGCGTTTGATCCGTTCGAAAGTGTTAAGCATTAAAGAAGACGAATACATCATGTCGGCTAAAGCAATCGGCATGAAGGATAACCGGATTCTGGTATCGCATATTTTGCCGAATTCCATGGCGCCGGTCATTGTTCAAGGAACACTTGCTATTGCGACGGCCATCATCGAAGCTGCAGCTCTCGGATTCCTTGGCTTAGGAGCTCAAGCTCCGTCTCCGGAATGGGGCAAGATGCTGGCAGACTCGCGTTCGTATTTGACGAATGCACCTTGGACCATGATTTTCCCAGGCGTTGCCATCATGCTGACAGTTCTCGGGTTTAACCTGATGGGCGATGGTTTGCGCGATGCCTTGGATCCGCGGATGAAGTCGTAGGAAAAGCGAAAACGCCTTGAAATCTGGACATTAAATAAAAAGGTGAAAACTTATAAATTCTTAAGGTCAAAAAACGTGCAGGGCAATTTGCCCCGCACGTTTTTTTATATGGCATTCTCCAGATCATTGTCTACTTCTTCTGAGTGGTAATTCAAGTAAGCGATGATGAGTAAATCCAAATGTTCCAGTTGTTCTTCATAATCAAGGATTGCCGAAAGCACATGCATTAAATGATAGACCGAAAATTCATCCTCATTCTCTTCATGAGCTAAATTTATTTCTTTTACAAAAATTGTCATTACTTCATTGCGTTTCATGATGGCATCTGCTCCAGAACCTTCACTATGTTCCGGCCGCATTTTGCCGACATACTTCATATACAACTGCTCGTGGTAGCTGGCCAAACTTTCCAATCGCTCCTGGACCATCATGTGGAAATGTTCCGGTAGCTCCATCAACTCGTTTTCAAATCGGTTCAGTCGCTTCAAAACTTCAAGGCTTTTCTTGGAAGTCGCGATCATCTGGCGGTATAGCACCAATTTCCGCGCTTTTACATACTGTTGTTTTTTAGTGTAGCTGCGCTCTTCTTTGTAAAATGAGTACCATTGATCCACTTTTATCAGCTTTTCCGTCAATTTATCGATGTCTTCTTTGACCGATGCATGATCGGACGCATGGCGAATAGAGACGCGGATCCAGCGAATCACTTCTTCGCTGACCTCATGGATTGAAGTGAACAGACGCGTTTCGTATTTGGGTGGAAGGAAAATCATGTTTACAGCAAACGCTGATAAAATCCCAAGCATGACTGTACTGATTCTCAAGGAAGCAAAGGTCAGGAAGTCAGCGGAATGGGAATCCATGATGATGATAATGGTGACCAAAGTCAACGGGACAGTATTTTCCAGCTTTAGTTTCAGCATCACCACAATGGCCAAAATGGCTGCTGTACCGATCGTTAAATAGTTGCTTCCAAGTGTCAAAACAAAAATAATGGCAATGGCTGCACCAATCAGGTTTCCGTATATCTGATCAAGCAAGGTCAGATAGGATCGATAAATAGACGGCTGGATAGCGAAAATCGCTGCGACGCCTGCAAATACAGGGGAAGGCAATTCCAGTAAGTTGGCCAGGAACAAGGCCATAGAAATGGCCACGCCAGTTTTTAATATACGTGCACCTAACTTCATTTACTTAAGGACTCCTTCCCATACATATAGTTTTGTACTAATTATAACTGTTTAAATGCTTGGCGTACGGCTTGAATGGAAACTTCCACATCTTCTTCAGTATGCTCAGTTGTTAAAAACCATGCTTCATATTTTGAAGGGGCAAGATTGATGCCCTGTTCCAGCATCAGTTTAAAGAAACGACCGAAAATTTCACCGTCAGTTGCTTCAGCCTGTTCGTAGTTTTCGACTTTTACATCGGTAAAATAGATGGTTAAAGCACCTTTTAAGCGATTGACGGTGATGGTCACGCCAAATTCTTTGGCGGCAGCTAAAATCCCTTTTTCAAGTTGTGCACCTAATTTATCCATTTTCTCGTAAACACCATCTTCACGAAGCACTTCCAGACAAGCGATTCCAGCTTGTATAGAAGCTGGGTTTCCAGCCATCGTGCCAGCTTGATAGGCTGGCCCTAAAGGAGCCACAGTTTCCATAATCTCTTTTTTTCCGCCATATGCACCAATCGGCAATCCTCCGCCGATAATCTTTCCAAGCGCTGTAAGGTCCGGCACTAATCCAAGCATATCCTGTGCGCCGCCGTAATGGAAACGGAATGCGGTAATTACTTCGTCATAGACAATCAAAGCACCTTTTTCGCGGGCGATGCGATGAACTTCCTGTAGGTAACCCTCATGTGGTTCGACGATTCCAAAATTGCCGACGATTGGTTCGACCAGGATGCAGGCAATTTCTTCGCCCCAACGATCCATCGCTTCTGCAAATGCCTGCGGATCATTAAATGGGATGGTGATCACTTCTTCGGCGATGGATTTTGGCACGCCTGCTGAATCGGGGGTACCGAGTGTTGCAGGGCCGGAACCCGCAGCAACCAGAACCAAATCGGAATGGCCATGATAGCAACCCGCAAACTTCATGATTTTAGTACGTCCGGTATAAGCGCGCGAAACACGGATCGTCGTCATGACCGCTTCTGTCCCACTATTGACGAAACGGACTCTGTCCATGTTCGGCATCGCTTCCTTCAACATTTTGGCGAATGTGATTTCGTGGCGGGTCGGAGTCCCGTAAAGAAGGCCGGTTTCCGCTGCGTGCGTAATCGCCTGCGTGATGTGTGGGTGTGCATGGCCAGTGATGATGGGGCCGTATGCAGCGAGATAGTCTATGTATTTATTGCCGTCGACGTCCCAAAAGTAAGCGCCTTGGCCACGCTCCATGGCGATTGGAGATCCTCCGCCTACCGCTTTAAAAGATCTGGATGGACTGTTGACGCCGCCCACAATATGTTCTAACGCTTCTTGGTGAAGCTTTTCTGAAGTTGAATGATCCATTGAATGAATGCCTCCTATCGATTAATCTATTCCTTATTGTAGACAAATTTACCGCTGAACGCCAAAGAAATTGAAACTGAAGCTGTGGTTCGGTACGATAGAGAGAAGAAAAGGAGTGATGGAGATGGCTGCATTGGAAGGTACACAAGCACCTGAATTTTCATTGAAGAACGAAGCGGGGGAAACGGTTTCCTTGAAGGATTTTGCCGGCAGTAAATATGTGGTCCTTTATTTCTATCCGAAAGACATGACTCCGGGCTGCACGACTCAAGCCTGTGATTTCCGCGATGCCGAAGCTGACTTCTCTGCACTCAACGCAGTGATTTTGGGTGTCAGCGCTGATTCGGAAGACCAGCACAATAAATTCATCGAAAAACATGGCTTGCCGTTTTCGCTTTTGGTGGACGAAAACCATCAGGTATCCGAAGACTATGGTGTCTGGGTGGAGAAGAATGTATACGGCAAAAAATCCATGGGCATTGAACGCGCAACGTATCTGATCGATCCAACTGGGACAGTCGTAAAAGAATGGCGCAAAGTGAAAGTTCCAAACCACATCCAGGACGTTCTGGAAACCTTGAAGACAATCAGCAATCAGTAAGAAGGGAGACATTCATGGAAATCCTGTTTACATTCATTCCAAAAGAAGATCAACAGCAGAGGTTAAGTACCGAGTTCCCAGAAGTCGATTTCCATTTCCTTTATAAAGACAAGACACGTTTGCCGTCTGCTGACATCATTGTCACATATGGAGAAGATCTCATGGCGGAAGATATTGCAGCTGCTCAAAATGTGCAGTGGATCATGGTTGCCAGTGCCGGCATCGAAAAGCTTCCGCATCAAGCCATCGCAGAGCGGGGCATTACGGTATCCAATGTTAAAGGCATCCATAAGATACCGATGGCAGAATCGGCTTTGGCCCATCTTTTATCGTTAAAGCGCTCACTTCCGTTAATTTATGAAAACCAGCGCAATCAGGAGTGGAATAGAAGGACCCGGTCATCAGAGCTGCATAACTCTACCGCGCTGATTTTGGGACCAGGCGCCATCGGTTCAGAGATCGGCCGATTGCTGCAGGCTTTCGGTGTCAAAACAATCGGCTGCAACCGCTCTGGAACACAGGCTCTCTACATGGAGGAAATGGTCTCTTTCGAAAACATTCTTGAAAAACTTCCAGATGCAGATTACGTCATTTCAATTTTGCCAAGTACACATGAAACCAACTATCTACTGAAGAGAGCGCATTTTCAGGCAATGAAAAAGACCGCGATTTTTATGAACCTTGGGAGAGGGGACCTCGTTTCGGATGAGGTGCTGCTTGAAGCATTGCAAAACGAAGAAATTGCTTTTGCTGTTCTGGATGTTTTTGAAGAGGAACCGCTTCCAAAGGACCATCCTTACTGGTCAATGAATAATGTTATTGTGTCACCTCATGTATCCAGCCATTCTGGGAAGTATGTGGAGCGCGCGTTAGATGTCTTTATTCCCAATCTTAAGAAATGGCTGGCTGATCAAACTGTCCCGGCAAATCTGGTTAATATGGAAAAGGGGTATTAAGCATGAAGATTTACACGAAAACAGGCGATAAAGGCACTACTTCACTTGTCTACGGGACGCGGGTCGCCAAAAACGATGCAGTGGTTGATGCTTATGGAACATGCGACGAAGCGAATTCATTGATCGGTCTGGCAGTGGGGCATATGAATGCGGAGTTTTTTGAAGAAAAAGAAGCCCTTTGTGAAGCGTTCCACGAAATTCAGACGACTTTGTTCCACGTAGGAGCTGAACTGGCTACTCCGAAAGGCAAAGAAGTAAAATGGAAATTGACGGAAGAAGATGTCTTTAAGCTGGAGCAATGGATCGATCAGTACGATGTTGAAGTCCCGCCACTCAAAAACTTCATTTTGCCAGGAGGGCACCCTTCTGGAGCGGCTCTGCACGTGGCCCGTACCGTTGTCAGACGAGCTGAGCGGACAACGTTGTCGATCGGTGAAGACGTGCCGCCGAATGTTTTGGCTTATTTGAATCGCTTGTCAGACTTTTTATTCGTCGCAGCGCGTTTAGTCAATCAGCGCCTTGGACGGAGAGAGAAAGGGCTGCACGAGAAATGAAAATGGATTGCGCGTGGCAAACGGCGGTAATATAGTGATTTCTTGACATTCCCCACTCTGATTAGGTACACTGTTTATAACGATTACAATGTAAGAATATCTATGAAGTGAGGTGCACGGCGATGTCTGAAGTACAACTAAAAGACGCGCTTGATGCTTTGAAGTCAACAGGTGTAAGAATCACACCCCAGCGCCACGCGATTTTGGAGTATATGATTCATTCAACAACGCACCCAACAGCGGATGACATTTATCGCGCGCTTGAAAAAACGTTTCCTAATATGAGTGTTGCAACTGTTTATAATAATTTACGGGTGTTCAGAAAAGCGGGGCTGGTAAAAGAATTGACTTACGGAGATTCTTCAAGCCGATTCGATTTTGTTACACATGACCATTACCATATTATCTGTAACGACTGTGGAAAAATCGTTGATTTCCATTATCCAGGACTTGATGAAGTAGAACACTTAGCTTCCCACGTCACTGGCTTCCAAGTGGATTATCATCGCCTTGAAATTTATGGAACATGCCAAGTATGCTCAGGCAAAACGGCAAAAGCCCAGTAAAGGTTCAAGACGGAAGAAGCCTACTGCGCAAAACGGTAGGCTTCTTTTTTTCACAGCATAAAAAAACATCCAGCGAAATTCTCATTCGCTGGATGTTTTTATTGTTGTGAGCTTTTCTTATTGTAGTCCTGATTAAACTCTTTTCCTTCAAGAGAAGGGTCCATTGTCAATGGCTCGTTGCAGTGCATGCAGATATCAACACGACCCAGCATTTTTGTATGTTTTCCGCAATTAGGACATTCGACCGGAACGGTTTTCATGGAAAGCAATCCGATCCAGGCATAGACAGCTGTACTACCAATAATCGCCACGACGCCCAGCAGCATGAAAATCACCATTACAACAGGATGATTTCTGAAATAAATGCCGACGTACATAATGACGATTCCGATGAAGATCAACGCTAACGCAAACGTCCGAATGCGATTGATTTTATTTTTATAAGGTTTCATGATTTATTTCCTCCTTGCATCCATCATACTATATCATAAATGCCCTTAAAAAGTGATATCGATTTTCAAATGAAGGAATCCGCAATAAATATGTCGAAATAAAGAAAAGCAGAAGCAAATGAGTTTGGATGCTACGTACGAGACAGAGAGAACGGGAAGACCCGATAAGACCATAGGGACAATGTAAAAAACGCTGCAGTTCATTACTAGCCAACTCTGTTCAACTTCAGAATGGAATAGGTTAGAGACAGCAAGGAGTGAAAGTTGATGGAACAAATCCTACGACCTATTTATCAGGAACGCGCCAGCCAGGAAAGTACGCTGGGAGTGATTCTAGTGGAAAAAAGAGAAAAGGTCAGCCAAATTACAGACACCTTTGATTCGATTCTATTGATTGTCACCAAGGAAAACGAGACTCCGGTGTTTACGAAGCATTACACCTATTTGGATAAAAAGGCTGCGATGCATATCGTTACCGAAAAGCAATTACATAAATGGCTCCTGCTTGGCACAAACCGGAAGATCGTTGATTGGCTCTTCTATGGCCGTGTGATCTATGATCGCAATGAATTCATGGAGAAGTTAAAAACAGAACTGAAAGATTATCCATTCTACGGCCGCAAAATCAAAATGGGTATGGAGTTTGCCAAACTGATTCGCCGTTATATGGAAGGGAAGGTATTCTTTGAAGAAAAGAACTACATGGATGCGTATCACCATATGGTGGAATCGTTGCATCATTTGGCACGACTTGCAGTGCTTGAGAATGGGCTGCCGCCTGAGGTCACTGTCTGGTCACAGGTGAAACAAATGGAGCCGGCTATCTATAAGCTATATGAAGAATTGATTTCCAGCGATGAGCCGATCGACAAACGGTTGGAATTGTTGTTTCTGGCCAGTGAATTCTACATTCATTCACGAACGCAAGACGGAGCTCTTCATATAACAGAGGTTATGGAGAAACAAAGAAGCTGGACGATTCAGGAATTGCATGAGCAGGAAGAATTAAAAAATTACTCTTCCAACCTCGAAGTGTTCATCGAATACCTCGTTGATAAGGAACTGATTTTTATCAACGGAGTTACGACGAAGAGCGAAGGAATCTTCCACAGATACTATTATGTAAAGAACTGATTTGGTATAGGATGTAGCATGTTGTTTCTGTAAGGAAAACATGCTTCGCTGATGAGGGGATTAGTAGTTAGCTTTCAAGCATGAAGAAAGCTTGTCTTGCAGTAGGAAGTTCTTAGTCTATCGTAAACTAGGGATGGTCATCGGGAATCCGGTTCTCCGGAGTTTCGGTGACTGCTTTTCTTTTAGGGAATTCGTTCAGAAAGTAAGGGATGAATAATGATTTAAGAGTAAGTTAATCAATGAATTAAAGTTTTTTTAACTTTTTTCTCTTTAATCATTGACATACTTGAATGGAATGTATTATGATAATACACGTCGCTAAGGGAAATTAAGTTTTTTACAATAATAAAAAAGCTTGACTCTTCCAACGAACGATGTTAAATTAGAGAAGTTGCTTTTACAGGGCGAAACAAACTTGAACCTTGAAAACTGAACAGCAAAACGTCAACAAACATGCAACGGCCGCGCAAAACGGCCCGCGCACTTTACTGATCAGCGTATGCAGATCACAAGCGAACCGTGCGTCTTCGGACGGCGGTACGCCAGCAAGTATTTGAGCAATCAACTACTCTATAATGGAGAGTTTGATCCTGGCTCAGGACGAACGCTGGCGGCGTGCCTAATACATGCAAGTCGAGCGGAACCGGTGGAGCTTGCTCCATTCGGTTCAGCGGCGGACGGGTGAGTAACACGTGGGCAACCTGCCCTGCAGATCGGGATAACTCCGGGAAACCGGTGCTAATACCGAATAGTTTGCGGCCTCTCCTGAGGCTGCACGGAAAGACGGTTTCGGCTGTCACTGCAGGATGGGCCCGCGGCGCATTAGCTAGTTGGTGGGGTAATGGCCCACCAAGGCGACGATGCGTAGCCGACCTGAGAGGGTGATCGGCCACACTGGGACTGAGACACGGCCCAGACTCCTACGGGAGGCAGCAGTAGGGAATCTTCCGCAATGGACGAAAGTCTGACGGAGCAACGCCGCGTGAGTGACGAAGGTTTTCGGATCGTAAAACTCTGTTGTGAGGGAAGAACACGTGCCAATTAACTACTGGCACTTTGACGGTACCTCACCAGAAAGCCACGGCTAACTACGTGCCAGCAGCCGCGGTAATACGTAGGTGGCAAGCGTTGTCCGGAATTATTGGGCGTAAAGCGCGCGCAGGCGGTCCTTTAAGTCTGATGTGAAAGCCCACGGCTCAACCGTGGAGGGTCATTGGAAACTGGAGGACTTGAGTGCAGAAGAGGAAAGTGGAATTCCATGTGTAGCGGTGAAATGCGTAGAGATGTGGAGGAACACCAGTGGCGAAGGCGACTTTCTGGTCTGTAACTGACGCTGAGGCGCGAAAGCGTGGGGAGCAAACAGGATTAGATACCCTGGTAGTCCACGCCGTAAACGATGAGTGCTAAGTGTTAGGGGGTTTCCGCCCCTTAGTGCTGCAGCTAACGCATTAAGCACTCCGCCTGGGGAGTACGGCCGCAAGGCTGAAACTCAAAGGAATTGACGGGGGCCCGCACAAGCGGTGGAGCATGTGGTTTAATTCGAAGCAACGCGAAGAACCTTACCAGGTCTTGACATCCCGCTGCCCGGTGTAGAGATACGCCTTTCCCTTCGGGGACAGCGGTGACAGGTGGTGCATGGTTGTCGTCAGCTCGTGTCGTGAGATGTTGGGTTAAGTCCCGCAACGAGCGCAACCCTTGATCTTAGTTGCCAGCATTCAGTTGGGCACTCTAAGGTGACTGCCGGTGACAAACCGGAGGAAGGTGGGGATGACGTCAAATCATCATGCCCCTTATGACCTGGGCTACACACGTGCTACAATGGACGGTACAAAGGGCTGCCAACCCGCGAGGGGGAGCCAATCCCAGAAAACCGTTCTCAGTTCGGATTGCAGGCTGCAACTCGCCTGCATGAAGCCGGAATCGCTAGTAATCGTGGATCAGCATGCCACGGTGAATACGTTCCCGGGCCTTGTACACACCGCCCGTCACACCACGAGAGTTTGTAACACCCGAAGTCGGTGAGGTAACCCTTGTGGAGCCAGCCGCCGAAGGTGGGACGGATGATTGGGGTGAAGTCGTAACAAGGTAGCCGTATCGGAAGGTGCGGCTGGATCACCTCCTTTCTAAGGATGAATTCGGAACCGGGTTTCCCGGGGTTGACGTTTTGCGTTCAGTTTTGAAGGTTCACCTTCA
>NZ_JBOGCP010000006.1:0-122178 GCF_050686535.1 Planococcus sp. SE5232 | reverse complement strand
CGAACAAGAAAAAAGTTTTTGACAAAAAGCTTGAAAAAACCTGTAAGATTGGTATAATAAATCTTGTCTTTCAAAACCAAATAGTCCAGTGATGATGGCAAAGAGGCCACACCCGTTCCCATCCCGAACACGGCAGTTAAGCTCTTTTGCGCCGATGGTAGTTGGGGGTCTCCCCCTGTGAGAGTAGGACGTCGCTGGGCAATACATATCGGAGGATTAGCTCAGCTGGGAGAGCATCTGCCTTACAAGCAGAGGGTCGGCGGTTCGATCCCGTCATCCTCCACCATTTTTTCTCTTTCGCCGGAGTAGCTCAACTGGTAGAGCAACTGACTTGTAATCAGTAGGTTGAGGGTTCAAGTCCTTTCTCCGGCACCACTCATGCAAATGAGCCATTAGCTCAGCTGGTAGAGCATCTGACTTTTAATCAGAGGGTCGAAGGTTCGAATCCTTCATGGCTCACCATTTTAACTTTATAGTTGCCACGCGGGTGTGGCGGAACTGGCAGACGCACTAGACTTAGGATCTAGCGCCTTCGGGCGTGGGGGTTCGACTCCCTTCACCCGCACCATTTTTGCGGAAGTAGTTCAGTGGTAGAACGCCACCTTGCCAAGGTGGAGGTCGCGAGTTCGAACCTCGTCTTCCGCTCCATATTTTTTTTGCACATTATTGCCGACCCTTAGCCGGGGTGGCGGAACTGGCAGACGCACAGGACTTAAAATCCTGCGGTAGGTGACTACCGTACCGGTTCGATTCCGGTCCTCGGCACCATTTATGCAAACCAGCTGACAACTTTATAGGCGCCCGTAGCTCAATTGGATAGAGTACTTGACTACGAATCAAGCGGTTAGAGGTTCGAGTCCTCTCGGGCGCGCCATATTTTTACACTCAGCAATACAAGTTCGGGAAGTAGCTCAGCTTGGTAGAGCACTTGGTTTGGGACCAAGGGGTCGCAGGTTCGAATCCTGTCTTCCCGACCAAACAATGGGGCCTTAGCTCAGCTGGGAGAGCGCCTGCCTTGCACGCAGGAGGTCAGCGGTTCGATCCCGCTAGGCTCCACCAACTATAACAATAAAGATCCTGGCGGCGTAGCTCAGCTGGCTAGAGCGTACGGTTCATACCCGTAAGGTCGGGGGTTCGATCCCCTCTGCCGCCACTTTTTTAGGACCTTTAGCTCAGTTGGTTAGAGCAGACGGCTCATAACCGTCCGGTCGCAGGTTCGAGTCCTGCAAGGTCCACCATTTATCTATTATCACGGAGGAATACCCAAGTTTGGCTGAAGGGATCGGTCTTGAAAACCGACAGGGGAGTCAAATCCCGCGGGGGTTCGAATCCCTCTTCCTCCTCCATTATTTTTAAAATGTGTGGACAATTTTTTTAAAAGTTTATTTTCAAATCATTACCTATAATATTATCGCGGGGTAGAGCAGTTCGGTAGCTCGTCGGGCTCATAACCCGGAGGTCGCAGGTTCAAATCCTGCCCCCGCAACCAAATGGTCCCGTGGTGTAGCGGTTAACATGCCTGCCTGTCACGCAGGAGATCGCCGGTTCGATCCCGGTCGGGACCGCCATTTTTATGTAACAAAGTGGGTCAGTAGCTCAGTCGGTAGAGCATTAGATTGAAGCTCTAAGTGTCGGCGGTTCGATTCCGTCCTGACCCACCATTTTTGCGGGTGTAGTTTAGTGGTAAAACCTCAGCCTTCCAAGCTGATGATGAGGGTTCGATTCCCTTCACCCGCTCCATTATACATATGGGCCTATAGCTCAGCTGGTTAGAGCGCACGCCTGATAAGCGTGAGGTCGATGGTTCGAGTCCATTTAGGCCCACCATTCCGAAGTAGCTCAGTGGTAGAGCACCGCACTGTTAATGCGATGGTCGTAGGTTCGAGTCCTACCTTCGGAGCCATACTGGGGAAGTACTCAAGTGGCTGAAGAGGCGCCCCTGCTAAGGGTGTAGGTCGGGCAACCGGCGCGAGGGTTCAAATCCCTCCTTCTCCGCCAGTATTAGGCCCCTTGGTCAAGCGGTTAAGACACCGCCCTTTCACGGCGGTAACACGGGTTCGAATCCCGTAGGGGTCATCATAAAAAAGTGTCATGCATTCAATTGCATGACACTTTTTTTCTTTTTACCGGATATATAACTGTGTGTGATCATTCCGATCATGACAAGTAAAATACCGTATAAAGACAAGGAAGACGGCCAGGCAATCGATAAGAAAAGGATTTCTCCCAATAAAGCAAACAATACTTCCATCGACTGTGTCGCTTCAACTGCTGCTAATTTTTGCATATTTCCTCTGACCAGATCTGTAGCTTTAAAAAATAGAACCGTGGCAATTACCCCTGAACTTAGGGCGACAATCAGTGTTTGGAAGCTTTGTGAAGCTGTTGGACCACCGATGGTAATAAAGCCATATAATGATAGTATCAGCCAAAAAGGAAGGCTTGCTAATGTCATTCCGAGCACCCTTTGGTAAGCATCTAATCTGCCCCCGCATAGATCCATCATTTTTCTATTTCCCAGTGGATATGCAAAGGCAGCAAGAATCACAGGCATAAAGCCGAACCATACTGCTGAAGAAGAGACGGCAGCTATATGCTCCAATTGCATCAAACTGACGCCAGCCAAGATGATAACAGAAACCAATAAACCTTTTATAGGAATCTGTCCTCTTACTTGAATAGGCCCTTTGTTTGTATGTATGGTAATTAGAAATAAAGGGGCTAGCAGCGTCCCGGCGATAATGGTGACCTGCCATGTTCCTGCTATGAGCCAGCCGGGGGAATAGGCAGCCGCAAAACAAAGTGGTGCATAGAATAATCCAAACCCGACAAAGCTCCATAATGCCCAAGCCCCTTTGTTATTTTTCATTTCCAGTAACAGAGGCTTCAGGTTCTTTCTTGTAAGCACGATGATCAGCAAAAAGGGGATCATGAAGACATAACGGAGGGAAGCACTCCAGATCCAACTGCCGCCTCCTGCTTCCATAGTGGCATTCAGTACGAACGTAAATGCGAAGAAAAAAGCTGCAATAATACCGATGAAAATGGGTTTCACACTGTACCCTCCTATATTATGAAAGTCTGTAATTTATCTATCTACTATATCGCATGCTTATTGATACTTGAAAGTGTTATTTAAATAAACAAAAGGGATTCCACTGAGGAATCCCTTTTGTTTATTTTTTAATTATAGAAGATAATCGATCAATAAGCCGATTCCAAGCAGGAAAGCGACAAAGGTATTTGTTTTTCCTGTATCTTTCATTGCTGGCATTACTTTTAACGGTTCAGTGTAGCGTTTAAAGATCTGAACGACTTTAACGGGTTTCAGGACACTGAGGAAGACCAATAATGCCCAAGGCGTCAACGTGCCAGAAACCACAAGGATAACAATCCAAGCATAGGCAAGGATGAAGAAGAACATTAGGATATTGACTGCGGCTGGCCTTCTGACCAAAATCGCCAACGTTTTACGGCCGCTTTCCTCATCTCCGACAATGTCACGGATGTTATTGGACAACATGATTGCTGCTACCAATAAGGTGCTAGGTACAGCCAGCAAGGAAGCTTCCAAAGTCACCATGCCGGTTTGGATGTAGAAGGCAATGATGACGATCAAATAGCCCATAACGACTCCTGAGAAGAGTTCGCCGAAAGGAGTGTACGCAATCGGGTAGGGGCCGCCGGTATAAAGGTAGCCGATCATCATGGCAACTGCACCAACAACCAAAAGCCACCAGCTGGTTTGCGAACAAATATAGAGGCCGATGACAGCAGCGATTCCGTAGAACACCAAAGCCAAAGCCAAAACGGTTTTCGGCTTTACTCCGTTCCGTACGATTGCACCGCCGATGCCGACAGAGTTCTCATTGTCCAGGCCTCTGGCAAAATCATAGTATTCATTGAACATATTGGTGGCTGCCTGGATCAATAAACTTGCGACAAGCATCGCCAGGAATAGAAGCCAGTCAATGGAATTGTAGTGTAGCGCGATCATCGTTCCCAGGAAAACGGGAGCGAAGGAAGCAGTTAAGGTATGGGGCCGGGTCAATTGCCACCAGACGCGCCATCCGCTGTCTGCCTGTAGTGAATGTGTCATAATCTATCTCTCCTTTAATTCTTTCCACTCTTCATTGTACTTCAAAATAGACACGAATACAGCAAATGATGTGCTGATTTTAGCAGAAAAGAGTATGATAGAGGGTAGAGATTAAAAAGTAAAACAGTTACTGGAATAAACGAGACTATGGTCTTAAAACGGAGGTAATCAGGTGAATTCAGAATCGTCTTCATCGACCCAGCAATTTGCGGCAGGCCCATACGAAGGCTACCGCTTTTATACTGAAACAATTGAAGTGACACGCATGTCGGCATTGGCATTTTTTGAAGCCGGTGGAGAGGGCTATGCAGGAAAGCGCATGTTTTGGCAAAATCGTGAAAAGACTTTCACATTGGTCGGAATCGGGCATGCCCATGTTCTTTCTACAGATCAACCGACTGGACGCTTTGAAAAGATAAAAAAAGATTGGAAGAGCTTATGCAATCAAATCGTCAATGAAGAACATTCGGTTCAGCCTGTCCTATTCGGCGGATTTTCATTTGATCCGTTAAATGACAAACCGAGTGAGTGGACAAGGTTTCCGCAGGCTTATTTTGCGGTGCCGACTTTCCAGTTGATATTAAAAGGAGAGCAGGCCTTTGTCAGCATCCACTTAATTACGGAGCAGCAGGAAAGTTTTGCAGAGTTTGATGCGATGCGCAAAGAACGGGACAAATTGATCCATGCGGCCCAAGTAACCGAAGTGGATAAATATGATAAACCGCGGACAATCGGCCGTGCAGAATTGAGAAAAGAAGAGTACTTGGATTCCATCCAGCGGGTTACGGATATCATTAAGGCAAAAGAAGTGGAAAAAGTTGTCATTGCCCGTGCATTGGAGTTGGAATTTGAGGACAAATTATCTCCATCTTCTGCATTGTACCAAGTATCAAACGAACAGCCTGAGAGCTTCCTGTTCGGATTAGAGGCGGAAGAGCAGTTTTTCTTTGGGGCGACTCCGGAACGGCTGGTAAAAGTCGAAAGCCAGAAAGCTTTATCCACTTGTTTAGCGGGATCTACTCCACGCGGAAAAACCGTGGAGAAGGATACGGAACTTGGTGAGGCTTTGCTGAAAGATCCGAAAAACCGGGCTGAGCACCAATACGTGGTCAAGATGATCAGTGAAGTATTTGAAAACTATTGCAGCGGGACAGTGGTGCCCAAATTGCCGAAACTACTGAAAATCAGGGATATCCAGCATTTGTATACTCCTGTTGAAGGGAAATTGAATCCAGGCGCTACTTTATTTGACCTGGTGGAAGTTCTCCACCCGACACCGGCACTTGGAGGAGAGCCGAAACTGGAAGCCTTGCATATGATCCGCGAACATGAAGCGATGAACCGTGGCTATTATGCAGCTCCTATCGGTTGGATTGACGCAAAAGGCGACGGTGAGTTTGCGGTCGCAATCCGTTCGGCTTTATTGGACGGCGAGAAAGCTTATTTATATGCAGGCGGCGGAATCGTAGCAGATTCCACGCCGGAATCAGAGTATGACGAGACATGGGTTAAATTCAGACCGATGCTTCGGGCATTGGGAGGTCAATTGAGTGACGAGTCGTGAAGCGTTAACAGAATACGTATCTGCATTTACCCATTCGCTGGTGGAACTTGGAGTGGCGGATGCCGTCATCAGTCCGGGATCCCGTTCTACACCACTTGCTTATGCCTGTATGAAGCAGCAAGGGCTGTCGGTCTACCGGCAGATCGACGAGCGCTCAGCGGCTTATTTTGCGCTGGGCATGGCGAAGGCTTCCGGCAAACCGGTGATGCTGTTATGTACATCAGGAACGGCGGCAGCCAATTATTTTCCGGCCATTGTTGAAGCGTATTATGCACGGGTGCCGCTGATCGTAGTGACGGCAGATCGTCCACATGAGCTGCGGGAAGTGGGAGCGCCGCAAGCGATCAACCAAGTGAATTTGTTCGGATCACATGTCAAGTGGGCGACGGATCTGCCGATGCCGGAAACGGAAAATCAATTGGCGTTCCTGTCCCGCCATCTGCACCGCTCTGTCCAGAGTGCCAGCAGCGAACCAAAAGGGCCGGTGCATGTCAATGTGCCATTCCGTGAACCATTGCGCATCGATTTTGAGCAGGGGTATGAATCGCTTGGGGAAATTGCTCATTTTGGCGGAGAAATGGCATTGTCATCCGCCAGCCGGAAATTTCTGCAGGATCTGTTGAAAAAAGAAAAAGGCCTGTTGATTGTCGGAGAAATGACTCTACCGATGCCAGTTGAATTCTGGGATTTTATCCAGCATCTAGATTGGCCGGTGCTGGCAGATCCTTTATCGAATCTGCGGGGCAATGTTCCACTAAAAGCGCAGCACCTGATCATCGATTCCTATGATGCTTTACTGAAAAATGAAGCATTCAAAGAAGGCATAGTGCCTGAAGCTGTCATCCGGATCGGGCCGCAGCCCGTTTCGAAGCCGTTGACTTTGTTTCTGGCTGCAGTGAAGCCGGAAGTCTATGCCGTTTTTGATGAAAGTCCGATGCTGCGGGATGCCCAGTCTTTGGCTACGCATCATATTCAGTCGTCACCAAATGCTTTATGGCAGTTGCCGTTAAAAATGAAAGCAGTGAATTCCTACCGTGAAAAATGGACAGCAGCTTCAGCCCTTTACTGGGAAGTCGTAAGCCTCCATTGCGAGGAAGAGCTGGATGAAGGCGTCCTGGCGAAAGTGTTTTTCGATAGATTGGAAAACTGCGATTTGATTGTTGGCAGCAGTATGCCGATCCGTGATGTCGATACCTTCTTTAAGGCTGCAGAGCGGGATGTGGTGATCTATGCGAATCGCGGGGCAAACGGCATTGATGGTGTGGTATCGACAGCATTCGGAGTTCAGGCGGCAAACCAGCGTCCAGCTTATCTGTTTATCGGTGATTTGTCCTTCCTGCATGATATGAACGGACTGATTGCGTCTAAGATGCAGGCGACGGATTTGACGATAGTCATCATGAATAATGATGGCGGCGGAATATTCTCCTACCTGCCTCAGTCTCAGGAAGAGCGTCATTTTGAAGACTTGTTCGGCACGCCAACAGGGCTGACGTTCGGGGATGCCGCGAAAATGTATGATGCGCAATATGCAGCGGTGGAAACGGCTGAACAATTGGTGGAAGCATTGGATCAGCCGAAAGATAAAACTGTAAAAATCATTGAAGTGTTCACGGATCGCCAGAACAATGTTACGACACACCGCAAATTATGGAGCCGTTTTAATGAGGAGCTGGCAAAGCAATGAAGTTGGATGTTGATGGAGTGCGTTACCATGTGGAAGTGTTCAACAGCGATAAAGAGGAGACGATTGTCTTTTTGCACGGTTTTACCGGCAGCACGAAAACATGGCATCCGGTCATTGAAGGATGGGATGATTCAAAAATCGTTCTTATCGATTTGATTGGCCATGGCGAAACGGATTGTCCGGAAGCGGTCGAGTGCTATTCGATGGAACGGCAGTTGAAGGATTTGGATGCGCTGTTCGGTCAAATGAATTTGGACCGGTTGACGCTTGTCGGCTATTCGATGGGCGGACGCACAGCACTTGCCTATGCCTGCCGTTTTCCGGGTCGGGTTAAAGGACTGGTGCTGGAAAGTGCTTCTCCCGGCCTTCGGAGTGAAGCGGAGCGACAGGAACGCCTTACGCGTGACGAAGGGCTGGCAGAACGGATTGTTGCAGGCGGGATAAGAAATTTTGTTGATCGATGGGAAAACATCCTCTTGTTCGACAGCCAGAAATCTTTGCCGGAGCCGGTGAAACAGGCCGTTCGTGAAGAGCGGCTGTCTCAAAATCCGATCGGCCTTGCGAACAGCCTGAAAGGCATGGGCACGGGTGCGCAGGACACCTACTGGAAGCGGCTAGAAGATCTGGACATGCCGGTTTTATTGGTGACGGGGCAGTCGGATTTGAAGTTTGAAGCGATCGCCAAAGAGATGGTGGAGCTGATACCGGACGCAGTTCACAAAACTATCGAAGGCGGACATGCGATACATGTGGAAAAACCTGTTGAATTTGCTACAATAGTAAGAGAGTATTCTAGTTTGAACTATCAAGGAGGAAAATTATGACACGCGAGTGGATTACAGAACGTACATATGAAGACATCAAGTATGAAATTTTTAACGGTATTGCCAAAATCACCATCAACCGTCCGGAAGTGCGCAACGCATTCCGTCCGAAAACGGTTCACGAATTGATCGATGCATTTTCCCGTGCACGCGATAATGCAGAGGTAGGCGTCATCGTTTTGACTGGAGAAGGCGAAAAGGCTTTCTGTTCAGGTGGAGACCAATCCGTACGCGGACATGGCGGCTATGTTGGGGAAGATGAGATTCCGCGTTTGAACGTCCTGGACCTTCAGCGTTTGATCCGCGTCATTCCAAAACCGGTCGTGGCAATGGTTGCAGGCTATGCAATCGGCGGCGGACACGTCCTTCACGTAGTATGTGACTTGACGATCGCTGCAGACAACGCACGTTTCGGCCAAACTGGCCCACGCGTCGGTTCGTTTGATGCAGGCTACGGTTCTGGTTACCTGGCACGCATCATCGGACACAAGAAAGCGCGTGAAATCTGGTACCTATGCCGTCAATACGATGCACAGGAAGCATTGGATATGGGCTTAGTCAACACAGTGGTTCCTCTTGAGCAGCTGGAAGACGAGACCGTTCAATGGTGCCAGGAAATGCTTGAAATGAGCCCGACTGCACTTCGTTTCGTTAAAGCGGCAATGAATGCTGATACAGACGGCCTTGCTGGATTGCAGCAGATGGCTGGAGACGCAACGCTATTGTATTACACAACGGATGAAGCAAAGGAAGGCCGCGATGCGTTCAAAGAAAAACGCAAACCGGACTTTGGCCAATTCCCGCGTTTCCCGTGATCATCGAATAATTGAAAGCTGTCCTCTCAGGGGACAGCTTTTTTTAGAGAAAGGATTTTTTACATGACGTATCCGAACTGGTTGAGCCAGCGGAGTTATTTGAGCGGAGACCGAATGGCCTTATCGTTTGAGGAGCAGCAATGGACATTTTCAGAAATCAATGACGTGGCGCTTGTCTATGCCGGAAAGCTGAAAACGCTTGGCGTAAAGGCGAATTCACGCGTAGCGATCCTTGCCAAATCCAATCCGGAGTCCATCTTTGTCATGTATGGCTGCCTCCATTTAGGGTGTGAGATGGTGATGCTGAACGAACGATTAGCGAAAGCTGAACTGGCGTATCAAATCGACGATTCTGAAGTGGATCATATTTTGGCGGCTGACGTACTGAAGGAAAAACTGGACTCTTCCACTATGATTCTGTTCAGTGAAATAAAAGAGGCGGTTGCTCTTGAAATCGAGCCGCAAAAGCAATGGCGGCAAGATCGCACCATTTCGATCATGTATACATCCGGGACCACAGGAAATCCGAAAGGGGTGCGGCAGACAGCGGAAAACCATTTTTCCAGTGCTGTTTCTTCGGCCCTTAATATCGGCATTTCACCGGATGATGTCTGGCTTTGTTCGGTGCCCTTGTTCCATATCAGCGGGTTTTCGATCCTGATGCGCTCGCTGATCTATGGCATGGGCGTAAGGCTCTATGAGAAATTTGACGCCGAGCGCAGTGCAGAGGAAATCTGCAGCGGGAAGGTGACGTATATGTCGATGGTCGGCGTCACGCTTGAACGCATACTGAGCCATATGGAAAGAGCGTCAATGCAGGCGTCTCCCCGGTTCAAAGCAGCTCTTGCAGGAGGCGGCCCGATTCCGGTCGCTTACATCAAGCGCGCCAACAACCGTGGTATTCCAGTATTGCAGACATATGGCATGACGGAAACTTCTTCGCAGACTACGACCTTACAATCGGCAGACGCGGAATGGAAAATCGGTTCTTCCGGCAAGCCCTTATTTTTATACCAGGTGAAAATAGACGGAACCGAAAAAGCTGGAGAACCAGGTGAGATTCTTATCCACGGTCCTCAAGTGACGCCAGGCTATATCGGGGCATTTGCAGAGCGGAAAGTCCAGGAAGACGGCTGGCTCCATACAGGTGACGTCGGCTATTTGGATGACGAAGGATTTTTATTTGTCGTGGACCGCCGTTCAGACTTGATCGTTTCCGGTGGAGAGAATATTTACCCCGCTGAAATCGAGAAGGTATTGCTGGCCCATCCGGCAGTCCGTGAAGCGGGTGTCTGCGGTGCAGCCAGCGACAAATGGGGCGAGGTTCCCGTGGCGTTCGTGGTGTTGAACAAAGAAGCAGCCGCGGATGACTTGCTGGCGTACTGCCGCGAACAGATCGCATCCTATAAGGTGCCGAAGCGGCTGTCGTTTGTCGAGGAGCTGCCGCGCAACGCATCGAACAAGCTGTTGAGAAGAGAGCTGAGAACATGGCTGTGAAGGTCCGGGACATCCAATTGACAACGGTCCGGCAGCCGCTGAAGAATCCGTTCAAGACGGTGCTGCAGCAGGTAGAAGAACGTGAAGTGATCGTAGTTGCGGTCACGGGTGACACCGGACTTGTCGGCTACGGGGAATGTGTGGCATTCGAGACGCCGTGGTATACGGAAGAAACCATCATGGGCTGCCGTTTTGTGCTGGCACAGGTACTGGTGCCTTTGCTTGCGAATAAAACCATCGAAAATCCACAAGACGTCTGGGAGCTGTTCGGAGCTGTCAAAGGCAACCGGATGGCCAAAGCCGCTGTAGAGATGGCAGTATGGGATTTGTTTGCTAAGCAGCAAAAAGTGCCGCTATGGAAGTTTGTCGGGGGTTCAGAAGACCCGATTCCAGCAGGCGTCGTCGTAGCGGCCGATCCTTCAAAAATTGCGGAACAAGTGGCGCAGGCTGCTGAATCCGGCTACCGGCGCGTTAAAATAAAAATACAGCCGGATATGGATATCACTTTGCTTAAATCAGTGGTGGCTGCCTATCCCGGACTGCAGTTTTTTGCAGACGCCAATGGCAGCTTCTGGGAACAGGGTGTTGAATGCTTAAAAGCATTTGATGAAGTCGGTTTCACGCTGATTGAACAGCCTTTCGGTG
Organism: Planococcus sp. SE5232; assembly: GCF_050686535.1. Lineage (NCBI taxonomy): Bacteria > Bacillati > Bacillota > Bacilli > Caryophanales > Caryophanaceae > Planococcus > Planococcus sp. SE5232. The sequence goes on along the minus strand of NZ_JBOGCP010000006.1, from coordinate 111,047 downwards.
AGCGGCAATGGACTTTGCATGCACAGGCCAGAAAAGAGTTGAACACCAAAATCTGTTTGGATGAAAGCATCGCTTCTCTTGAGGACGTTCAACAGATGATCGACTCACGGGCAGGGAATATTATCGTGTTGAAAATGAGCCGGTTAGGCGGATGGACCGAAACCTTGAAGGTGGTTAGGTTGTGCCAGGCGCATTCCATTGGCATGTGGGTCGGCGGGATGATTGAATTCGGCGTTTCCAAAGCGCATAATCTGGCCTTGGCGTCCATGCCTGGGATTGTGTATCCGGGTGACTTCTCAGCTTCCCGGCATTTCTGGGAGAAGGACATCATTGAGCCTGAAATCACCGTGGAAAGCGGAAAAATCGTTTTGAGCGACCGACCGGGAATCGGATATGATGTGGTCTGAATCGATTGGGGTTCAGGCTTTTTTAAAAATAAAATAAAGCTGGGATTTTTGTTTTCAGTTGAGAGAAATTGTGAGACAATGAATAAAAATTAACTAAGGTGAATAACTATGAATTTTTATATAGGTTTCATTTCCATTGGATAGAGTAAAGCCGATTGCTGGTTGTCCCGATAAAATACGAACGAATACGAAGGAAGTGAGCCGGTGTTTTTAAATCGAATCAGTTTATTGAAAGAGGATATTGAGGATTTCGGGGAGTATCCATTTTCTGTTCCTTCGATCGGCAATATGGAACAAGTGGATTTGACCAATCCGATCACTTTTTTCGTTGGGGAAAACGGCTCGGGCAAGTCTACGCTCCTTGAAGCAATCGCGGATAAATGCGGTTTCAATACAGCTGGCGGCGGCCGCAACAACACCTATGAAGTGCATGCGGCACAAGCAGTATTGGGCGATTACATCCGACTTTCCTGGATGCCGAAAGTGACGAATGGGTTCTTCATGCGGGCAGAATCGTTTTACCATTTCGCCACTCATCTCGAAGATGTCGACGAAGATGGGTTTCAGTCTTATGGAGGCCGTTCCCTGCATGAACAATCGCATGGGGAGTCGTTCTTATCCTTGTTCCTGAACCGCTTTAACGGCCGTGCTCTTTACCTGCTGGATGAGCCGGAGGCGGCATTGTCACCTCAGCGGCAATTGACGTTTCTCCGGTTATTGAAGGACTTGACCACTGAGGAGAATTGCCAGTTCATCATCGCGACCCATTCGCCTATTCTCCTGGGCTATCCGGACGCCAAAATCTTAAGTTTCGATGGAGGCTCCATCGAAGAAATCGATTATGAAATGACAGACCATTACCGGATCACCAAGTATTTTTTGGATCACCGGGAAAAGTTTTTGAAAGAGATACTGGAAGATTGACGTGAAGCTGTATACTAAAGAAAACTGAATCAGTGTATTTATTGTGACTGAATATAAGGTGGGGTGGCATGTGAAGAATTCCGAGAAGCCAATCATAAAAAACTTTGCTGTCGGGTTGCCGGAAAAGATGGCTTATGGAAACGGCAAGGAAATGGAAACAGCTATTCGAAAGCAACCGGTACAGGAAGCGTATTTAACCAAGGACGGATTTGAAGGGGACGGCGTTGCGGATTTAAAGCATCACGGAGGGCCGGAGAGAGCCGTGTGCATCTATCCTTATGAACACTATGCTTACTGGAATGACTTTTTTGAAACCGAATTGCCCCGTGCTGCTTTTGGGGAGAACCTGACGGTGACGAATATGCTGGAGCGGGATATCTGCATCGGCGACATTTTCCAAATAGGAGAGGCGGTCATTCAGGTGACGCAAGGAAGAGTGCCTTGCAATGTCATTGATAGAAGGCTTGATATGAAGCCGTTGTTGAAGGAGATGGTCAAGACCGGCTATACGGGCTATCTATGCCGGGTGTTGGAAGAAGGAATGGTCAGGGCAGATTCGACCATCCGTCCTGTGGCGAAAGATTCTCAGCAAGTATCGGTTCTTTATGCCAATGAAGTGAATTACCACCGTCCAAAAGATATCGATGGAATCGTCAAAGTATTAGAAGCGGAAGAACTGGCCGATGACTGGCGTCAGTTTTTGACCAAGCGATTAATCAAATTGACAGCCGGCGGCTAACCCGGTTGTTGTTTTTTTAAAAAATAAAAGCACTGCAGCGAACGCTCGCTGCAGTGCTTTTATCATGCTTTTCTTATTTCAAGATCGTTTCCAGCACGTGAAGGTTTTTTTCCATCAAGGTGAAGTAGGTTTCTTCGTTGTCGATGTTTTCCTGTGTTAAAACACCAAGGTTATGCATTTCAATCGCTTCAGCACCCACTTCGTTCTGGATGACTTCCGTCAGGTTCGACGAAACGTTCTGCTCAAAGACGATATACTCAATCTCTTTTTCTTTTGCCAAATCAACGATTTCCGTCAATTCTTTTTGTGAAGGCTCGTCCTGGCTGTTCAACCCTGCAATGGCCACTTGTTCAAAACCGTATGGTTCGGAAAGATAGCTGAAAGCCGCATGGGATACGAAGAACGTATCTTTGCTGACGCGTTCAGACAAGTCCTCGAACGACCGATCCAGCATTTCCAGCTCTACAACCAATTCCGTGTAATTGCTTTCGTAGGTTTCCGCATTTTCAGGATCGGCTTCCGTCAATGAAACCTTGATGGACTCTGCCAGTTTTTCGCTCAGGACCGGAGACATCCAGACATGCGGATCGGTTGAACCATGGTCATGGCCGTCGTGGCTCCCGGCTTCCTCAGCGTGTGCTTCTTCGCCATGTGCCTCTTCATCATGGGACTCTTCTTCGTGGCCGTCTTCTTTATGGCCAAGTGCCGCTTCCAACTCTTCATCTGAAATCTGATCGGCAGTGGCGATAAATTCGACATTTTCGTCCTGCAAAGTCTTTTTGGCACTGTCAATGAATCCTTCCAGGCCGAGACCGATGGAGAACATCAGGTCTGCGTCTGCCAGCTTGATCATTTCCTGCTGCGTCGGTTCAAAGGTGTGTTCATTTGAACCGGCAGGATAGATCGACTGCACATCAACCAAATCGCCGGCGATGCGTTCAGTGAAATAAGTCAAGGGATAAACCGTCGTGTAAACCTGCAATTTTTCCGGGTCTTGGTCAATACTCTGCGCTTCTTCGCTTGTTTGTCCGCAGGCGGCTAATAATAATAAGGGCATCAATAATAGAATCTTTTTCATGTTCAACCTCCAAAATGTAACGATTACGTTTTAATAACTATTAGAATACTACAGGATGCTCTTAAAAAACACAAGAAAAACCACCAATTATTTTTTTGGTGGCCATTCTTCCGGAACAAAATCGATTCCGCCTTTATGGAAAGGGTGACAGCTTAAGATACGTTTGGCTGCTAAATATCCGCCTTTCAGGGCACCATGCTTCTCGACGGCTTCGATGCCGTAATGGGAACAGGTCGGGTAGAAACGGCAGCTCGGCGGAGATAAAGGCGAGATGAACCGCTGGTAAAAGCGGAAAATCTTCAGTAAAACGGTCTTCATGATCATTCAGCTCTTTTCGGGGGAAATACTTCATATGTTTATTGTAGGGGCATTAGAGGTATAAATAAAGTATAAGTACTTATCAAACTAATTGGAGAGTGATTGGAAATGTCTAACGAATTAAACCAGGAACTAAACGTGCAAGTGGCAACATGGTCTGTAGCTTATACGAAATTACATAATTTTCATTGGTACGTAAAAGGGCCTTCATTCTTTACATTGCATGTAAAATTCGAAGAGTTGTACAACGAAGCGACCCTTCATATGGATGAAATCGCAGAGCGCTTGCTTGCACTTGGCGGAAAACCTGTCGCCACAATGAAAGAGCAGCTTGAGCTATCCGTTATAGAAGAAGCGAACAAAAAGGAAACTGCTGAAGAAATGGTGGATACCATTGTCAGTGATTACGACAAAATCATGAAATCCTTGAAAAAAGGCATGGAATTGGCTGCTAAAGACGGCGATGACATGACAGAAGATATGTTGAACGCCATTCACCAGAATCTTGAAAAACATTCTTGGATGTTATCAGCATTCTTGGGCGAAAAGAAGTAAAATAGGATTATACAAGCGTACACTGAATTCTAGTGTACGCTTTTCTTATGGCATCGAGGTGGAAAAATGCACTATCAGGATCTGAACGGTTATCCCTGTGAACTATCATTCGAAAAAAAAACATTTCCTTTTGAAAGCAGGCATGTGCTGGTGATTTGCCGGTATCAGGGGAAATGGCTTCTGACTCGGCACAATAAGCGGGGTCTTGAATTTCCAGGCGGGAAAGTGGAAGCCGGTGAAAGTTTGCAGGAGGCTGCAAAGCGGGAAGTCTATGAAGAAACAGGCGCTCACGTTAAAGAGTTGGAATGGTTCGCTGAATATGTGGTTTATTCGGAAAAGCCGTTCTGCAAAACGGTTTATATCGGGACAGTGGACAGTGTGGATCCGATTCCGCTTCTTGAAACGCAGGGAATTTTTTTGCTGAAGGAATTAGAGCTGGGGGATGGATTCAGCTTTTTAATGAAGGACGCTGGAATGCGTAAAATAATTGAGAAGGTGAAGCAGCTTGGAAAATGGGACGATTGAAACGAAAAAACGCTACCCTTCACCGAATCCTCATGTCCAATTAACGGAAATCGTTTATTGGTCGGAGGGATTGCGGGTGAAAGGCATGCTGGCGGAACCGAAAAAGCCAGGCACCTACAGCGGCATCCTGTATTTAAGGGGAGGGATCCAGTCGATCGGGATGGTGCGCCCTGCACGGATTGCCCAATTTGCAGCACAGGGCTTCGTGGTGTTTGCACCTTATTACAGGGGCAATCGAGGCGGAGAAGGCCGGGATGAATTTGCGGGAGCGGACCGCTGGGATGCAGTCAATGCGGTAGACGTACTGAGGAAGTACAGCAACGGGAAAGTGCACCTGCTGGCGTTTTCCAGAGGGGGCATCATGGCCTTATGGACGGCAATCCTGCGGAGTGATATCACGTCGCTCGTTACATGGGCAGGGGTTACGGATACGGTGCTGACCTATAAAGAGCGTCCCGATATGCGGCGCATGATGAAACGGCTCTATGGAGGCACACCGAATACAGCCTTGACGGAATATGAAGAACGCAATCCACTGCTGCGGATCGAAGAAAGCAGCGCGCCTATTCTGATCATCCATGGATTGAAAGATGAAAACGTCTATCCGGCGCAAGCTTATTTGCTGGAAGAGGCGCTGAAGCTGAATGGCCAGAGGCACGAAACGTGGTACTTCCCGGAGTATACACATTTCTTTCCACCGGCAGCCAACCGCAATGCAGTCAAAGCGGTCTGCAAATGGATGAGAGATCAGGAGGAAGCATAGCGAACTCTGAAAATCAGCATATTAGGCTGAATATAGCTGATTAAGTTTGATCAGCATATACAAAAAACCCGTTCGGATTTTACTCCGAACGGGTTTTAACGAATGCTTATTTTTGAAGCGGGCCGCCAAGTGTCGTGATTTCAGGTGCGACGGTGCCGAATTTCTCGAAGTTTTTTTGGAATTCCTGTGCCAATTCTAATGCTTTTTGGTCGTAGGCTTCTTTATCTGCCCATGCGTTGCGCGGGTTCAAGACTTCTGTTGGAACTCCCGGTACCTCTACAGGAATCTCAAGGCCGAAGAATGCTTCTTTTTCAGTCGGAACGTCATTCAATTCGCCTTTGATGGCAGCGCGAACCATTGTCCGTGTGTAAGAAAGCTTCATGCGGCTTCCGACTCCGTATACGCCGCCAGTCCAACCAGTGTTGACAAGGAAGACTTGAACGCCGTGCTCATCGATTTTATTGCCGAGCATTTCAGCGTACACGGTTGCATGCAGTGGAAGGAACGGTGAACCGAAGCAAGTCGAGAATGTTGCTTCAGGAGACGTGATGCCGCGTTCCGTACCAGCCAATTTCGATGTGTAGCCACTTAGGAAGTGGTACATTGCCTGCTCTTTTGTCAGCTTGCTGATAGGAGGCAGGACGCCGAAAGCATCCGCTGTCAGGAAGACGATCGTTTTCGGGTGTCCCGCAACTGAAGGATCCACGATATTGTCGATTGCCTGCATCGGGTATGCAGCGCGTGTGTTTTCTGTCAATGAATCATCATTATAATCCGGGATGCGCGTGTCAGGATCCACTACGACGTTTTCAAGAACTGAACCGAAACGGATGGCGTCGTAGATCTGTGGTTCGTTTTCACGCGACAGGTTGATGGTTTTTGCGTAGCAGCCACCTTCAATATTGAAGACGCCGTTATCGGACCAGCCGTGCTCGTCATCACCGATCAGTTTACGGTCACCATCAGCCGACAAAGTCGTTTTGCCAGTACCGGATAAACCGAAGAACAAGGTAACATCGCCATCTTGTCCAACGTTAGCTGAACAGTGCATCGGTAGGATGCCTCTTTCAGGCAATAGGTAGTTCATGATTGAGAAGATGGATTTCTTCATCTCGCCAGCGTATTCAGTCCCCCCGATCAAAATGATGCGTTGTTCCATCGACACGATGATGAAGGTTTCAGAAGCTGTTCCGTCCACTGAAGGGTCTGCTTTGAATGTAGGTGCATAGACTACAGTGAATTCAGCATCATGCGTTTTCAATTCTTCAGCCGTCGGGCGGATGAACAATTGGTGGGCGAACAGGTTATGCCACGCGTATTCATTGATTGTTTGGATCGGCACACGAGATTCGTGGTCTGCTCCTGCAAATCCTTTGAATACGAAAAGCGCATCTTTTTCTTTTAAGTGCTTGATGACTTTAGCGTATAGTTTTTCAAACACTTCGCTGGAAATCGGACGGTTCACATTGCCCCAGTCGACTTTGTTTTTAGAACTTTCTTCTTCCACCATGTATTTGTCTTTCGGTGAGCGGCCTGTGTATTTGCCAGTCTCCGCTGTTACAGCGCCTTCCCGAGTCAATACCGCTTCGCCGCGGGATGTTGCTGCCTCCACTAATTGTGGCACTGATAATTGAACATGTACATTTTGGCCAGTTAAAAGATCCTTCAAATCGTTTGCAAAGTTCACTGAAGTCATATATATGTACCTTCCTTTTCTGTTATTCCCATAGCGATGGGGAGGATGTATATTCGTTCATTAGTATAACACATTAGGTTTATTAGTCTATACTAATCCATTGCAGAATTCAAAAAATATTAAATCAGGTTTCTATAATAGGGAAAAATCTATTAGCCATTACTTAGGGAAACGTGGGATGAGAGCTTTTGCAGTCCGGATTCCACTATTTTTTCTACAGTTTTTAATCTGTTAATCAGTAGGTCTGAATTTATATAAGTTGTACTATATAAACCTGATAGCTTCACGATTAAAGTGAGAATGACCGGGCACATGCAGGAGTTGTCATCTTTGCCAGACAAAACGCTGAATTCTTAACTACCATAAACTGCTTTAGTTTTTTTTTGATCAAAAACGTTGACATCCAGGTGCTATTTCCGTATGATGAAAAATTGAACGGATACTCTTATTCCGAGCTGGTGGAGGGGACAGGCCCTATGAAACCCGGCAACCTGCTGCAACTGCAGTGATGGTGCCAAACCTGAAACAAGGCTTACAGGCCTTGGATGATAAGAGTGAAAGGTGCTTATGATGATTCTCCTTTCCTCATGATGAATGAGTGAAGGGATTTTTTTATGGAATGCCCTTAATCCTCGTGTGAAAGGCCACAAACGGCTTGAAGTTCAATCCGGCTTTTGTCTGGAACGGACTTGACATGGGAAACGAGTACCGTATCAATTTCGAGAGCAATCTCGCAGGATATAAGGAGGAACATTTTTTGAAAAACCGTCGATTATTTACTTCAGAATCAGTAACAGAAGGACATCCGGATAAAATCTGTGACCAAATCTCAGATGCTATTTTGGACGCTATCTTAACCGAGGATCCAAATGCGCGTGTTGCGTGCGAAACGACCGTCACGACAGGACTTGTTTTAGTAGCTGGGGAGATCACCACTTCCACTTATGTGGACATCCCGAAAGTCGTTAGACAAACCGTAAGAGAAATCGGATACACACGCGCTAAATATGGTTTCGACTCAGAAACAAGTGCAGTTCTTACAGCAATTGATGAGCAATCACCGGATATCGCTGCAGGAGTCAACGTGGCACTTGAATCACGTGAAGGCCAAATGACAGATAAAGAAATGGATGATATCGGAGCAGGCGACCAAGGGTTGATGTTCGGATATGCTAACAACGAAACAGAAGAATTGATGCCGTTGCCGATTTCATTGGCACATAAATTGGCGCGCCGCTTGGCTGAAGTACGCAAGGAAGAAATTCTTCCGTATTTGCGTCCGGATGGCAAAACGCAGGTGACTGTTGAATATGATGAAAACAATCAACCCCTTCGCGTGGATACGATTGTCATCTCTACTCAGCATCACCCGGAAGTAACGCTTGAGCAGATTCAACGCAATATCAAAGAATACGTCATCAATGAAGTCGTTCCAGCAAAATGGATCGATGAAGATACTAAATACTTCATCAACCCAACTGGGCGTTTCGTAATTGGCGGACCTCAGGGAGATGCGGGCTTGACTGGCCGCAAAATCATCGTGGATACCTACGGTGGCTATGCTCGCCACGGCGGTGGAGCATTCTCCGGTAAAGACGCCACAAAAGTGGACCGTTCAGCAGCATATGCGGCCCGTTATGTAGCGAAAAACATCGTAGCGGCTGGCCTAGCAGACAAATGCGAAGTGCAATTGGCCTATGCAATTGGTGTGGCACATCCCGTCTCCATCGCTTTTGATACATTCGGTACCGGCAAAGTCGATGAAGACAAATTGGACGATTTGGTACGCGCGAACTTCGATTTGCGTCCTGCCGGAATCATCAAAATGCTTGATCTTCGCCGCCCGATCTACAAGCAGACTGCAGCCTACGGACATTTCGGCCGTACGGATGTCGATCTTCCTTGGGAGCGTACAGACAAAGCCGCTATCCTGAAAGAACAAGCTGGCGTTCAAGCCGGCATTTAAAATTGAAAAGAAAAAAGGACGACCGGGCAGCGATGCCCGGTCGTCCTTTTCTTATGAAGTGGAGCTTGTCTGCAGTTTGTCGACACGCTTTCCGATGGCTTCAATCAATTCAGCTGGCAATGGGAAGTTCATGGCTGCCGGATCTGATTGGACTGCGGCAATAGTGGTCTGCAGTGAATCCTCTGGAATCTCGAATTTCGAGAAATCTTTCGGCAAACCGACTTGCTCCTGCAGATTGCGGATTTTCTCGACCACTTCCTCGAGTAGAGCTTGTGGAGATTTATTGCGGATATCCAGATTCAGGGCCTGCGCCAATTGATCGATTTTCGGCAAGTACAGCGCCGGAATCATTTCAATGACATGGGGCAGGAAAACGGCATTCGCGAGGCCGTGCGGTATACGGTAAAGTGCCCCGTAGGCATGTGCCAGATTATGGACTGGAATGGCGTTCAGCGCGAAGCTGAAGGCGGTGATGCCCATGGTACTGGCCTGCAGCATTTCCATGCGCGCTTTGACATTGCTGCCGTTTTGTACAGCTTCAACGATGTTCTTTTCGAACATCCGAATGGTCTGGAGCGCATAGGCATCGGTAAAGCCGGTTGCTGTAGGCGACATCAAAGCTTCAATGGCATGGGTCAATGCGTCAAAGCCGGTGAAGGCCGTAATGAATGGCGGCAGACCAAGGGTCAGATCCGGGTCCAGCACGGCCATATTGGCGCTGATAAAAGGGTGGATGATATTCGTCTTAATCCTTTTTTCTTCGTTGTAGATGACCGCAATCGGCGATACTTCCGAACCGGTTCCGGCTGTCGTCGGAACAGCGATATGCGGAATCGGGATGAATTGTGCTTCCGGCCAAGTATAATATGCCAATCCGCCTGGAATCGCTTTTTTGATGTCCGTCATTCCATGATGCAATGCGAATTTGACGCCTTTTACGGTATCGAGCACACTGCCGCCGCCGACGGCAAGCAAAGAGTCAGCGGCCATTTCACGGGCATATTGGATGGCGCGGTTTACGGATTCACTGCCGGCATCCTGTTGGATATCGGTGAAGATGCCGACTAATTGTGCGCCAGTGCCGTTTTGCGTCAAGCGGAAGATTTCTGCTACTTTATCGACGATGCCGGCGTCTTTTAAGCCTTGGTCGCTGAACAGGACAACACGCTTGGCTCCCAGTCCGTTGAAAAGGTCCGGAATCATGGCTCTGGTATTGGAGCCGCTATGGATGGTGGTCATCAATGCAAAATTCGAATACGTTGTAATCAATGAGAGTCCCCCCAATCTTCAAATTATTGGTCGTTCGTACCTTCCGGGAACAGCAGTCCAAATGCAATCCGGCGTTCAAGCTCGGGCACCATGGAGGTATGGACATGCTTCAATTGCGTATAAGCGTCAAGAGAATGCTTGCCCATCTCGCGGCCGATGCCGCTCTGCTTATAACCGCCAAACGGTGCATCGTTGCGCAGCATATGCCAGTCGTTGATCCAAATGACACCGGCTTTAATTTTGTGTGCAACGTCATAGGCTTTGTTGACATCCTGAGTCCAGACACCACCCGCGAGGCCATAGATCGTGTCATTGGCCATACGGATAGCTTCGTCCACATCGCTGTAGCGGATAACTGTCAGGACCGGACCGAATATCTCCTCCTGTGCAATGGCCATGTCGTTGGTGACATCCGCGAAAATCGTCGGCTCTACGAAATACCCGTTTTCGAATCCTTCGACCACCGCTTCTTTTCCTCCACACACCAGACGCGCTCCTTCGTTAATGCCGGTTTCGATATAGGAGAGGATGGTCTCTTTCTGCCGTTGAGAAATGACGGGGCCCATGGCAGTCGATTCCTCCAATTGATTTCCGATCTTCAGTGTTTTTGTCAGTTCGGCAAGCTTTTCGACCACGGCATCATAGAGCGAATCCGGAACAAACAGGCGAGTGCCCGATTCGCATAATTGGCCGGAATGGAGAAATACACCGAACAGGCTGCCCGGCAAAGCGATTTCAAGGTCCGCATCTTCCAATAAAATATTCGGCGACTTGCCGCCAAGTTCAAGGGTGATATTCTTGATTGATTCGGCGGCGATTTTCATGATGTTGCGGCCGACTTCAGTAGAACCGGTAAAGGCGACTTTACCGACTTTCGGATGGCGCACGAGCGGTTCGCCGACTTCTGTGCCAGATCCGGCGACGACATTGATGACGCCTGGAGGAACAACCTCCGAAATGATTTCTGCGAGGCGCAGAGCAGTCACCGGTGTATGGCTGGCTGGTTTTAAAACGATGGTGTTGCCGGTAGCGAGAGCAGGCGCTATTTTCCACGCGGCAATCAGTAAAGGCATATTCCAAGGGGTGATGGCTGCGCAAACGCCGATCGGCTCCCGCCAGACGAAGTTATGGGCAGGCCCTGGAAACAGGGGGGAAGGCAAGGTTTCGTTGAACGGATAGTCCACGACGAATTTGGCCATTTGCTGAAACAGGTCGATGATGCTCATGATGTCGTTTCCTGCAATGCGGCGCACGGTGCCACCGGAAGTCAGGGATTCCAAGTAGATGAGTTCATCTTTGTTCATGGCGATGGCATCTGCAATCCGGTTTAAAGCATCGGCTCTTTCCAGTGGGGCCATTTGGCTCCAACCGGAATTCTCAAAAGCGCTATGAGCCGCTTCAACTGCCTGGTCGACTTCTGCTTCCGACCCTTTCGCAACTTTGGCGACGACTTCACCTGTCGCGGGATTATGGACGTCAAACGTCTCGCCGCTTGAAGAAGAAACCCAAGCGCCGTTGATGAAATGTGAAAAGTTCTGAACTCCAACTTGAATAGACATGGCTTTACCTCCAATTGAATTTTTCTGTCAGACAGGCTATGATGGAACTGATCTGTGAAAAGACGGAATATTCCAATAAAAATGTAAGGGCTTACAGTTGAAGCTTAGAATAGGGCAAGAGAAAAGTACATCCCTGAAAATGTAGGGGTAAAGAGGGGGACACTCATGCAAGGGTTACCGGTTTCTGTAGAGGAATATATCAATGGTCTGATAGGTGCAGAAAGTCCTGAGGAAAAAATCAGCCGGATTGTGGAAGGGTTTTTCAGTTTCTTTCCTTTTTCCAGGCTGTCCTTATTTTCTTATTCTCCCATCAATTTCGTAGGGGAATTGATTTTTTCGCTGCATGCCGATGGGTCGACACTCAACCAAGATGCCATCCGGGAAGACATTCGGACGATCCAGCCTATTTACGACGCAATTCTGGACAAAAAAGCAAGATACATAACGGTCGGCGAAAATAAATCTGAGCTGCCTGCAAAGTATGTCGAAAAATATAAATTGTCTTCTGTCCTTGTCGTCCCCATCAAAAAAGGGGCGATGGTCATCGGCTGTGTGTTGATCGACGGCTACAAAGGGGAAGGCAGTGTAAAGGAAACACTGGTCCAACTGGTGGAGAACTATTTTGGAAAAGCCTTCAACAAATTGTCTTTCATCAATGAGGAACAGGTGGAGCATAAGTTGAGCAAACGGGAAATTGAAGTTCTTGAACAGCTGTCGCTCGGATGGAGCACGAAAGAGATGGCGTCGAATATGGGGATCAGTGAATTTACGGCAAGGGATTATATTGCCTCTGCCATGAAAAAATTGAACGTCAGGCACCGGGCACAAGCTATCGGAGAAGCGATCAGGAGCGGATTGATCTCATAGGTGAATTCACTGAAAAAAGAAGAAGCGGTGGACTGGGTCCATCGCTTCTTCTTTCTAACAGGGTTCATTGCTTTTGAAGAGATTTGTAATAAGCTCCTTTTTCCGCATATTCGCGGACGATCCGTTCCATGTCGATCTTATCGTCTTCGCGGAGTTCACGAACGACTTTCGCCGGGCGTCCAAGAGCAAGCATGCCCGGAGGGATAACTTTACCGGGCGGCACCAGGCTGCCGGCTCCGACGAATGCGCCTTCACCGACTTCTGCGCCATCCAGGATGACGGACCCCATCCCAACTAAGGCACCTTTACGGATCGTGCAACTGTGAAGGGTCACCTGATGGCCGATGGTCACTTCGTCTTCCAGAAGCAATGTCTTGCCAGGGCTTTGGTGCAGCATGCAAAGATCTTGGATATTGACTTTATTGCCGATAACCGTTGGAGATACATCGCCGCGGATGACGGTGTTGAACCAAACCGATGATTCAGCACCGATGGTTACATCGCCAGAAATGGTCGTGTAGTCTGCGATGAAAACAGTTGGATCGATTTGGGGGAATTTGTCTTTATATGGATAAATCATGGCAAAGCTCCTTTAAAAAAGATAAGATATTCTATAATCGTAACAAATCAAATCGAAACGTCAAATAGGAAATCAGCAATAAGAGTCGATTGGCGAAGAAAGGAAGTCGGACTATGTGGAAATGGCAGGCGGAAGGAACAGCAAAAGCAGTAGTGGTATTGATCCATAATGCGTACGAACAGCATATGCGCTATGCGTGGCAAATTGAGAAATGGCGATCGGCAGGGTTTCATGTCTATACGGCTGATCTGCCGGGCCATGGCAAGAACGCCGGAGCGGATCATGTCCACCGGGAATCGTTTGAGGATTATGAACGGGCAGTGAGCGAAATGCTGAAGCTATCATCGGAAAACGATTTGCCGGTGTTTGTCATCGCGCACGGCCTTGGAGCTACAATCGCCATGAATGTCCTCGGCAACCGAAAATTTAATGTAGCCGGAGCCATCTTTACGTCGCCGTGGCTTCAATTGAAAAAATTGCCCCCTAAAGCACCCAATGCTTTTCCCGGCGTTGCACAATTGACGGGCCGCAGAAAAATGGATCATGGAATCGAGCTTCGGCATCTGACCAGAGACCAATTTTCCTTTGACCAGGAAACGGAAAACAAGTTGTATCATTCGGTCATCACGGCAGGGTGGTATAAGGAATTGCAGGGCTATATGAAAGAAACTGCGGCCGCTGTCGAGCTGTATCCACAGATTCCCACCTATCTGCATACAGCAGAACGGGATATGATCACAGAAGTGGAAGCTTCCCGGCAGTGGCTAATGAAGCAGCAGCTGACCGAATTCAGTTACAAGGAATGGAAATTCTGCTATCATGATATTTTTCAGGAACCCGAAAAAGAAGAAGTCTTTCTGGCTACGCAGGCTTTTATCCACACCGTTCTGCGTTCTGTCGGTTACCTGATCGAAGAAAACGTATAAATTATTGCCAGGGGGTTTTTCTTTATCTACTGGTCGTATACGCGGGACAAAGGAGTAGATCAAAATGGCTTTAAATTACAGCATACTGGACCAATCCCCGATTTCAGAAGGCAGTTCCCCCCAGGAAGCCCTGAAGCAGACGGCGATCCTTGCACAAAAAGCCGAGCAATGGGGCTATACCCGGTTTTGGGTGTCAGAGCACCACGATGCAACGACTCTGGCCGGCTCTTCTCCGGAAGTGTTGATTGCACATCTTGGAGCCGTGACCAAAACCATCCGGCTCGGTTCGGGGGGCGTTATGCTGCCGCATTATGCGCCTTTTAAAATTGCGGAAAACTTTAAGCTGTTGGAAGCTTTGTATCCAGATAGAATTGATGCAGGAGTCGGAAGAGCGCCAGGAGGCATGCCGCGTGCTTCCTATGCTTTAAACGAAGGCAAAAAGCGGGACACCAGCCAATTCCCGAGGCAAATCGACGATCTTCGCATGTACCTGACGGATTCCATACCGGAAGAACATCCATATTACGGCATGAAAGCGACACCGGTAACCAAGCACAGCCCACCAATTTGGGTGCTGGGTTCGAGTGAAAACTCAGCGCAGCTGGCAGCGGAAAAAGGGCTGCCTTATATGTTCGCCCATTTCATCAACGGCGAAGGCGGACAGCAGTTTGCCAAAGAATACCGTGATCGCTTCAAGCCTTATAAGGACAGTAAACCTTATGTCGGCTTTGCTATTTTTGTGGTCTGCCAGGAAACACCGGAACAAGCGGAACGAGTCGCTTCGTCAATGGATCTTTCATTGTGCATGGGAGCGCAGGGGATGCCTTCAAAAGGTACGCCACCGCCTGAAAAAGCAATGGACTACCCCTATTCCAAATTCGAAAAACTGCTGGTCGCCGAAAACCGCCGCCGGATGGTCGTCGGGACACCGGAACAGGTAGTGGACAGGTTGGAAGACTTTGCAGACGAGTATGGAGCAGACGAAGTGATGCTGGTTTCCTCTGCCTATAATTTTACCGACAAACTAAGAACCTTCCAGCTCGTAGCGGAAGAAATGAAGAAGCGCCGGTAGGAGAGTTCCTATCGGCGTTTTTGGGGGAGTATTGGACATCCCGGAATGGCCAATGATCCTGTTGTAGCTTAATGCATTTCAAACTAGTTGCTAAAAGAGGCACAAGGAGCCTGAACATATAAATAATGAAGGTCATAGCCGATTTTTTATTCAGTATTTTTATTTCGTGAATCCATCCCATTACTTTGGTGAACTAACCACTCTCTCAAAGTACGGTTAAATTGCTGTGCTTTTTGCACGGGCCAAGCATGCTGGGCATCAGAGATTAACCTGGTTACCGCGGTCGGTATGAACTGCGGGGCTATCTCGATGGATTCCAGAATGCCTCGCGATTCCTGATCTCCCGCAACTATCAGACACGGACTATCGATATGCCCATATGATTCATCCAGACGAAACTGCATGATTTCTTGCCAGATGGTTTCGTATGTTTCTTTAGTCAGTAGCTGATAGTCCGCTATGAACTCAGCCGATTTATTGGGAGGCAAATGGTAGTAGCCATGAGCCAGTTTGTTGAGATATCGGTCATTCCTGATGCCTCGTTGAACTATTCGGGATTGTATTTTAAGCAAGAACTGGAACTGCATGGGTTGGACGGTAATACCGCTGATGAATGTGCTGAGAATCTTTTCAGGGTAATGTTTTGCTAATTCTAAAGCAACATGGCCTCCCAATGAAATCCCTACAACATGGATCTTTCGACTTTTTATCACGTGTTGTGCAATCAGATTTGTAGTATCCGCCAAACTTAACCAAGGAGTGGAGACGCTTTTTCCATGTCCGGGTAAATCTGCCAGAATAACTTGATAATCCGAGAATGCTGGTTCTTGTTGCCACCACATCCAACGGCTCGCTCCAAGTCCATGAATAAAGAGAATGGATTCGTTTCCGTTGAAGGAGGTCTCCGTATAATCAATCATGTTTAAAATCCCCTAACATTTAGATTTACCACTTTTCCAGCAAAAGCAATGTTTGATAAAATTCTGCTCATTAAACTTATTGGATTATATTCACTGTATAAAGACTGGATTCTCAGTTTAAATCATTTCTAAACCTCTGAAGCTCATTTTGAGGTTACAGTGGCCAGAATAGTTGCGGCAGCAGGTTAACGTCGTGATTGGATTTTAGCAGTTCGCCTGAAATTTGATCTGTATGAATAGTTGAAACGGCTGTATTGAAGAGAAATGTTCCAGTCGGGAAAAAGTCGTAAACGACGATTGAAGCGTAAACTTCTAGAGGGAAATGTTAAAATAAATACTAAGTTAATGAGGGGAGGAAAAACAATGAACAGTAACTCAGGTACTCCTGCTGAATTGATGAAAGCCGCTGTCTTACATGAATTCGGATCTGAAGGACAACTGGTCACTGAAACCATTCGGTTACCTGATGTGGGTGATTCCGAAGTATTGATCAGAGTAGAATTTGCAGGGATCGGGCAATGGGACATCTTTGAAAGAGAAGGCGGTTACGCGGAGATGCTGGAAATGAATGTGAAATTCCCTTATGTGCTGGGATCTGAAGGTTCAGGAACAATCGTTTCGATAGGCAAGGAGGTAAAAGGGCTTGCAGTAGGTGATAAAGTAATGGCGACAGGATTTCTGAATCCTAAAGGCGGTTTCTATGCGGAGTTTGCCGCAATCGACCAAAAGTACGTAACGCATCTCCCACCGTCTATCAGTATTCAAGAAGCGGGTGTTATTTCAGGAGTAGGAATAACGGCTTTGCGTGGTTTGGAAGATGTCCTGCAGCTGAAAAAAGATGAGTCGATCGTTGTGTTTGGAGCGAGTGGCGGAGTTGGCCATTTGGCCGTTCAGCTCGCTAAGCAGATCGGTGCGAGGGTCTTTGCTATTGCATCAGGAGCTGATGGTGTTGAGATGCTCCAGAAGCTTGGCATTGAGAATGCAGTGGATGGCTATAAGGATGATCTGCTGTCTGCAGCGAAAGCGGTTGAACCGGAAGGGTTTGATGCAGCTTTATTGACTGCAGGCGGGGAAGCCGTTAAAACGATTGCCCAGATGATGAAAGCGGATGGGCGAATCGCCTATCCGAACGGTATTTTTCCACTGCCGGAAAGTGATGAAGTTAAGGCCGTTGCTTACAATGGGGATCCCGATGCGGATATACTAAGCCGGTTTACCCATTAC
The DNA here is from genome assembly GCF_050686535.1 of Planococcus sp. SE5232. NCBI lineage: Bacteria > Bacillati > Bacillota > Bacilli > Caryophanales > Caryophanaceae > Planococcus > Planococcus sp. SE5232. The sequence goes on along the minus strand of NZ_JBOGCP010000006.1, from coordinate 93,659 downwards.
GTGAAGAGTGGAAATATCAGAGCGCATATCGATCATTCCTTCCCATTGGAACAAGCGTCTACAGCTCATTTTGCTTTAAAGAAACATTATGTAGGGAAACTGGGATTGAAAATAAGTTGAAATTTTGCAAAGCATTATATTCACTAAAGTAAGCGGAAAACATAGAGTTATGTTTTCCGCTTACTTTAGTGAATAGATGGAATTAGACCTAAGAAACCAGCTTCAATCCCACTGCCGCACCTAGCACCATCGCAATAAAGAAAATCCGCTTCCAGTCTTTGGATTCATTGTAAAATAGCATGCCGATTATTGCTCCGCCAGAAGCGCCGATGCCGGTCCAAATCGCATAGGCTGTTCCCATGGCCAATGTTTCCATAGCGTAAGCCAAAAAGACAAAGCTCGACCCGAATCCGAAAATCAGCCACACAAGAGATTGCCAATTGCGGTCTTGGTGCAACTTGTTGATCATGGCCACACCGAACATTTCAAATAGCCCAGCTAACACTAATGCTGCCCACGCCATTACGCTTCCCCTCCTTCAGAAACCGGATCTTTGGTGACCAGTTTCAACCCGATGACCCCTGCCAACAGCACGCCGACCAGCAGCAGTTTTGCGCCACTGAAGGCTTCGTTGAAAATAATGATTTCAGACAGCACCGTACCGGCTGTCCCCAGACCGACAAAAACCGCATAGACGGTTCCGACCGGTAACTTTCGACCCGCCATGATCATGACGGTAAAACTGATGACAATTGCTATAACGGTAATCATCCAATCCCAGAATCCATCGGCATGTTTCAGGCCGATGACCCAAACCACTTCAAACATCGCCGCCATTACGACTTTCAACCAATTCGAATTCATCTTATCCACCTCCTTATGGTGTTCACAGAAACTAAAAAAAGCCTGGGAGAACTGTAAAAACAGTTTCTCCCAGGCTTTTGTCCTTCCGTGGCACAGCAGAGCTGTGAGTTTTCTCTCGGACCAGGCCAGCTTGTTTGCTGCGGAACCCTAGAAAACATTTCAGATATGCAATTAGTCTATAGTGTATCTGCTTTGCAGGAATCTTTCAATGAAACAGCTTTTGATACCTGTGCAGATGAACAGCTGGGGATTCAAAGAGAGTCTTTCGATTTCGTGCGCATGACGCTAGCCAGTTGTTTTGAGTTCGAATCCTCTTCCTGCTGCAAGCGGTCGATGATATTCTGGTAATCCGATTCGTTGCGGTTCTGGCTCATTTTATAGGCAGCTTGAACTTCCCTCACTGGAATTTTGAATCCAACGATCCCTTTCAGTTCTTTTTCCAGCAATGAAGAGGAGAGTGTATCCCATAGGACAGGATTTTCACGATGGCCTTCATGTTTTTCCATCAAGCTTGTCAGGTCCTGTTTCAGTTCGTCTTCCGTTAAAAGTTGAGCGGTTCCATAGATATGGACAGCCTGATAATTCCATGTCGGAACGTTTTCCTGTTCGTACCAGGAAGAAGAGATGTAGGCGTGTGGTCCCTGGAACATGACCAGAACATCTTCACAGGCCTCAAACGTCCGCCACTGTGGATTTCCGTAAGCCATATGCCCGGTTATGAAGAACTCTTTGCCTTCTTTTATCAGCTGCAAAGGAAGATGGGTGGCAATCGGCTTTCCTTTTTTGGTAGTGATGAGCGTTCCAAAGGAATTCTGTTGAACAAACTCGCGGATTTCCTCAAAATCGCTGACTTTAAAATGTTTTGGAGTATACATGTCATTCCGCCTTTCAGGATAGAGTTAATGGAGCGGCTTAACCAGGATCAAATCGACTTGTTCATCATCCCCCATGAAGAAGGAATGGGATCCTGTCTGCACAAATCCTTTTTTTCGGTAAAACGCAATCGCGTTGGCGTTTTCTTCCCATACCCCGAGCCAAATGTTCTTTTTGTTCTGTTCCCTTGCCAGTTCAATCGCTTTGTTCATCAAAAGCTTTCCGAAACCATATTTCTGGAAAGCCTTTTTTATATAAATCCGTTCGACTTCGAGGGAGTCATCTCCCATGGACTCTGTCTGTGCATCGTCGGTATTGAGCTTCAGGTATCCAGCCACTTCCTGATCTGAATAAATGAAAAAGAAAGAGGAAGAAGAGACGGCGAGTTCCTGTTCGAGTTTGCCCAGGTCATAGGCCTTGTCCAAATAAGCCTGAAGGTCTTCAGACGAGTTCTGTTCCTTAAAGGTCTCGGTGAATGTCTCGATGCTGATGGCTTGAAGTGCGTGAAGATCGTCGCGTGTACATTTTTTAATCATCGTTGTCATATGGGTTGCCGCTCCTTCAGTCGATTAATAGTCCCGCTTGCTGCCTTTTTTTACAGATTCCCAATCCTTTTCAACGTTCTTGCGGATGCGCTGGAGAAGATCGAAAGCAGTTTCGGCTTCTTTTTCCGACAAGCCGCTTAAAGCAATATCGTTGGAATGGGCATTTTCTCTTTTGATGATTGGATAGACCGCCTGCGCTTTTTCCGTTGGATAAAGATGTTTGTTTTTTTTATTATGCGGATCGTCTTTCTTTTCAATAAAACCATTCATTTCAAGTTTCTGGAGTGCACGTGTTGCAGTGGATTTATCCACTTTGATCAATTCCAATAGCTGTGCCTGGATGATTCCGGGATTTTCACAGATTCGAACGACGTATAAATATTGTCCCTTGGTCAGGTTGAACTCTTTAAATTCGATATTGCTGATGGAATCCAATGCCCTTGCTATCATGCCGATTTCACGCAAAATCTCTTTCATAACAATCTCCTCATTCAATAAATTTGCCGGTAAATGCGCTGGAAAACGGGATGAATAGAATATATCATCAATTAGTTGCATTTGCAACAAAAATATAGAGCGAGCAAATGAAAAGCTGTTTGCTGTTTGACAGAGGTCTCTGGCTCCTTTTCAACCTTCCTCTCGGATGCTGCAATTACTCCTGGGGAAAGACATATGTTACTCTGAAAATAGACAGACTTTGATATGAATAGGAGGAAATAAAATGGCGAAAGAATATCAGGAACTGGTAGAAAACCGCATCTTCATTGGCGGTGTAGCCGATGCAAAAGGGGCGGCAGAAGCCGAAAAGATTGATGTAGTCGTCGACTTGCGTGCAGAAGCGGCAGAAGGGGATTACGACTATGTCCGGATCCACAGTCCGATAGTTGATGATTCCGACGAACAGCAGGATGAATCGATTAAGAAAGCGATTGACCAAGTAGTGGATGCCTATAATGATGGAAAGAAAGTCTATTTCCACTGTGCAGGCGGAAGCAACCGGGCCGGTACTGTAGCGATCGGGACACTTCTGGCACTCGGCAAAGCGGATACAGTCGAGGAAGCAGAAGCCCAAGCAACTGCTATACGACCGGTCATCATGGTGAAGCCACAATTGAAAGAGTCTCTCGAACGCATTTTTTACAAAGACTAGCCTGATTGCATTGGGGTAAAGAATGTAAAAGACTGCAGAAATTTTTCTTCAAGTGGACAGCCAAAGGAGGATATTCAATGGACAAATCCATCAAAGCTTTTGTATTCGATGTCTATGGCACTTTGTTTGATGTAACGGCGGTCAAAAAAGAATGTGAGGATCTCTATCCGGGGTACGGTGAAGAAATCAGCCAATCCTGGAGGGCCAAACAAGTCGAGTATTTCATGCTGCGGCAGCTCATGGGCAATTACGCTACCCTCCAGACCATTACACATCAGGCATTAAAGTATGTGCTGAAGGAAAATGACCTGCAATCCAGTGAGCAAACCGAGCAGAAATTGATGGTTGCTTATCTACATCTGCCGCTTTACGAAGAAGTGGAGGGAGTTCTAAGCCAACTGAAAGACAATAATTTGGTGGTCTTTTCAAACGGTTCCCATGATATGCTGGATCCATTGATCGAAAACGCGGGATTGACCGGTGTTTTTGAGCATATCCTCAGCGCCGATGAGATTAAGGAGTTCAAGCCGGCACCGGCATCCTATCAATACGCATCGGATAAGCTTGGCCTGGCAAGCAGCGAAGTCCTATTTATATCCTCAAATGGATGGGACATATCAGGTGCTAAAAACTTCGGCTTTCAAACGGCTTGGATCAACCGGAAGAACCTGCCGGTGGAAGAACTCGATTTAGAGCCGGACTATATGTTTGATGATTTAAACAGCTTATTAAAGTGGAAATGAAGATTTTTGAGTGCAGTTGAAACCATCTGAACTTAAAAGTAAAATAATTCGCAATTCCGACAAAAATGTTCTTTCTAAAAACCCCGCGCCATGCTATTGTATTTATACAACGAAATATACTTTTGACTTCACGTCAAAGGGGAGTAGCTTTAGGGAAACCTATTTCACAATCGTCATTACATGGTTCAACGCCATCGGTTGTGATAGCAGAAATTTGCTTAGCGAGACCTTTGCCTTTAATTAGGCAAGGGTCTTTTTTGTTGGAAAAAATTAAGGGGATGAGATGAAATGGAAGCGATTTTATTGGAGTATGTATGGGTACTGCTGGTATTGATAGCGTTGGAAGGATTGCTTGCTGCAGACAATGCAGTGGTCATGGCGGTTATGGTGAAGCATTTGCCGAAAGAGCAACAGAAAAAAGCGTTGTTTTATGGATTGGTCGGAGCGTTTGTTTTCCGATTTGCTGCATTGTTCATGATCACCTTGCTGGTCGATGTATGGCAGATTCAAGCTTTGGGAGCCGCATACTTATTGTTTATTGCTTTCAAGCATATATACGACCAGAAGAAAGGAAAAGAACATTCCATCGAACCGGAAACGACAAAAGGTTCAGGATTCTGGATGACGGTATTGAAAGTGGAACTGGCGGATATTGCTTTTGCAGTTGACTCGATGCTGGCTGCCGTTGCCCTGGCGATTACTTTGCCGCATCTGGGAAGTATGGAAATCGGCGGAATAAATGGCGGACAATTCGCCGTCATGCTGGCAGGCGGAATCGTGGGCCTCATCGTCATGCGTTTTGCAGCCCATAAATTCGTCAAGCTGCTGGCAAACTATCCGCAATTGGAAACGACTGCTTTTGTGATTGTCGGATGGGTAGGCGTCAAATTGACCGTTCTTACGTTGTCACATGAAAAACTGGGTTATCTGCCATATGATTTTGCGCATTCAACAGAATGGAAACTGATTTTCTGGGCAGTGCTGTTGGGAATTGTGCTAGTAGGCGCTTTAATCAGCATCAAGAAGAAAAAAGAGCAGGCAGCTTAAAGATTGGTTCAGCTGATATACGGAAAAAAAGAAAGGAAGATCGGATGCCGGCCGGCATCCGATCTTCCTTTTTTCTTATTGTTCTGTATCAAGCAATTGGCCGGTTTCTTCATCGTAAAACCTGAGCAAATCGCCATTGATCACTTTTTCTGAATATCCAAGTTCTTCGAAAGCACGCTCTGCGAACGGCGCACATAACTCCTGGTCAATTGCTGCACCTGTTCCATTTTCGTAGCAGGTATTGCCGGCATAGACATATTCTTCAGTGACAAAGCGGCCGTCACGGAAAATAGCAAACTCTTCATGTTCTTCGGAAAACAGATCACTTCCGAACTGCATATCCGTATTGGATTCTATTCCCATCAAATTGAGGATGGTCGGGCGTATATCGATTTGTCCGCCAATTTCTTCATTTACATGGCCTTGTCCCGAACCGGGAATATGCACGAAGAAGGGGACCCGTTGAAGCTGTGCCGATTCATAAGGCGTGATTTCTTTTCCAAGGTATTGGGCCATGGCTTCATTATGATTTTCTGAAATGCCGTAATGATCGCCATACATGACGATAATCGAATTTTCGTAAAGGCCTTGTTCTTTCAGATCATCAAATAACTCCTTTACCGCTTCGTCCAGGTAACGCGTCGTCTGGAAAAAACGGTTGAGTGTACCTGAATTGGAGTCGAACTCATCGATCAGTTTGTCTTGTGGATCCAAAGTGAAAGGATAGTGATTGGTCAATGTGATCAATCGGCTGTAAAAAGGCTGCGGCATCTCTGCCATATGGGCAACAGACTGTTCGAAAAAGGGGATGTCTTTCATTCCCCAATTGACTGCCTCGCCTTCTCCGACTGTATAGCTTTGGATATCGAGGAACTCGTCCACGCCCAACGACTCATACATCATGTCGCGATTCCAAAAACTTTTGCTGTTGGCATGTTGGACATTGGTTGCATATCCATGCTTGCCAAGCTTTTCTGCCATCGAGTTATAGGTATTGCCGCCGTGCGTAAAGAATACGGCTCCTCCGCTTAACGGATAAAGGGAGTTTTCAAGCAGAAATTCGGAATCTGATGTTTTGCCGAGACCCGTCTGATGATAGAAATTAGGGAAGTAAACCGTGTCCTCGTCTTTCGTCAACTCATTCAGAAACGGCGTGATAGTTTGGCCGTTCATTTCCTCATTCATAGTGAAAGTCTGCATGGATTCCAGTGTCACAACGATCAAGTTCTTGCCTTTCGCAATCCCGAACATGTCTTCAGACGGTTCGACTTTATTGGCTCGAACGTAGTTTTGGACATCCGTCAATTCTGAACCATCCGCAAAAGCCCGTTGTGCCTGGGACTTGGACTGCACGTAAATATCATACAAATGATAATTGTAGATCCCCAGATTCTTCACCAGCATTTCCCGGTCGAAACTGCGGGTCAATAATTGAGGACGTTCGGCTTCAGCTAATCCAAGATTCAAAAATAAAATAGCTGCAGAAAGAACAAAGTAGGCTTTCCGCGCAGTGGTCTGGGATTTTGTGTTTTCTTCTTTGATCTTCAGTAATTTTACGGCAAGCAACAACAGGATGAAATCACTGAAATAAAGGATGTCTGTCGGATAGATGCTTGCGGCGGCACTAGTGCCGAGGTCTCCAAAGTTGTCGGTCTGAAACAGCACCGGCAACGTGATGAAATCGTTGAAGAAACGGTAAAAAGCGATATTGCCATACAAAATAATGGAAGTGACGAGGGTCATCGCCAGCAAATACCGGTTTTTATTTTTGGGCTTCTTGAAGAACAAGGATAACCCGTACAGGAAGAGAAGCAAGCTCAGCGGACTGAGAAACAGGATGGCTTCCTGCATGCCGTTATCAAGCGTAATCGAAAACCCTGTTTGGTAGGCGATATAAGTTTTCAGCCAGGTAGCGATGATAGCGATTGCGAGTATCGTGTGTTTTGGCCATTTTTTAGTTAACATCTAAATTCTCCTTTTAAATGAGCGCCAAGCTTTAATTTTCCAAGTAACGGTATAAAGTGGATTTGCTGATGCCGGTCTTTTCCTTGATTTCTACTAAACTGTATTTTTTGCTGTTATACATTTCAATTGCCTTTTTGACATTTTCATCTGCTTTTCGAGGCCGGCCAGAGACGGCGCCTTTGTCTTTAGCCACAGACAAGCCGGCTTTGGTTTTCTCACTGATGGCATCACTTTGAAAATCAGCCAGGCAGTGAAGTATTTTAGTGAAAGGGTATGCCATATCGTTTTTGGTTTCAATATTTTCCTGAATGGAAAGAAGAGACAGGCCTTTTGTTTCAAGCTTATCCAAAAGCTCCACTAAGTGGCGTGTTGAGTCCGCAAATGTATAAAGTTTTGAAACGACTATTTGGGTACCGAATTCCGCATCTTCCAACATTTTGTTAAGTTGTTCACGGTTTTTAGGAGAGGCATGTTCTTCTGTATATAGTTCAGTGCAGCCTGCATTTTTCAGGAGCAGCAATTGGTTTCGGCAATCCGAATCTTCGGCGCTGGGTCTTGCATATCCAATCAACACGTTAAAATCCCCTCACATTCCAATTTCTATCCATCATACCATAAATACAATAAAAAAGTCCCAAAAAGGTACTATTTTGGGTAATAAGGTGATACACTAATGCCATTGTTGGAAGAGCACGGCTTTTATGAGAGTTAAAAGCCATCAAAATAAATAATAAGAGAGGTAAGATATTGTGTGGAAAAAAATTAAAACGGAGTGGTTCGGAAATGTACGGGGGGATGTCCTTGCGGGGATAGTCGTCGCTTTGGCATTGATTCCGGAAGCCATCGCCTTTTCCATCATCGCCGGTGTCGACCCAATGGTGGGATTATATGCATCCTTCAGCATCGCGGTGATCATCGCGTTCGTAGGTGGCCGTCCAAGTATGATTTCGGCCGCAACTGGAGCCATGGCTTTGTTGATGGTGCCGCTCGTGCGGGAACACGGCCTGGAGTACTTGTTGGCAGCCACCATCCTAACAGGCGTCATCCAGATTTTTTTCGGCGTCTTTAAAGTGGCGAAAGTGATGAAATTCATCCCTCGGGCTGTCATGATCGGCTTCGTCAATGCACTTGCCATCCTGATCTTCATGGCGCAGGTGCCGCATTTCATCGGCATCAATATACTGACCTATGTCTTTGTCGCAGTGACGTTGGCAATCGTCTACATTGTTCCACGGTTTTCCAAAGCGATACCAGCGCCGCTCATTGCCTTGGTTCTTTTAACCACTGTCGCCATCTATTCAGGTTTCAATCTCCGGACAGTAGGGGATTTAGGAACCATCAGCCAGACCTTACCGACTTTCCTATTGCCGGATGTGCCGGTTAACCTGGAAACCTTGATGATCATCCTACCGTACTCACTGGCTTTGGCAGTGGTCGGCTTGCTGGAATCGTTATTGACCGCCAATATTGTCGATGATATGACAGGCACGACCAGTGACAAAAACAAAGAATCCAGAGGGCAGGGGATTGCCAATTTCGTCACCGGATTTTTCGGCGGAATGGCCGGTTGTGCTATGATCGGACAATCCATCATCAACGTCAAGTCAGGTGGCCGGGGAAGATTATCAGCGCTCGTTGCCGGTGCTTTCCTGATGTTCCTCATCCTTGTCTTAGGGAACGTGGTTGTCCAGATTCCGATGCCGGTTTTGGTTGGTATCATGATCATGGTTTCCATCGGCACCTTTGATTGGTCGTCATTTACGTATTTGAAAAAAGCACCGAAAGCCGATTCGATCGTCATGGTCGCAACCGTTGCAATCGTTGTTTATACACATGACCTTTCCATCGGTGTATTGGCCGGCGTGCTCTTGAGCGCCATCTTCTTTGTCGCCAAGATCTCGAAAATTAAAGTGAAGAAGAAATTACTCGAAGCTACGCATTATGAGGTGAGCGGCCAATTGTTCTTCGCCTCGGTTGAAGATTTCCTTGAGAAATTCGATTATGACGCAGAAGGTCAGAAAGTCATCATTGATTTCACCGAAGCGCATATTTGGGATGATTCCGGTGTCGGTGCCGTTGACCGCGTCGTCTTGAAGTTCAGGGAAAACCGCAATGAAGTGGGAATTATCGGCTTGGATACAGGCAGCCAAAAGCTGATCGATCAGCTGGCGATCTTTAACAGCGAGAATGCCAAATTACCAAGCCATTAAAACCTTAAGGAGTGTTGAGGATGTATAATCGAATATTGCTGGCAGTGGACGGTTCGGAGCACGCAGAACGTGCGGCAAAAGAGGCCGTAAAGTTAGCCTCAGGTTCACCAGAGTCTGAAGTGACCATCGTGTTTGTGGCAGACTATGACAACGCCAAATACGAAGTGCTGCACAGCGGCAGTTCTGTCGAGCTGGATTTGAAGCGCAGAAAGAAACTTCAACCAATCGAAGAGGCATTGGCAACCGGAAACATCAATTACAAGCTGGAAATCCTACACGGCACACCGGGGCCGACAATCGTCGCATATGCCAATAAAGAAAAATTCGATGTCCTGGTCATCGGCAGCCGCGGGTTGAACTCACTGCAGGAAATGGTTCTTGGCAGTGTCAGCCATAAAGTTGTAAAGCGCGCAAATTGTCCGGTTTTGATTGTGAAATAACAGCAGTATGGAAAGGAGCTCTAAATGGGCTCTTTTTTTCTTTGGAAAAAGCAGGGATGCGAAGAAAATCTGCTAGAGGGGAGTAACTCTGCACACATTCTCGACAACTCGATTTTATACTAGCAGCATGAGCAGTTTACAAGACGAATATTGATTGAGAGGTGGATTCCGTTGGCAAAAAACCAAGAAAATCAACACAGTCATGCAGAACATTCACATTCCACTGAAAAACCTAGTCATCATCCAGATAGGAGACAGGACGAATCGACCATCCAAGAAGAACAGGGTCAGTCAACTCCTGAAAAACATGGCAATCACGGACATCACGGACATCACGGACATGAAGAGATGGTAGAGGATTTCAAGAAGAGGTTCTTTGTATCTTTGGTCCTCACCATTCCAATAGTGGCATTGTCCCCGATGATTCAGCATTTTATGGGAGTCGACTGGCGTTTTGAGAACGATCTGTACATCTTATTTGCCCTATCGTCTATCGTTTTCTTTTATGGTGGTTGGCCATTTTTAACCGGCGGCATCAGCGAACTGAAAGAAAAAAATCCAGGCATGATGACTTTGATCGCTTTAGCCATCAGTATTGCTTACAGCTACAGTACCTTGGTCGTTTTTGGGTGGGATGGCAATCAGCTTTATTGGGAACTGGCGACACTTGTGGTTATTATGCTGCTCGGCCACTGGATTGAAATGCGGTCAATTATGGGAGCATCGAATGCATTGGAGCAGCTGGTGAAATTAATGCCGAGTGAAGCGCATAAATTGGATGAACACAACCAAGTACAAGATATACCGTTATCCGAAATCCGCCATAAGGACCGGGTATTGGTGAAGCCGGGGGAAAAAGTTCCGGTGGATGGGTTAATTCTTGAAGGGAAATCAACAATTGATGAATCGATGCTGACTGGGGAATCTGTTCCTATCGATAAAACAGAAGGCGATGGCGTCATTGGGGGATCGGTGAACAAAGAAGGTTCCTTGATTATTGAAGTGGAGAAAACAGGGGAAGAATCGTATTTGTCCCAAGTCATCATAATGGTGAAAGAAGCGCAGGAGTCTAAATCCAGAACACAAGACCTCACGAATCGTGCGGCCAAGTGGCTGTTTTATTTAGCTTTGGTTGCTGGCTTCGTCACGTTATTCGCCTGGTTGGCGTTCGGATATGCGTTTGATACCGCCATTGAACGGATGGTTACGGTGATGGTCATTACCTGTCCGCATGCTTTGGGTCTGGCAGCGCCGCTGGTGGTTGCTGTCTCCACATCCATTTCCGCTAAACAGGGGCTGCTGATCCGAAACCGTGCAAATTTTGAAGGAGCACGAAATCTGGATGCAGTGGTATTTGATAAAACCGGCACATTGACAAAAGGTGAATTCGGTGTGACGGACATCGTCACTGAAAGCAACTATACTGATGAACACCTGCTGCAGTTAGCAGCAGCAATCGAACAAAATTCGGAGCATCCGATTGCTGCAGGCATTGTTGCATCCGCCAAGGAAAAAGAGATACGGATCGGCCGAGTGAGCGATTTTGAATCGATTACCGGCAAAGGCATCCAAGGGACAGTAGATGGAAAGAAAGTCAATGTTGTCAGTCCCGGATATATGAACAGCAATGACTTAAGCTATAGCAAGAAGGATTTTAATGAGCTATCAGAAGAAGGGAAGACCGTTGTCTTCGTCCTTGTGGTGGATCAGCTTGCCGGTATGATTGCTTTAGCTGACATCGTTCGGGAAACCGCGAAAGAAGCTGTAGCGGCCCTTAAGGAAAAAGGCATCCATTCCATCATGCTGACTGGAGATAACCAAAAGGTGGCGGATTGGGTAGCGAAACAACTGGGCATTGATGAAGTCTATGCAGAAGTGCTGCCGGATGATAAGGCCAACCAAATCAAAAAGATAAAAGATAAAGGTTGGAGAGTGGCGATGACCGGAGATGGTGTAAATGATGCGCCTGCACTCGCAACCGCTGACCTTGGAATTGCAATCGGAGCTGGAACGGACGTAGCCATGGAAACGGCTGATGTTGTGCTTGTAAGGAGCAATCCGAACGATGTAGTGGCGCTGATTGAACTTTCCAAAAAAACCTATCGGAAATTGGTGCAGAACTTATGGTGGGCGACTGGCTATAATATTTTCGCGATTCCACTAGCTGCAGGTGTTCTGGCGCCTTGGGGAATTGTCATCAGCCCAGCAATCGGGGCGGTTTTCATGAGCCTAAGTACCGTTATTGTCGCCATCAATGCCAAGTTGTTAAAAGCGTGAAGTGTCTAGCTGGATTAAAATGAAAAAAGCCGATTTCCTTTTGCCAAGAGGAAATCGGCTTTTGTCTGTCATTTACATTTTCCTTTAAACAGGCAAACTGAACTAATATAGATTTGTTTTAGTACTGGTGCGTGTCAGCCGAAAGTGGAACCCTATCTTTTGCAAAAGGCAGTTCATTCTCTTTCGTGTACGGAATGTTTGGATTCGGTGTTTTAAAAAAGGGAAAAGATGGTATTGATAAACTAATCAAGTGATGATAAAAATTCAACCTCTATAACAAAGTACATAGAAAAGCTGCTCTGTTCCATGGTATGGGCAGAAAGACCTTGCGCTGATGTCAAAGGGAATCTAATTCACAACAACCTATGGAGGAAGGTTGAGTTTTATGAATACACAAAGCAGAGTCGATGTTCGGTTGTTACGGGCAAGTCATTTTCTGGTGGTTTGTCTTCTGTTAGGGAGCTGCAGTGAAATGAATGAACAAATGACGCAAGAAAAAGAAGCGCAGGAAAAGTCGGCGGAAGAACTGGAGATTTCTCATGAGGTCGGTCAACAAGAAGAAAAGGCAGTTGGAGAAATGGAAATCGTAAAGGTAGAAACGATAGTTACAAGCCATGAAATCGGCGGCGAGCTCCTCAGGCGTTTACAAAAAGAAGGATGGGAGATGGTGGTTCTTTCATTGAAAGATCCAACCGAAATCAATGTGCCATCGGATGACTTTAACGAGCCGCATGTTGCACATGCCGTATTAAGCAAATATGATTTTTCTATGAATTATGCCTGGCTGGAAATCAATGAAGTGAACAGCAGATTCAATGAAATCTGGCAAAGCCATTGGGGAGTTTTGGTCACAGATCCGGAATCGCTGGATGAAGATGCATTGTACAATCATTTGACGAGCATACAACGAAAATATGAATCGTTGCTGAACCGAATAAGGGTGATGGAATTTAAAAGCTCGACAGCCCATGCCCAGCATCTGCACGATTATAAATTATATTTGGAAGGAGCTATTCTTTACCGAATAGAGGCAGCTTCGCTTCTTTTGGAGGCAGTGGAAACAGGTCAACGGACGAATGCTCTCATGGATAAAGCTGCAGCTGCAGCGGTTGATTCCGAAGTTTATGCAAAGATGTCTGATTCAGAGTTGACGAATTATGAACGGAGTTTTCGAACAGACTCAAAATGGAATCCCGAATGATCAATTGTTCGTCTAACAGAAAAACGCCGAAAGGGACGAGGTCTCTTTCGGCATTTTCTATTATTTTTTCTCGATCGCCAATAGAAAGGGCGGAGAATGCTGCTGGTTGATGAATTCATACTTTAGGACATCGAATGATTTTTGCGGAAGTGCTGAAACGAATTCCATGACAGCATCCCTCTCTTCGCTGCCGCCTTCATGCCCGCTGTACACGACGACCAGCAATAAGCCATGGACTGACAAGAGCTCCAGGCATTGTTCGAGGGCTGTCAAGGTGCTTTGTGCTTTCGTGATGATGCTGTGGTCGCCTTTCGGCAAATAGCCGAGATTGAAGACAGCTGCTGAAATCGGGCTTGTGACGTACTCCTTGATTTTGGCATGGCTGTCATGGACAAGCTCGACATGATGGAAATCCTTGACCCGTTCGCCAGTGGCCAGGATCGCTTCTGCCTGGATATCGAAAGCAAAGACTTTTCCTGTGGCTCCGGTCAATCCGGCGAGGAAATGCGTATCATGGCCGTTGCCGGCAGTGCCGTCGATTACCCAGTCTCCCGGGGAGATGGCCTGCTCGAGAAGGAATTTGGTGTAAGGCAAAACACGCTGCAATGTCATAACGTGACACTTCCCGCAGCCAATTTTCCTTGCCAGCTCTCGCGGCGCTCCAGTTCAGCATCTATGCCATTCAGGACTTCCCATTTATTGGCGCTCCACATCGGCCCGATCATCAAATCGATAGGACCGTCGCCCGTGATGCGCTGGACCACCATCTCAGGCGGCAGCACTTCGAGCTGGTCGGCCACTAAATTGATATATTCCTGTTTTTCCAGAAATTCGACCATGCCTTTTTCGTATTGTTTTACCATCGGCGTGCCTTTCAACAAATGCAGCAGGTGGATTTTAATGCCTTGCACATCAAGTTTTGCGACTTCACGTGCAGTCTCCATCATCATGTCCCGGTCTTCCAGCGGCAGGCCATTGATGATATGGGTGCAGACCCGTATGCCGCGCTTGCGCAATTTCGTGACGCCTTCGACATATGCCTCGAAGTTATGGGCGCGGTTGACCAATAGCGCCGTCCGTTCGTGAACGGTCTGAAGTCCGAGCTCGACCCACAGGTATGTCCGTCCGTTCAGTTCCGCGAGGTAATCGACAACGTCATCCGGCAGGCAGTCGGGGCGTGTCGCGATGCTTAAACCGATGACATTGTCCTGTTCCAGCGCCGCTTCAAATTTTTCCTTGATGACCGGAAGCGGCGCATGTGTATTGGTGTAGGCTTGGAAGTAAGCCATATATTTGGCATCTTTCCATTTGCGGTGCATTTTTGCTTTGATTTTATCGAACTGTTCGGGAATCGAATCCACCCGGTCGCCCGCAAAATCCCCGGACCCTGCAACGCTGCAGAATGTACATCCGCCATGGGCGACAGTACCGTCGCGATTTGGGCAGTCAAAGCCCGCATCCAAAGCGATTTTCATGACTTTAAAACCAAAATGATCGCGCAGATGGCGATTCCATGTATAGTAGCGTTTTCCATCAGATGAAAAAGGAAATTCTGTATGCACTTAAAAACAACTCCTCTTCTGACATTGTAGCATGTCGATAAAACAGCCAACAATGCTCTAATAGAGCGTCTTTGATTTTATGAATATTGCGTTTACTGCAATAGTTTGTTTAAATTGGGTATGAAAGCGTTTTATTGATTGGTATTCAGATAATGGACAGAGGGGGCACAATGGGATGAAACCGATTTACAGTTCGGCGAAAGAAGCGGTTGAACAGATTCAGGATGGCGCCACAATCATGGTAGGCGGTTTTGGATTAGTGGGGATACCTGAACAATTGATTTTGGCACTGGTCGATAAAGGGGTTACCGACCTCACTGTCATTTCCAATAATTGCGGAGTGGACGAGTGGGGACTGGGGTTATTATTGAAAAATAAGCAGATCAAAAAAATGATCGGTTCTTATGTAGGCGAAAACAAAGAGTTCGAGCGCCAGGTGTTATCAGGCGAAATCGAAGTTGAATTGACGCCGCAGGGAACACTTGCTGAAAAGATGCGCGCAGGGGGAGCGGGAATTCCAGCTTTCTTTACACCGGCGGGCGTTGGCACGACAGTTGCAGAAGGCAAGGAAATTCGCGAATTTGATGGCAAAGAATATGTACTTGAGCACGCCTTGCGGGCAGACTTTTCGCTTGTAAGAGCTTATCAAGCAGATAAAATGGGCAATCTGGTTTATAACAAAACAGCCCAGAACTTCAATCCGCTGGCTGCAGCCGCTGGAAAGATCACGATTGCAGAAGTCGAAGAAATCGTGGAAATCGGGGCGATCGATCCGAACCATGTCCAAACGCCAAGCATCTATGTACAAGGCTTGCTTCAGGCCAAGCAGGAAAAACGCATTGAACGTCTAACAACACGCACTGTCTAGGAAAGGGTGGAGAAAATCGTGGATAAACAATTAGTCAGAGAACGTATTGCAAAGCGAGCCGAAAAAGAAATCAATGACGGCGATTACGTGAACCTGGGAATCGGCATGCCGACCCTGGTCGCTAATTTCATTTCCGAAAACAAGAGCGTCGTTCTTCAATCAGAAAACGGCCTGTTGGGAATCGGCCCTTATCCGACAGAAGATCAGGTGGATCCGGATCTGATCAATGCCGGAAAAGAAACGGTCACCACCATTCCGGGATCTGCGTTCTTTACAAGTGCCGAGTCTTTCGCGATGATCCGTGGGGGCCATATCGATGTGGCCATTCTCGGTGGCATGGAAGTCGCTGAAAACGGCGACTTGGCGAACTGGATGATTCCCGGCAAGATGATCAAAGGCATGGGCGGAGCGATGGATTTGGTCCATGGCGCCAAAAAGGTCATTGTCATCATGGATCATGTCTCAAAAGACGGTTCTTCCAAAATCAAGAAGCAATGCGACTTGCCGCTGACAGGCAAAGGCGTGGTCAACAAAATCATCACAGAACGCGCGGTTATCGAAGTGACAGAAGCTGGATTGGTGCTGTCAGAGGTGTTCGAGGGCTTTACGGTCCAGGATATCATCGACTCGACCGATGCACCGCTGAATACCGATAACGTTAAAGTCTCGTAGGCTATTGCCAAAAAACGGCCGTTCGTCTAAAATGAAGACAATAGCCAATGACAGCGAAGAGGACTAGTAGTTTGTGTGTTTTCCACAGAGAGCCGGCGGATGGTGCAAGCCGGTAAAACGCGCAACCGAACTCACCTTGGAGTCAGTGTATGTGAAACCAAGTAAGATACACCGTTTTCCGCGTTAAGGAGTCAAGTTGAGCGAGCGATCGCTAATTTGGGTGGTACCGCGGGAAAACTCCCGTCCCTTATTTATGAGGGACGGGAGTTTTTATTTTGAGGAGGAACAGGAAATGACATTCAAGCACAAGACAGTTGAAAAGAAATGGCAAAAATATTGGCAGGACAACAAAACATTCAAAATGGTGGACGATCCGTCCAAACCAAAATTCTACGCATTGGATATGTTTCCGTATCCATCAGGCGCCGGGCTTCACGTAGGCCATCCGGAAGGCTACACGGCAACGGATATTTTGAGCCGCGTAAAACGTATGCAGGGCTATAATGTCCTTCATCCGATGGGCTGGGATGCATTCGGCCTTCCAGCAGAGCAGTATGCATTGGATACCGGCAACGATCCGGCGGAATTCACTGCCAAAAATATTGCGACATTCAAGCGCCAAATTCAGGAACTTGGATTTTCCTATGACTGGGACCGCGAAATCAACACAACGGACCCTTCTTACTATAAATGGACGCAATGGATTTTTATCCAATTGTACAATAAAGGCCTTGCTTATGTAGATGAAGTGGCTGTCAACTGGTGTCCGGAACTTCGCACAGTTCTGGCCAATGAAGAAGTGATCGACGGCAAATCAGAGCGTGGGGGCCATCCGGTCGAGCGCCGTCCGATGCGCCAATGGGTGCTTCGCATCACTGAGTATGCGGACCGTTTGCTTGAAGACCTGGATGAACTGGACTGGCCGGAAAGCCTGAAAGACATGCAGCGCAACTGGATCGGCAAATCCGAAGGGGCAGAGCTGGAATTCCAGGTTGCCGACACCGATTATTCCTTCCGTGCGTTCACGACACGTCCGGACACGATTTTCGGGGCGACTTATGCAGTATTGGCACCTGAACATAAATTGGTGGCGGCCATCACCACAGCCGATCAAAAACAGGCTGTGGAAAAATACATCGATGACGTCAAGACGAAAAGTGATTTGGAGCGCACGGATTTGGCGAAAGACAAGTCAGGTGTCTTCACAGGCGCTTATGCGACCAATCCGGCAAGCGGCGAAAAAATGCCGATCTGGATTGCCGATTATGTATTGGCTACTTATGGGACAGGCGCCATCATGGCCGTTCCGGCTCACGACGAGCGCGATTACGAGTTTGCCAAGCAATTCGATTTGCCGATCGTCGAAGTTGTTTCAGGCGGCAATATTGAAGAAGAAGCATACGCTGGCGACGGCGAATTGATCAATTCCGACTTCCTTAATGGATTGAATAAAAAAGAAGCTATTGAAAAAGCCATCAACTGGCTGGTCGACAAGCAGGTCGGCGAAAAGAAAATTACGTACCGTCTGCGCGACTGGCTGTTCAGCCGCCAGCGTTACTGGGGCGAGCCGATTCCAATTATCCACTGGGAAGACGGCACAATGACGCCGGTCGAAGAAAAAGACCTGCCATTGATGCTGCCGGTGACAACGGACATCAAGCCGAGCGGCACCGGTGAATCACCGCTTGCCAATATCGATGAGTGGGTCAATGTTGTCCATCCGGAAACCGGCATGAAAGGGCGCCGTGAAACCAATACGATGCCACAATGGGCAGGAAGCTGCTGGTATTACCTGCGCTTTATCGATCCGGACAATGATGAAATGCTCGCTGATCCGGAACTCTTGAAACGCTGGCTGCCAGTAGACGTTTACATCGGTGGTGCCGAACACGCCGTACTTCATCTATTGTATGCGCGCTTCTGGCATAAAGTACTTTACGATATCGGTGTGGTATCAACGAAAGAACCGTTCCAGAAATTGTTTAACCAAGGCATGATCCTGGGTGAAGGCAACGAGAAAATGTCGAAATCCAAAGGGAATGTCGTCAATCCGGATCAAATCATCGAAAGCCATGGAGCAGACACTTTGCGCATGTACGAAATGTTCATGGGTCCACTGGAAGCGTCAATCGCCTGGTCGACAAACGGCTTGGACGGTTCCCGCCGATTCCTTGACCGCGTTTGGCGCCTGTTGATGGACGATGAGCAATTGAGTGCGAAAGTCACCGATGCCAATGACGGCAAGCTGGAAAAAATCTATCACCAAACCGTCAAAAAAGTGACCGACGACTTTGAAGGACTGCGTTTCAATACAGCCATTTCGCAAATGATGGTCTTCGTCAATGAAGGCTATAAAGTGGATTCCATTCCGAAAGAATACGTGGAAGGCTTCGTGAAATTGCTGTCACCGATTGCGCCTCACGTAGCAGAGGAGCTATGGGAGAAATTGGGCCACGAAGGATCGGTCTCTTACGAAAACTGGCCGCAGTACGACGAGACGAAAATGGTCGATGATGAAGTCGAAGTCGTGGTGCAGGTCAATGGTAAAGTGAAAACCAAGTTGACCATCGCTAAAGACAGTACGAAAGAACAGCTGGAAACGGCGGCGCTCGCGGACGAGCAAGTCCAAAAAGCGGCAGATGGCAAACAAGTACGCAAAGTCATCGTCATTCCAGGGAAATTGGTCAATATTGTAGTTGGGTAAAAAGAACAGCGGAGTCTGGACAAAAGAAAAATAGAATATGAAACATAAAAAGAGTCAGACTGGAGAATTTCCAGTCTGACTCTTTTTATATTATCGATGTCGTTGTTCTTAAACTCCGCTTTCTACCTGGCTTTCCTTAGCGAACCGTGCTGCACTTTGGCCGGCGACATTGCCGGTCACGAGTGCAGATGTGATGTTGTAGCCACCGGTATAACCATGGATATCCAAAATTTCACCGCAGAAATACAAGCCCGGTTTCTTTTTGGAAGCCATCGTCTTCGGTTCAATTTCCTTGATGGACACACCGCCGCCGGTAACAAAAGCTTTCTCAATCGGCTGAGTGCCGTTGACAAACATGCTGAAAGCAGTCAATTGCTGCGCAAATGCACGCACTTTATCGCTGGCAAGTTCCGCGCCGGTCAATTGAGGATCGATCTCTGCACGCGCAAGAAGGAATAGCAGCCAGCGCTCCTGTGCTAGGCTCTTCCAGACATTTTTCAGCGATTTTTTCGGTTCGTCCTTCATCATCTTAAAGAGCAGCTGGAAAGCGGACTCCGCATTTTCATCCGGAAGGGTATTGATGCGCATTTCAACAGGCTGGCCGCCGTTTTTCTTCATTTCCTTGACGACATACTGGCTGCAGCGCAACACTGCAGGTCCACTCAATCCGAAATGGGTAAACAGCATATCCATTTGATGTGTCACGAGGACTTTGCCTTTTTTATTCAAGACGGTTACAGCTGCATCACGCAGCGCAAGGCCTTGAAGTTCCTTGCTGACGATAAACGGTTCTTTCGACAGCAGCGGCACCTCGGTCGGGTAAAGGTCGGTGACAGTATGCCCCGCTTTTTCCGCCCAAGGGTAGCCGTCTCCCGTAGAGCCCGTTTGAGGGACCGCTTTTCCGCCTACCGCTACGACGATTGCTTTAGAGGTATACTCTTCGCCGGTGTGCAGGCGGACACCTGTTACTTTGTCATCCGTCATCAACAGCTTCTTGACAGGCGAGTCGAGCAGCACGGTGACATTCAGCCGGTCCATTTCCTTGAACATGGCATCAGCCACATCCTGTGCGCGGTTGGATACCGGGAACATCCGGCCGTGATCTTCTTCCTTTAAAGCGACGCCGAGTCCTTCGAAAAAAGAAATGATGTCTTCATTATTGAATACGGAAAACGGGCTGTGAAGAAAACGGCCGTTCCCTGGAATATGTTTCACAATTTCGTCAAGAGGCAGACGATTGGTCACATTGCAGCGCCCACCGCCGGAAATGATTAATTTTTTCCCTAATTTCTTACCCTTTTCGATCAATAAAACCTTTTGGTTATTGGAAGCTGCGGCAATCGATGCCATTAAACCGGAGGGACCCCCGCCGATGATTATAACGTCATACATAAAATAAGAACTCGCTTTCGTTTTTCTTTCAGTATACACGATGATGCGAAACTCGTTGAGTAATTTCTTCTATAGGTGTAAACTATCGTGTAGATTGCTTTTATCATGAACAAGTCAGGAAGTGCAAAATGTCGTCATTAATTAAAGGTACAGCCATCTTAACCTTGGGTTTGTTTTTATCAAAAATCCTTGGCGTTATTTATATCATCCCGTTCTACAGCATGGTGGGAGAAGACAATATCGGTCTTTATCAATACGCATACATACCGTATAACCTGATGCTGGCACTGGCCATTTCAGGAGCCCCGATCGCTTTCTCGAAATTCACCGCCAAATACAATTCCCTCGGAGATTATGAAACCGGAAGGAGATTATTGAAGTCAGGCCTCTTGACCATGATGGTCACCGGCTTTGTTGCTTTCCTCCTGCTTTACCTCTTTGCAGAACCGCTTGCCCGCATCACCATTTCCGAAGATGAAAGAATC
The DNA here is from genome assembly GCF_050686535.1 of Planococcus sp. SE5232. Classification (NCBI taxonomy): domain Bacteria; kingdom Bacillati; phylum Bacillota; class Bacilli; order Caryophanales; family Caryophanaceae; genus Planococcus; species Planococcus sp. SE5232. The sequence continues at coordinate 72,661 of NZ_JBOGCP010000006.1, read as the reverse complement.
TATTCAGTCGGGGATGTTACGGAAGCGATCCGTTGGGTCAGTTTTGCGTTGATCGTCGTTCCATTCATGAGTCTATGGAGAGGGTTTTTCCAAGGCTATAACTACATGATGCCAACGGCGGTTTCGCAGCTGGTCGAGCAGATTGTCCGCATCATTTTCCTATTGGGCGGAGCGTTTGCGGTCATCTATATTTTTGGCGGCACACCGAAAACAGCCATTCAATTTGCTGTATTATCTGCGGCCGTTGGAGCACTTGGCGGAATCGTCACATTGGCTTATTTCTGGAAAAAGAAAAAACCGGAATACAATCGCCTCTTGGCCAATTCAGTTGAATCCTACGATGTTAAATTGCGGGATATGTACAAAGAAATCGTCATCTATGCGATTCCTGTCATTTTCCTCGGCATCGCCAATCCTTTGTTCCAATTTGTCGATCTGATGACTTTCAACCGGGCGATGAGTTCCGGCGGCAATTTCTCGGAAATCGACCTGCTTGGAATTTTGAACTTGACGGCCCATAAGCTGGTCATGATTCCGGTCATGCTGGCCACTGGATTTTCAATGGCCTTGATTCCGTTGATCACCAAGCATTTTACCCGCAATGAACATCTTCAAGTGTCGCGGACACTGGACCAGTCAATACAGGTCCTGCTGTTCCTGACTTTGCCTGCCGTTATCGGCATGACGATGTTATCCGACGAACTGTATCATGTCTTCTATGAAGTCAGTGATGTAGGTTCTGAAATCCTGGCTCATTACTTGCCGGTGGCTATTCTGTTTGCGGCCTTCCCGGTAACGGCCTCAATCCTCCAGGGCATCAACAAACAAAAATGGATCATCATCAACTTAACTCTCGGCTTATTGTTGAAATGGATTTTAAACACTCCGCTCATCGAACGTTTTGAAACAGATGGCGCCATCGCAGCGACGATTATCGGCTATCTGGTGGCCATCGGCATGAACATGCTGGTCATCGTCAAAACGATGAACTATCGCTCGCAGATGGTTGGAAGACGTGTCATCTTGATCGTTATCCTGAACCTGATCATGGCCGGTGCGGTTTACCTGGTGATGTCAGGTTTGGACCTATTCATCGGGCTGGACAATAAATTCCTGTCAATGCTGCGCATTATCCTGATTGGTGGCGTGGGTGCCATCGTTTACGGCTATCTCGGTTTGAAAACCGGCTTGGCGCAAAAATTGCTTGGCTCGAAAATAACAAGAATTTCCCGGAAATTAGGCTTTTAGGAGTGACAGCATGCGTATAGACAAATACCTTTCCAATATGGGCTTCGGTTCCAGAAAAGAAGTCAAGATCCTGCTGAAGACAAAAGCGGTGGAAGTGAACGGCGAAGTCGTCCGTGACCCGAAAGTCCATGTCGATGAACACGCTGACCAAGTGCTGGTCGGCGGAGAGCCGGTTGCCTATACCGAGTTCATCTATCTGCTGATGAACAAACCACCGGACGTCATTTCGGCGACAGAAGATAAATACGATCAGACAGTCATAGATCTGTTGGCGGAAGAAGACCGGCATTTCGAACCGTTTCCGGTCGGACGTCTGGATAAGGATACCGAAGGGTTCCTGTTGCTGACCAATGATGGTAAATTGGCACATGAATTACTGTCGCCCAAAAAGCATGTGGACAAAACCTATTATGCGAAGATCGAAGGAATTGTTACAGAAGAAGATACAAAAGCATTCGAGGAGGGCGTCACGCTGGACGACGGTTATGTAACGAAGCCCGCCAGCCTCAACATTCTCGAAAGCGGTGCTTTTTCCAAAATCGAATTGACCATCACAGAAGGCAAGTTCCACCAGGTTAAGCGGATGTTCGAGAGTGTCGGCAAACAGGTGGTTTACTTGAAGCGTTTATCGATGGGACCGTTAAGCCTTGATCCGGAGCTTGATCTCGGGGAATACCGGCATTTGACGGAAGAAGAAGTAAACAGTTTAAAACAAAGAAAATGACCGCATAGCTGCGGTCATTTTCTTTGTTTAGGAAATCTTTTCAGGACGTCATTTTCACTTTCCGTTGCGTCGTTGTCCATTTGCCTCGAGTTGGGCTGGTCACCAAGTCGTTAAAGGCTAACACATTCAAATCTCTTTGAATGGTGCGAGGAGTGATGCCGAATTCGTCGACAAGATCTTGCGTCGTTACAGTCCCATTTTCGAGAATGTACTTATACATATCTTTAATTCGAATGAGCATGCGATCGGTTGTAGGTTTCATAGTAATAGAACCACTCCTTCATCTTTTTTCCCATTGGCAAAGACTAGCGGACGATGTGCTGAGGTTTATACAGCAGGTTTATGATAGATGCCAAAGACAGCCCCTTTTCCTAAAAAGATGTGTCATTCTTACTAGTCTGACAATTAGATTATAGCGGAAAAACATCTCGAATTCTAGGATTTTCCTTTATTTTTACACAAAAATAACATTAGAAAGACAGAATTTTTTATGCAAATTAGAGACAAATTCTTTAAATTACTGAAAAAAGGTGTACAATAGCCATAACAAAAAGGAGTGTGAAACATGGATTGGCTGCTAGAAGCAACAAAACGCAAAGAAACCATGCTGCGTGAATTACAGGAATTAGTGGCAATTCCCAGCGTGTTGAGTGACGAAACAACGCCAACAGCTCCTTTTGGAAAAGAAGTTAAGCAGGCATTGGATTGGTTTTTGGAAAAAGGAAGAGAGCAAGGCTATTCGGTAAAAAATGTAGCGGATGTCGCAGGACATCTGGAAATTGGACAAGGTGAAGAATTACTCGGAATTTTAGGGCATGTCGATGTCGTGCCGGTTGGCGAAGGGTGGACCAAAGACCCGTTCGGTGGAGAAATTCAGGACGGTCGTCTTTATGGCCGCGGTGCCATCGATGATAAAGGACCGACAATTGCCGCCTGGACAGCATTGAATATGCTGAAAGATGCGGATGTGGAATTTACCAAACGGATCCGGTTGATCATCGGGACCGACGAAGAAAGCGGCTTCCGTTGTGTAGAAGGCTATTTCGAGACGGAAGAAATGCCGACGATGGCGTTTGCGCCAGACGCTGATTTCCCCATTATCAATGCGGAAAAAGGCATCGCCAATCTGGTTTTTTCGACTTTTTCGATGTATGAAGATGCCATCCTGGAATCATTTATTGCTGGGTACCGGACCAATATGGTGCCCGATAAGGCGACAGCCATTTTAAATGGCCAGCTGGAGGAGTGGCAGGAAGAATTCAAGGAGTTTTGCAGAGAGCATCAGGTGACAGGGGTGGTCGAACAGCATAACGGCTCAACCGAGTTGACTCTCAACGGAAAAGCAGCGCATGCGATGGAACCGGATAACGGCATCAATGCCGGCATTCTTTTGGCACTGTTTTTGAAGGACCGGTTGGAAGGCGACGGCCAGAAATTTGTTGCATTCGTTGCAGACACGTTCTATCAGGATTCACGGGGCCGCAAGCTCGGCCTCGATTTTACGGATGAACAGTCAGGGGATACGACATTCAATGCCGGAATTATCCGTTTTGAGAAACACAAAACCGCCATGATCAATGTCAGCATGCGGTATTCCGTCAGTTACCCATTTGAAGAGAAGATGGCTGCCTACCAGTTAAAGGATTTCGTAGTGGACATTGCGTCCAATTCTCCGCCTCATTATGTGGACGAAAACGATCCGTTCATTAAGACGCTTCAAAACGCGTATGAAAAGCAGACCGGCAGCAAAGCAGAACTAATCGCTATTGGTGGAGGCACCTATGCGCGTGTTTTGGATAAAGGAGTGGCTTTCGGTATGCTGTTCCCAGGCGAACCGGATGTTGCCCATCAAGCGGATGAATTTGTCGACATCGACAACTTAATTAAAGCGACTGCGATCTACGCGGAAGCGATTTACCAATTAGCTTGTAAAAAATGAGGAAAGAGGGAATGGATATGGATATGATATTGCATAATGGAGAGTTTATTCGTGAAGAGGATTTGGTGATTTCGAAGGAAGATCGCGGCTATCAATTTGGAGACGGGATCTATGAAGTGATTCGCGTTTACGACGGCAATCTGTTTACAGCGAAAGAGCATATTGACCGCTTTTATGAAAGCGCCGATAAAATCAAAATCGTCATTCCGCATACAAAAGACGTATTCCATAAAATGATGTATGATTTTGTTGAAATGAACAATATCGATAATGGCCAGGTTTATGTGCAGATCACCCGTGGTGCCGCAGAACGCCAGCACCAGTTCCCGACTCAGGCAACTCCGGTCATCACCGGCAATACCAAAACGGTGGAACGCCCGATTGCAAGCATGAAATCCGGCGTAACAGCTAAATTCATCGAAGATATCCGCTGGTTGCGCTGCGACATCAAGAGCCTGAATCTGCTCGGCAATGTGCTGGCCAAACAGGAAGCTACCGAAGAAGGGTTTTTTGAAGCCATTCTGCATCGTGGTGAAACCGTGACAGAAGGCTGTTCATCGAATATGTATGGTTTTAAAGATGGCATTCTATATACCCATCCTGCCAATAACCTTATTTTGAATGGCATTACGAGAAGAGTCATTCTTGAGCTGTGCAAAGAGCTGGACATTCCAGTGGAAGAAATAGCTTTCACGAAAACGCAAGCACTCGAAATGGACGAATTCTTCATGTCTTCCACAACCTCTGAAGTGATGCCGATCGTTGAAATCGGCGACCAAAAAGTCGGTCAAGGTGTACCCGGGGAATTGACCCGTAAACTGCAGACCGCTTTTGAAGCACGCGTTGGAGTGGGCGTAAAATCGTAAACAGATACAGTTCTTGAGAAAAGTGATTGGCCCCGGCCAATCACTATTTTTTTGTGTCTCGTGGCATGGTAAACTGAAGCCAGGTGATGACAATGAAACCACATTATTTTATTGGGATAAAAATTCCGTCAGCTATTGCGGAGAAGTTGGATGAAGAGCGGCGCTCCTGGAATTTACAGAGCCATAAAAGGCAAACGCCGCCGGAGGATATGCATATCACGCTCTTGTTCATCGGCGAAGATGTGCACGATGAAATCGATCAGGTGGAAAAACTGCTTGCAGGGATTGATCAGCAGCCATTCAGCCTGACCATTGATGGCATTAAGAAATTCGGCAATCCTGCAACTCCCCGAGTGATTTATGCCTCTCTTGAAGACAGCAAGGAATTGGAGGAACTGCAGCAGCAGGTGCTCGAAAATCTGAAATCGCTGCAGATCCGCCCTGATTCAAAGAAGTTTGTGCCGCATATTACGTTGGCCAGCAAATGGGCTGGCGGCGATCCGGCAGAAATGCATTTTTCAGTCGACAAAATGCTATTCGAAGTGACGGAGTTTTCACTGTTTCGAATTGCACCAATGGAAAATCCGCGTTATCAAAAGATCGCGAATTATCCGTTGAGCACCGGCATTTAATACGTCCAAAGGCGAGTGTTTATGAAAACAGTATTTATCATCAATCCGGTCGCGGGTAATGGCAGAGCGCTAAAGAAATGGCGTCACTTTGAAAAAACCATCCAGTTTCCATTCGAACAGCTCATTACCCGGTTTCCTGGACATGCCACCGAGATAGCGGCCGGCTTCCGGGAACTGCAGCAGCCAGTCTTGTTGATCGGCTTCGGTGGAGATGGAACCTTGCGTGAAATCGTCGTGGGGGCAGCAGGAGCGAAAGAGCTGATGATCGGCTCTGTAGCGGCAGGCTCCGGCAATGATTTTGCGAGAGCTTATGGAACGTTCAAAGATGCACAGGAAATTGAACAGTTTCTCAATCAGCCTTTTTCCCGTAAGGAAGACCTCGGCGAATTTCGCGATGGCGAGGGTTATCAGTTCGTCAGCAGCTCAGGAATCGGCTTTGATGCGGCAATCTCCATTGCGGTCAACCGGTCGATCATCAAGAAAAAGCTCAACCAGGTCGGCCTCGGGAAACTGATCTATCTGCTTTATGTAGTCAGGACGTTCCTGAAGTTCGAGAAATTCACTTTAACCGTGGAAAACGGCGGGACTCCAGTTGTCTATAAAGATGTCTGGCTGGCGACCGTCAGCAACCAACCCTATTTCGGCGGAGGTATGAAAATATCCCCGACATCGAAAACAGATGACGGATTGCTTGAATTGACGGTCGTCCACCACATTTCGCGTTTGAAACTCTTGCTGGTTTTTGGTACGGTATTCAGCGGAGCACATACACGTTTCAAGGAGCTCAGCCAAATGAGCGGCCCGGAATTCCGTCTTTCTACCGACAGACCGATTTGCCGCCATGTGGATGGCGATGATGCTGGTATGAGCCCACAAAACGAAACGGTTGTTTATACGGTCGGCCATAAAAAATGGAATTCAATAAATTAATGGAATAGAAAGAGGATGAAACATGAGATCACGATTTAAACCATGGGCAGCAGATTTAATCGATACACATCCGGAGATCGTCATTCCGGACCCGGAGCAGCAAAAAGGGAAATGGCAGGAAGTATTCGGCAACAAAAATCCACTTCACATTGAAGCAGGAACCGGCAAAGGCCGTTTTATCATCGGTATGGCAAAAGCCAATCCCGCTATCAATTATATCGGCATCGAGCTATTCGACAGTGTCATCGTTACGGCGCTCGAGACCATCTTAGAAGAGGAGAAGGGTGTTCCCAACTTGCGCTTATTGAAAGTCAACGCGAAAAACGTCGCCGATTATTTCGAAAAAGGGGAAGTGGACAGGCTCTACCTGAACTTCTCGGATCCATGGCCGAAAAAGCGTCATGCCAAGCGCAGATTGACACACGAATCTTTTTTGAAACTCTATGAAGCGGTATTGCCTAAAAAGGGAGAAGTCCATTTTAAGACCGATAACCGAAAACTTTTTGAATATTCACTTACGAGCATTTCTGAATATGGTATGTTATTAAAGGATGTCTCATTGGATCTTCACGACAATGAACCTGAATGGAATATCATGACGGAGTACGAAGAGAAGTTTTCGAAAAAAGGCCAGCCGATTTACCGGTTGGAAGCACAGTTTTCAGTTAGTTGATCATGACAAGGGGGATTAGGGAATGCAGAAATTTCAATTTCACGAAATGAATCTGACCTGGCTTGATGGGGGAACGACTTTTTTGGATGGCGGCGCGATGTTTGGGGTAGTGCCGAAAGTAGTTTGGTCAAAACGTTATCCGGTCAATGAAAAAAACCAAATCGAATTGCCGACACATCCGATCCTGGTCCAATACGATGGCCACAATATCCTGATTGACAGCGGCCTTGGCGCCGGGAAATTGACGGAACGCCAAATGCGCAACTTAGGGGTTTCTGAACAGTCGCGTGTTGAAGAGGATTTGGCGGAGCTTGGCTTGACGGCTGAAGATATTGATACGGTCCTGATGACCCATCTGCACGGAGACCATGCAGCGGGTTTGACGAAATGGCAGGGGGAAGAGTTGGTTTCCGCTTTTCCGAATGCTAAAATCCATGTCTCTGCAGTGGAATGGAATGAAATGCAGCATCCGAATATCCGTTCACGCAACACCTACTGGAAAGAAAATTGGGAGCCGATCGTCGATCAGGTCGAAACCTTTGAAGGCGAAAAAACCTTATTTGGTGCCATTACACTGATCCATACCGGAGGCCATTCCGATGGGCACAGTGTCATCAAGATGACCAGCGGCAATGAAGCCATCCTTCATATGGCGGATATCATGCCGACGCACGCCCATCAAAATCCATTATGGGTATTGGCATTCGATGATTATCCAATGGATTCGATTTATGCCAAAGAAAAGCTCATGAAAGAAGCGCTGGAAAACGGCTATTATTTCAGCTTTTACCATGATGCCTATTACCGCATCCTGAAATGGAGTGCGGACGGCAAAGAAATTGTCGAATCACTTGAGCGCAAAGAAAAAGTCCTATAAAAAAGGAGCCGATTCGGCTCCTTTTTTTATACCTGTTTGACTTCGATTACTGCGCCTGTAAAAGCATCAGCCAAAAACTCGAACTGCTGGAGTTCGTCTTCTTTATGGCGGGTGATGCCGCCTTTATAGACTTCAGTCGTCAACGCATGTTGCTTGTAAGGCTCGGTTTTCATGAAGATCCAAGAACCGTCGATTGGGCCTTCTTCTTTAAATGCAGATTTGACTTCTTTCAGTACATCATCTGCCGGGTATAGTTTTTCCTTGCGGTCAACCACTTCTTTTACCAAATAAGCTGCTGCTACGCCTGTAGCGAATCCAATAAGTAAATCACGATTGTTCACTAAAATCCCTCCTCTGCTTACTGGATAAATTGTACCATAAATATTTTGAAGGGCGAAATGAAAGCTTGAATGTCGCTAATCTTTCGAAAAACGAATTATATAACTGGAAATTGTCAGACAGAAGCTCTAAACTTAATAGAGGTAATTTATTTAGGAGGAACTTTGATATGAATGCTGAAACTCGTGAAATGTTTAAAACTTTGACCGAACTGCCGGGAGCCCCCGGAAATGAACATGCAGTCCGGAAGTTTATGCGGCAGGAACTGGAACAAGTATCCGATCGATTGATCCAGGACAATCTTGGCAGTATCTTTGGCGTAAAAGATGGACAGCAGGATGGGCCACGGATCATGGTTGCAGGCCATATGGACGAAGTCGGATTTATGGTGACGCAAATCACCGACAATGGCATGATCCGGTTTCAGACTCTGGGCGGCTGGTGGAACCAGGTGATGCTGGCAACGCGCGTGGATATCATTGCTGGAGAGCGTACAATTCCAGGCGTCATCGGTTCGATTCCTCCACATCTTTTGAGCGAGGAACTTCGGAGCAAGCCGATGGACATCAAGAACATGCTGATCGACATCGGGGCAGACGATAAAGAGGATGCCCTGTCGCTGGGGATTCGACCTGGCCAGCAAATTGTTCCATTCAGTCCGTTCACACCAATGGCCAATGATAAGAAAATTATGGCGAAAGCTTGGGATAACCGCTATGGCTGTGGTCTTGCGATTGAACTTCTAAAAGAATTGAAAGACGAAAAACTTCCGAACCAATTATTTTCCGGCGCGACAGTGATGGAAGAAGTGGGTCTGCGCGGAGCACAAACAGCAGCAGCTATGATCAAACCGGATCTGTTCTTCGCATTGGATGCCAGTCCGGCGAACGACGCGACAGGCGATAAAAACGAATTTGGCCAGCTGGGCAAAGGAACGTTATTGCGCATCCTGGACAAGAGCATGGTGACGCACCGTGGCATGCGCGAATTTATCCTGGACACTGCTGAAACGCATAATATCCCTTATCAATACTTCGTTTCACAAGGGGGGACGGATGCAGGACGTGTGCATACAGCCAATGAAGGGATTCCAAGTTCTGTTATCGGCATCTGCTCACGCTATATCCATACCTCGTCGTCCATCATTCATACGGATGATTATGCAGCGGCGAAAGAACTCTTGACGAAACTTGTTAAAGCGTCCGACCGTACAACACTTGAAACCATCAAAGAAAATGTCTGAAAAGTGCCTTCGGGCTCTTTTTTTTTGAAAGGACTAATGGAAATGAAAAAAATTCGTGCAGCAATAGCCTCAAAAAATCCAGCAAAAATCAATGCCGTGTCCAGCGTTCTTGCTAGTTTGGACTGGTCCGTCGATTTATCGGCGATAGATGCAGAATCGGATGTTTCAGCGCAGCCTTTTTCCCAGCAGGAAACACGGCAGGGAGCAATGAATAGGGCAAACAACGCGTTAGGTGACAATGATTTCGCCATTGGCCTGGAAGGCGGTGTCTACGAGATGGAAGGCGCGCTCTATTTATGCAACTGGGGTGCCTTAGCAGCTAAAGACGGGCGTCTGTTTACAGCAGCCGGAGCCCAGATTCCATTGCCGGAAGAAATTGCGGCCAAGCTCCACACGGGGATTGAGCTTGGACCGGTCATGGACGACTATGCCAATGAAAGCGGAATCCGCCAGCATAAAGGCGCCATTGGCATCTTAACGGATGGCCTCGTCAATCGAGGGGAAATGTTCAGCCATGTAGTCAAATTATTGATTGGACAGTACCAGAGGGACAGCGATTAAGTTGCATGTGCCTGTAAACACCTTTAAAATAAATAGCAGTAACGTTAGGGGGAATGAGCGTGCCTCGATATAGATTGATTTTTGGAACGCTTTTGCTGTCGGGTATGTTGGCCGGCTGCATGGCAACACCGGAAGAACGGGTTGTACAAGGGGTATCGAACGCACGTGAAGCGTTTGAAGAACAGCCGGAAAGTGCAAATGAGACGGTAGGGGAAATCGATTTGTATATGCCTAGCGGCTATGAAATTGAAGAACCTGCGGACGATTTTAACCGGTTGATTACAAAAGGCAGCGAGTCTTTTGCTTTATTCATTAATCCGAATGAAAAAGCCACGAGCACCCTGTTCTATGATCTGCAAAAAGCTGATCCTGAACAGCAATGGGTAGCCGATGAAACTTTCCAGCAAAACGGGCGTTTCGGGTTTGCTACAGTCAAGGAAATCGCGGAAGACCAGCTGGAACTTGTAGTCAGTGCTGGCGGCGTTAAATTGACGACTATTACAAAAGAAAGTGATATTCCGAAAAATATGGACTGGATGATGAAAACCGTCCGTTCCATAGATACCGATGAATAGGAGATTACCTAAATGAGAAACTTACAATCAACTGAGGAATTTCAAGAATTGACCAAAAAACCTGCGGCTATTTTTATGTTTACAGCAGGGTGGTGCCCGGATTGCCGCGTCATCGATCCGATAATGCCTGATGTTGAAAAAGCGTTTCCGGACCAAACTTTTGTATCAGTGGATCGCGACCAGTTTATCGACTTGTGCATCGAACAGGATGTCTATGGAATCCCAAGTTTCCTTGCTTATTCAAATGGGCAGGAAACCGGGCGCTTTGTCAGCAAAGACCGTAAAACACAAGCAGAAATTGAAGGGTTTATTTCGAATCTGCCAAAATAACATTACAGACGGTTCGCCTAGACTTTGGCTGAACCGTTTATTTATGAAAGTGAGGCCAAACAACGATGAAATCTACTGAACTTTTTAATATACTTAGAGAGCGGATGCCGAGTCCTCAATTGGAATGGCGCTTTGACCGTGAAAAAGAAACTGCACATATCCGCCACAAGGAACTTGGCAAAGGCATGAGCATTTCTTTGCCACAGGTGATCAACCGATTTGAATCGAAAGGCGATGCGGCCATCCAGGAAATCGTCTATACGATAACAGAAACCTTCGACGCAATGGAACGGGAAGCGAAAGGCGAAATGAAATCGACCGAACACATTTTTCCGGTTATCCGCTCAACTTCTTTTCCAACAGAATCCAATGAAGGCCATAAGTTCATAACGTCTGAACACACAGCGGAAACACGCATTTATTTTGCTTTGGACGTGGGGACTACCTATCGCTTAATTGACGAAAATGTGGTAAATTCATTAAGTCTGACAGAAGAGCAGATAAAGGAAATTGCGAAGTTTCAAGTGAGAAAATTGAAAACCGCTGTAAAAGAAGACCATGTTGCAGGAAATGTCTTTTATTTTCTGAATGAAAATGATGGCTATGATGCATCAAGAATCCTGAATGAATCTTTCCTAAAAGAAATGAAAACAAAAATCACCGGCGATATGACCGTGTCAGTGCCCCATCAGGATGTATTGATCATCGGTGATATCCAAAATGAAACGGGATACGACGTGCTCGCGCAAATGGCCATGCACTTCTTCACCAATGGCAAAGTTCCGATCACTTCCTTATCGTTCATTTATGAAAATGACGAACTGGAGCCAATTTTCATCATGGCGAAAAATAGACCTAACGAGGAGAACGATAAAAAATGAATGTATTTTATAATAAACACGGAATTGGCGACGTACTGCTGGTTCAACTGCAAACAGAAACTCCAGAAAAAATCCATCCTGAGCAGTCAGGGGATGTAACATTGATCAAAGATGAGGCCGGCAAAATCGCCGGGTTCAACTTGTTCAATGCTTCAAGTTATGCAGAATTGGCAGAAGGCGAGCAAGTGGAGCTATCGGAAGCGCTTGTTACTTCTTTACAGAATGCTTTAGCGAAAAACGAGATCGATTTCACTTTGGAAGTGGATTTTTCACCGAAATTTGTGGTCGGCTTTGTAGAGGCTAAGGACAAGCATCCAAATGCCGATAAATTGAATGTATGCCAGGTTGCTGTCGGCGACGAGCAATTGCAGATCGTCTGCGGAGCTCCGAACGTTGAACAGGGGCAAAAAGTAGTAGTGGCAAAAGTGGGGGCTGTCATGCCTTCAGGTATGGTCATCCGTGATGCGGAACTTCGGGGAGTGGCGTCGTCCGGAATGATCTGTTCAGCAAAAGAACTGGCTTTGCCGGATGCACCTCAGGAAAAAGGGATTCTTGTGCTTCCTGAAGATGCAGAAATCGGTTCAGCTTTTGAAGTAAAGGCGTGACGCATTATGAGCTGGTTTAAAAATGTATGGAACCGCATGTTTACTGATGACACTGATGAAATCGAAGAAGAGGCAGTTTATGAAGCACCCCCGGCTGAAAAGAAGGAAAAAGCGCCTTTTCGTTTCCCCTTGATTCCGGATGAAGAAAAAGACGATTTTATCCATGACGTAAAACGGGCAGAAAACCGTCCGAAAATGCCTATTTTTGATGAGCAGGAAAGAGAGATTCTTCGAAAAGAATCTATGCCGGCTGCAGAGAAGCCAATTATGGGGCCTAAAGAAGCGCCAGTCCGCCCAACGGCAGCGAAGCGAAAAGCTAAAACACCCGAACTTCCTGCTGCTGCGCGCCGTTTCGAACCAAGCCGCTCCGTTTCATCGGTCTATGGCTATAATACGGCACGTCCTGCGCCTACCCAAAAAATGACGGAAGAAAGAGAAAGCAAGTATAACCGCGAATTGCATGATGAAGCGATTCAGGAAAGAGCAAGAGCCGGCTGGCATAAGCCAAGACCGGTAGTGGAACATGAAATTGCACCGATCTTCGAGGAAGAACGGACACAGCAGACGGTTCGTGAAACGATAGAAGAAACACCGAAAGCTGAAAGGGAAGCACCAACGGATCTACGTGCATCCAAAGCTTCTGAAGACACGGAAGTTGTAACATCGGAATTTGTCGAAGAGCAGGCTGTACCCGATACTGGCCATGTACATAGGGAGCCATCGATTGACACCACAGAAGTCAAAGAATCGGCTCCTATTGGTGAAACAGTGCTGGAACTGGAGTCAGGAGCAATCCCAGAACCTGAAGTATATCAAGAGCCGGAACCGGAACTGGAACCGGAAATTCACCAAGAACCAGAATCATATCAAGATCCACAACCTGAACCGGAGAATGAGTTAGTGACAGAATCGAACCCGGAATTAGATTCGGCTACAGAAGCAGAGGCGGCTCCGGAATTAAAGCAAGATACAGAAACAAAACCATCAGCGGCGCCAAAGCGTGAAAAAACCGTGCCATTCAATGTGCTGATGCTCAAATCTGATAAAGAACTATTGAAAAATAAGGCGCAATCGCGTCCTATCGTCACACCAAAACTTGAAAATTCAGTTGTGCAAGCGGAAAAAAAAACGGCAGATTCAGTTGAAGAGCCGAAGCAAGCACTGAATTCAGTATCTGAAGCTGAATCGAAAGCCTATGAATTTCCGTTGCCGGAATATTTAATGCCTCCTGAAAATGACCGGAAAGACGAAGAGTGGATGGAGGAGCAGGGTGAGCGCCTGATTGAAGCTTTATCATATTTCCAGATCAAAGCTGAAATTTTGAGCACTGTCCAAGGACCTGCCGTCACACAATTCGAGCTGAAGGTCGCTCAAGGGATTAAAGTCAGCAAAATCCGCAACTTAGCGGATGATTTGAAATTGGCATTGGCTGCCAGGGATATCCGGATTCAGGCACCGATTCCCGGCAAGAGCTCCATCGGCATCGAAATACCGAACCGGACAAGCCGTGCAGTACGCATTTCGGAGATTATCGGCAGCCCGGTTTTCGAAGAGTCGGATTCTCCGCTGGAAGCGGCACTAGGATTGGATTTGACAGGCAAGCCGGTCACATTGGATTTGCGAAAAATGCCGCACGGCCTGATTGCTGGGGCTACAGGCTCCGGTAAATCCGTCTGCATTAATTCACTGTTGGTCAGCTTGCTCTATAAATCCTCGCCAAGAGATCTGAAGCTGCTGTTGATCGATCCGAAGATGGTCGAGCTGGCACCTTATAATCATATCCCGCATCTTGTCAGCCCAGTCATTACAGATGTCAAAGCGGCAACCGCTTCGCTCAAATGGGCAGTGGAAGAAATGGAGCGCCGCTACCAATTGTTTGCCCACAGTGGCGTCCGCGATATCAGCCGTTACAATAAGCTGGTGAAAGAAAAAGGGGATCATGCGCAGCATCTGCCCTATATCCTGATAGTGATCGACGAGTTGGCAGACTTGATGATGATGTCTCCATCAGACGTCGAGGATTCAATTTGCCGGATTGCGCAGAAAGCGCGTGCCTGCGGAATCCATTTGGTGATTGCGACGCAAAGGCCGTCTGTTGACGTTATTACCGGGTTGATCAAATCTAATATCCCGACACGCATTGCTTTCTCAGTTTCTTCACAGGTGGACAGCCGCACGATCCTCGATTCCCAGGGAGCGGAGCGTCTTCTCGGAAGAGGGGACATGCTGTATCTTGGAAATGGCATGTCGGCACCCAGCCGTCTGCAAGGAACGTTCGTCACCGACGACGAGATTGAAAAAGTCATCGAGCATGTGAGGTTGCAGGGGAAACCCGAATACTTCTTTAAAGAAGAGGAATTGATCAAGCGAAGCGAGTCCCCGGCTGAGCAGGATGATCTCTTTGAAGAGGCCTGCCGTTTTATCATGGCACAGGGGAGTGCTTCGACGTCCCTTCTGCAGCGGAAATTCCATATCGGCTATAATCGTGCAGCCCGATTGATGGATCTGATCGAACAGCATGGCTTTATATCCGAGCAGAATGGCAGCAAAGCCCGTTCGGTTTTGATTACTGAAAATGATATTGAAGAAGTATTCCATTAAACCGTATATCTGCTTTCCGCAAATACTTTGCCAACTAAAGAAATAGAAAGAATACTGGCTCATTTCAGCGAATGATAAATTTGTGATATAATTTTGTATTGTGTTTATCCACATCAGCTATAGAATTCGCTATGCGATTTATGTAGACTAATTTTCAACTCCCACAGGAGGTTCATTTATGACAGTTTTACATTTTACCGGAATCAAAGGTTCCGGTATGAGTCCACTTGCACAAATCATGCATGATATGGGCGAACAAGTACAAGGTTCTGATATCGAGCAGCACTTCTTTACTGAAGACCGTCTTCGTGAAAGAGGCATAACCATTCTGCCGTTCGACGCAAATAATATTGAAAAAGACATGACAATCATTGCAGGCAATGCTTTTGGTGATGATCATGCTGAATTGGTCAAAGCACGTGAATTGGGTGCGACAATTATCCGGTACCATCAGTTCCTTGGTGACCTGATGAAGCAATATGTATCAGTCGCCATCACAGGTGCACACGGCAAAACTTCGACAACCGGTTTGATGGCCCACGTATTGGGCGGATATAAACCTGTCTCTTATTTAATTGGAGACGGAACGGGCGTAGGCCAGGCAGACTCCCATTTCTTTGTGGCAGAAGCCTGTGAATACCGCCGCCATTTCCTGGCCTATCACCCTGATTACGCTATCATGACGAATATCGACTATGACCATCCTGATTATTTTACGGGTGTTGATGATGTTTTCAAAGCGTTCGAGGAAATGGCCCAACAAGTAAAGAAATGCATCATTGCCTGCGGAGATGATGAATTTCTTCAACAGATCCAGGCACCCGTTCCGGTCGTCTACTACGGATTTGGGGAAGAAAATGATTTCCAGGCGAGAAACATCGTGAAAACTGTGGAAGGGACTACTTTCGATGTAGTGATTCGTAACGAATTTTTCCATACTTTCACGATTCCGATGTTTGGCGACCATGCCATTCTGAATGCATTGGCGGTCATTTCTCTGTGCCATTATGAAAGCATACCAGCTGATATCATCCAGCAGCAGTTTGAGGATTTTGAAGGCGTCAAGCGACGCTTTACACAAACCGCAATCGGTGATCGGATTTTGATTGACGACTATGCGCATCATCCAACGGAAATTCGTGCGACTTTGCAATCTGCGCGCCAGAAGTACCCGGAGCGGGAGCTCATCGCGATTTTCCAGCCGCATACATTTACGCGGACCCAGACATTCCTGCAGGAGTTTGCCGACTGTCTGCTTGAAGCGGATCATGTGTATCTCTGTGATATTTTCGGTTCTGCACGCGAAAAAGCAGGTACATTGAAAATCCAGGATCTAGCGGAAAAAATCGAAAATAGCCAGTTGCTTCAATTGGATGAGGTAGGTTCCTTAGCAGCGCACGGCAATGCCGTTTATCTGTTCATGGGAGCAGGAGACGTCACCAAATTCCAGGAAGCTTTCGAAACGACATTAAATACAGGAGAAACGGTTTAACTTTCGGGTTAAACTGTTTTTTTTATGCAGGTATGCAATAGTTTTTGTCGAATAATAATAGAGACCGTGTTTAATCCAAACTCATCAAGGGTAGAAAAAGGATATAACATAATTCGCTTAAAGGAGGAAACAGGATGGATTGGCAAATCTTGCTTTACATTGCCGCGATCGTAGCCGCTATTGGATTCTTAATTCTATGCGTAGCGTTGGCAATGACATTAAATTCGCTGAAAAACACATTAAAAGAAGTTTCAGGCACCGTAGCTGGTCTTGAAAATCAATTGCAGGGGGTAACGTTGGAAACGACGAATCTATTGCATAAGACAAATGAACTAGCTGAAGACATTCAAGTAAAATCAGAAAAATTGAATGGTGTAGTTGACGCGGTAAAAGGCGTCGGCAACTCTGTTACTGATTTGAACTCTACTGTCCGCCATATCACTTCACGTGTAGGTGTGCAGGTTGAACAGAATGAAGACAAGATTGCTCAAGTTGTTCAATGGGGTAATGTGGTCATGGGCATCCGTGATAAATGGAATGAGCGCAAGATCTATGAAGCTCGCGCAAACTCAACTTATACACCAGTACCCGGACAAAAAAAATTGCCTCATAACGAACAATACTAAAAATTGTTTTACCACTAACTAATTGGAGGGAATATCAATGAGCAGAAACAAAGACTTTAACAATCAATCCAACTTCAACGATTCACAGTACAATAAGGACTACTATACACAGGGTGGACAGTACAGCCAGAACAGCGGCCAAAAATACCAGCAAAGTGATTATGTACCTCAATCTTATGGAGCTTCCAACCGTTATGACGACCTGTACGATTACGAAGAATCAGGTGGGGGCTCAAGTTTCCTAGTTGGTATTTTAGTCGGTGGAATCGTCGGGGCTGCTGCAGCATTATTCCTGGCGCCTAAATCCGGGAAAGAATTCCAAGCTGACCTTAAAACTCAGGCGACCACTTTAAAAGAAAAAGCATCGCAGCAGTCAGATTCAAGCGATGATGGTTCAGGTGGCTTTGCCCAACAATTGAAAGACCAGTCGACCAAAGTAGTCGATAAAGTGAAAAATATAAAAGGTGGAAGTTCGCCTATGGACGACGGAACGGCTTCGTCAGAAGGTGAAGAATCCATCGACATCCATTCAACTGTGCAAAATACAGCAAATAAATCAGACAGCAACGGTTCTGATGCTTTCACTTCCACTGCCAATGCATTAAAAGAAGCAGTTGAAGAGGTGAAAGAAGAAAAGAAATCGGGTTCAAGTTCGTCAGTAGCCGGCAATACAGGCAGCAGTACCAACAGCAACACAGCAAACACGAGCAAAGGTCCAAATACGACCAGCAGCAACAACAACAGCAATAAATCGTCGAATCCAAGCAATAAATCAACAAACAATTCATCAAGCAACAACCAAAACAAAAAGAATTAATCTGGGAGCGGTTTAGATGAAAAATTTAGTGCATGTAGACAATCTGGACAGTCTGAAACAGGCAGTGGGGCATAATCAGCATTACTGGCTATTTAAACACAGCAGTACATGTCCGGTATCCGCTAAGGCGTGGAATGAGTATAACGAGTATTGCTCACTGCACCCAAACCAAATCTTCCTTTATCTAGTCGTACAGGAAGATCGGGAATTCTCTCAAGCGATTGAAGAGATTACGGGAGTTAAGCACGAATCGCCCCAATTGTTCCATTTCACTAGTCAAAAAGTGGATTGGCACGCTTCCCATAATGATATCAAAAGAGAATCCATGCAGGAATTTATAGCTTAAAAAAGAGCCGAAGCCTTGATGCTTCGGCTTTTTCATGCCAAAAATACTTTAGCGCGTTGAATCGCTAAAATAAATTCCGTGACTTTACCGAATAGTTTGCTTATAATAGTCCTATCATGTTAATATGAGTCACCTGATAAAGGTTATTCGCGAAAGGGGAAGTTATAGAATGAGTAATTTAGAGTTAGAGCAACTAAGAGAAAAAGTGGACGCAGTCAACCTGCAGATTCTGTCTCTTATCAATGAGAGAGCTTCCGTAATTCAAGACATCGGTAAATTGAAAGAGAAGCAAGGAGTTGACCGTTACGATCCATTGCGGGAACGCCATATGCTGAACTTGCTGAAAGATAATAATAACGGTCCGTTAGAACAGAAGACCGTTGATCATATTTTCAAGGAAATCTTCAAATCAGCCTTGAATATGCAAGAAGAAGATACACGCAAAGCATTGTTGGTTTCGCGTAAAAAGAAAGCAGAAGACACGGTTATTACGATCAATGGCGAACAAGTGGGCGCTGGAGAACCTTCTTTCATCTTTGGCCCATGTGCAGTAGAATCGCAGGAACAAGTATCGAAAGTTGCTGAAGCCATCGGAGCAAAAGGCTTGAAGATGATTCGTGGTGGAGCTTACAAGCCGCGTACATCGCCTTACGATTTCCAGGGACTTGGCTTAGAAGGATTGAAGATGCTGAAAAAAGCGGCTGATCAATACAATTTAGCTGTTGTTTCAGAAATCGTCACTCCAGGACATTTGGAAGCTGCACTTGATTACGTGGATGTTGTCCAAGTTGGCGCACGCAACATGCAGAACTTCGAACTATTGAAAGCGGTCGGCTCGATCAATAAGCCGGTTCTCTTGAAACGCGGAATGTCAGCGACTATTGAAGAATTCATCAACGCAGCTGAATACATCATCGCTTCAGGAAACGAAAACATCATCTTATGTGAACGCGGTATCCGCACATACGAAAAAGCGACACGCAACACACTCGATATCTCAGCAGTGCCAATCCTGAAACAGGAAACGCACCTGCCAGTATTTGTTGACGTGACTCACTCGACAGGTCGCCGTGACTTATTGCTTCCAGCCGCTAAAGCTGCAATCGCAATCGGAGCGGACGGCGTGATGGCTGAAGTTCACCCAGATCCAGCAGTAGCATTATCAGATGCTCAACAGCAAATGGATTTAGGCCAGTTTGACGAATACTACGATGCTTTGATGAAGTTCATGAAACAATATGAAATGAAAGTGTGAAGCTGAAAAGCCGGTTAACTCCGGCTTTTCTTTTTTTTAGTTGATATTATTGAAGATTTTGTCGTATGATTAGAGAAAGACTGGAAAAGGAGGGCGCACAATGACCGTTACGATATACGATGTGGCAAGAGAAGCGAACGTTTCCATGGCTACTGTGTCACGTGTAGTAAATGCCAATCAAAACGTTAAACCTGCCACAAGAAAGAAAGTACTGAAAGTGATAGAAGAATTGGGCTATCGTCCAAATGCTGTCGCTCGTGGACTTGCAAGTAAGAAGACAACGACGGTCGGCGTCATCATACCCGATATTTCCAATAGCCTATATGCTGAACTAGCCCGTGGAATTGAAGATATCGCTACAATGTACCGCTACAATATTATCTTGTCCAACTCAGACCAGAACGAAAATAAGGAACTTCAGTTGTTGGAGACTATGCTTGGAAAACAGGTGGATGGAATAGTCTTTATGAGTGATGTAATTTCAACTGAACTTCTTTACGAAATGAAACGTTCTCCGACGCCAATCGTCTTGGCTGGTTCAATCGATGAATCTGCGGCGATTGCCTCAGTGAACATCGATTATTACGGAGCTGCCTTTGAAGCAGTTAAGAAATTTACAGACAATGGCCATAAGAAAATCGCCTTTATCTCAGGCCCGATGACTTCGATGATCAATAAAGAGTACAAGTTGAAAGCCTATATAGAAGCCTTGGCAGAAGCAGGCATCGACTATGATGAGAATCTGGTCATTGAATGCAATAATTCGTATGATGAGGGGATTGAAGCCGTCCAAACATTGGCTCCTTTCGAACCGACTGCTTATTTTGTCAGCAACGACGAAATGTCTATTGGGGTCATTCATGGATTGGAAGAGCAAGGGAAGAAAATTCCAGCGGATGCAGAAATCATCAGCTATGAGAATTCCAAGCTGGCCCGTATGGCTCGTCCGATGCTGACATCAGTAGCTTTCCCGCTTTATGATATTGGGGCTGTTTCTATGCGTTTACTGACCAAATATATGAACAATGAAGAAATCGAAGAAAAACAAGTAATTCTTCCATACCGGATCGAAGAAAGACAATCGACCAAAAACGATTAACAGCCGATTCCATTGTAAGAAAAAATGGGATCAGAACCAGGAAAACCTGTCCGGATAGAGCCTATCCAGGCAGGTTTTCTTTTTCATTCAGCTGACTTATGTAGGTGGTGGTTAAAGTTCAATCGCCTGAAATTGAAAGAGCCAGCGGGATTAATCCCGCTGGCTCTTTTACTTTGTCGATAACCCTGGTTAGTTATTGCGGATCATATAAAGAGCCTTGTTCAGCATTTGAAGGTTCTTATCCGTAATTTCCGCTTTGCGCGGAATGGCTTTGTACATATTGGGCGGATCTTCCCAGGTATCGATCAACTTGACTGGAGATTCCGGTTGCCATTTCTCCATCCACGATTCGGGTAATTTGCCTGAAGGGAGGGGAAGATTGTTCATCTCCATCCAGATTAATGACCAGGCACGGGGAACAACGCGCCAAATATCGTAACCGCCGCCTCCGACAGCTATCCAGCGGCCCTCACAATACTCGTGAGCGAGTTCATGGGCGATCTTGGGTATTTCCTTGTAAATATTCATTGTACCGTATAAATGGGTCAGAGGGTCCAAATAATGGGCGTCTGCTCCGTTCTGAGTCAAAATGACATCTGGCTTAAAGAATTCAATGATTTCCTTCATGGAAGTACGATAGATTTCAAGAAAAGACTCATCTTCCGTAAAGGCATCTATCGGAAAATTAAAAGAAGTGCCATATCCTTGGCCACTGCCACGCTCATTGATGTTGCCGGTTCCGGGGAACAAATAGCGGCCCGTTTCATGGATGGAGACAGTGCAGACATCGGGATCATCATAAAAGCTCCATTGAACGCCGTCTCCATGATGGGCATCTGTATCAATATACAAGACACGGGCATTGTATTTGCTTTTCAGGTAATTGATGGCCACCGAGCTGTCATTGTAGATGCAAAATCCGGAAGCTTTTCCTCGGAAGCCATGATGAAGGCCACCGCCTAAATTCAAAGCATGTTGTGCCTTGCCTTCCATGACATAATCGACGGCAGTCAATGTCCCGCCGACTAAGCGGGCACTGGCTTCGTGCATGTTTTCAAAAATGGGTGTATCATCCGTACCGATTCCGTAGCCTTCACCGGCTTCCGGAGTTACTTGACCAATACTTGCTTTTTTAACGATATCGATATACCGCTCGTCGTGTGCCAATAATAATTCTTCATCAGTCGCAATACGCGCAGGAACGATTAAATCATCTGGAAGCGCATTCATTTTTTTTAATAAATCAATCGTTAAAACCAGTCTTTTCTGGTTGAATGGATGTGTTTCAGAAAATTTATACCCCAATTGATCTTCTGAAAAGATGAATACTGCATGTTTCATTCGTTCACTTGAGGCATGCTTGGCCATAAGACATCGAATCCTTCTTTTTTCAGATCGCTGATAATGGCGAGTGGATTCATCGTTTGAACTCGGAAAACAAGGATCTTATTGTTCTTGTTTTCTCTGTCGGGGTAAACGAGGACACTCAGCACATTAACATTCTGTTCATGAAATACTTTCGAAACTTCATAAAGGATACCGGACCGGTTCTTCACCCGAACTTCAATTTGGGATCCGGGTTGGTGTGCGCCCGTCAATTCAATGAAGGTATACAAAAGATCCGTCTCTGTCAGGAAGCCGACAAGCTCCTGGTTGCTGACGACCGGAATACAGCCGATTTTGTGCTCGTAAAATATCATCGCCACTTCTTCCACGAAGTCGAGGGGATGGGCTGTCACCGGATTGGGTGTCATGATTTCTTCGACTTTCTTTTTGTAAGGTTCACCTTTTGGAGACACCGTAAATCTTGAAGGGACAGCGTCTTTGAGGTCGCGGTCGGTCACAATGCCGACCACTTTGCCATCCTTCAAAACTGGAGCATGACGGATCCGCTTGTCTTTGAATAAGTCCATGATGTCCTGTACAGTCTGATCGGAACGTAATGTATAGACATCGGTTTTCATAATTTCTTCCACTAACATATGAACACCCCTTTTGAGTTAAATCAATACATATAGCGATTCATGAACCGCAGCTGATCAAATTTTTGGATCGATTCATTATCGACCCGGCTACCGATTTTGGCCATTAAGCAATTGGCAGGATGGGAACTGATTTCGGGATCATCGGTGGCGTAATATTCCAAGCCGCCAGCCTGCATCATTTTCTCCATGATCTTTCGGTATTCCCAAACATTCAACCCGGTCCCTTTTAAATCCCAATGCCAATAGTACTCGGTCGTAATGACGATGAAGTCTTCAAAAGCGTCATCTTCCATCGAAATTTTCAATAATGATTTCCCAACCCCGCTGCCCCTATATTTCGGGATGACTTCAATCGCCCCTAGCTCGATCAGGTTGTCCATTTTGCCTTCTGACCAGCGTTCTAAAGGATCAGGATATAAGAAGGTGACATAACCGACAATCATCTTCTCTTCTCGCGCGATGAGAATCCGCCCTTCCGGCAAATCAGCAATTTCCACAATAGCTTGATGCTGTTGAGCCGGTGGCCTGAAAGCGACCAGGTCTTCATGAAAATCAAGTTTGCTCAATTCTTTTCCGGGAAGAGGCCCTTCAATGATCAGAAGACCATGTTTGGTTTCCAGTTCCATGGAATTATACGTTTTTTTATGTTCCATCATTTCACCGCCTGTAGAATGCAATTAGCTACATTATACATGAACAAAAGTGGATTTGGAAAAAGTCTGGCGAAATAAACTATAATTTTCTAAAAAGTTAAAATAATTCGCATTCAATTGTGACAATGTTGTAGAATATAAGGTAATCGATAATGAAAGGGTGATCAGGATGAAAGTGGAAGCGTTACCAGCAAGAGCAGGGGTGCATCAATTACATAATTATGAAGAGATTGCTGCAAACTTCGATTGGGCTGAAGTCGAGAAAGAATTCAGTTGGTATGAAAGCGGAAAAGTGAATATGGCTCATGAAGCGATTGACCGCCATGCCGATTCCGATCGAAAAAATAAAGTAGCGCTGTATTACAAAGATCAGAACAGAAATGAGTCGTATACATTCTATGAGATGAAACGTATGACAAACCGTGCAGCCAATTTGTTGAAGGAGAATTCGACATTGCAAAAAGGAGACCGGATCTTTATTTTCATGCCGCGTTCTCCGGAATTGTATTTCCTTATGTTCGGGGCATTGAAAATGGGCCTTATTGTAGGGCCGTTGTTTGAGGCATTCATGGAAGGCGCCATCTATGACCGATTGGATGACAGTGAAGCTAAGTCGATCATCACGACGCCAGATCTGCTGGAGCGGGTGCCTTATGACCGGTTGCCGAATCTTGAAACCATTTTCCTTGTTGGAGATGATATCACGGAACAGGAAGGGCAGATCGATGTGTTGAAGCATCTGCGTTCCCGTTCAGATAAATTCGAACTTGAATGGTTGGATAAAGAGGATGGCTTGGTCCTTCACTATACTTCGGGTTCTACCGGTAAACCAAAAGGTGTGCTGCATGCACAGTATGCCATGGTGCAGCAATACCAGACCGGGAAATGGGTATTGGACTTCAACGAAACCGATATTTACTGGTGTACGGCGGATCCGGGCTGGGTGACAGGGACAGCGTACGGCGTGTTCTCTCCATGGCTGAATGGGGTAACGACTGTTATTCTGGGAGGCCGCTTCTCCCCGGACGGCTGGTATCAAGCCATCGAGGATTATGGCGTCACTGTCTGGTACAGTGCACCGACGGCGTTCCGTATGCTCATGGGCGCGGGGGACGCGTTAGTGGAAGAATATGATTTATCGACACTTCGCCATGTGTTGTCAGTAGGTGAACCATTGAATCCTGAAGTGGTCAGATGGGGAGCACAGGTATTCGATCGACGCATCCATGATACTTGGTGGATGACGGAAACGGGTGCACAGACAATCTGTAATTATCCAGCGATGGACATAAAGCCTGGATCTATGGGTAAACCGGTACCGGGCATCAAAGTCGCGATCGTGGATGACCAGGGCAATGAATTGCCGCCTAACCAAATGGGCAATTTGGCGATTGAAAAAGGCTGGCCAGCGATGATGCGCCAGATTTGGAACAATCCTGCCAAATACGATTCCTATTTCCTGAAGGATAAATGGTATGTGTCAGGAGATTCAGCTTATATGGACGAAGAAGGTTATTTCTGGTTCCAGGGACGTGTGGATGACGTCATCATGACGTCAGGTGAGCGTGTCGGACCGTTCGAAGTGGAAAGCAAGTTGCTGGAACATCCGGCGATTGCAGAAGCTGGGGTTATCGGCAAGCCGGATCCGGTCCGTGGAGAAATCATCAAAGCCTTTGTCGCTTTGGTTGACGGCTACGAACCCTCTGACGAATTGACAGAGGATATCCGCCAATTCGTCAAAAAAGGCTTGGCTGCGCATGCAGCACCACGTGAAATCGAGTTTAAGGATAAACTACCGAAAACACGCAGCGGTAAGATTATGCGCCGGGTGCTGAAGGCTTGGGAGTTGGACTTGCCGACAGGTGACTTGTCTACAATGGAAGATTGAAAGCAAAAAGAGCAGCATGCGAAATTTCGCTTGCTGCTCTTTTTTGTAGAGAAAAAGACCGACTCGCGGGTTATGCGAGTCGGTCTTAATGTGTTAGGCCGCATCATCTTCAGCTGGCTCTTCTGGTTCTTCTGGCTCTTCAGGAGCCGGTTCTTCTTCTTTTGGTTCTTCAGGTTCTTCTTCGGGAGAAGTTTCTTCTTCCTCTGCTGGAGGCGTTTCAACTTCTTCAGCAGGTGTTTCAACTTCCGGTTCCGGCTCTTTCTCTTCCGGTGGCGGGGTTGGTTCAGGTTTTGGTACAGGCTTTGGCTTCGGTGCAGCGATGTTGACACTGTTTGAAGCAGCCGACTGCTTGCCTGTAATATCCACTGCTACTACGGTGTAACTTCCTGCACCAGAAGCGGTATATGAATTGCTGCTCGACTCTGAGATGGAAGCGACACGTGAACCGTTTTTGTAAACACGGTATCCGACTACGTCATTTGAACCGGAATTGGTCCAAGTAATTGTATTTCCGCTGATGGAAGCTCCGACACTTCCAGGAGCGACACTGTCAGCTTCGAAACTTGCACCTGAGACAACTGAAGAGAATCTGGAGTTGCCCGGGAACAATTTGCCGGCGTCTCCACCGAATGGTGCCATCATGCGATCAATGTATTTCTGTGAAACAGCAATTCCTCCGCCTGAAGTGAATTCACTTGGCGTGCTGGACAAAGCAGCGTAACGTTTTCCATTGATTGTGGTAAACGAACCACTTGTTAAACTGTCATCCGCTTTTGTCGGAACCATGGCATCCGCATTGAACAAATCAGATGTCACGAGACCAGCGGTTGAACAGGCGCCGCCTGGAGCAAGACCTGAAATGCTGCAGAACGACCGGGTTACGACGCCTTTCGGAGCTTTGAATGTTTCATTGGCTCCAATTAAATCCGGTGTAGTTTGGTATGTCGAATTCATCAGGCTCGCCCATAACTGATTAACGCGTAGGGAAGGAGGCAAATTGACATTTTGGAAATTGTCGAGTGAATACTTTTCACGGTCATATCCAAGCCATAGGCCCATTGTGATGTTCGGATTATATCCCACTAGCCAAACATCTCTTGTTTCTTGTGTAGTTCCTGTTTTACCGGCAAAATCAGCGCTGAAATTCAGCATGTCATTGGCACGGTTGGCTGTACCTCTATCTGTTTTGAAGACATCCCGCAGCATGTCTGTCAGAACGTAGGCTGTTTGGGGTGTATAGATTTCCTGTTCTTCGGTTTCGTGTTCAAAAACGATATTGCCATCCGCATCTTCAATGCGTTGGATCATATACGGTTCAATTCTTTTGCCGCCGTTGGCGATGGTAGCATATCCACTGGTAAGTTCTTCAACAGAGCCTTCGATTCCGCCGCCTAAGGCCGTTGAAGGATAGTAATTTTCTTTTTCTTCAACTTGGGAGAAGCCGGCATTGATCAAATAATTGATCGGCATTTTTTCTCTGATTTGGCCGAACAGGCGAAGGGCAGGCAAGTTCTGTGACTGTGCCAATGCATCGCGTGCAGGCATGATGCCTTGTTCACTTGAGGCGATGAAGTTGGCCGGAGTCCAAGGTGTGCCGTTATCATTTAAGGTGAATTGTACATCGACAACTGGACTTCCGGCACCGATGTTTCCATATTCAATGGCTGGTCCGTAAACGAGTAGAGGTTTTACGGTAGAACCGATTGAACGGTATGCTTGAGTTGCATGGTTCAATTCTTCTATTTCGTGGTCACGGCCGCCTACAAAACTTAAAATGCGCCCAGTTTTATTTTCGAGCATCATGCTTCCGACCTGGACGGGAAGTTCTTTCATTTCCTCTTCGCCGTCTTCGTTGGTTGATGGTACGGTTAATGTTGTGCCGTAGCGCGTGTAGGCGTCTTTTGCTTCTTCGTGTGCATCGAATAGCTCTTTATTGATGGTCGAGTGTATGCGGTAACCGTTCGATCGGACGGCCCGATCGGCTAGAATTGCGTATTCTTCATAAAGCTTGTCATTTTCTTCAAGCGTTGTCGGGTCGACACCATCTTTTTCAGCAAGAATGTCCATGATGATCCGAGCCGCCCGTTTTTCGACTTCTACGGTGACAAACTTGTAGTTCTCACGTGCACGGGATTCTCGTGGACGAAAATCCTTTACGATATCGTAGGCAAGGGCTTCATTGTATTCTTCTTCAGTAATGTACTCGGTTTCTTTCATCCGATACAACACTGTTTTCATCCGGTCGATTCCGGGTTGTAATCCTTCAGCTTCTTTTGGTTCACCACTTGAAGTGTAAGGGGTGTAGCGGAAAGGGGCTTTTGGAATTCCTGCGATGAAAGCTGCTTGCGGCAGGTTCAATTCACTTGCTGACACATTGAAAATGCCGTTGGCCGCAGTTTCAATCCCGGCGATGTTAGCACCGGTATAGTTTCTGCCGTAAGGGATGATGTTGAGATACGCTTCCATGATTTCGTCTTTTGTCATGAATTTTTCAAGGCGCATGGCAAGCAGGATCTCTTTTGCTTTTCGTTCATAGGAAACTTCGTTCGTCAAAATCTGATTCTTGATCAATTGCTGCGTCAGCGTCGATCCGCCTGTTTGGCTGTCGGAATTCGAGACATCTTGCAGCAAACCGCGAAGAATGGCTTTCGGCACAATTCCTTCGTGTTCCATGAAGTATTCGTCCTCGGTCGCAAGGACAGCATCAACGGCTACATCGGAGATTTTATCAAGTGATGTCTCTTTTCGTTCCAGATCTGTCTGGATTTTCCCGATATACACTTCATTATCGAAAAACATTTCGGAGGTTTCTTCATAGCTGTAGATTTCCCCACGCATTTCATCGGGAGTCCGAAGCTTTTCTTCATCCACCAGCGAAGCGAAATAGCCCGCCCCGACTGATGCGGCGAAAACTCCGCCTGTCACCAGCACAATCGCCAGGATCAATGCAAGATTCCAGATGACTCCTGATGTGATGCTCAGTCGTTTGAACCACTTTGTCGAGGTCCATCTATCGGTTGTTTCCTCAGCTTTACTTATCCAATTTTTCATTTTATCACGCACGTTATCGCCCTCCTAAAATCCATTATATTATATCATATTCTCATAACTGTACCTAAACTTATTGACAATGCCATATAATAAAGTAAACTACTAGTATATTTCATATTAAAACGATGAAGAGTCCGAAGTAGAACGTGTGATTTTGTTTAGAGAGCCGGTGGGTGGTGTGAACCGGTCAAAATGCATGGATCGAATTACAGGCCTGGAGTTTACGGAAGTGCCCCGTTCGGCACATGATGAGAGGGAGAATCTATTCTCCAAGCTGGGTGGTACCGCGCAATTGCGCCCCTGCATGATTTTTTCATGCAGGGGCTTTTTATGTGGATGTTTATCGCTCCCATCGTTTCAAACTAGTAAGGAGGAATTGGAATGACTAACAAATTAATTCAGGATTTACAATGGCGGGGGCTTTTATACCAGCAAACCGACGAAGAAGGCATGGAGAAATTGCTCGACGACCAGAAGATTTCTTTATACTGTGGAGTGGACCCGACTGCGGACAGCATGCACATCGGGCATATTGTTCCATTGTTGACGCTGCGCCGCTTTCAGATTCACGGCCATCAGCCGATTTTATTGGTTGGCGGCGCGACCGGCATGATTGGAGATCCTTCAGGACGGAACGAAGAGCGCCAACTGCAGACGACAGAACAGATCGACCGCAATGTTGAAGGCATCAAAGTTCAAATGGAACAGATTTTCGACTTCCAATCGGAAAACGGAGCGAAAATGGTCAACAACCGCGATTGGGTCGGCAAGATGAGTGTCATCGAATTCCTTCGCGATTACGGTAAACTGATTTCGGTCAATTACATGCTGGCTAAAGATTCAGTGGCCACACGCTTGGAAACTGGAATTTCTTTCACGGAGTTCTCCTACACGCTGATCCAGGCAATCGACTTTAACCATTTGTACAACGAGCACAATTGCCGCATCCAGATCGGCGGGTCCGATCAATGGGGCAATATCACTTCCGGCCTTGAAATGATCCGCAAAACGCATGATGAGGAAGCTAAAGCATTCGGTATCACCATTCCGCTTGTCACAAAAGCGGATGGCACAAAATTCGGCAAATCAGCCGGCGGTGCTGTCTGGCTGGATCCGAAAAAAACAACACCTTATGAGTTTTACCAGTTCTGGATCAACGCAGCAGATGCGGATGTCATCAAATACTTGAAGATCTTCACCTTCATCAGCCGTGAAGAAATTGAAGCATTGGAAGTTACAGTGGAAACGGAAGCGCATTTGCGGAAAGCGCAAAAAACGCTGGCCGAAGAAATGACCAAATTGATCCATGGGGAAGACGCATTGGCTGATGCACAGCGCATCACAAAAGCTCTTTTCAGTGGAGATTTGAAAGCATTGTCGTCTTCTGAGATGAAAGCGGCATTTAAGGATGTTCCGTCAGTGGAAATGGCAAAAGAAAGCAAATCCATCGTCGACTTGATCGTAGAAGCCGGAATTTCTTCATCGAAAAGACAGGCGCGTGAAGACGTTACAAATGGAGCGATTTCTGTAAATGGGGAAAAAGTGACGGATTTGGAATATGTCGTTGATGAAAAAGATCGGTTGGAAGATGCCTTTGCCATTATCCGTCGGGGCAAAAAGAAATACCATATGGTGCAATTCCAGTAAGAAGCATTCAAACAGGACAGCCGGATTTTTTCTGGGGTGTCCTGTTTTTTAGTTAACTGAAAAATGTGGAATCGGGGTTTATTCGGCAAGTCAGCGGGTAACATGGGAAATGAACGACGATTGACTTTACTAAAACTTCAGGGAGGCGTTAGAAATGTCAAGAGTAGTTGGATCTTATGAAACAGAAGACCAAGCCATCCGTGCGATTGAAGAGTTGCAGCGGGAAGGCCACAACAGTGAGGAAATATCAGTTTTGAGTAAAGATAAGCGCGAAACCGAAGCTGTTGCGGAAGAAACCGGAACACAGGTAGGAGAAGGCGCTGCTGCAGGTGCAGCGACAGGCGGCGTGTTGGGCGGCCTCGGCGGAGTGCTGGCAGGTATCGGTGCTTTGGCCATTCCTGGGATTGGACCTATTGTTGCAGCTGGTCCGATAGCTGCTGGCTTGACAGGTGCTGCTGCAGGCGCTGGAGTAGGCGGGCTTGCCGGTGCTCTCATCGGCATGGGAATACCGGACGATGAAGCGGAACGGTACGAAACGCATTTTAATGAAGGAAAAATACTGGTGCTGGTCGAGGATGACAGAAGTTCGATACCCGACCGCAATGACCGCGATACATTCACAGGAGAGCGCGATCCGCTTATCGGCAATGACAGTACGACGACGATAAGAGGCGACCGGAGCCGGGTGGATAATGATCCGTTGGACGGTGGACGTCGCGGGCAAGCTGGATTGTAAAGTGAAGCGATAGAAAAAAAGGCCATCCTCGATTGGATGGCCTTTTCGATTGGGAACCGGTCACTCTAGCGGCCGGCTCCGTCAATCAACTTATAAATTTAAATCTGCTTTTCTTTTATGAAGCGCGGCAGTTCCATATCATGGAATTCCTCAGGATGAATTAATTTACCCAGGCGGATAGCGCCTTCAATCAGTCTTGGAGAAGGGCGGCAATAGAGTTCTTCCTCCATGACATGAATGTGGTCGATTGCCTTCATTTCATTCCATCCGGGACGTTTTTTGACAAGTTCCGGTTTGACTTTCGAGCTCAAGACGCCGACCCAGGCAAGCAGGATGTAATCAGGTTGGCGTTCGCGTACATCAGCCCAATCTGTTTGGATATTGGCGGAATCGGTCCCATCGAATAGGTTGCGGGCACCGGTCATGCTGCTGATCTCCGTCAGCCAATTGATGTTGCCGGGAGTGAAGACAGGCTTTGGCCACCATTCCCAGTAAAGGGAGGGGCGGGACCCTGCTTTTTGTCCCCGTGATTTGATGTCTTCAATAACGTGCAGGTATTCAGCATGTACAGCATTGGCGTCTATTCCACAGGCATCAGCCACCGTCAACAGATCCTGCCCGATTTCCTCTAGTGTTTGGGGATCGAGTACAAGGTGGGGGATTTTTCTTCGAACCAGTTCGTCGACGTTCTTTTCCATACCTGGAACACTCAGGGACGCCAAAACCAGGTCAGGTTCCAATGCCTCGAGTTCATCCATCCGGATTGACAGGTCAGGCCCCAACCGCGGCAATGCCGTGATTTCTTTTGGCCAGTCAGAAAAATCATCGATGCCGACCAGCAGGTGTTCAGCATCCAAAAACGCCAGTAATTCTGTATTGCTCGGACAAATTGAAATAATTCGCATCCGGCTCCACCTCCATTTTTCATTAGTTTAACATGTCTCAAGAAAAAATTTCTTCTCAATTGATGAAATTATACAAACAAAGTATGATAAAGGAGACGGTGAATTAACCGGTGCCGATACATATCCTGTTTTTAAAGCGGAGGAGACCGTGATTTTGAGTGTTTAACTCACCGGCAGATGGGTAGGCATAATGAGTGGAAGAAAATGCAATTCATGTTGATTAAATAAATAACTGAAGTGAAATTTTAAGTGAGAGCGGGGTGAAGCTATTGCCGGAGGGGCAGAAGAGTCTGGAGGATTGAGTCATCTCAGTTTCTTCTGTCGATTTATTGCAATAGCTGTTAAATGTTGAAAGATCAAGACTTATTTGAACACTTAAGCAACCGAACCTGGGAAATGACAGAGGAGTGGTATAGCTCTTTGGACAAAAGCAAAGCCGGAGTTTACGGTTCGACCGATCCTGAGAAAGTCGCTTTGCTGAAAAAACAGAATCACGAATTCCATCTGCGGTTTTGTGCCATGTTCGAAAAGGAAAACCATGAATTTGTAGCAGATTTTCAGGATTGGATAGAAACGATCGCAAAAGATGAAGCGCATTTGGATACACCGATTGTAGAGGTCATCGAGGAGTTTTTCCGAACACAGCAGCAGTACCTCGAGGAAATTGGAGCCTATGCTTTAAGCCATAAAGATAAGGTGAGCCACGAAAGGTTGGTGGAATGGACGAAAGCAGTCGTTCAAACCATCGGTAAAGTCATCGTTGAGTTCACCGACAAGAATTCAAAAGCTGCAGAAAAACGGATGAATTCCCAGCAGCAGATGATCGTGGAAATGAGTGCACCTGTCATTCTGCTGGCTAAAAAGACCGGCATGCTGCCGTTGATCGGTGAAATCACACCGCACCGCGCAGAAATCATGTTCGAAAAAGCGCTGGCGCAAAGCTCCAAGCACAACCTGGAAAAGCTGTTCATCGATTTATCCGGCGTCCCACTAATCGATACGATGGTGGCCCAGCAGGTATTCCAACTGATCAAAGGGCTGGAAATCATCGGAGTGCAAGTGGCATTGTCAGGCATCAGTCCAGTCATCGCCCAAACGGCGGTGCAATTAGGCATTAAGTTCATCGATATCGAAGTCTACAACACACTTGCTCAAGCATTAAAACAAAATAGAGTCCATTTAGTCTAAATACAGTGGAAATCCCCAGAGCGGTCGGCGGCTCCGGGGATTTTTTTATGCGTTTTGTGTTGTTGTTTGCGCAATACGCTGGTTTGCTTGCGGAATAAGGAATTTGTTTGCAGTAAACCGGAGTTTGTTTGCAGTAAAGAAAAAAATGCCTCCCGGACGAGGCCCGTACAAAGAATCCGGAAAAAAAACCCTCGAAACCATTGAATTAACAAGGTTTCGAGGGTTTTCAACACTACCATTACGTAATTTTTCAATTAACGTGAGTAGTACTCAACGATCAACTGTTCGTTGATTTCAGCAGACAATTCGCTGCGCTCTGGAAGGCGTACGAAAGTTCCTGTTTTGCTATCAGTATCGATAGTTACGTATTCAGGAACAAAGTTGTTTACTTCGATTGCTTCGTTTACTACATCAAGGTTGCTTGATTTTTCACGGAAAGCAATTGTTTGTCCTGGTTTCACGCTGAATGACGGAATGTCAACGCGTTTGCCATCAACAAGGATGTGACCGTGGTTTACGATTTGGCGAGCTTGGCGACGAGTGCGCGCAAGGCCTAAACGATAAACAACGTTATCAAGGCGAGCTTCAAGAAGGATCATGAAGTTTTCACCGTGCTTACCAGGCATTTTGCCGGCTTTGTTGAACAAAGTTTTGAACTGACGTTCGTTGACTCCGTACATGAACCGTAGTTTTTGTTTTTCTTGTAGTTGCAAACCATATTCAGAAACTTTTCTGCGTTGGTTAGCACCGTGTTGACCTGGTGCGTAAGGGCGTTTTTCTAATTCTTTACCTGTACCTGTAAGGGAAATTCCCAAACGGCGTGACAGTTTCCATGATGGACCTGTATAACGAGACATAGTAGTCTCCTCCTCTGTTTTTGGTTTTTAGAGTAAAATAAAAACCAGATGCATTCATGCTGCAAGCCATTTTATATTCTTGTACCTTCGCTCAGCAGCCAAAGAGTTACGCGATACACCTACCATGAGGAATAAAATGGACGAACACGCACATACAACTGCTGCGATTATTTTACACAAAGCATAGTATAACCGATTTTGGATCCTTAAGTCAACCGGAAGCCGGGAGATAGTTGGAAGTGCCGGCTTCCTTTTTTAAATCGTTCCATGTAGAATGAAATCAAGGTAGTATGTAAGCGCTTTCTATTTCAGCTAAGGGGTGGATTTTGATGAGAGAAAAAGAAATGAATATCGAGACGGCGGTTATCCATAAGGGCTATGACAGCTCGAAGCACCATGACAGTTTAGTGACACCGCTTTATCAGACCTCCACGTATTCTTTTGAAAATGCAGAGCAGGGGGAAGACCGGTTTGCAGGGAATTGTGAAGGCAATATCTATTCGCGGCTCGGCAATCCGACAGTCCGCGTACTGGAGGAACGGATGACGGAAATCGAAGGGGGCGAGGGAGCACTCGCTTTCGGTTCAGGGATGGCTGCTGTCAGTGCCACTCTGATTTATTTGACCAAAGCGGGCGATCATGTCCTTTGCTCGAGGGGGATTTATGGCTGTACTTTTGGTTTGCTGGAAATCATGGAAGAAAAATATGGAATTACGCATGATTTGGTGTCCATGACAACCGAGCAGGAAGTGGAACAGGCAATCCGACCGGAAACTGTATGCATCTATGTGGAAACACCGATCAATCCGACGATGGAACTGGTGGATCTGCAAGCGGTCATGGCAGTAGCGAAAAGACATGGCATCCGCGTCGTAGTGGACAACACCTTCAGTTCGCCTTACCTGCAGAATCCATTGCGGATGGGGGCGGATTTCGTTTTGCACAGCGCAACCAAATACTTGAACGGCCATGGGGATGTAGTCGGAGGAGTGTTGGTGGGGCGTGACGCAGATGAAATGCAGCATATCCGGATGACGGTCCAAAAAGATGTCGGCGGCATCATGTCACCATTTGATGCCTGGCTATTGCTCAGAGGAATGAAAACCCTGCATGTGCGGATGGATCGGCATGTCGCCAATGCCCAAGCCGTATTGCACTTTCTGAAACAACAGGACATAGTGAAGAAAATCTATTATCCTTTCGACGATCAGCATCCGCAGGTTGAAATTGCCAAACGGCAGATGCGGCAAGGCGGCGGGTTGATTTCTTTTGAAATCGAAGGCGGCAAAAAAGAAGCGCAAGCTTTCCTGAATGCGCTATCACTCATTAAGATTGCAGTCAGCCTGGGTGATGCAGAGACGCTGATCCAGCATCCGGCATCGATGACGCATGCCGTCGTGCCACCTGAAAACAGACTGTCGATGGGCATCAGCGATTCTTTATTGCGGCTGTCGGTCGGATTGGAGCACACGGATGACTTGATCGAAGATCTGGAGAAGGCAGTTGAAAAAGTAAAACCAAAACTCCAGGAAATTTAGAAACGGACGGAAACAGCTTTTAGCCTCTAAAAAAGACCCTGGACTCAGGTATCCGAGTCCAGGGTCTTGCTATTAAAGATGCTTCGCTAAAACCTCAGCGAAAAGTTCCAGACCTTGCCGATCTTCTTCCGTAAAGCGGCTCAGTTCCGGGCTGTCGATATCAAGGACGCCGATCACTTGGTCTTCTTTCATCAACGGAATGACAATTTCCGAACGGGACGCAGCGTCACAGGCGATATGGCCGGGGAATGATTGGACATCGTCTACCAGTATCGTCTTCTTGTCGGAAACCGCAGTGCCGCATACCCCTTTTCCGAAGGGAATACGGACGCATGCCGGAAGCCCCTGGAAAGGACCCAGTACCAGCTCGCCATCTTCCATCAAATAAAACCCAACCCAGTTGGTGCGTTCTAGAAATTGGTTAAGCAAAGCAGAAGCGTTGCTCAAATTGGCGATGCTGTTGTTTTCGCCTTCCAATAAAGCTTGCAATTGCTTTGAAAGCATCGTGTATTGTTCTAAACTGCTGCCGCTGTAATCGGTTTGTGTAAACATGGATGATTGCCTCATTTCGTTTTGAGTTTGATGTGATCTTAGTATTCAAAACCACCTGTTCATATTAGGAAGAAAATCCGGAGGCGGTTGCGTAACGCAAATGCAATTCTATAGATAACCGGTTCAACTTAAATAAGTATAAATTTTCTCATGATGCTTATGCAAGCCATTGACATTATGGGCGTCTGATCCGAAGACCAAGGGAATACCGAGTGATTTTGCATATTCGATAAAAGGGAGGGGTGGGTAGGCTTCCTGGCAATCGGGTTTTGAGAAGCCGGCGCCGTTGACATCGAGCTCGCAGCCAGCTTTCTTCATTAACTGCAGGATATGGCGAATCTGTGCGCTGTCGTTGATCTTCTCCCCATGTGCCAATTGGAATTTATGGATCAATGTCGGGTGGCCGATCCGTTTGGGTTTGAATGGCCCCAAATCTGCCTGGATGGATGCTTCCACAGTATCATAATAAAGCTGGTAGGCAGCCTCTACAGAACCGCTTGCCGCCGCCAATTCCGCAAACACTTCCTTGCTGAAGTCAGCGCAAAAATAACGCTTGCCCACTTGGAGAAAGTGGACGGATAAAATGGCATCGTCAAGGCTCGGACCGATATCGTTCAAAAAGGAGCGGATTTCTTTTTCATATCCTGCGATAAAGTCGACTTCCAATCCTATACGGATGCGGATATCCTTTTGATAAACATTCTTCAGCTGGGTAATTTCCTCCACATAAGGCATTAGGTGTTCCATGCTTATACTGCTGTCCTGATCAGGCGTAGGATCTGTAAAATTAACTGGCAGCGGTGCATGTTCAGTAAAAGAAATATCTGTAAACCCGGACTTTATCGCTTTTTCAATATAGGATTTGGTTGAGTCTTTTGTCCCGTGAGGACAAAAATGTGTATGAATATGACCGTCTCGTTTCATCTAAAACATCCTCTTTTCCGTCTATTAAAAAATATAATCGCTTTTCTTCTAATTTGGCAAACAAAAGAGTAGAATACATGTTAAAATAAAAGAATCATGAATACATTTACGTATAACTGGTAATGTGATTTTGGAACAGGGGGCTATATGACTTATGATGGAGTATATCATCATTGCGGTCATCATTCTATTAGCGATAATGATCATCGGCTTTATGTTTCGCAAAAAACATTTGGCTGAAATTGAGCGCTTGGAACAGTTAAAACTGCAAATACAAAATAAACCGATACTTGAAGAACTGACAAAAGTGAAACAATTGAACATGAACGGCCAGACGGAAGAAATGTTTGAACGCTGGCGCAACGTATGGACAGAAATCATGGATGTGCATATTCCGAAAATTGATGCTTCCTTATATGATGCTGAAGAGGCGATCAACCGCTTCAGATTCAATAAAGCGACAAAGCTTGAACAGGAAACTGAAATCAAGATCGACAATGTCGATCAACAGATGAATGGCATTTTGGTGGAACTGGAAGAATTGATCGGCAGCGAAGAAAAAAACCGCAGCGAAATCGACCTCATCCAGGAAAAGTATCGCCGCGCACGCAAAAATCTGCTGGCTCACCAGCATTCATACGGTGCTGCAGCTGCACCGCTCGAGAAGAAACTCGAGTCATTCATTCCATTATTCGATGAATATGAAAAGTTGACCAACGAAGGCAATTACTTGAAAGCCCGTGAAATTGTCATCAGCCTATCAACTGAAGGCGAAGAAGCATTTCTGTTGGTTGACGACATTCCACCGTTATTGGCGGATGTCCAAACAAAAATCCCTTCTTATATCGCGGAATTGCGTCAAGGCAAGAGCGAAATGGAAGAACAGTCCTATTACCTTGGGCATTTGGAATTGACGCTTCAATTGGATGAGATGGAAGAAGAGCTGGAAGTGCTGAAAGAGAACATCGCACAACTGGAAATTGCCCAAACGAAAATTGCAGTGGAAAAAATGAAGGACCGGATCGATTCGTTTTATGAACTTCTTGAAAAAGAAGTGGAAGCGAAACATTACGTCGACGAATATCGAGTGGATACAGAACGCCATCTGGAAGTTGTGGCACGCGATACAAAGGAAATGGAAGAAGAATGCCGATACGTTCAGCACAGCTATAAAATCAGCGAAAGCGAAGCGGCCATTCCGAAGTCCTGTATGGAGAAGATGGAGCAATTAGCGAAACGGTATGATCTGCTCCGTTCACGTCTGGAAGAAGATCAATCGGCGTATTCAAGCCTTCAGGAAGAATTGGTTCATATACGTGAGGATCTGTCGATTGTCGATTCGACGCAAATTGATTTCATGACGGCATTGAAAAGTCTCCGTATCGAAGAGAACAATGCACGCGCTAAAGTGGAACAGCTGAAACGCAAATTGCAGGAAACGGATCGCATTCTGCACAAAGCCAATATCCCAGGCATTCCCGAAGATATGGATGTGCGTCTCGAAGAAGCTGAAGAACAACTTTTTGTCGTGATTCAGTCCTTGCGTGAAGTGCCATTGAATATTAAATTGGTCCATAATTATATGGAGCAAGCTGAGAAAAGCATTGATGATGTCCATGCAAAAGCGGTCGAAATGGTTGAAAATGTATTGTTGATCGAACGCATCATCCAATACGGCAACCGTTACCGTAAATCCAATCTGCAATTGGATGCCAAGCTGGAAGAAGCCGAAGAATCATTCCGCCAGCTTCGTTACACCAAAGCATTGGAAGAAGCGGCTACTGCAGTCGAAAACTTTGAACCCGGTTCGATGAAACGCATCGAAGTGCTGGTCAAAGAAGACGCGTGGCGCATCTAAAAACAACATGTAAAACCACCAGCATATGAGCTGGTGGTTTTCTTTTCGGAGGTGGAAAAATGATTTATCTGGATAACAGCGCAACAACACAGCCAAAAAAAGAAGTGCTCGATGCATTCGTCAAAGCAAGTGAGCAGTTCTACGCCAATCCGGCATCTTTGCACGTGATGGGCAATCAGGCAGAAGACCTGCTGGAATCTGCGCGCAGCCAACTAAAAGAATTATTGAACATGGATCGTATCGTTTTCACTTCCGGTGGAACAGAAGCAAATAATCTGGCATTGATCGGCACAGCCAAAAGCTACCAGCACCGGGGCAAGCATATTGTCACGGCTGCAACAGAGCATCCATCCGTCTTGTACAGCCTGGCTGCTCTTGAACAGCAAGGCTTTGAAGTGACGCGTCTGCCTGTTGGCCATTACGGGGAAATCGATGTGGATGAGTTGAAGAATTCATTGCGAAGCGATACGATTCTGGTATCGCTGATGCACATCAATAACGAAATCGGGACCCTTCATCCGATTTCTGAAATTGCCCGTCTGCTGAAAAAACGCCGGATCATCTTCCATGTGGATGCTGTCCAAAGCATCGGAAAGTTGGCGTTCGATTCAACGAGCATGCCGGATCTATTGTCCGTATCGGGGCACAAGGTCCATGGACTGAAAGGCAGCGGGCTACTGGCATATTCCGGCGTCGAATTGCAGGCCATCCAATACGGCGGAGGGCAGGAGTCGGGAATTCGCAGCGGGACCGTTTCCGTTCCGCATGCAGTCGCTTTGGCAAAAGCCTTAAGACTGGCAAAGCCGAATCCGCTGCATCTGCAATGGAATAAAACCTTGCGCCAGTTTTTTTCGGAGTTCGATGGCGTGAAGATCGTCAGTCCTGAAGGAGCGGCTCCGCATATTTTGGCGGTGGCGGTTAAAGGGATTAAAGGGGAGATTCTTGTATCGGGGCTGCAGAAAGAGTCCATCATCGTCTCCACTTCAAGCGCCTGTTCATCTAAAAGCCGGGATACGAGCCATGTGATTCAGTCGATCGGCCTGCCGCGTGAATTCAAAGACGGCGTCATGCGCATCAGTTTTGGCGCGTTTACAACCGAAGAAGATATCAACGCGCTGCAGAGCGCATTTAAGCGGGTATACCGCATAATTAAAGGAGTTTAACCTGTTATGAAAACCAATCAAATTCTTGTGCGTTATGGTGAATTATCAACTAAAGGGAAAAACCGGAGTTCATTTATCGGAAGACTGCGCGACAATGTCAGACAGACCTTTTCCGATTTAGAAAACCTCCACATCAAAGCAGAACGCGATCGGATGTTCATCACTTCAGACGATGAACAGGAACTGGCACAAGTCATTGAGCGTCTGCCGCATGTGTTCGGCATTCAATCATTCAGTCCGGTGACTGCTTGTGAATTGGATCTGGAAGCCATGAAGCGAACAGCGGAAGCGGTGATTGCGAAAATCACGGATACCGACAAAAGCTTTAAGGTATCCGTGAAACGGCCATTCAAGGAGTTTCCGCATGAAAAGCCGGAAATCATGAAAGAACTCAGTTCCCATGTGCTTAGGATTTTTCCGGACTTGAAAGTCCAGATGAAGGATCCTGAAATCGACTTGAAAGTTGAAGTGCGTGAAGAAGCGGTCTATATGATGGCGGAAGTCATTCAAGGCGCAGGCGGTTTGCCGGTGGGCGCAGGAGGCAAAGCTTTATTGATGCTGTCAGGCGGCTTGGACAGTCCGGTTGCCGCCTACCATATGTTGAAACGCGGCGTCCGGCTTGAGCTGATCCATTTCTTCAGTCCGCCGTTCACCAATGAGCGTGCCAAAGAAAAGGTATTCGATTTGGCTGAAAAACTTTCGCAGTTCGGATCGTCCGTCAATCTTCACATCATTCCGTTCACCCGGCTTCAACAGGAAGTGCATAAGCAGGTGCCGGACAATATCACCATGACGTCCACGCGCCGTATGATGATGCGCGTCGCTGATCTGGTATTGGCTGAGACCAATTGCCGTGCCATCATTACGGGGGAGAGCCTGGGGCAGGTTGCCAGCCAGACATTGGAGAGTCTGCAGGCCATCAACGCTGTAACCAATACGCCGGTTCTGCGCCCGTTGATTGCGACGGATAAACTGGAGATCATCGATACAGCACAGCAGATCGGAACTTATGATATTTCCATCCGCCCGTTCGAGGATTGCTGCACCATCTTCACGCCGGCTAATCCGAAAACGAAACCGAAGCTTGAAAAAGTGGAGTACTACGAAAATTTCGTATCATTCGATGGATTAATCGAGGAAGCAGTGGCTGAACGGGAAGTCATCAAGTTTCCGCGTGTTAAAGTAAATCAATTTGAAGATCTATTGTAAGTGTTGAGCCGCCTATCTATCATAGGCGGTTCTTTTTTTGTTGATTTTATTGCGACCGCACCTCGAACGGCGATAACCGCACCTCGCGAATCATTTTCCGCACCTCAAACGGGTAAAACCGCACCTCGCGGCCTATTTTTCGCACCTCAGACACCAAAGACCGCACCTCATCCCGGAATCACCCGCAATTTCACGCGCCTGTGCTTTGAACAGTGGCAACTATGGACGGGCTAAATAAACCGCCGCACCTCACCTCACCTCATAGTCCAACTATATGAAATAATATGAATACTTAAAAACTTCCTGTATAATGATAGGAGTATAATAATTACACCATCTGCAGGGAGGAAATCATCGTGGGACGAGAAGAATTGATAGCGCCGGATTCGTATAACCTGGTGGAAGAGATTGAGCGCTACGCCAAAGGGGACGGCAAGCTGGCCGTCCTCTGGGAAAGTGACAAAGGTGAAAAACTACAAGTTACATATGATGAGTTGATGCAACGGGCGAATCGTGCAGCGAATAGCTTTGAAAAAGCGGGACTGGTGAAAGGCGATGTGGTGCTGGTGATGGTGCCGCGTCTGATCGAGGCGTATGTTGCATATATCGGCGCATTGAAGGCCGGGTTGGCAGTAATACCAAGCTCTGAGATGCTCCGGGCGAAAGATATTGCTTACCGGTTGAATCATAGTGATGCAAAAGCAGTCATCGCTTATGAACCATTTATGGATCAATTTGAAGGCGTAAAGGAAATGGATAATGTGGTCAAGTTTGTCATCGGCCAATCCGACCAAAGCTGGATTTCCCTTTTGGATGAAATGGCAGCAGCGTCTACAGAATACATAGCAGCACCGACTAAAAAAGACGATATGGCGTTTCTTTCCTATACGTCGGGAACTACCGGCAATCCGAAAGGTGCAGTCCACAGCCATGGCTGGGCATATGCGCATCTTCGCACATCCGCTGAACATTGGCTTGGCGCGAAGGAAGGGGATATCGTGTGGGCGACGGCAAGCCCAGGATGGCAAAAATGGATCTGGAGTCCGTTCCTGGCAACTCTGGGAAGCGGGGCTACCGGCTTTGTCTACAACGGAAAATTCGACCCGGCTGTTTATTTGGAACTTCTGGAAACACGCAAGATCAATGTGCTGTGCTGTACGCCGACAGAGTATCGTTTGATGGCGAAGCAAAAAGAGTTGTCGAAATACGACTTGTCCGCATTGCATAGTGCCGTGTCTGCAGGAGAGCCGCTCAATGCAGAAGTGATCAATGTCTTTAAAGAGAACTTCGGGTTGGAAGTACGGGACGGCTATGGCCAAACTGAAAACACGTTGCTGGTCGGCGTGATGAAGGGGATGGAATCCCGCATCGGCTCCATGGGAAAACCGACACCTGGCAACCGTGTGGAAATCATCGATGATTTTGGCGAGCCATGCCCTGTCGGCGAAGTCGGGGATATTGCCGTCCATGTGGAGACGCCAGCCCTGTTCAAAGAATACTTCAAAGATCCGGAACGCACCAGCATGCAATTCCGTGGAGACTATTACGTGACCGGCGATAAAGCGTCGAAAGACGATGATGGCTATTTCTGGTTTGAAGGGCGTGGAGATGACATCATCATTTCGTCCGGCTATACAATCGGGCCGTTCGAAGTGGAGGACGCGCTGGTGAAGCATCCGGCTGTCCAGGAATGTGCTGTCATCGGCGCACCGGATGAAATCCGCGGCACTATCGTCAAAGCCTTTGTGGTGCTGGTAGAGGACCATACAGCTTCAGACGAGTTGGTGAAAGAACTGCAGGATTATGTGAAAGGGTTGACCGCCCCATATAAATATCCGCGATCCATCGATTTCCGCACGGAATTGCCGAAAACCGCATCCGGAAAAATCCGTCGTGTCGAGTTGCGCCAACAGGAAAATGTGAAGAAATAACAACAGCTGGAAAATGAACTGTATCTTTTTTTGCCAGGATTCACTGACAAGGAAGGTGCGGTTCAAGGACCGGCTATTTTTTTGGAGTCTTTCATTTTTTACATGGGGCAAATTCCTTTAATGATGGGAGTTTGTCTTTATTTACATTCTGCGTAAAGCCAGCCTATAATGAGACTATTATTTCGAAATACAAAATATAAATAGATTGGTGCGCGATGCAGGATGACAGATTCTAAAAAAGGTGTTTTGGTCATTATTTTAACTTATACATTATGGGGATTCATGCCGATTTTCTGGAAACAGATCGACCATGTTCCGGCGGATGAAATCCTGGCAGGTCGAATCATTTGGTCGTTCTTGATGACACTCGGTTTTATTCTTTTGCTGAATGGCGGTCGCCAACTTTGGCTGGATCTGAAAATGTTGTGGACATCCAAGAAAAAATTCTTCTTATTAATGCTGGCATCGTTCCTG
Source organism: Planococcus sp. SE5232 (assembly GCF_050686535.1). Classification (NCBI taxonomy): domain Bacteria; kingdom Bacillati; phylum Bacillota; class Bacilli; order Caryophanales; family Caryophanaceae; genus Planococcus; species Planococcus sp. SE5232. The sequence goes on along the minus strand of NZ_JBOGCP010000006.1, from coordinate 29,443 downwards.
ATTTCTGCCAATTGGTTTCTATACGTTTATGCGGTTTCCCATGACCGGATTGTCGAGACCAGTTTGGGCTATTACATCAACCCGTTGATTTCCATGTTATTGGGCGCCCTGTTCCTGAAAGAAAAATTGTCTCCGGCCATTAAAGTCGCTTTTCTTCTGGCTGCAGCCGGTGTTTTGATCTTAACTTTCTCATTTGGTTCCTTGCCGTGGCTGGCTCTCGGAATGGCTTTCAGTTTTGCATTTTATGGTTTGATCAAGAAAACCATAAAATTGGATGCCCTGCGCGGGTTGGCAATCGAAACCCTGTTCGTTTTTCCGATTGCGATTGCCTACTATGTCTATTTGATGTCGATCGATCGAGTCGCCTTTTTGCAAACGGGACTGACGACGGATGTCCTGTTGATCGCCAGTGGATTGGTTACAGCTCTGCCTTTATTGCTGTTTGCCATCGGTGCTCCGTTGATCCCGCTTTACATGATCGGATTCCTTCAATACATCGCTCCTTCCTTGATGCTGCTGATCGGGGTTTGGATTTACGGAGAGGCTTTTGATGCTGTTGACATGATTTCCTTCTCGTTGATTTGGAGCGCTTTGATTTTGTTCACTTCCTCTAAGTTTATGGAGGCACGCGGAATTCGAAAAGCAAATCGAAAAATTTCGGTTTAAATTTCCTTTTCCAATGAAACATTTGCCAGTGTTTCCCGTATAGTAAGAGGTAGAAACTAAGGAGGGAATTGCATAAATGAATACGAAACGATGGATCGCTTTAGTAGTGGCCGCAGCCGTATTAGGAATCTCATTGGTCATCAACTCAGCCTTCGCTTTTCTTCAAAGTGGATTTGGCGAAGGTGTCGATGAGTTGATGGCGACCACGCAATCAAGTATCTCGGAAGTTGTCCTAGAAGATGGAGATTTTGATAACCGTGTAGCCGTTTTGAATGTTGACGGCGTCATTCAAGATACGGGAGAGGCGTCGCCTCTGTTCGGAGCAGCGGGCTATAATCACTCTTTCTTTATGGAACAATTGGAAAACGTCAAGGAAGATCCCACCGTTAAAGCTGTAGTGCTTACCGTAAATTCCCCGGGCGGCGGAGTTGTTGAGTCAGCGGAGATTTACGACAAGATCACGGAAATCCAGGAAGAAACGGAAAAACCGTTCTACGTTTCAATGGGAGCGACAGCTGCATCGGGCGGTTATTACATTGCTGCACCCGCAGAAAAGATTTTTGTGAATGAAGAAACCTTGACCGGTTCGATCGGTGTCATCATGCAGAGCGTCAACTATGGTGAACTGGCAGAACGTTATGGTGTGGATTTTGTGACCATCAAATCGGGTCCGTACAAAGATATCATGAGTGCAACGCGTGACATGACAGAGGATGAACGTGCACTTCTACAAGAAATGCTGGATGATTCGTATGAATCATTCGTTGATGTGATCGAAGAAGGCAGAGGTATGACTGAGGATGAAGTCAGAGCTGTTGCTGACGGGCGTGTCATGAATGGCCGCCAGGCAGTAGAAGTAAACTTAGCAGATGATTTTGGTTTTGAAGAAGATGTCATTGAACAAGTAAAAACTGATTTTGACCTGGGCAATGCGGAAGTGTTCCAATATGGTGCTTCAGAAGGATGGGGCTCCCTGTTGTCGATGAAAATGAATTCGTTCTTCGGCAATGATATTGAAACGCAGATGATCACGAAAATGCTCACTGAATACAGTTCTCCTCGTATGATGTATCTATACGGTGATAAATAAGGAGGGACCATGATGACTGACCACGAAACGAATGAAACAGCAGCAGAAGTGAAAGTCGACAGACAGCGTCCTGAAACACCGAGTTACGAGGAAGTTCTCTTTTACGAACGGAAACCAGCAGGGTTTTGGGTGCGTTTCTGGGCCTATTTGATCGACCTGTTGGTTGTTACGGCTCTCACTTCGATATTGGTTAAACCGGTATTCGCTTTAGTCGGACTGGAGACGAGCGGTGTTCCTTGGTATACACCATATGCCATTCTTTCCGCCCTCATCTTCTATGGCTACTTTGTCCTGATGACCAAATTCTTCAGACAAACTGTCGGCAAGATGATAATGGGCATCCGTGTGGTATCCTTGAAGACTGATGATTTGTCATGGATGACGCTCCTGTTCCGCGAGTGGATCGGCCGCTTTATTTCAGTGACCATCTGGCCGCTCTACTGGATTGTCGGATTTACTCCGTTAAAACAGGGCGTCCATGATTACATCGCGGACACAACAGTAGTCCACGAAGAATCTTTCAGAAAAAATAAGCTGTTGCAGAAAAAAACCCCGGATGGGTCTGGGTTGCATGAGACCAGCGCGTTTTAGTATGATGGGGATATGATGAAAGGGAGGCGTTTGGATTGGTACAAATTACATTCAAGAAAAACCCTGTTACCTTGCCCAATAAAGAAGTGAAGGTTGGAGATCAGGCTCCTGGATTTACGGTTTTATCCAACGACTTAAAACCGGTCACATTGCAGGATACAGCTGGGAAAATCCGGTTGGTCAGCGTGGTTCCTTCATTGGACACCGGCGTCTGCTCGGACCAAACAAAGCGTTTCAGTGATGAAGCCGCTTCGTTGGGCGACAATGTAGAGGTGTTGGCTGTTTCAGCCGATTTGCCGTTTGCGCAAAAGCGCTGGACGGAAATCAACAAAGTCGATGCAATCACCACGTTGTCGGATCATCGGGATTTGTCATTCGGTGAAGCTTACGGTGTGACGATGCAAGAGCTCCGGCTGCTTGCCCGATCGATTTTTGTCATTGATGAAAACGACAAAATCACCTACGTCGAATATGTTCCTGAAGGTACGGACCATCCCGATTATGAAAAAGCATTGAACGCAGTAAGAGAATTAACAAACTAATACAAGAAACCCACTCTCCTGAGTGGGTTTCCTTATTGAGGACGGCGAAAGTATGAATTCTGCAATGGAAAAGACCTTTTATTTTATTGATAACCACACGACAAAAATCCAAAAAGAGCAGGAAAACGCGTATTTGGAAAGTCTGTTGACGACAACTGAGAATTGGCTGGATGGCATCATCAAGCCGGAAGCAGAGGCCAGCAAGGAAGATATTCGAAAAGCGCTTCAGCTGGCTGTACTGAAAGGCATGAAAGAGCATATTCAACCGCATCACCAAATGACACCGGACGCACTTGGGCTTTTGGTCGGCTACCTGGTGGAGTTGTTCGTGAAAAAAGAGCAGGCCGTCATTCTGGATCCGGCTGTCGGAACCGGCAACCTGTTGCTTACGGTCATGAATTATCTGGATGGCCGTTTGACAGGTGCAGGGGTGGAATTGGATGATCTGCTGATCCGTCTGGCTTCAAATGCCGGCAATCTCGTGGAACAGCCCGTCACTTTTTATCTGCAGGACGCCTTGCAGCCTTTATTGATCGATCCGGTGGACGTGGTGGTTTCAGATTTGCCTGTAGGTTACTATCCAGATGAGGAGACAGCTGCCACTTACGAATTGAAGTCAGATGAAGGCATGTCTTTTGCCCATCACCTGTTTATCGAGCAATCGCTGAAGCATACGGCTGAAGGCGGTTACCTGTTTTTCATCGTCCCGAAAGCTTTGTTTGAATCTGCCCAGGCGAGCCAATTGCACAGCTTTTTGAAAAAGCATGCCCATATCCAATCTGTGATGGAATTGCCGGAAAGCCTGTTCAAGAACTCAGCTCACGCAAAAGGGATCCTGGTCCTGCAGAAAAAGCAGGAAGGCCTCAAAGCACCGAAAGAAGTCTTATTGGCGCGCGTTCCGAATATGTCGAAGCCGGAATCCATGTCTAAGTTCTTTTCTCAAGTGACGGGTTGGTTTAAAGAAAACAAAGAATAGACGGGTTGATTTATGCTATAATTGAGCTAAAACATCCATAGGTACTATTTTTTGATGAAAAGAGGAATGCGCAATGACCGAGTCAAACGAAGCACCGAAAAAAGTCAGTTTGCAGGAAGCTGTAAAACGTCAATTGGAAGCCAAGAAAAATCAAGCTTCAGATAAACAGTCTGGGGGCAATGGTTCACTGTCAACTAAAAAGATGAAGAGCCAGCAAACCAAGAAAGTCAGCAATAACCGCCGGAAAATGGGAACATAACGAACTACAGCCCATACAAAGTGGTTGGCGAAAAGGCAGGGAGATTCATCCCCTGCCTTTTTTCTTTGCGTAAAAAAGAGTGGAATTTTTTTAGGCTATTTGTATAATGGGGTTAATTGAGTACTCAAAACTTAAAAGGGAGAATGAACGATATGCATGCAAATCAGAAAGGTGCGTATGACTCGACCATTTTTCAAGCCGATTGTGCAAATTGTTTTGGTCTTTGCTGTGTGGCGCTGGCGTTTTCAGCTTCTGCCGATTTTCCTGTAGACAAAGCGGGAGGAGTTCCCTGCAGAAACCTGAATGAGGATTTCCGTTGCAGTATCCATCGAAATTTAAGGCTCTCGGGCTACAGCGGTTGTACAGTATTCGATTGCCTCGGAGCAGGACAAAAAGTTTCGCAGCAAACATTCGGCGGCATCAGTTGGAGAGGTGATCCGGAGTCAGCCCAAAAGATGTTCCAGCTCTTGCCGGTCATGCAGCAATTGCAGGAAATGCTGCTGTATTTGACACAGGCGATAGAACGCTGTGAAAACCTGGAATTGCAGAATGCGCTGCTTAAAAGCAGGGATGCGGTTGATGAACTGACGTTTGCATCAGCAGAAGAATTAGTGGCTGTGGATTTGCCTGAGTACCGCATGGATATCAATCACTTGCTGAGTCAGGTCAGCGAAGAAGTCCGGCTTGCGTCCGGACGCTTCAACAAAAGGAATAACCGCAAAAAAGGACCGCATTACCAGGGAGCGGATTTGATTGGGGCAAAATTTCAAAGGAGAAATCTGAAAGGCTCGACATTCAGAGGCGCTTACCTGATCGGAGCGGATTTTAAAAATGCAGATATGAGGAACTCGGATTTCATCGGAGCGGATATGCGGGGAGCCGATTTGTCTGGAGCCGATTTGACAGGCAGTATCTATTTAACTCAAATGCAAGTGAATTCCGCAAAAGGAGATGACCAGACGAAGGTTCCTGCTTTACTGTCGAAGCCGGCTCATTGGAAAGCGGGATAACGATCCAAACGGTGACATGAACTGTCTGTGAGGAGGGCTCTGATGTATGCAGGATTCTGGCTTCGCCTTAAGGCTTTTGCTGTTGATTATCTGCTGATTTTTGGGTATCTGCTGTTGGTGATGATTGTTTCGCTGTTTTTGATTCCGTCACTTGAGGAATTGTTTCAAGCTTCTCGGCCCATCGCTCAGCTGACGGGATTCCTGTTGGTCACTTTTCCGGTGTCGCTGTATTTCATCTTGACGAAAAACAAACAATCACTTTATGACCGGTTAGCAAAATCCCAGATGGTGAAATCAAATTTTTCTTGAAAAGTATTGACTTGTGGGAGGGAACTGGTAGAATCTATTTCAATATACTTTTAAAAACGATTAGGCAAGTGAGTTTTTAAAAAACGATTTTCCAGCTATTTAGTTCATATATAATTCGATCGATGATTTAGTAGGCAATTTGTGCGCAGCAGCAAGAGACTGGATGGCAGGTGTGAATTCAGGCAGCAAATTGGATGAAATACACCATCAGTTTGATCGTCACGTAAAGAAGTGGATGTTTTGTTCAGTCAAAGCATCAAATTGGGTGGTAACGCGGAGAAAACCTTCGTCCCTTTATGGGGATGGGAGGTTTTCTCTTTTTTTTATAGATAGAAAAGGAGAGATTGTCATGCACAATATCAAATCAGTCATCACGCCAAGGTTTTCAGAAGCCATCTTTCTAACTGGCATTATCTTTCTAATGATCAGTGTCAGCATCATCAAGTATGAATCGGTTCCGCATATCCCCATCCTGATTTCGATTCTGCTGCTGTTCGGCTATGGCTTATCGAAAAAAGTCTCGTATCGTACGCTGGAAAAAGGACTGGTGGAAGGAGCAGGAGCAGGTATGAGCGCTGTTTTCCTGTTTTTCTTCATCGGAATCCTGATCAGCAGCTGGATGATCAGCGGCACCATTCCAACGTTGATCTTTACAGGATTCACACTGATTTCCATGACCTTCTTCTATGCGATCGTCTTCATCGTGACCTCGTTGATCGGTTTGTCCATCGGCAGTTCCCTGACGACTGTCGCAACGATTGGTGTAGCCTTTATCGGCATGGCGACAGCGATGGATCTATCGCTTGCCATCACGGCAGGTGCGATTGTTTCCGGTGCTTTCTTTGGAGATAAAATGTCGCCGTTGTCGGATACAACAAATTTATCTTCGACGATTGTCGGAGTGGACCTGTTCGAACATATCCGTAATATGGGGTGGACGACGATTCCCGCTTTTGTGATCACCTTGATCTTGTTTGCTTTTCTGTCACCTGAAACTGAAGGTGCCAGTGTCCAGGACGTAGCCATCTTTAAGGAAGGGCTCTTGGCCACTGGGATGATTCATTGGTATACGATCATTCCGCTTGTTGTGCTGATCTTCTTGACGCTTATGAAAATACCGGCTTTGATGACGCTGGCCTTGAGCTCGGCGTCGGCAATCCTTATTTCTTTTTTTCATCAGACTTCTACAGCTTCTGAACTTTTTACAGTTCTGTTCAGTGGATACGCATCAACCACCGGCATAGCGGAAATCGATTCCCTCCTGTCCCGTGGCGGAATGGAAAGCATGATGTTCACCGTAGCTTTAGTGCTGCTGGCGCTCAGCATGGGCGGTTTGCTGTTTACGCTGGGGATCGTCCAGTGTTTGTTGGCCAAAGTGGAAAGTTTGCTGAAAAAAGTATCGTCTGTCATCGCTGCTTCTGCCTTGACGGCAATCGGTATCAATATTCTGATCGGTGAGCAATACCTGTCGATTCTGCTGACAGGGCAGGCCTTTAAAGAACCTTATGACAAAGTGGGGCTGGCCGGTAAAAACTTGAGCCGTGTCATGGAAGACGCCGGCACCGTGGTCAATCCGCTTGTCCCATGGAGTGTTTGCGGAATTTTCATTACAGGAGTCATCGGCGTTTCGACGCTCGACTATCTGCCGTTCGCATTCTTTTGCCTGCTGTCGCCGATACTGACAGTGTTGTTCGGATTTACCGGTAAAACCTTGACTTATAAGCAGGTAAAATAAAATTTTAAAGCAAAAACAGGTGATGCTCATGATCACCTGTTTTTATTTGTGTGAAAAAAATTATTATACATCCCTTTTCCCTTAGCTGCACCGCAAAGACTTGGCTATCGAACTTCGGGAGGGAAAGATCAATAGTCCGGCTTATTTAGATAAAGGGTAATTGACAGAAAAGTCGAATAGTATTAAGTATGGAAGACTTTTCGCCATGGAGCGGAAAAAACAGTCGAAGGAGTGGATCATATGTATCGAAAGATTTTAGTGGCCGTAGACGGTTCAGAGAATTCGATGCGGGCAGGCAAACAAGCCGCACAACTGGCGTCTTTGATAAAAGGCGTGGAAGTGACCGTTCTTTACGTTTCCGATTTCGATGAAGACAGCAATGAAAAATTTCATGACGGGGGCTCGATAGAGTTTGAATTATCCCGGAAGAAAAAAACCCAACCTGTCAGAGAAGCTTTAGACCGCGAAAAAGTCTTTTACGAAACAAAGGTTATGCATGGGCGGCCGGCGCCGGTCATCATTGAAGTGGCGAACGACGGGAATTTTGATTTGGTGGTCATCGGCAGCAGAGGGTTGAATCCAATATCTGAAATGGTGTTGGGCAGTGTCAGCCATAAAGTCGTCAATCAGGTCCGTTGCCCAGTGCTGATCGTCAAATAATGACTGCCGGACAACAGCTGGTTCTGGTATACTGGAAAAAAAGACCGGTCTGCCGATTGCTCAATAGAGCATAAGATCTGCTGGAGGAAAACAAATGAAAACTTTGCCGAATTGTCCTGAGTGCAATTCTGAATATACTTATGAAGATGGCAGTCTGCTGGTGTGTCCGGAATGTGCCCACGAGTGGAGCCTGATTGCTGACAAGGAAAATACTGAAGAAAAACAGCTTGTCAAAGATGCAAATGGCACGCCATTGAAGGATGGAGATGCCGTCACTGTCAGCAAAGATTTGAAAGTCAAAGGCAGTTCCTCGACATTGAAGATCGGTACGAAAGTGAAAAGCATCCGCCTGGTTGAAGGCGACCATAACATCGACTGCAAGATTGATGGCTTTGGCGCAATGAAACTGAAGTCTGAATTTGTCAAAAAAGCGTAGCATGAAAAGACCCCACCAAAACTTAGTGAAAAGTTTGGCTGGGGTCTTTCCATTTATCCTGACTGGCTCAATTTGAAACGTGGATGTATAGTTCTTCTTTCAACAGATGAAAGAAGAAGCAATCAACTATTAAATTAAACGCCGCGTTTATTGCCCCAAACGAGGGTGTGCAATTGCGGCAAAACCTTCGCATCGTTCATGATCGGCGAACGCACATGGTAGTCGATCAATTGCTCATACCGCTGGAGCAAATCAGTTACTAATTGCGCGTTATCCGTAGTGGCGGTGTCGTCATTGCCGGTCTGCAGGAAGAATGGGACAGCTGGATAACGTTGATGGAGACTTTCTGCATAGGCGAAATCATTCTGGTCGAAAATAACGACTTTCAGGCTGACATTGGCATTTTGCAGATTCTCCATATAGAAATCAAGCTTTGAGAAATCCGTCTTCATGCCAGAGCTGGGTGGCTTCGGCGATAAAGTAATGTCGTCGATGTCGATCAGCCAATCCTGCCAAATGGACGCTTGTGTTTCAACAGCAACTTTCCAGCCCTGCTCGTGGCACAGCTCGACCAATTCACCGATGCCTTTATGGAGAGCCGGATTGCCGCCGGAGATGGTGACGTGGGAAAACGCCTCGCCGCCGATTTGGATCAATTCTTCGACAATTTCTGCGGGCTGTTTGGAGATGCTGGTGCCTGTCCCGTCCCAGGTGAATTTCGAATCACACCAGGAACAGGAATAATCGCATCCGGCAGTGCGCACGAACATGGTTTTTTGGCCCATGACCATGCCTTCTCCTTGAATAGTGGGACCGAAGATTTCCATTACGGGAATTTTCATCATAAGTCCCCCTTGCGCGGACGGTAGACCACATAGCTTGTCGGTGTTTCGCGAACGATGACCTGCAGGCAATTTGGCTGATTGCTTCTCGTTTTCAATACTTCTTGGATCGACAGCCAAACCTGTTGGGCAAGAAGCTCCGTGGTCGGAAATTTAGTCCTGAACTCCGGATGGTCGTTCAGGACACTATGGTCGTATTTCTTATGGATCAATTCTTTCACTAATTTGAAATCAATCAGGAATCCGGTCGCATCGAGCTCATTTCCGGCAATGGTGATGTTGAGATGGTAGGTGTGGCCGTGCATCATCCGGCATTTTCCGGCATCCTCGCTTGGAATAAAGTGAGCTGCAGAAAAATGCAGGTCTTTATTGAGCTCGAATTGGTAATCATGGCTGGCTTGTGGATAAAATTGCTGCATCACTTAACAGCACCTGCCATTTTTTTCGTTTGGTAGCGGGCTAGTCCTTCATTGCGTAAGATGCAGGCGGGACATTCACCGCATCCAGTACTCGGAATGCCATTATAGCAAGTCAAGGTTTTTTCCTGGACGAAATCGAGGGCATCCAAGGTATCAGAAAGCTCCCAAACATCGGACTTGTCCAGCCACATCAACGGCGTGTGGATGATGAATTGCTTATCCATCGCCAAGTTCAAAGTAACATTCAATGACCGGATAAAGGTGTCGCGGCAATCGGGATAGCCACTGAAATCCGTTTGGCTGACACCGGTGATCAAATGCCGCGAACCGATGGCATCTGCATAAACGGCCGCAAAAGACAGAAACAGATGATTTCTGCCAGGCACAAACGTGGAAGGCAATTCGCCTTCTTCTGCTGTGACTTCGATGTCATCGCGCGTTAAAGCGTTAGCGGATAATTGATTGATCAAAGTCATATCCAATACTTTGAAGGAAACGCCAAGTTCGTCAGCGATTTTCCGGGCACATTCGATTTCAGCTAAATGGCGCTGGCCATAATCGAACGTTACGGTTGCAACTTCCTTGAAGTTCTTGATTGCCCAAAACAGGCAAGTGGTACTGTCTTGGCCGCCACTGAAGACGACAACTGCTTTTTCATTTTTCATCTGAAACACTCCTTAGTTTTTTAGAGAGGGAGTTTGCGAACCTCTTTTAGCGAACAGCATTAATGATAACATATTGGACCGTAAAGGGAGCACTTGGCTTCCGCAAGACTGAAGAACCAGGGCACCGAGCAACGGGCATTCTGTAATCTTTCTACGACAAAAGCGTCTAATCTGCAACGGGAGGTGTGGAGATGAAAAAAATCCTGGCAGTACTGGTATCGATGTTGCTGTTGATGGGAGTTGCATGCGACCGGAAATCCTTTGATGAAGCGGACATTATTGAAAACACACATGGAGATGTGACAAATGGAGATCGCTTATACCAGTTCTATGAAAATACGGTAAGTGGAGAAGAGGATGCGGTTAGGGTGATTACCTACACAACAGAAGGGGATCCGATCTATCAGGATCTGACATACAATGGCAATGAGATTGAATCAGTGGAGGATTCCAGAGAAGACGAATTCGGTTCAGGAGAAGTAATAACCAGACAATGCAATTCAATCATCCTATTAACTTCTGAAACGGAACTGGTTTATGTGCTGGAAGGCTGTGATCCTGAAGATGGAATGAATACCATCTTAATGGAAACGGAATAAATTGTTTTATTCTCCAGACATCTCCAGTTTTTTTGATGAGTACTATTTGGAGATAAGGGTATATTTGATAATAACGGAAGGGGAGATGTCAGATGAAAGCGATAGTCATCGATAATTACGGAGGCAGTGAACAATTGAAAGAACGGGAAGTGGAAAAGCCGACCATCAATGAAAATCAGGTGCTGGTTGAAATCCACGCGACTTCCATAAACCCGATCGACTGGAAATTGCGTGAAGGCTACCTGAAAGAGATGCTGCCATGGGAATTCCCGATTATTTTAGGATGGGATGCAGCAGGGGTCATTGCCGAAGTCGGCGCCAAGGTGAAGAACTTCAGTGTAGGAGACCGGGTCTTTACAAGACCGGCTACAACACGGCAAGGAACGTATGCTGAATTTGTTCCGGTTGAAGAAAACCTGCTTGCCCATATGCCGGAGAGCATGTCTTACGAAGAAGGCGCAGCAATTCCACTGACTGGGTTGACTGCTTATCAATGCCTTGTTGACTTTGCAGAATTGAAAAAAGGCGACAAAGTGTTGATTCACGCCGGAGCAGGTGGAGTCGGCAGTATGGCCATACAGATTGCGAACAGCATTGGAGCTTATGTAGCAACCACGGCGAGCGATAAAAATGATGAACTGGTGAAATCTCTCGGAGCCAACCGGGTCATCAATTACCGGGAAGAGGAATTCAGCGAATTGCTGGAGGATTTTGATGCGGTATTGGATACCATGGGTGGAGAAATTCTGGAAAAAAGTTTTAAAGTCCTGAAAAAAGGCGGGAAATTGATTTCGATTGCCGGTCAGCCTTCTGCTGAAAAGGCTGAAGAGCATGGCGTGACGGCCAGTGATTTTTGGCTCGAGCCCAGCGGTGAACAATTGCAAAAGCTGGCTAATCTCTATGTATCAGGTGAATTTAAGCCTTCAATCGGCCATGTTTTTGATTTTACCGAACAGGGGTTGAAAGATGCCCACGAACTAAGTGAATCCCATCATGCACGTGGAAAAATCGTCATTAAAGTAAAATCTTCCTGATATGTAAAAAAGCCTTTCACGAATGTGAAGGGCTTTTGTTTAGTTGGTTTAGAAATTTTCAGGTTTGCCTGATTTGTCTTCAGAATAATATTCTTTCGGTGCATCGTTCTGAGCTTCTTCAGTACGTACCACCAACACATCACATTTTGCGGAACGGACGATGTGCTCGGAAACACTGCCGATCAAGAAACGTTCAACAGCATTCAATCCAGTAGCACCACAGATAATAAGGTCAGCTTCCACTTTTTGAGCTAAATCTCTTGAAATCATCGTTTTTGGAGAACCGTAATCGACTACGATGTTCACTTTTTCAACACCGCCGGCTAAAGCTTCTTTTTTGTATTCATCCAATAAATCTTCTGCGAATTTCTGAGCGCGGTCAGCAATGGAGCGATCATAAGCTTCGATTGCTGCAAATGAACGGGTATCGATTACATTTACCAAGTTTAATGTTGCGTTGTTCCGTTGGGCAATGCCGACTGATTTTTTGAATGCCCATTCTGCTTCTTTTGATCCATCTACTGCAACAAGAATTTGACTGTACTTTAATGTCATCTTAAATTCCTCCTTTTGTCTCTCACTGTAACCATTCGCTATAAGTTTTGAAGTTCCTGCTGAATTGAAGTTAATTTCAAGAATTTTTTGTCTAATTAATGGCGACTATTCTCCCGTCAAACTAGACTGAGAAGAGGAGAAAAGTATGAAATGAGGGCAGAAACTGGTCCAGTCTGTTAAAATGATAGTAATTTCAGAAAACTTCAATTCCCAGAAAATGATTCCAACCAACACAAAATGGAGGGTTTCGAGATGCGAATTGGTATACCGACAGAAGTGAAAAACAACGAAAACCGAATAGCGATGACTCCAGCTGGAGTGGTCAACTTAAAGCTTTATGGACATGAGGTATTTATACAATCGGGAGCCGGGCTGGGTTCAGGATTTACAGATGAAGATTTCAGTGCTGCTGGAGCAGTCATCGTTGAGTCCGCCGATGAGGCGTGGGCGCAGGAAATGGTCATGAAGGTCAAAGAACCCGAAGCAGATGAATATCGTTACTTCCGGGAAGGGCTGATCCTGTTCACCTATCTGCATTTAGCTCCTGAAAAGGAATTGACGCAGGCGCTGTTGGATGCGAAAGTGACAGGAATCGCATACGAAACTGTGCAATTGCCTAATAGTTCCTTGCCACTCCTGACGCCAATGAGCGAAGTGGCCGGTCGGATGTCGACACAGATCGGAGCCCAATTCCTTGAGAAGATACACGGTGGAGCAGGGGTTCTGCTTGGTGGAATTCCAGGGGTCGGACGCGGAAATGTGACCATTATCGGAGCTGGAGTGGCGGGCACCAATGCTGCAAAAGTGGCAATTGGCATGGGTGCCAATGTGACGATTCTGGATTTGAATCCGGATCGGCTGCGCCAATTGGATGACCAGTTCGGGCAGGATGTCCAAACGTTGATGTCCAATCCCTTGAATATAGCAGAATCTGTAAAGAATGCGGATCTGGTCATTGGAGCGGTTTTAATTCCCGGAGCTAAAGCACCGAAGTTGGTGACGGAAGACATGATCAAATCCATGAAGCCGGGCTCTGTCGTAGTGGATATCGCGATTGACCAAGGCGGGATTTTTGAAACCAGCGACCGCATCACGACGCATGATGAGCCGACATACGTGAAGCATGGAGTTGTCCATTACGCCGTAGCGAATATGCCGGGAGCGGTTCCGCGGACATCCACTATCGGTTTGACGAATGTGACTGTGCCTTATGCCGTGCAGATTGCCAATAAAGGATTTGCACAGGCAGTCCTTGCCAATGAAGCTTTGAAAAAAGGAGTCAATACCTTAAGCGGCCATGTCACCTATCAGGCAGTGGCCGTCGACCAGGGACTGGAATACAAATCAGTCGACGACATATTGGGCTGATAAACAAAAAAGCGGCATCGGATTTTTCCGATGCCGCTTTTGCTATTAATTGTTGATGATCTGAAGTTCTTTCGGGAACTTCGTCAAAACTTCATAGCCGTTGTCAGTTACTGCTACGTCATCCTCGATGCGGACGCCGACTTTTCCAGGAACATAAATGCCGGGCTCCAAAGTGAAGACCATTCCTTTTTCCATCTTCATCGGATTGGCGCCATGGATTGAAGGGAACTCATGCACAGAAATACCGAGACCATGACCCAGGCGGTGTGTGAAGTACTCGCCATATCCTGCATCGGCAATGACTTTGCGTGAAATCTGATCGAGTTCAGCTGCCGTAACGCCAGGCTTGACTGCTTCGAGTGCTGCCGTTTCAGCCTGTAAGACGATATCGTAGACGGCTTTCTGTTCTTCGCCGGGTTCGCCGAGCGCCAATGTGCGGGTGATGTCTGAGCAATAGCCCTTATGGACAACGCCGAGGTCGAATAAAACCAAATCGCCATTCTGCAATTTGCGGTCCCCGGTTTTGCCATGCGGTGAGGCAGCTTTATCTCCTGTCAACACGGTCGTATCGAACGACATATGGGTGACGCCGCGTTTTTTCAAGGCCAATTCGATTTCCGTCATCACTTCAATTTCCGTGATGCCTTCTTTGATTGTTTTGGCCGCAACTTCAATGGCGTAATCAGCCAATGCCGCCGCTTCACGCAAAATCTCCAATTCGGCATCGTCCTTGATGACGCGCATCGCATTCAGCTGATCATCCAACTGGACAATTTTCAGTGAGCTGAACAATGATAGGATGGCGTCGTAACGGTCCACCGTCATATGCGCTTTTTCGATTGCCATGGTGCTCAATTCAATTCCGCGGGACTGGGCAGTGTTGTATAAGATCTCCATGGAATTTTGCGTGTCTTCATGGCCGACGATTTCGCCGGTCCATCCGGCATTCTTTGCATCCGGCATTTCCATTTTCGGACAGATCAGGAACGGCTCAGCTTCAGCGAAAACCATGACACCCAACAGGCGCTCATGCGGATTGCTCTGGAAACCGCTCACGTAAAAGACGTTAAAGGGATCTGTGATGAACGCTGCATCAATCGATTGTTCCTTCAAATAATTCTGTAATTGCTTGATTTTGGTCATATGTATTCCTCCTCTACATGTGTAGCATATCAAAAATCAGGGTATAAAACAGCTATGTGAGTTGAATTAGTAAGCTTCATCACTTCCAGTGGATAAAGGAAATTGCGCTGACACCGTCATTTCATAGCTGAAGCATATTTCTAACGGTATTCAGCCAAACTCTTGCCTGCAGTGATTTCTTCAAGCTTGCTATTATAGAGATAGGAAGGAATAATTCATTTTCTTCATCGATCGTTAAAAAAATCATTGGAGGGATTTCATGCACATCTCGTATCACGGACATTCAATTGTAAAAATCAAAACTGGAGAACACACGATTCTCATTGATCCGTTCATCAACGGCAACGAATTGACAGATTTAAAAGTTGCCGATGAAAAGCCTACTGCCATTCTATTGACACATGCCCATAACGACCATGTCGGTGACACGGTTGAATTGGCAAAGAGCAATAATGCACAAGTAGTGGCTCCGGTCGAACTTGCCAATTATTTGGGCAGCCAGGGATTGAATGCAACCGGTATGAATCTGGGCGGGGCCCATGAATTCGATTTTGGTGTAGTGAAGTTCACAAAAGCTTTCCATAGTTCTTCTTATACGACTGAAGAAGGCGAAGTGGTATATGGCGGCATGCCAGCAGGAATCCTCTTTAAAGCGGAAGGCAAAACGATTTACCATGCCGGTGACACTGAAGTCTTCGGTGACATGCAGATCATCGGGGAACGCAACGATATCGATGTGGCATTTGTGCCAATCGGCGACTTTTTCACAATGGGACCGGAAGATGCGGCTTACGCGGTGGAATTATTGAAGCCGAAAGTGGTTGTGCCGATCCATTACAATACCTTCCCGCCGATCAAGCAGGATCCTGAGCATTTCAAATCAATGATTAAAGGCGCAGAAGTGAACATCCTGCAGCCAGGTGGCAGCATCGAATTATAATAGGCAGAAAACCCGAAGAGTCGAGGCTTTTCGGGTTTTGTGTTTTCTAGAGTGAGTTTTATTGTGCGTCTCCACATTTCTAGTTGTCCAGTTGCGACGGGCTGTTCCTCGGGACGTAAGCCACTCTGGCTGTGCGACTGAAAAAACGCCGCTTCGCCAAAGTGGCTTACGCCTGTCGGACCAGAACGCCCGTCTCCACTTTTCGTATTGTCCAGTTGCGGTGGCCAATTCCTCGGGACATAAGTCAACTCGGCTGTGCGGCAAAGAGCGCCACTTCGCCGATTCGCCTTATGCCTGTCGGAACTGAACGGCCACCTCCACATTTTTAATTGTCCAGTTGCGACGGGCTGTTCCTCGGGACGTAAGCCACTCTGACTGTGCGGCTGAAGAAACGCCGCTTCGCCAGAGCGTCTTACGCCTGTCGGACCAGAACGCCCGTCTCCACATTTCTTGTAATTATGCTACACTAGAATGTACAGGAACGTAGAAAGAATGGGTGAAATCATGGCGACTAAACATGAACAGATATTGGATTATATTGAGACTTTGGCAGTGGGCGAGAAAATTTCGGTGCGGCGCATTGCGAAAGATCTGCAGGTGAGTGAAGGTACTGCTTACCGTGCGATTAAAGAAGCGGAAACCAAACGCTTGGTGTCGACGATTGAACGTGTCGGGACGATCCGGATTGAACGTAAGAAAAAAGAGAATATCGAACGTCTGACTTACGCGGAAATCGTCAATATCGTCGATGGTCAGGTATTGGGCGGCAGAGCCGGGTTGCATAAATCCCTCAACAAATTCGTTATCGGAGCCATGCAGCTGGAAGATATGATGCGCTATACAGAGGCGGGCAATCTGCTGATTGTCGGCAACCGCTATAAAGCACATGAGTACGCGCTTCGTGCCGGAGCAGCTGTGTTGGTGACGGGTGGATTTGAAGCGTCCGAACAGGTCAAAAAACTGGCGGACGAATTTGAGTTGCCGGTCATTTCGACGAGCTACGATACTTTTACGGTAGCGACGATGATCAATCGGGCGATTTATGATCAGTTGATCAAGAAAGAGATTCTTTTGATTGAAGATATTTTAATTCCATTGGAAGTGACGGCGCATTTGAATCTGAAAGATCCGATCAGCCGCTATCATGACCTGAATGAAGAAACGACGCATGGTGGATTCCCTGTGGTCGATCAAGCCAATAAACTTGTAGGCATCATCACGTCTCGGGATGTGATTGGCCATCCGCCTACTGAATTGGTGGAAAAGGCGATGACCAAAGATCCGATTACCGTCTCTATGCAGACAAGTGTCGCGGCGGCGGGGCACCGCATGATCTGGGAAGGCATCGACTTAATGCCGGTAGCGGATGATCACGGCAAACTGAAAGGGGTCATCAGCAGGCAGGATGTGCTGAAGGCGATACAAACCGCACAACGGCAGCCGCAACAGGGTGAAACGATTGACGATATCATCAAAAGTCAGCTTCACCAGCAGGCAAGCGATAAGTTGATCCTGGAGTTCCGTGTCACGCCTCAAATGACCAATGCCTATGGATCGATTTCCCATGGCGCATATACAATGATTCTGACAGAGGCGGCAGGAGCGGCCTTAAAAACAAGAAACCGGAAGGATAGTGTATTGGAAAATATTGCAATCTATTTCCTGAAACCGGTTCAATTGGATGCACTGGTGTTCGTCAGGCCCAATATTTTGGACATAAGCCGAAAATCCGCAAAAGTCGAAGTGGACGTTTCCTTGGAAAACGAAATCGTTGGCAAGGCGATGCTGACTTTCCAACTATTGGATCGTTAATCTAAATCAAGCGGAATCAATAGATAACATTAAAAAGGCAGGAGCCGGACTCGGTAAACGAGTCCAGCTCCTGCTTGAGCATTCTTATGTGCAAAGAAAGGCGTTTAAGGGTTCAAGTCTGCTTCTTCTTCAAGGAATACGTGGTAATGCCTTGCTGCTTTGTAGTTGTAGTATACCAACGCCAAGCCGAGTACGATGAAAATGGCTGAAACGATGTACGTAATTGTTGATTGGAAAACGAACAGCTGGTTGATTCCAAAAAAGGTGACAAAACTTCCTAGAGCCATGGACGCACGTGCGGCATACCATTTCTTTCGGATTGGCAAGACGCTGCGTGTCCGGAATTGCTTTGTTTTGTTATAAAAATAAATGACAAATGATACAATGATTAAAACAACGAATATTAACATAAGGACCTCCTGAATTCCAAAACTCATTATCATTGTACTGAGAACTGAGCAAAATTGCGAATGGATTTCCTTATAAATGGAGGAACTCGGAAATGAACAGTCAAATCGTCGACACAATTAAGCAATACAGCACCATCATTATTCACCGTCATGTACGGCCAGACCCGGATGCTTATGGTTCCCAGTTGGGATTGAAATATCTATTGGAACAGAATTATCCGGATAAGCGTATTTTGGGTGCCGGCGCACATGATTACACGATGGACTTTCTGGATTTTCCTGATACCGTAACGGATCAGGACTTTGAAGGGGCATTGGTGATTGTGACCGATACCGCAAACACCGAGCGAATCGACGATCAGCGTTATAAGAGAGGCGCTAAACTCATCAAAATCGACCACCATCCCAATGACGATGTCTACGGTGATATTGTATCCGTCGACACGACAGCCAGCTCCGCTTCTGAATTGATCTATGATCTCTATACATATGGCCGGGAAAACGAGGGATGGACCTTATCTGCAAAAGCGGCGCGTTTATTGTATGCAGGAATTATCGGTGACACCGGTCGCTTCCTATTCCCAAGCACAACGCAAAAGACCTTTGCGATTGCCGGCGAACTCATCAAATACGATTTCGACCGCGATGCATTGCATAATGGCATGTATGAAATGGACCGTAACTTATTGCATTTGCAGGGATACATGTACCAGAATTTCAAAATGGATGAAAATGGCGCTGCCCACGTCAAAATCACCAAAGACATTTTAAAGGAATTTGATGTTACGGCGACCGATACCTCTTTACTTGTGGGCTCACTCGGTAATGTCAAAGGCATGAAAGCCTGGGTCATTTTAATAGAAGAAGATACGGAAATTCGTGTGCGTCTGCGTTCGAAAGGCCCAATCATCAATACATTGGCGAAGGAATTCGGCGGCGGTGGCCATCCGATGGCTTCCGGGGCAACGGCTTATTCCTGGCAGGAAGCTGACCGGGTAATCGAGCGCCTCGCTGAAATCTGTGCTGCTGCAAACTAAGAAGGGAGTAGAGTGTCAATGGTTTATCCGCATATAAGCACATCGGCTGATTTGCTGAAAAGCACGGTGCGCCTTGACGAACTTTTCCCGTATTTGAAAGAGCAGGGAGCCGCTTCAGCCGCAATCGTCAACACCAAACTATATGGCATTCTCCCATTTTGGGAAGCGTGCCGCCGTGCCGGCATCCATGGGGTGATCGGCCTTTCGGCATTTATCGAGTTTGAAGAACAGCAGTATCCGGTGGTTTTCTATGCTCAGTCGAATAGCGGCTACGGGAATCTGTTGAAGATTTCCAGCGCCCTTTCGACAAGAGATAAAGAGGCGATACCGGAACAATGGCTGAAAGCCTATCGGAACGGCTTGATTTGCGTGGTTCCAAACAAACCCGAATGGCTGCTGACAGATCGCAGTCCTGTATTCCGATACATAAAAGAGTTGTTTGGTTCAGCAGCATTCGGAAGTTTAGAGCGGCCTGGTGGGATTTCATCTGAACAGGAACAGGCATTTGCCGAACTCTGTGATCAGGCAGAACTGCCGATCATCGCATCGCATGAAAGCCGTTATCTGCATCAGCAGGATGCCTTTGCCTATGAAGTGGCATCCGCAATCGGCCAAGGCCTGAAGATGAATGATCCGGAAAGGAAAAAGCCTGAGCACACCCATGCATATGTCCCAAGCCGCCAGGAGTTCGAAACCTGGTTTGCCGATCAACCGGAATGGCTGGAGCGTACGGCCCAAATGCTGAAGAGCTGCCAGGTGACGATTCCCATGGACCGCCAACTGCTTCCGGTGTTTCCGTTGCCGGCAGAAACCGATAAAGCAATTTTTATTTCAGAACTCTGCAAATCAGGGTTGGAAGAGCGGGTTCCAGGCTATTCACAAAGCTACCAGGAACGACTGGATTATGAACTGTCGGTGATCGGGACGATGGGCTTTATCGATTATTTCCTGATTGTTGCAGATTTCATGAAGTATGCGAGAGACCAGGATATTCTGACAGGTCCGGGCCGTGGATCTTCTGCCAGTTCGCTGGTTGCCTACTCATTGAAGATCACGGATGTAGATCCGATTGAACATGGGTTGCTGTTTGAACGGTTCCTGAATCCGGAGCGGATTACACTGCCGGATATCGACATTGATTTTGCCGATTACAGACGTCATGAAGTGGTGGACTACGTAGCGAAAAAATACGGTGCAGTCCGAACGGCGCAGATTATTACATTCGGCACCTTATCAGCCAAAGCAGTTGCCCGGGATACTGCCCGTGTTTTCGGCTTCGAAGCAGAAGAACTTGAAGCCATTTCAAAAATGATTCCGAACCGGCCAGGCACGACGCTGCGCTCTGCCTTAAAAGAGTCTCCAGCTTTGAACGATTGGATCATTGAGCGGGAAGAACGCAAATCCTGGTTCAAGACAGCTTTGAAATTGGAGGGCCTGCCGCGCCATGCCTCCACCCATGCAGCAGGCGTGATTTTAAGTCCGTCGCCGTTAGTTGACCATGTACCGATCGAAAAAGGCCATGAAGGCATTTATTTGACGCAATGGCCCATGCAGGAACTGGAAGCGATCGGTCTGCTGAAGATGGACTTTCTGGGGTTGCGTAATTTGACGATCCTGGAGCAGATCCGCGGTCTGGTGTATTGGGATACTAAAAAACGCGTCGACTACCGCAGCATTCCGCTCCAGGATGCAGACACCTATAAGTTGTTGGCTTTGGGTGATACCACCGGGGTTTTTCAATTGGAGTCCGACGGCATGCGGCGTGCGCTCCAGCAGATCAAACCAACAGCCTTTGGGGACATTGTCGCGGTCAACGCGCTGTTCCGGCCAGGCCCGATGGAATTCATTCCTTTATACGCAAGACGGAAACATAAACAGGAAGCTGTAAAATATGTCCATCCGATTCTCGAGCCGATTTTAAGTGAAACTTATGGCGTCATTGTCTACCAGGAGCAGATCATGCACATTGCGGCGAAGATGGCCGGTTTTTCGCTTGGGGAAGCCGATCTGTTGCGCCGTGCTGTCAGCAAGAAGAAACGTGAAATTCTGGATGAAGAACGGGCGCATTTCACCCGCGGAGCCAAAGCCAAAGGATTTACTGAAGCCGAGGCATCGGAAGTCTATGATTTGATCGTCCGTTTTGCCGATTACGGCTTTCCGAAAAGCCATGCTGTCGCTTACAGCCTCATTTCATATCAGTTGAGCTATATGAAGACCCATTATCCGGTCTACTTCTATACAGGCCTATTGACCAATAGCTCAGGCAATGCCGAAAAGACCAAACAGCTGTTGCAGGAGATAAAAGAAAAGAAAATTCCGCTGCTGCCGCCTTCCGTCCAAAGGAGCCGCCATTCGTTTTCAGTGGAAGATGGCCAGATCCGGATTGGCTTGAACGCGGTAAAAGGCGTGCCGGGAACGACCGTGAAAGCTTTGATGGGTGCCCGGGAAGATGGTCCGTTCACCAGCCTGTTCAATATTGCCGAGAGGATTTCGGCTTTGCATTTTAACCGGAAATCGTTTGAACCGCTGATCAAAGCAGGAGCGCTTGATGATTTCGGCTATGACCGGGGAGTTTTATTGGCTTCGCTGGACAGCGCCATCAAGCATGCAGAGCTCGTCAAGCCGAATGAAGATCCCGGATTGTTTGATGATATGGGATCGAGCTTCATGAAACCGAAATACACAAAAGCAGCAGAGCTGCCTGAAAGTCTGAAGCTCGATTTCGAAAAAGAGGTCTTTGGGTTTTATTTGTCCAAGCATCCGATTGAACGCGAGAAAGAAGAGCGCCAAAAATCCTTCGTTGAGCTGAAACTGCTGAAGACGAAAAAGGACCGGGAATCTGTGAGGGTACTGGGCATGGTGGAAGACATCAAACGGATCCGGACGAAGAAAGGGGACGCGATGGCCTTTCTGACGTTGATGGATGAAACAGGTCCGGCTTCCATTACTTTGTTTCCGGTGGAGTATGCCAAATACAACCTTCTTCTGGAACCGCATGCCATCCTTGAAATCCAGGGCGTAGTCGAAAATCGCAACCAAAAAACAGCTATTATCTGCAAAAATATCGAAACCTGACTGCTTTTCTAAAAGAAAAGCAGTTTTTTCTTTACGTGGCACTGTTTTTTTTGTAAGGTATAGGATATGAGTGGCCAGACCACTTTCAAAAAAATGGGAACTGAGGAACTGTCATGAATCAATCGAAACGATATTTGGATATAGTACGGGACATTCGTGATATGATTCGGCAGGAAAAAATCAAGCCGGGTGACCGGATTCCATCTGAAAGGGAACTGGCTGAAACCATGCAAGTCGGCCGCTCGACTTTACGGGAAGCGCTGCGCAGTTTGGAGTTATTAGGGTTGATTGAAACCCGCAGAGGCGAAGGAACTTTCCTGTCTGACCACAGAAACCAAAAATTAGTTGAAGTCCTGTCAACTTTCGTTCTACAGGACAATCAGTCACATGAGGATGTTTGGGAAACGCGCCTGCTCCATGAGGTCGCGGCCATCCAGGCAATCTGCCGAAACGAAGCAGCCAGCCAAATGAAAGTTTGGGAGAGTTTGCGGCTTCGTCTTGAAGATGAAAGTTTTCTGCGGGAAGACTTTGTCCGGGAACTGATGGTATTGTCCGGCAACCGTTTATCATTGAAAATCTGGTTCTTGCTGAAGCAATACAGCGGAAATCCATACGACGGGACCGTTTCATCCGAGGAAATTGGCAGTATGAACGATATATTGGCAGCAATTGAACGACAAGACGCAGATACAGCCATTCATGGGTTCAAGGCTTGGAGTGAATGGCTGCAAAAGGAGAGAATACGCAATGGCAATGATTCGTGATATTTTTAAACGCAATAAAGACAGTAAAGAAGCAACTATTCCTTCGAAATCTGCCAAAGATGTTCCGGAGGGATTGATGACCAAATGTCCTTCCTGCAAGGAAATCACTTTGACAAAAGAGTTGAAGAAAAACAATAAAGTTTGCCCGAAATGTGATCATCATTTCAAGATGACCGCTTATGAGCGCATAGACAGTCTGCTGGATGAGGGAAGCTTCGAGTCGATGGATGACCATTTAAAATCGGAGAATCCGCTCGGTTTTCCTGGCTATACGGAAAAAGTTCAAGCAGACAGCGAAAAAACCGGTTTGAACGAAGCTGTTTTGACGGGATCCGGTAAATTGCAGGGGCAGGATATCGTTCTCGCTGTGATGGATTCCCATTTCCGGATGGGGTCAATGGGATCAGTTGTGGGGGAGAAGATTACGCGTGCAATTGAGGCGGCTACTGACCGCAAATTGCCGTTCATCATTTTTACAGCAAGTGGCGGAGCACGTATGCAAGAAGGTGTCCTGTCTTTGATGCAGATGGCGAAAACCAGCGTAGCCCTTAAGCGCCATAGCAATGAAGGCCTGCTTTTCGTATCGGTCCTGACACATCCGACAACAGGTGGGGTGTCGGCAAGTTTCGCATCAGTAGGAGACATCAATATCGCTGAACCGAAAGCATTGATCGGTTTCGCAGGTCGACGCGTCATTGAACAAACGGTCCGCGAGAAATTACCGGAAGACTTCCAGACAGCGGAATTCCTGTTGGCTCATGGCCAATTGGATGCAGTCGTCCATCGTGCTTCCATGCAGAAGACATTAGCGACGATTGTGCATCTCCATACGAAAGGGGCTGTTGCAAATGGCTAAGAAGAATGGAAAGAAATCGATGCCTTTTGAAGAACCGCTCATCCAGCTGAGAACAAAGATTTCAGAGCTGAAAGAATATACAGCAACTGCAGAAGTGGATTTGAATTCCGAAATCAAGTCGTTGGAAGACCGGTTCTCCAAACTTGAAGAAGAAATATACGAGAACATGAAGCCTTGGGATCGCGTACAAGTAGCCCGCCACCCGGAGCGGCCGACAACGCTCGATTACATTCCGATGATTTTCAATGATTTCATTGAATTGCACGGAGATCGCCTATACGGGGATGACGCCGCGATTGTCAGCGGAATCGGCTCTTTCCATGGCCAGCCGGTCACGATCATTGGCCATCAGCGTGGCAAGGATACGAAAGAAAATGTCAGACGGAATTTCGGCATGCCGCATCCCGAAGGTTACAGAAAAGCATTGCGGCTCATGAAGCAGGCAGAGAAATTCAAGCGCCCGATCATTTGCCTCATTGATACAAAAGGTGCCTACCCGGGTAAAGCAGCCGAAGAGCGCGGCCAAAGTGAAGCGATTGCGCGGAATCTCGTGGAAATGGCTGGGCTGGAAGTTCCTGTCCTGTCCATCGTCATCGGAGAAGGCGGAAGCGGCGGCGCGTTGGCGCTGGGTCTCGGCAATCAGATCTTGATGCTGGAGAATTCGACATTCTCTGTCATCTCTCCTGAAGGAGCAGCTTCGATTCTATGGAAGGATTCGGCTCTTGCCCAAACAGCGGCGGAAGCAATGAAGATCACGGCTCCAGATTTGCTGGAGATGAAAATAATTGAACACATGATTCCAGAAGTTCGCGGCGGTGCCCACCATGATCCAAAAAGACAGGCTTCCATCATTTCAGTAGCGATCAGACGCTCTCTCGAGGAATTGAATGGCATGACCGGTCAGGAACTGATCGACCAGCGGTACCGGAAATTCAAATCAATCGGTGTATTCAGTGAGTGAAGGAGGACCGCCTCGGCGGTTCTTTTTGTTTTCAAAAAATAATGGAGTGGACTGAATCATTGAAACCACCCTGGTGTGTGCAACAAAATCTTAACATAGTTAGGGTCTATTCAGGACTGACAGTAGCGCTTTGGCGTGGTAAGGTAAACAGAGTAAATGGACTGCAGGAGGGGTATTATGAAGAAAATTGGAGTATTGACAAGCGGAGGGGATTCACCGGGCATGAACGCGGCTGTCCGGGCAGTTGTCCGTAAAGGGATTTTTCATGGCGTAGAAGTGGCTGGCGTTTATTCCGGGTATCAGGGATTGATCGAAGGCAATATCAAAACGCTGGAAGCAGGCGATGTCGGCGACATCATCCAGCGTGGAGGCACGAAGCTTTACTCTGCGCGCTGCGAAGAATTCCGCACCAACGAAGGCCAATTAAAGGCGATTGAAAACATGAAAAGAGAAGGTCTTGAAGGACTGGTGGTCATCGGTGGAGACGGATCTTACCGCGGAGCGATGGCTTTGACGGAAAAAGGGTTTCCATGTGTCGGCGTTCCAGGAACCATCGACAACGATATTCCGGGGACTGATTACACCATCGGTTTTGATACGGCATTGAATACAGTCATCGAAGCGATCGATAAAATTCGCGATACGGCGACAAGCCATGAGCGGACATTCATTGTGGAAGTGATGGGACGGGACGCTGGCGATCTGGCATTATGGGCTGGCCTTGCCGGTGGAGCAGAAACCATTCTGATTCCGGAAGACACCTATGATATCGATGACATTATTGACCGTCTGCAAAAAGGCCGCAACCGCGGAAAGCGCCATAGTATCATCATCGTGGCTGAAGGGGTCATGGGCGGCAACGAACTTGCCGACCTGATCAAAGAAAAAGCGGATATTGAAACGCGTGTTTCAGTACTTGGCCATATCCAGCGTGGCGGTTCACCGACAGCGCGAGACCGTGTTCTGGGCAGCTTATTTGGTGCCCGAGCGGTGGAAGTTCTGCTTGAGGGTGTCGGAGGGCGAGCTATTGGCATGAAGAATCATCAGGTGGTAGACTATGGTATGACAGAAGCATTCACTGCTGAGCACAATGCTGATATGAGTTTATATACCCTATCCAAAGAACTATCAATTTAAAACGGTAAATGGAGTGAGCCTATTGAGAAAAACAAAAATTGTCTGCACAATTGGACCGGCAAGTGAATCACCGGAACTATTAGAACGTTTAATCGAAGCGGGGATGAACGTCGCCCGTTTAAACTTTTCACACGGTAATCATGAAGAACACGCTTTGCGCATCAAACGCATCCGTGAAGCGGCTGAAAAAGCCGATAAGATTGTCGGAATCCTGCTGGATACGAAAGGGCCGGAAATCCGGACCCATCAAATGGAGAACGATTCGATTGAATTGGTGACTGGCCAGAAAATCGAAGTTTCCATGACTGAAGTATTGGGAACTGCTGAACGGTTCTCGATCACTTATGAACAATTGATCGAAGATGTTGATACGGGATCAATCATTCTGTTGGATGACGGATTGATTGAGTTGCGTGTTGAGAGCCTGGACAAAGAGAATGGCATTATCCATACAATCGTTGAAAACGCTGGAACACTAAAAACTAAAAAAGGCGTCAACGTACCAGGGGTTTCGGTTCAATTGCCGGGAATCACTGAAAAAGACGCACAGGATATTTTATTCGGCATTGAGCAGAACGTCGACTTTGTAGCGGCTTCCTTTGTCAGAAGAAGTTCGGATGTCATGGAAATCCGCGGCCTGCTTGAAAAGAACGGCGGCTCGCATATCCAAATCATCCCGAAAATCGAAAACCAGGAAGGCGTCGACAATATTGATGAAATCATCATGGTTTCCGATGGCTTAATGGTTGCACGTGGAGATTTGGGTGTGGAAATTCCAGCGGAAGAAGTGCCGTTGGTTCAAAAATCATTGATCGATAAATGCAATAGCGCCGGAAAACCGGTCATTACCGCTACACAGATGCTCGATTCCATGCAGCGCAACCCGCGTCCGACACGTGCAGAAGCAAGTGACGTCGCCAACGCGATTTTTGACGGAACTGATGCGATCATGCTTTCCGGTGAAACGGCAGCCGGCCTCTATCCAATCGAATCGGTTGAAACGATGCACCGCATCGCAGAAACGACGGAAGCTGCTTTGAACTACAAGCAGATCGTCTCGACCAGAAGAAAAGAAAAAGAATCGAATATGACAGAAGCCATTGGCCAAGCTGTTGCTTATACAGCTTTGAACTTAAAAGTTCAAGCCATCATTGCTCCGACTGAAAGCGGCACAACTGCCAAGATGATTTCCAAATATCGTCCGGGAGCACCGATAATTGCGGTGACCTCTTCAGATCGGCCAGCACGGAAGCTATCTTTGGTATGGGGCGTTCAACCAATCGTCGGAACTTCAGTGGAGTCGACGGATGAGCTGCTTGAAAAAGCGGTGGATGAAAGCTTGAAGCATGGCTATGTGAAACACGGAGACCTTGTTGTCATCACTGCAGGCGTCCCGGTTGGCCAAGCGGGTACGACCAACCTGATGAAAGTGCACGTAATCGGAGACATCCTTGCAAAAGGCCAGGGAATCGGCAAAACTGTCGCTTTCGGTGAAACGGTAGTTGTCAGAAATGCAGAAGAAGCATTGGCAGTCGATGTAGAGGGCAAGATCATCGTCACCATCGGCACAGACCGTGAGATGATGCCAGCCATCAATAAATGCGCGGGAATCATCACTGAAGAAGGCGGATTGACAAGCCATGCCGCAGTTGTCGGCTTGAGTCTTGGGATTCCGGTCATCGTCGGTGTCAAAGAAGCAACTTCACTGATCAAGAACAGCTACGATATTACGATGGATGCGGAATCAGGCATTGTTTACCATGGCCATGCCAGTGTCCTATAATCAGAAGTCTGGACAATGAAGAAAGAACTGGAAGTTATACTTTCTTAAGTTATAACAAACAGTAAGGAGGCCGGTTAAAATGATGAAGTGGATTTTTCTGGCGTTAATTATTGTACCGTCTCTTGAATTGGCCCTGTTGATTTGGGCAGGAGGCAAGCTTGGATTCTTTGTTACGATGGCAATCATTGTATTGACCGGTTTAATCGGGGCTTTTCTTGCCAAGAAACAAGGCATAAAAGCATTAAAAGACATTCAAGAAGGTATGAACAGTTTTCAGGCTCCTGGAGATCAATTATTGAATGCGGCATTCATTCTGGTGGGCGGTGTTTTGCTGCTGACACCTGGATTTATCTCTGATGCAGTAGGGTTCACCATGCTTTTTAGCCCGACCCAGAAGATGTATAAGCCATTCATTTATCGATTGATCCATAAAAAGATGAAAAATACCCGGGTTATCGTAGGATAATCCCGGGTTTTTCTATCGTTTTTCAAAGGAAATTTAAATTCTATAAGCGTTTCCATTCACAAATTCTACAAAGTTGATTATAATGGCTAAGTAAGGAAATAAAAACAGAAGTTCATACACGCAGATGAGACATCATTCTGCATTTTTTTTTGGAATGATGAATTAGACTGAAGAAGGAGCGATTTAAATGACATCGTCAAAAGGTTTAGAAGGTGTAGTAGCAACCCAATCCGCCATCAGCTCGATCATTGATGACACACTTACATACGTCGGCTACGATATCGATGACTTGGCCGTTAACGCAAGCTTTGAAGAAGTGATCTACCTGCTTTGGCACCAGCGCCTGCCAAAAGCGGATGAACTGGCGGAACTGAAGCAGCAATTGGCGGACAACATGGCCGTGCCACAAGCTGTGCTGGATCATTTCAAGACATATGACATCAAGAACGTCCACCCGATGGCGGCTCTTCGCACCGCGGTGTCCATGCTCGGCTTGTTCGACGAACAGGCGGAAGTGATGGAACCGGAAGCGAATTACAACAAAGCCATCAAAATCCAGGCGAAGATTTCGACGCTGGTGACGGCCTTCGGCCGCATCCGCAACGGCCAGGAACCGGTCGCACCGAAAACGGACCTGAGCTTCGCAGCCAACTTCCTGTACATGCTGTCCGGCGAATTGCCGGAAGCGATCGAAGAGGAAGCCTTCAACAAAGCCCTTGTGCTCCACGCCGACCACGAATTGAACGCTTCGACGTTCACGGCGCGTGTCGCAGTGGCGACGCTGTCTGACGTCTATTCCGGCGTGACAGCGGCCATCGGCGCATTGAAAGGCCCGCTTCACGGCGGCGCCAACGAACAAGTGATGAAGATGCTCACGGAAATCGGCTCGGTCGACAACGTAGAGAAGGTCATCACCGAAAAATTGGCGAACAAAGAGAAAATCATGGGCTTCGGCCACCGCGTCTACCGCAAGGGCGACCCGCGTGCGAAGCATCTGCGTGAAATGTCCCAGAAACTGACGAAGATCCGCGGCGAAGAAAAATGGTACGACATGTCGGTGAAAATCGACGACATCGTCACAGGCCAGAAAAACCTTCCGCCGAACGTGGATTTCTACTCGGCTTCGGTCTACCACAGCCTGAACATCGAACATGACCTGTTCACGCCGATCTTTGCGGTTTCCCGCACATCCGGCTGGCTGGCGCATATCCTTGAGCAGTACGCAGACAACCGCCTGATCCGCCCGCGCGCGGAATACATCGGGCCTGGCATGCAGACGTATGTGCCGGTTGAAGAAAGATAA
>NZ_JBOGCP010000005.1:0-235000 GCF_050686535.1 Planococcus sp. SE5232 | reverse complement strand
TCCCGTAGGAGTCTGGGCCGTGTCTCAGTCCCAGTGTGGCCGATCACCCTCTCAGGTCGGCTACGCATCGTCGCCTTGGTGGGCCATTACCCCACCAACTAGCTAATGCGCCGCGGGCCCATCCTGCAGTGACAGCCGAAACCGTCTTTCCGTGCAGCCTCAGGAGAGGCCGCAAACTATTCGGTATTAGCACCGGTTTCCCGGAGTTATCCCGATCTGCAGGGCAGGTTGCCCACGTGTTACTCACCCGTCCGCCGCTGAACCGAATGGAGCAAGCTCCACCGGTTCCGCTCGACTTGCATGTATTAGGCACGCCGCCAGCGTTCGTCCTGAGCCAGGATCAAACTCTCCATTATAGAGTAGTTGATTGCTCAAATACTTGCTGGCGTACCGCCGTCCGAAGACGCACGGTTCGCTTGTGATCTGCATACGCTGATCAGTAAAGTGCGCGGGCCGTTTTGCGCGGCCGTTGCTGTTTGTTGACGTTTTGCTGTTCAGTTTTCAAGGTTCAAATTTGATTGCCGCGCTCATTGGCGACTTTATCAATATACCTCACTTCAACTTCAGTGTCAATACTATTTCAAAATATTTTTTCTGAGTTGTCTTAAGGACATATATAAATATAAACCGCCACGAACGAAAAATCAAGCCTTTCTTTTTAAAAAGAACATTTTAATTTTTTGATAGTCTGTAACAAACAGCGTAATCCCCGCCAACACTACACTTCCACCCACTATTTGAGAAATGCTCAAATACTCACCAAGTATAAAGTAAGCAAGAATAGCAGCTCCTACCGGCTCAAAAAGAATCGCAATTGAAATGACATTGGTGCTTACCCACTTCAACGCCCAATTGAATAAGGTGTGGCCAAGTAAATTCGGTATGAGTGCCAATAATAAAAACCACATCCATTCGGAAGCCGGATAAGGCCCAAAGGATTCCCCTTTGAATACA
This sequence comes from Planococcus sp. SE5232, assembly GCF_050686535.1. NCBI lineage: Bacteria > Bacillati > Bacillota > Bacilli > Caryophanales > Caryophanaceae > Planococcus > Planococcus sp. SE5232. Next base: position 234,046 of record NZ_JBOGCP010000005.1, on the reverse strand, counting down.
ATATAGAAGAATAACGTTATCGTGCTGATTCCGTAAACAACGAACGTATAAGTCACCAATGATAATCTCTTTCTAACATCCTGCCCAAACAATAAGTAAGCTGTGATCAGTGCACAAGCAATCAAAGCCAACAGGTCTCCATAAAGCGCGCTTCCACTTACCTTGAAATCTCCATAACCAATCAGCACACTCCCTGAAATCGCAATCCCTCCCGCAACAAGGGTCTTAATAGAGAGTTTCTCTTTAAAGAAGAAGTATGTACCCGCAAATGCGAATAATGGCTGCAGCGTTACAAGCACTGTTGAGCTGGCCACTGATGTATAATTAAGTGATTCAAACCATAAAATAAAATGAAATGCTAAAAATACTCCCGCTATCGATGTGAAGAGCCAATCTCTTTTGCTTAGCTTTTTGATTTCATGGGTATATTTCAGGAAGAAGACCGGACTCATAATCAAAATTGAAAATAACATACGATAGAAAGCCGTTACTCCTGAATCGGCGGATGTCATCTTAACAAAAATTGCTGACAACGCTACCGAGAAAACTCCTACTATAATAGGGATATACGGATGAATAGCCGGTTTCTCCATTCAAACACCTCTTCTTTATTCCAATTTCACCGACAATGCACGTTATAAGTTTGCCACTACCTGCCTGAAGAATCAATACAAGTTCAAAAAGGGAGGGTGATTAACATGGAGTTTTTCAGTGCATTACAAATTTCTTCATTGGAAACTTTCTTTAAACTTCTTATAGCTGCTCTTTTAAGTTTAGTCATCGGGCTAGAAAGGGAATTAAAAAGGAAGCCGGTTGGACTTAAAACCAGTGTTGTCATTTCAACCTTCAGTTGTCTGTTGACTATCATCTCGATTGAATCTGCTTATATTGCGCAAGGCAGCGAGTATGATAATGTTAACATTACAATGGATCCGTTGCGCCTGGCTGCCCAGATTGTTTCCGGCATTGGTTTTTTAGGGGCCGGAGTGATTTTAAAACGCGGCAATGATTCCATATCAGGGTTGACTACTGCAGCGATGATTTGGGGTGCAGGAGGAATCGGGATTGCAGTTGCAGCAGGTTTTTATATTGAAGCCATGACTGCTGTGCTGCTCGTGATAATTGGAATTGAAGTGTTGCCTCCCCTTCTCTTTAAGTTTGGGCCAAAGCGTTTGAAGATGGTCGAAGCGAACTTAAAAGTAGTTGTGGCTGACCGAGCATCAATACGAGAGGTGTTGAATGAATTAAAAAAAGGCGGATCGCTTATTGAAAGCATATCCATCACCCATTCAGATTTGGAGGGTCCTTCTTCTTTTCAGAAACTGACGATTCGCATGTCATTTTCACATGAGAAAGACACAATCGATCTGTATCAAGAGATATCGGATATGGAAAAGGTTAAGCAAGTTGAAATTGAACTGATTTGATCAAGGAGGAATTTTGATGAAAGAATTTTTCGGGTTATTGAAAAACGGCAATAAGCCGTCATTGACGGCAGCAGTCATTAATACATTTATCGCTATTATGAAAGGCGTCGCTTTCTTTTTTACCGGCAACGTCGCTATGTTCGCCGAGACGATGCACTCTATTGGCGATGCAGCCAACCAGTATTTCGTTTTCATCGGTTCAGCACTCTCGAAGAAAGCTCCGACCAAGCGATTTCCGAATGGTTTTGGCCGTCTATTGAATATTGTTCTTCTCGGGGCGGTTTTGATTGTTGGAATCATGGCTTATGAAACGATCATCGAAGGCTGGCACCAGCTGACTCATCCTGTAGAAGCAGAAGGATTTATCATCAGTGTTGTGGTGCTGTCCATTGCAATTATCCTTGAATTTTTTGTTCTATATAAAGCCGGCAAAGAAATTTTACATGAAGCCGGTGTTAAAGGTGGAGCAATGGCTCCGCTTACTACAAGCTTTACCCACTTGAACCGGGCGAAGCCGGCAACTAAATTAGTATTCCTCGAAGACCTGGTAGCAACTGCAGGTGGTGTCCTAGCCTTGATCGCAGTACTGATTGCACATTACACAGGCTTCCTGCAAGTCGAAGGTGCAGCATCCATCGCTATCGGCTTTATGATGCTTTACGTTGTCGGGAAAGTCTTTTTGGACAATGCACGTGGTGCCATTGGCGAAACAGATGAACAGATGGTCAACCATATTGCCCATCTATTGAGCGATCATCCTGATGTTCGGGATATCAAAGAACTGGAAGTTGTTAAAGAAGGAGAATTCCTTCATGTGGAAACCAAAATTGAAGTTGACCCGAAATTGGATGTTCCACAAGCAGATGCCTTACAGGAACGCTTGGCGGAACTTATTCTCAGCCAACCAAGTGTCGATGACGTGATTGTTTCACTGGATGCCGATGACGGGCTTCCCCACTGGACGCATCTCAGCAGCCGTCCCGCCTCTCTCGATAAAAAATAACCAAAGAAAAAAGGCTCAGCGCTTTATGCTGAGCCTTTTTCTTATAGAGACGCTTGAAGAATTTCTTTCACGTCTTCATCTTTTAATTTCGCAAAGTTGCCGAACTCACCATAGACCATGGCTTTCTCAACCATCACATCAATTTTCGAATCATCGATATCGTAATAGTCCAAACGCGTAGGTGCACCAAGAGAAGTCCAGAACGCTACCAGGCGATCGATGCCTTCGTTGGCGATATCTGTTTCTGATTTGCCTTCTGGATCCACATCAAAGACACGGACTGCCATTTGAGCAAAACGCGCAGGGTTCACTTTCACGTTATGGCGCATCCATTGCGGGAAGAGAATCGCCAATCCGCCGGCATGGGGAATATCATAGACAGCCGACACAGCGTGTTCGATATTGTGGGAGCCCCAGTCTCCTCTATAACCCATTTCAAGGAATTTGTTTAAAGCCATTGTTCCGGCAAATAAGATCGTTTCACGGTTTTCATAGCTTTGAAGGTCGTCCATCAATTTCGGTGCAGTTTCAATGACTGCTTTCAGCACACCTTCACACATCCGGTCTTGAACAGGTGTGTTGCTCGCATCGTTGAAGTATTGTTCGAAAATATGGGACATCATGTCGACAATTCCGTAGACCGTATGGTTTTCCGGGACCGACAATGTATATGTCGGGTCAAGGATTGAGAACTGCGGGAATGACAACGGGCTACCCCATCCGTATTTCTCCTGCGTTTCTTCATTTGTGATAACGGAACCGGCATTCATTTCAGAACCTGTTGCAGCAATTGTTAAAACTGTTCCGAAAGGCAAAGCTTCTTTTGGCTGTGCTTTGCGGGAAACGAAATCCCATGCGTCCCCGTCATACTTGGCGCCACAAGCGATGAGCTTGGTGCAATCGATGACGGAACCGCCGCCTACCGCCAAAATCATTTCGATGCCTTCTTTTTTGCAGATTTCAATGCCTTTTCTGGCAGTTGAAATCCGTGGGTTCGGTTCTACTCCGGAAAGCTCGAAAACTTCAAGCTCAGCTTCTGACAACATTTGAATGACTTCATCATAAAGGCCATTCTTTTTAATACTGCCGCCACCGTATACCAGCAATACTTTCTTACCGAATTTCGGCAATTCTTTCTTAGCCGCCTGAAGCTGGCCTTTACCAAAAATTAGTTTTACCGGGTTGTAAAATGAAAATGCATTCATCCAATCATCCTCCTCTATTCAGGTTATATTATGTAGTTTCTTAAAACAAAATGCAAAAGATTGAGACAGAAAAACCGCCTGGAACAGAATCCAAGCGGTTTTCTTATTGTCTTATACCCAACCACGGAAGCGTGAAGCTTCAGCAGTTCTGCGGGCGCCGACCATATATGCTGCCAAACGCATGTCAATATTGCGTGTAGTGGCAACGTTGTAGACATTTTCAAATGCATCAACCAATTTTTTGTTGAGTTTTTCGTCCACTTCTTCTTGTGTCCAATAATAACCTTGGTTATTTTGTACCCATTCAAAGTAAGAAACCGTAACACCGCCAGAGCTTGCAAGAACATCAGGAACCAAAAGGATTCCGCGATCTGTCAGCATCTTAGTGGCTTCAGCGGTAGTCGGGCCGTTTGCTGCCTCAACGACGATGGAAGCCTTGATATCATTGGCATTCTCTTCCGTAATCTGATTTGCGATAGCTGCAGGTACCAGGATATCGCAATCCAATTCAAATAATTCCTTATTTGTGATGGTGTTATCGAATAGGGTAGTAACCGTTCCGAAACTATCACGGCGGTCCAATAAATAATCGATATCCAAGCCATCTGGATCGTGAAGAGCGCCGTAAGCATCCGAAATGCCGACTACTTTCGCTCCAGCGTCATGAAGGAATTTCGCGAGGAAACTCCCTGCATTGCCGAAACCTTGAATGACGACGCGTGCACCCTGCATATCCAGCCCACGTTTTTTTGCAGCTTCATTAATACAGATGGTCACACCTTGAGCTGTTGCTTTGTCGCGGCCTTGAGATCCACCAAGAACAATTGGTTTACCTGTGATAAAGCCCGGAGAGTTGAATTCATCGATTTTGCTGTATTCATCGTACATCCATGCCATGATCTGTGAGTTAGTAAACACATCCGGCGCTGGAATGTCTTTGTTCGGTCCGACAATCTGACTGATCGCACGGACATATCCACGACTCAATTTTTCAATTTCGTGCATGGACATTTCGCGCGGGTCGCAGATAATGCCGCCTTTTGCTCCACCATAAGGCAATTCCACAATCCCACATTTTAATGTCATCCACATTGATAAAGCTATTACTTCATCACGATTTACATCCGGATGAAAACGGACTCCACCTTTTGTTGGTCCGACCGCGTCACTGTGTTGAGCACGGTAACCGGTAAAGACTTTTGTTTTGCCATCATCCATCCGCACCGGAATGCGCACTTCCAAGATCCGCATCGGTTCTTTAAGAAGTTCGTACATCGCATCTTCGTATCCAAGCTTATCCAATGCAGTTTTAATAACATTCTGCGTTGACGTCAACAAGTTCAAGTTTTCAGCCATTGTATTAGTTCGCCTCTTTATATTTTAGTAATTACTCAGCATCTAGTGTAACACATGTCAATATTTATGTGCCACGTGAATGCTATTTAGAGAATACTTTTTGAATGCGTTCAATCGCCCAATCAAGTTCTTCTTTCGAAATGATTAATGGCGGTGCAAAACGGATAACCGTATCATGCGTTTCCTTGCATAAAAGGCCCAGTTCCTTTAATTGTTCGCAATACGGTCTTGCAGCTTCAGTCAATTCCATACCGATGAACAATCCACGGCCTCTGACTTCTTTAACAGACGGATGGTCGATTTCACGCAATTTCCCCATGAAATATTCGCCCAGTTCTTGAGAGCGTTCTGAAAGCTTCTCATCAAGCAAGACTTCCAGAGAAGCAACGGAAACTGCACATGCAAGCGGATTTCCGCCGAAAGTGGAACCGTGTGATCCAGGGTTGAATACACCCAGTACGGATTTGTCAGCTACGACACAAGAAATCGGGAATACCCCGCCGCCGAGTGCTTTGCCCAGGATATACATATCCGGATTTACATCTTCCCATTCGCAGGCAAACATTTTGCCTGTACGTGCAAGACCACATTGAATTTCATCCGCAATGAAAAGAACGTTGTTTTCGCGGCAAAGTTCTCTCGCTGCTTTAAGGAAACCTTTCGGAGGCATGATGATTCCCGCTTCACCCTGAATCGGTTCGATCAGGAATGCAGCAGTGTTTGGCGTAATGGCATTTTTCAATGCCTCCAAATCACCGAATGGAATCAAGTTGATGCCAGGAAGCATCGGTCCAAACCCTTTGCGGTATTCAGGATCTGATGACAATGAAACAGCCGTCATCGTGCGGCCATGGAAATTTCCGTCGCAAGCGATGATTTCTGCTTGGTTTTCCGCGACGCCTTTTACATCATATGCCCAACGGCGTGCAGCTTTGAATGCCGTCTCTACAGCTTCAGCGCCTGTATTCATCGGCAATGCCATTTCCTTGCCGGAGATATCGCAGATCATTTGATACCATGGAGCCAATTTATCATTATGGAATGCACGTGAAGTCAAGGTAACGCGGTCCGCTTGATCTTTCAGTGCTTGAATGATTTTCGGATGGCGATGTCCCTGGTTGACAGCTGAATAAGCTGACAACATATCCATGAATTTGTTGCCCTCTGGATCTTTTACCCACACGCCTTCTGCTTCTGTAATAACGATCGGCAGCGGGTGATAGTTATTCGCACCGAATTTCTCTGTTTGTTCAATAATAGTCTGTGTCTGTGTCATCTAAATTCCTCCTTTTTTAAAAAGGGCAGACATTCGTCTGCCCTTTTAATGAATTATTATACCATTTCTTGTTGTTTTAATACATTTAAACTGTTGAATTAATACATTTCAGAAGTGGTTTGGGCCTGCATGTGAAGAACAAGGTAATCTGGTCCGCCTGCTTTTGAGTCGGTTCCGGACATGTTGAATCCACCGAATGACTGGTATCCAACAATTGCGCCTGTACAGCCGCGGTTGAAATACAAGTTTCCAACATGGAAATCTTCACGGGCTTTTTCAAGGTTCGCGCGGTTGTTTGTAATCACTCCGCCAGTCAAACCATATTCTGTGTTGTTGGCGATTTCGATAGCATGGTCAAAATCTTTCGCTTTCATCAAACCAACGACTGGACCAAAAATTTCTTCCTGCATAATGCGTGCCTGCGGATCTAGATCAGCAAAGACAGTCGGATTTACGAAGAAACCTTTCGAGTCGTCTCCGTCTCCACCTGCAACCAGTCGGCCTTCTTCTTTGCCGATTTCAATATAGTCCATGATTTTTTTGTATGAGTTGCCATCGATGACCGGTCCCATGTAATTGGATTGGTCTGTCGGATCGCCAATCGTCAATTCTTTTGTCAATTCGATGACGCGTTCAAGTACAGTGTCGTATACATCTTCAACGATGACAGCACGTGATCCAGCTGAACATTTCTGTCCGCTGAAGCCGAATGCGGATTTCACGATTGATTGTGCAGCAAGCTCAAGATCTGCTTCCTTGTCTACGACCATGGTATTTTTTCCGCCCATTTCAGCAATCAGGCGTTTCATCCAAACCTGTCCTTTATTCACTTTAGAAGAACGTTCTGCGATGCGCAAGCCAACTTCTTTTGAACCTGTGAATGAGATGAAGCGAGTGTTCGGGTGATCGACCAAGTAATCCCCAACTTCAGCGCCTGGTCCTGGGATGTAGTTGACAACGCCTGGTGGCATGCCCGCTTCTTCAAGGACCTCAATGAATTTGTAGGCAACGATTGGTGTTGTTGAAGCTGGCTTCAATAGAACCGTGTTTCCTGCAACCATTGCTGCAACAGTTGTTCCAGCCATAATCGCGAAAGCGAAGTTCCAAGGTGAGATAACGACGCCTACTCCTAACGGAATATAATCGTAGCGGTTGTCTTCGCCCGGACGGCTTTCTACTGGCATGCCATCTTTCAGGCGCAGCATTTGGCGAGCGTAATATTCCATGAAATCGATGGCTTCTGCTGTATCTGCATCCGCTTCATTCCAAGGCTTGCCTGCTTCTTTCGTCAAAAGTGCCGAGAACTCGTGTTTGCGGCGGCGGACAATCGCAGCTGCTCTCATTAATACATCAGCGCGAATTTCAGGCTTTACTTTCTTCCACGTTTTAAAAGCTTCGTCAGCTGACTGCATTGCTTTTTCAGCCAATTCTTTATTTGATTTTGACACGCGGCCAATTAGTTCTTCTTTATTTGAAGGATTGAAGGAAACGATTTTATCTTCAGTGGTTACACGCTCTCCACCAATAATCAACGGATAGTCCTGACCCAGGTAAGCTTCAACTGTTTTCAAGCCTTCCAGGTAGTCTGTGCGATTTTTGTCGATCGAGAAATCTGTGAATGGTTCGTGTTTATAGGGAATCATGTAAATCCTCCTTGAGTTTTAAGTAAGCGCAAAAAAAATTTGCACTTTATATCTGCTTCCATATATAATAATGCAAAAGATTGTTGCATAATTCAAGTGTTTTTATTTAAAAAATCAAAATAATTTTGGAGTGAGCGTTTTGAAACCGGAAGATATCGATTTATCCCCGTTCTATAAATTTGCCGGAGAGCACGTGGCCATTGGGATTCACGCAGTTGACACCAAAGGGAAAACCATTCTTTACAACAAAAAGATGAGGGAAATTGAAGGCTTCGATTTTGACGAGCTGGCGGACCGCTCCCTGCTGGAGATGTTCCGTTTCGACCAATCCGAGAGCACCCTTCTGCAAGTTCTGCAAAGTGGCAAGCCTGTTTTCAACGTTAAACAAACTTATTGGAACCGAAAAGGCCAGGAAATCACCACCATCAATGATACGTATCCAGTCTTTACTGGAAAGAACCTGATTGGGGCCATCGAATTATCACGGGATGTTACGACGCTTGAAAAAGTGATTTATCAGCCCTTGAAAAAATACGAAGAACCCATTACCTTTTCGACGATTACCGCAGTTTCCAAAAGCATGAAGAAAGTCATTGCAACTGCTGAAAAAGCGGCGACGGCAAAATTGCCGGTGCTGCTGGTTGGGGAATCGGGGACCGGCAAAGAATTGATTGCTGAAGCGATGCACTCGGCCCAATCCTCTGACAGGCAAATGTACACACTCTATTGTCATGGAACAGACGGCATGATCATCGATCAATTAGGGGAAGACATCAAGCAAATTGACGATGGCACCATATACTGTGAGCGAATCGACTTGTTGCCGCTGCCGCTGCAGAAGCAATTATTGGAGATGGCTGAAGAACGCTCGAAGGGAAATACGTATTTTATCGCCAGTGTCGGTGACGACCCCGTGGAATTGATCGCTTCAAATCAGTTATTGAAAGATCTGTATTATTTCTTTTCATCGATGACCATCAAAGTGGAACCCCTGCGGTCCAGAAAAGAAGACATTCTGCCGTTTGTAAACGATTATTTTTCACGTCATCGGATGATGGTCGGTTCGATCGTCCAGGGGTTGGATCAGGAAGTCACGGATTTACTTCACACATATGACTGGCCAGGAAATTTAAAAGAACTCGAATTGCTGCTCGATGAAACTGCATCGATGTTGACAACACAGGAAATAGTGACGGTCGACATGCTGCCGCATCATTTCAAGCTGAAGACAGACCTGAAAAGTGAGCATCAGCCCGAAGACTTCATCGTTCAATCCAATGCAGACCTGTTGCCGCTCGATGAATATTTGTTCGAGGCCGAGATGTATTACCTTCAAAAAGCGATGGATCTTCATGGCGGCAACGTCACGAAAGCAGCTGCTGCCCTCGGCATGAGCCGGCAAAACCTGCAATACCGGTTACGGAAAATCAAAAAAAACGAAGCGCAGACATGATGTCTGCGCTTCGTTTTTTGTTTTGTTACTGTCCAGAGCGTTTGATCCACTCTTGCATTTTGTCTTTCAATGAGTTGAATCCTTCAGAATCACTTTCGTTCACATGTGACTGAAGAGATTGTTTTGGTTTTTCAGTTCTTTGAGCTGCTGGTGGCTGCTCTTGAAGTGCGCGGATTGAAAGGCTGATTTTTTTAGATTTCTCATCAACTTCCAATACTTTCACGTCAACTTCTTGTCCTACTGCCAAATACTCACTTACTTCTTTCACGTAACCGTGAGTGATTTCTGAAATGTGGACCAAACCTTGTGTTTGATCGTCTAAAGCTACGAATGCGCCGTATGGCTGGATTCCTGTAACTTTACCTGAAACCGTATCGCCTGTTTGGTATGTTTTTGTCATGTTTACCCGCTCCTAGTCATATCTAATTGTCCTGTACACCTATTGGCATCTGTATATTATAGCACAGGTATATGCCCAGAGTAAAATCAGTAATTATTTGAGTGAACCATACGCCAGCCATCCTCGGTTTTTTTCATCAAAAAGCTTTCTTTAAACAGGCTGTCCTGAGGTCCGGAAGCGTATTCTATTTCGGCTCTGCCGGTAAGGTCCCCTGAATTCCATGCACTGAAATTGGTCGCGAACGCCAATTGTGCCAATTCGGAAAATGGGCGAAAACTATGCAATTCCAAAAAATAAACGTATTCTTCATCTGTCCATTCAGTTTCTGTACTCAATTTTCTCATTGCTTGAATATCTTTGTTTTCTACAGCTTTGAAGAACACCGCTGCCACTTCTCCAGGTTTGGTGTCAGCAGGAAGCTGGTTTTGTTGACCGGCCGTAAATGCCGCATACAGCGAGTCGACATTTTCTTTAAATTGCTGATCTGCACCCAGCAAGTCATAGCTTTCATACTGCTGGTAGTCGATTTGCCATATCCGGTCTTTCTCAGTCACCAACAGGAGATCTAATCGTTGATCGTATTCATCCAATTGAACTTGAGGGTAGATATAGACCTTGTCTTTTACCCGCTGTTTAGAGAAGTCACCCGAAAGTTCAACCCATTGTGCGGTTTCCGCAATATCGGGAATTGGCTTCCATTCTTTTTCAAATTCCGTAAGTGGCGGCTTTAACGGACTGTCTGCCAACAGATGCCACAGCGTCTCAGTATCTCCGAGTTTATTGGCATAATGGTACATGAACAAAACATCCAGTGGCGGGACGTCCGCTAAAAGCTGGAGGTCATAGGTGGATTTGAATGATTCGTATAAAGGCTGTATGCGGCTCCAGTCAAAATCCTGCATGTCGACAAACTCATCTTCAATCATCAAATTGCCATTGGGCAGCTTCTCGGCAAGGTCACCTGACTTTTCCATTGCTAAAGCATTCAAGAGATCCTGGAATTTCAATTCATCGTAATGAGCCGAAGCCGTCCAATCACTGGCTTCCATTTCCTCAAGGATCGGCAGCATCAAAAAGGCCATCGGATTGGATGTAGCCAATCCATTCCAGGCTTTGCGGTAATCATCTTTGACTTTGCCTTCTGTATCATAGACCGAAGAGTTTTCGCTTCCCTTCACCAACTGCCAAAAGACTTGCTGATAGGCCACTTCGATTCCATCAAATAAGGAAGTCCCATCTCCTTCCTCCACTAAAGCCTGCTCCATGATCATCAAGTGCTGAGGGATGGTTTCGATTGGCATTAAAAATCCGCTGCCATCAAAATAAGGTTCATTGCTCAACAGGTTTAAATATTGCCAGGCATAAGGGTCACTTGCGATCGGCTGCTGCTGATTAAGGATATGGACATCCCGGACCGTTCTGAACTTTTCACCGTTTGGGTGTACGACTGCGAGCAGGTTGTATTCGGGAAGGGATTCCACAAGCAAACGCAATTTTTCAGGATAGTTTTCTGACTCCGCCAACAGTTTTTCGGGAGATAACTGATCCATCACGATCGTCGATTCCAATTCCTCCTGATACTTCAACAGCACGCTGTCCGCAAACACACGCAGCTCGTCTGTTTTGGCTGCATAATTGCGGAGAAAGTCTTCTATTTCGCTGCTTGGCATTGCATTGGGACCCGTTAAGGACTCCGTCATGCCTCGCGGAGTTTCAATTTGCCTGAAAAGGTGATCCATAGCCAGCTGCATTTCTATGGGATCATCTTCCAGCGAACGGAGTGATTCATCACTGAACGTCCTTGCCATTTCGGCATCTGCCTGTTTGACATAATCCAGCTGACTGTATTGTTCAATCGACATTCCTAATCGCTTTGGCGAAGTTTCTTTGATGGTTTTGTATCGGCTCTGCCAGTCTGCAACCATTTCATCCGTCACTTTCTCAGCTTTTTGATATTCTGCTGTACCCGCTGTTTCGGACTGCTGGTCGTTTTTCGTAAAGCTTGCTCCGATGACCGCTGCCAGAAACAGACCCGCCGCCCCCATTACAATGAACGGTTTTTTTCGGTTCTGCAGTGGAGGCTCTGTGATTTTAGGGGATTCTTCTGGAGAAGAAGGGTTTCTATCTATACGCTGAAGCTCACGATCAACTGGCAAAGGGGGCACTAAGCGGCGATAGGATTTCTCAAGCAGAACCAGCCGCTGCTGCATCTGTCGTTCGTCCACTTGCAGATGCTGCTGTAACTCCCGCGTCCCTTCTTCCATCACCTGATGTAGCTGATGGTCCTGCATTTCTGTAATGATAGAGATTTCTGCTGGTGACAAGCTGTGAAAGCGAGTTAAAGCAAATGGGACACGCTTAGCCAAGTCCAATTTTTGCAGCTGCGTGTGCAGTTCCTGATCCTCTGGAAACCCAAGTACTTGAGGTTTACTGTTGTTTTCAAAGTGGAGAGAGTGCTCTTGTATTTGTTGAACCGTTATTTTGTATAGCTGAATTTTTGCCTGCTCTGGTGTCAGCTGCTCAAACTGTTCACGCAGTTGGAGCAGGACCAGCTGTTGGAAGTTCGGCAGTTCTTCTATAGTTACACCTAATTGGTAAACAAAGCGGCCGAGATCCGGCTGGATTTCACCGACCCAAGAAGAGAATGCGGATTCTTCCCCTTTTTGGCCTTGTCCATAATGATCATTTGCAGATGCCATTGCTCCACCTCTCAACCTTTTGGAATAATCACTCTTTTAAGTTACTAAGTATTATACGCTCTAATCCTCCCAGCGTTTCAAATACTGCTATTTTTTTTAGTGCTGCTCGTGTAAAATGAGGAAATCTACATGAGATAGGAGTGAAGAAGTTGAAAAAACGTGATCAATGGAGTTCCAAGCTAGGCTTTATTCTTGCGGCTGCAGGGAGCGCAATCGGCTTGGGGGCCATTTGGAAATTCCCATACGAAACTGGCGCTAATGGAGGCAGTGTCTTTATCTTACTGTTTATCATCAGTACAGTAGCCATCGGATTGCCGATTCTTCTGGCTGAATTTGTCATCGGCCGCAGAGGCCAGGCTGATGCAGTCAGCGGATTGAAAAAACAAGCTCCCGGTAAACCGTGGTATTTAATCGGCTGGTCCGGATTTATCTTTTCGTTTCTGATTTTGTCTTTTTACAGTGTTGTTGGCGGTTGGGTCTTATCGTATTTGGGCCGCTCTATCCTGTTCCAGTTATCCGATTTAGGGGACGCTGAATTTGCCGAGCTGTTTACCGGCATCATTACTAATCCATGGGAAGTTCTGCTTGCGCAGGCCGCTTTCATGGGATTGACTATTTGGATCGTACAAGGCGGCATCAAGGGCGGCATCGAACGCGCCAGCAAAATCATGATGCCGGCATTATTGATTTTCTTCCTGGTGTTGATGATTCGTTCGTTGACACTGGACGGGGCAATGGAAGGCGTACGTTTCATGTTCGTCCCTGATTGGTCATTCTTTAATTTTGAAACAGCATTGGTGGCACTTGGCCAAGCTTTCTTCTCGTTAAGCGTCGGTGTTGCCGGAATGATTACCTATTCATCCTACCTGTCGAAATCTGAAAATCTGACGCGCTCTTCTGTCAGTGTGGTGTCCTTGAACATCATCATTTCAATCATGGCAGGACTGATCATCTTCCCTGCTGTATTCGCTTTGGGCTATACACCCGATCAGGGGCCTGGTCTGGTGTTCATCATTCTTCCAGCTATTTTCGATCAATTGTTCATGGGTGAGTTCCTGATGATCATCTTCTTTATCCTGTTGCTGTTTGCAACCTTGACTTCTTCCATTTCCATGCTGGAGATCACGGTTTCCATCGGTGTCAAGAATAAATACGATCGCCGACGCCGTGTCGCGTTGATTTTCGGCTTGATGATTTTCATCGTCGGAATTCCGAGTGCCTTGTCTTTCGGCGTCATGCCGCAAGAGATATTCTTCGGGATGACATTCTTCGATTTCGTCGACACATTGACGAGCAGAATCGGCTTGCCGCTCGGCGCCTTATTCACGTCACTATTTGCGGGCTATGTTCTGACAAAGCAAGATGCGCACGAAGAGCTGTCCCAGCAGAATCTGTGGGTTGATATTTGGCGTATACTGGTCCGCTATGTGGCACCGATTGCAATCATCGTTGTTTTTATCCAAGGCATCTTTGCTATTTTCCAAGGATGAAACTGTTCGAAAAATGCCATAACTTATCCTATCGGAAAAATTCTGTGCATGATAGTATATAAATAGAAGAAAGTTCCATTAAAGAAGGAGTGCAGGAAAATGAAAAATGAGTTACACGACCAATTAAAAGCGCTTCGCGTAGAGCGTAACTTATCATTGGACGAATTGTCCTTAAAGACAAGAATTGGCGTCGCCAAGCTTCAAGCCTACGAAAGCGGCGAAGAAGTCCCTTCCAACCAAACCATTTTAATCCTTTCAAATGCATTGGAAGTACCCGCATCTAACTTAGTAGATGGCTTAGGTTCAAAATAAGCCATCATCAAAAAAAGAGCTTTCGGCGACTATTCGCCGAAAGCTCTTTTTGTTTTTCAGATAATGTGTTTCGCTTCATACTTGAACGCAATTAACTTGTAGGAAATTTCCACACACTGCTCCAATGGAATCCATTTATCGAAGGAGATTTCATAGATGCTCTGGATTTGCTTCGCGAGTTCAGAAGGATGATCCAGAACATGCAATTGGACGATGACTTTTTCGATTTCGGTGCCATACAGCTCTGAACCGATTGCAAAAGGATCCCAGTCTTCCAGGACTGCAACGGCTCTTCTGTTCATTTCACTTGTATTCATTTGTTTTCACCTAACATTTCTGCAGCGTTAAGGGCTATAATAGCACAGAATCACAAAAAGAAAAGCAGAAGAACCCGGTAAAAGGGAGCTTCTGCAATTCATTTTAAGTGTTGAGATGGCCGGTCACTTCTACAGTCATCTACCGGAGTAGCTGGCACTTGCATTTTTTGTCATTGCCCCAGTATTTCGATGGAATCAATGGTCACGTCTTCGACCGGTTTATCCTGCTCGGTTTCAACTGCCGCGATGGCATCTACGATATCCATGCCTTCGATCACTTGTCCGAACACCGTATGCTTGCCGTCAAGCCAAAACGCACCACCTTGTTCCAGATAGACTTCCCGGATTTCCTCCGGATATTCGCCGGTCAAATCCGCTTCTGCAACTGCCGGTCCTTGGACGATGAAGAACTGGCTGCCGTTCGTCGTAGGACCCGCGTTCGCCATCGACAAAGCACCGCGGATATTGAAGAGATGGTCATTGAATTCATCTTCAAACGGAGCGCCGTAGATACTTTCACCGCCGCCGCCCGTGCCGGTCGGATCACCTGTCTGGAGCATGAAGTCCTCAATCACACGATGGAAAGTCAAGCCGTCGTAATAGCCTTCCTCTGCGTGCGTCAAAAAGTTTTCCACTGCTTTTGGTGCAATTTCCGGAAACAGTTTGATCTGCATGGATCCCATGGAAGTCGTAAGCTCAACAAGCGCTTCGTCATCAGCGACTTCTGTAGAGAGCTGAGGATAACCGTCCACTTCAACTGCTTCACTTTCGGTTGGTGCGGCCGCATCTTCAGTTCCGGTCCCCGCTTCTTCTTCTGAGCATGCACCCAGGAAAAATGCCAATAAAATCGGTGTTATAATCGCTTTTTTCATCCTTTTCACCCCGCCTTATTTTAGCATAGAATTTTTTTGAATTCACTGGTAAGATACAACACTTTCTTCGTAAGACGAAATATCTTATAATAAGAACAGTTGCTCCATTAAGAAAGAAGGGGTCCAGTTGGATACTCAGAAAAAGAATTTCTTCATCATCATGTTCACCAATTTCCTGGTGGCCGGCAGTACCACAATGATTATGCCATTCTTATCTCTTTATATCGAATCGCTTGGCAACTTCACAGATGAATACGTACAGCGCTGGTCTGGCCTCGTATTCGGAATCACCTTTGTCGCTGCATTGATCATGTCGCCGATTTGGGGCCGCATTGCCGATAAATATGGCTTCAAACCGATTTTAATCATCAATGGATTCGGCATCGCCATCAGCATCTTCATGATGGGGACTGCAGATTCTGTAACAGAACTGTTTTTAATCCGTCTGTTCATGGGCGTTGTGACGGGTTTCATCCCGACTTCACTTGCTTTTGTCAGTTCACAGACCTCTAAGGAGACGGCAGGAAAAACACTTGGCACACTTCAGATGGGCAGCGTCTCCGGCACGCTGTTCGGTCCGGTTCTCGGCGGCTTGATGGCCGACGCTTTCGGCTTCCAGTACACTTTCCTGATTACAGCCAGCGTCATTTCGATTGCTGCCTTGTTCGTGGTCTTCGGGCTGCATGAAATCAAACGGGTTAAACAGAAAGATGCCCATGTTTATGCCCCCAGAACCATCATCACCGGTATTTTGAGCCATCGACTGATACTGAATGTCATGATTATCACGGCTCTGATTCAAATCGGCAATTTCAGCATCCAGCCGTTATTGTCGTTGTATGTTGCGCATTTGACGGAAGGCAGCGGACAAGTGGCATTCCTGGCCGGCATCACTTTCAGCGCAACGGGAGTCGGAAATCTTCTGTTTGCCCGTCGCTGGGGCCGCTTGGGTGATTCCATCGGCTACGAGAAAGTTCTCGGCTTCCTGCTGCTGCTGGCATTTGTTTTCATCATTCCACAGGCCTTCGTCACTGAACTTTGGCAATTAATCATTTTGCGGCTGTTGTTCGGGGTTGCAGTCGGCGGAATGATTCCGACGACCACCGCTTTGATGCGCCGGGAGGCACCGATTGAAATCCAAGGGGAAATCATGGGCTACAACACCAGCTTCCGTTTTCTTGGAAACATTATCGGTCCCATGTTCGGTGGGATTGTCAGCGGCTTTATCGGCATCTCCTCAGTCTTTATCGTGACAGGAGTACTGTTCGTTCTCGCTTTTGCTTTCCTTCGCTATACCTTGGCAAAACCTGAACAGGATTTCGAAGATGTACTGCTCGAGCAGGAATTGAAGAATATTTAAAAAAAGCAGGCTTTCACATCCGAAAGCCTGCTTTTTTGCTGTTTTTTACCCTATTCACAAAATAAACATAATCAGGTTTCTTCCTATTTGAAAAGCACTGGAAAATCTACAGGGATTCAACAGCGTTAATCGGTGAACGGTGCAAATCCATCAGATTTACGTTATAATTTCTAATTAGAAACTCATCACGTTTATGCTGGAAGGAGGATTCATTTGTCATTTGTATTTTTAATCTTTTTACCTTTGTTTGCAGCCCTCTTCATTCCGCTGCTATTTAAGAAAGTAGGAAAGATCCATACGGGCTGGTTTGTTTTGATTGTTCCCGTTATTTTATTCATTTACTATGCCTCTTTGCTCCCTACCACGATCGCTGGCGGCAATCTGGTTTCTGAATTCCAATGGATCCCTTCACTTGATATCGCGTTTGTTGCGTATATTGATGGGCTGAGCCTGCTGTTCACACTGCTGATTACAGGCATCGGAGCTTTAGTGGTGCTGTACTCCATTTTCTATTTGGACAAACACCGAGAACAATTACATAATTTCTACGTTTATTTATTGATGTTCATGACGGCTATGCTCGGCATTGTCCAAAGTGACCATTTGATCACACTTTACCTTTTCTGGGAATTGACATCGATTTCATCTTTCCTGTTGATCGGTTATTGGTATACCCGCGACCGTTCGAGATTCGGTGCATTAAAATCAATGATGATCACTGTCTTTGGTGGATTGATGATGCTCGGGGGCTTTGTGCTGCTGAGCATCATGGGGAATACATATTCAATACGTGAATTGATCCCACAAGCGCCTCAACTTGCGACTCATGATTTCTTTATCTGGGCGCTCGTTCTTGTGCTGCTTGGTGCATTTACGAAGTCGGCACAGTTCCCATTCTATATCTGGCTTCCGGATGCAATGGAAGCTCCCACTCCTGTAAGTGCTTACTTGCACTCTGCGACGATGGTCAAAGCCGGCCTTTACTTGGTTGCTCGCTTGACGCCTGTCTTTGCGATATCTGGAACGTGGATGTGGCTTGTTGCAGGGGTCGGATTGTTCACGATGTTCTGGGGTTCCTTCTTCGCATTGAAACAAAAGGACCTGAAAGGCATTCTGGCATTTTCCACAGTTTCCCAGCTTGGCTTGATCATGTCTCTGCTCGGAGCTTCGGCTGCCGGATACCATATCGATAATATTGCGGAAACCACATTCAAATATGCGGGATTCGCTGCTATCTTCCATTTGATCAATCATGCGGTCTTTAAAGGCAGTCTGTTCATGATTGCCGGGATCATCGACCATGAAACCGGTACGCGGGACATCCGCAAATTAGGCGGACTCATGAGCTTGATGCCGATCAGTTTCACTGTTGCCATGATCGGCGCCTTTTCCATGGCGGGCTTGCCCCCATTCGGCGGCTTCCTGAGCAAGGAAATGTTCCTGACAGCGATGCTTTCTTTAACTGAATTCGACTTATTCTCCATGGATGTCTGGGGTGTGTTATTCCCGATCGTCGCGTGGCTGGGTTCCGTTTTCACGTTTATCTACAGCTTCTATTTCGTCTTCCATACATTTGCTGGCGAACATAAGCCGGATCAATTGCCGAAGCCTGCACACGAAGCACCGATCGGCATGCTGATCTCGCCGGTATTTCTGGCGCTGCTCGTCATCGTGATTTTCTTTATTCCGAACATCGTTGGTGACTGGCTCGTCAAACCTGCCGTCATGGCGATCCAGCCCTTCCTGTATAGTTCACCTGGAGAGGTGGATGTTCATGTTTCAGCCTGGCACGGGTTCAATACTGAACTCTTTATGACCCTCGGCATCTTTGCCGTCGGCGGTTTGATGTTCTGGACACTGCATAAATGGCAGAGGAGCTATGACCGGTTCCCCGATTCCGTGTCGTTGAACGCGTTATACGACAACTTGATGTTCTTGAGCGACACCGGTGCGAACCGTTTCTCTAAACTGTACATGACCGGCTTTATCCGCTCCTACTTGGTCTATATGTTCAGCTTTGTCGTCATTATCGTTCTCGGAACACTCTTCCTGACCGAGGCATTCGCTTATGATGTCACCAACTTGGCGCCGATCGGTTTTTATGAAATTGTCATCCTGATCGCATTGATCGGTTCGACTCTGACGATTCTGTTTTCGAAATCGAGGCTTACCGCCATTATCGCGTTAGGTGCAGTCGGTTATTCAGTCGCCTTGTTCTTCGTCATTTTCCGTGCACCGGATCTGGCATTGACCCAACTGGTGATCGAGACCATTTCTGTCGCGCTGTTCCTGTTGGCATTCTATCATTTGCCGCAGATCAGCCGGAAAGAAGAACGTATGCGTTTCCGTCTGGGGAATGCGGTGATTGCGCTCGGTGTCGGAGTCACGATGACTTTGGTCGCCTTGTCCGCACATTCGCAAAAGTTCCTCCCTTCCATTTCCGAGTTTTATAAGGAAACGGTCTACTCGGAAGCAGGAGGCGGAAATATCGTCAACGTTATTTTAGTCGATTATCGTGGATTTGATACATTGTTTGAAATTGCTGTACTGGGCATTGCCGGTATCGGCATCATCACCATGATCAAATTGCGGTTGACCAAAAAGGAGGGTCAACATGAGAACAAATGATGTCATGCTTCAAACGGCTACAAAAGTAGTGACCTTCATCATTTTGATGTTTGCTGTCCACATTTTCTTTGCAGGGCATTATACGCCGGGTGGCGGATTTGTCGGGGGGCTATTGACTACCAGCGCAATCGTCTTGCTGATGCTTGCGTTCGACATTGAAACGGTCAAAAAGATATTGCCGCTCAATTATGTCACGATGACAGCAGTCGGCTTACTGCTAGCTCTTGCCACTGCCTCTGCATCCATCATTTTCGATGTTCCTTTTTTCACACATGCTTATGATTATTTTGAATTACCGCTTTTCGGTAAAACGTCCTTACACTCGGCTTTACTTTTCGATATAGGCGTTTACCTGGTTGTTGTCGGTGTAACGATGACCATTATTCAAACGATTGGAGAGGATGAATAATGGAAATAATTATGTCGGTTGCCATTGGATTTCTCTTTATGGCAGCTGTTTACTTAATGCTTTCAAAAAGCCTGATTCGCATCATCATCGGGACAGGGCTGCTGAGCCATGGCGCCCATCTATTGCTGTTGACCATGGGAGGGCTTGGCGGAAACTCGCCGCCCGTCGTGGCTGAAGGGGTCAGCGTCAGCGATTACGCAGACCCGCTGCCCCAGGCTTTGATTTTGACAGCTATCGTCATTTCATTTGCTGTAACATCATTTTTCCTAGTGCTCGCCTACCGGTCTTATCAGGAGCTCGGTACCGATAATATGGATCTGCTGAGAGGAACTGAAGACTATGAGTAATTTACTTCTATTTCCGATCATCATCCCTTTGTTTTTTGCTACTATCCTGATGATTTTTCCGAAGCGACTGAAGTTTCAGCGTATAATTGCTGCAATTGCTGCGGGCACGACTTTGATTGCTGCATTGTTCCTATTGGCTAAAGTCAATGCAGATGGAGTTCAGGCTGTGACGCTGGGCAGTTGGCCCGCACCTTTCGGGATTTCCATGGTGTCGGATCCGCTGTCCGCCCTATTGGTGGTCACTACTTCGATCATTACCTTGTTTGTCGTGTTTTACAGTTTCCCGACCATCGGTGTGAAACGTGAGCAATCCTACTACTACCCGGCTGTTATATTTTTGATGGTCGGCGTCAATGGTGCCTTCACAACAGGCGATATCTTCAACTTGTTCGTATTTGTCGAAGTGTTGCTGATGGCTTCCTATACCTTGATTGTCCATGGCGGTGAAAAACCTCAACTGCGTGAATCCATCAAATATCTGCTGGTGAACATCATTTCATCCGCTTTGTTTGTAGCCGCTGTCGCGTTCCTCTACTCGGTTACTGGAACGTTGAACATGGCCGACCTGGCAGTGAAGATTCCACAGATTGAAGAAACCGGCATCCTGACTGTCATAGCTGTCATGTTCCTGATGGTCTTCGGCTTCAAAGCTGCTATTTTCCCGTTATACTTTTGGTTGCCGGGATCGTATTACTCACCACCTATTCCAATATTGGCGCTGTTTGGAGCTTTGCTGACAAAAGTCGGCGTTTATGCCATCATGCGTACATATACGTTGTTCTTTACAATGGACATCGCATTTACCCACGAGTTGCTGGGAATCATCGCGATCCTGACCATTCTTGCCGGCTGCGTCGGTGCACTTGCCTATTTCGATGTTAAAAAGATCATCATTTACAACATCATCATTGCGGTCGGTGTAATCCTGTTCGGAATCGCTCAATTAAATCAGCCAGGTGTCGATGGATCCATCTTCTACCTGCTTCATGACATGCTGATTAAAGCTTCCCTGTTCTTCCTGGTCGGAATTGTCGCCGTATTGTTCGGCACGTCAGACCTTCGCAAAATGGGCGGATTGATCAAAACCTATCCATTCCTTGGCTGGACGTATCTGGTTGCCGCATTTGGGCTTGCGGGAATACCGCCGCTCAGTGGATTCCCGGGCAAACTGCTGATTGTCCAGGGTGGCTTTGAAGGCCCGCAATTTTGGGGCAGCATCGTCATTCTTGCAACCAGCCTGATCGTATTATTGAGTGCTGTGCGCATCTTCATCTACGCTTTCTGGGGAGAACCGGTTGAAACCGTTCCCTTAAAGAAATCCGTTTTTAATCAAATGTTTATCCCGACGGTCATCCTTGTTGCCATTACAGTGGTATTCGGGGTCGGTGCGGAACTCTTCATGCCGTTCATTTCAGGCGCAGGTGAAGTGCTGCTGAATCCATCCATCTATATTGATGCGGTCTTAAAGGAGTAGATGACATATGGCTTTACAAATCTTATTGAATTTCTTCCTGGCCTTTGTCTGGATGTTCATGACCGTTTCCTTCAGCCCCGCAGGATTCGCTATCGGCTTCCTGGTAGGTCTCGGCATCATTATCCTGATGCGCCGTTTCTTTTCTTACCGTCTTTATACTTCGCGGGCATGGGCTATCATTTATCTGGTCCTGCTGTTCCTTAAGGAGCTTTTCTTGTCGAGCATTCAGGTTTTGCGGATTGTCCTCAAACCGAATATGAACTTGAAGCCCGCTATTTTCGAGCTGGAAACCGAGCTGAAAGAGGATTGGGAAATCACCCTCTTGTCTGCTCTGATCACGTTGACGCCTGGAACGCTGGTTGTCGGCATTTCAAACGATCAGAAAAGACTCTATATCCATGCGCTCGACTTTGAGGATATCGATGATGCCGTCAGTTCAATCAAAGACACATTCGAACGCGCCATTCTGGAGGTGAGCCGCCCATGATGATGTTTTACTGGATTTCCCTTATCATCGTCAGTATAGGCTTTACAGGGCTTCTGTTCCGGCTGGTCAAAGGGCCGACTATTGCCGACCGTGTAGTCGCACTTGACGCCATCGGAATCTCGTTGGTTTCAATCGTCGCCTTGTTGTCATTGATCATCGAGACTGAGTTTTTTCTCGAAATCATCTTATTGTTGAGCATCCTGTCCTTTATCGGCACTATTGCTTTTGCCAAATTCCTTGAGAGAGGAGAGATTTTCGATCGAAACAACAATCGTTAATATCCTCATCATCCTATTAATGAGCACAGGAGTCATTTTCAGCCTTGTCACAGCGTTGGGCCTGATCCGTCTGCCCGATGTCTATACACGCACTCACGCTGCCTCCAAGAGCTCGACGCTCGGTGTTCTCTGCGTGTTGATGGCCGCCTTCATCCACTTTTGGCTCATCGAAGGTATCTTCAATACACAGATGATCATCGCCATTGCCTTCCTGTTCATCACCGCACCCGTTGGGGGACATTTGATTGGACGGGCAGCCTATATGTCCGGCATCAAAGTCGCCGAGGAAACAGTGCGTGACGACATGGAAGGTGCGTTAAAAGAACAAAAGAAAAAATTGATGGACAATAAAACCACTGAACACTAAAAAAACCTGCAGACACTTTGTCTGCAGGTTTTTTTCTCTCTATTGTTCGTCCGCCATCTTCTCAACCAGCATCGCCAATGTTCTGACCATGGCACCAGTCCCGCCTTTCGGCCCCAGATCATGAGGTCCCTCCGCATCGGAAGTACCGGCAATATCCAAGTGGATCCATGGTGTGTCACCGGCAAATTCGCCGACAAATCCACCGCCGAAAATCATATGGCCATCACGGCCCGGCGAATTATTTAAATCGGCAACGTCGCTTTTCCGGATGCGTTTCTTATCGCTTTCCGTTAAAGGCAGACGCCAGACAAATTCTCCACTTTCCATAGAAGCTTCCAGGAAGGACTCGAAAAATGCTTCGTCATTGGTCAAAGCTCCCGTTTTGTCTTTGCCCAAAGCGACAATGACGCCGCCGGTCAACGTTGCCACATCCACAATTCGAGTTGCCCCCAATTGCTTCGCGTAGCTGACGGAATCAGCCAACACCAGGCGCCCTTCAGCATCCGTATTGAGGATTTCAATGGTTTTTCCGCTCATGGACGTAATGACATCATCCGGTTTAAAGGCATTACCGGAAATCATGTTATCCGTTGAGGCAATGACTGCCATCACATTTTTTTCCGGCTGAAGTTCACCGATGATTCTCATGGCACCGAGTACGGCGGCGGCACCGCCCATATCGCCCTTCATGCCTACAATGCCGTCCTTCGGCTTAATTGAGTAACCTCCAGTATCGAAGGTGACTCCTTTACCGACAAGCGCTAACGGGTCTTCAAAGCCTTCTGTCGCTTTGTACTTCAAGACAATCAGGCGCGGCTCTTCGACAGAACCCTGGTTGACTGCAAGAATTGCGCCCATACCCAGTTCTTCAAGCTCCGCTTTCCCTAAGATATCCGTTTCAAAGCCATAGGTTTCGCCAAGTTCACGCGCATATTCCCCCATTGCAGTTGCAGTTAGAATATTTGCCGGCATATTGACAAGTGTCCGGGCTTCATTGACGGACTGACCGAAAACAGAGCCAACGATTGCTGCCGATTCGACATCCTCTGCAGCCTCTTCTGCCAATAAAGTCAGAGACTCCAGTTTGACCTGCGCCTCATTGGATGTGGTCTTGTAATCGTCAAAGCGGTAGCCTCCCATTGTGATGCCTTCTGCAGCCAAAAAAGCGACATCCTCTGACGAGATTCTGTCATTTTCAAACGACTCCATGTAGATTGCTGCATGCTTCACTTTCTTCTTCGCCAATTCTTTGCCTGCCAACCCGAAGCAGGAGCGAAGGTGTTCCTCGGTCAATTTTTTACGGTCATCTAACCCGATGAACAAGACCCGTGGAATATCTCCGGAAAGTGTTGGATAGGTAATCAGTGATTTTAAATCGAATGATAGGTCCTGCTTGATCCAGCTTTCCAGTTTGCCTTCAAAACGCTGGGCGAATTCGCCCCACCCTTTGCTGTTGTCCGGATGCCGGCTTAGGCCAACAATGAGGATTTCAGCTGTGCTGTCCTGTGAATGCTGTTGTAGGTTGATTTGCATAAAATTCCTCCTTTAATCTGTTCTCTTTAAGTGTAGCATTTAATCCGAAGTTCGAGTAGTTCGTGTAGCGAAGGAATATGCAAGCACGGAACATTTACCGTCTATGTTATACTATGGGAACATATTTTTAACAGAAAGGCTGTGGCCCCGTATGGAAATTTTCTCTAACCTCCCTCTTATGATCGCCCTATTCGCGATCGTATTTGCCCAATTCGTAAAAATCCCCATCCAGTATGCCGTAACACGTGAGCTTGACTGGAAGCTCTTTTCATCGACTGGCGGCATGCCAAGTTCACATTCAGCAGCGGTCACTTCTTTAACGACTGCCGTAGCTTTTGAACACGGTGTTTCCTCCACAATATTCGCGGTCTCGACGATGTTTGCCGTCATTACCATGTACGATGCCACCGGTGTCCGCTTTCAAGCAGGCCAGCAAGCCTTGACCATCAACAAGATGCGCCAGGACATCTATCTCTTTATGGATGAAACCAGAAAATGGCCAAAGAAAAAGGAAGAAGAAAAGATCCAGGAACTGAAGACCCTGCTTGGCCATAAACCGAGTGAAGTTTTTATGGGTGCTTTAACAGGTATAGCCATTTCCTTTATTTTTTACGGTATGCTCCCATAACAATAACCAATCAAAAAATGCCGACCCGGATGACCGGATCGGCGTTTTTTATTAAAACATCTGATAACCCATTTTTCGAAGGATTTTCATGACAAAACCTGATGTGATGGCACCAGCCCAGCCAGCAAGCAAGACGGCGATATCACTGCCTGTCATGGAAGTAATGGTGTCCCCCAACATCGAGAAGGATTCCCCTGGATTCGTGAAATAATCGAAAACGCCTACATCATCCACTACGAGTAAGATAACGACCGGATAAACCACAGCCATCAGCCAGGTCATCCGAAGCAACATATTCAATAAAAAACCGATTCCGAAAAACATAACATAAAAAAGCAACATGGAAATAATCAATTGCACAATCGTGAATGAACTGTTCATGAACTCTAACCTCCGTTATTCCTTCCATCAGTTTACCCGAAAAAACAAAGGCTTTCAATCCAGCAGAACAGAGTTCATCGCTTTGTCACTTATACTAGAAAAGCGAAGGCAGCCAATAGCAGAGTGACGTTCTTTGCCACGCAGCTGAGTTGGCTTATGACCCAAAGAGTTGGGCGCCGGAGTCTGGACACCGAAAAGCGGAAAAAGCCTTCTCAGAAATCCACTCCAAATAAAAAGAAGCGATCGGCTTTACTAGACCCGATCGCTTCTAACTTTTCAATTTATTTTTTCCCTGAACCCGAACAGCAGGAGCACGTTTCTGAACCGCCCAGTCGCAATTGAAAATATCCTTGTCCTGAGCAATAAGGGCATTGATTGACGTTTTTAACCTTTTTGAAGATCGTCATCCGAAACACCTCCTTCTGTTCTTGTTTGTAATATTCTGATAATATAGCACAGGACCCTTTTGAGCGCAACTGAAAAGATAGAAATGTAAACGGTAACAAGAGCTTTTTTCTTTTATTTACTCTTTATTTCTTTTTAATCCTCTATTTTTTAAAAAACAGTTTGTATGCGGAATAGCCGAAGACTTTGCCGGGATCTACATCCTCGATCGCCTCCAGCCCTTCTTCCAGAACATAAGAAGCCATTTCATGCAGCATGACGGAAGCTTCTGCATCGCTTGATAAGGCTGCCGGCGACACCCAGTCCGCCAGATAGAGCTCGGACAATTGCGCAACAATGGGCTGCTCTTCGCTCTCTGCCTTCAATAAGAAAATCGCCATATTGTCGCTGATTTCCTCGCGAATGACTCCTGAACGAAAACCGATCATTCCCATCAGCTCACAGTCAATCCCAGTTTCTTCTTTTACTTCCCTTAGAACTGCCTCGTCAATCGTTTCAAAACCTTGTACAAATCCAGCGGGTAGAGACCACTTCCCATGCAAGCCGCCGTATCTTTTTTTGACCACCAGCCATTGCCCTTTGGAATTCACCACCAGTCCAGCTGCTCCCAGCCAAACATTTCCACGTTTCGTATTTGCCACAACGCTATCCCCCTTTTAAAACAGACAAGCCTCCAGCAAATGCACCGGAGGCTTGAATGGTAAATTATGAAGCGATTTAAAATATTATACTGAAGTTATCAAAAAAGCTCCCCGCTAAGGGAGCTTGGTTCATCCAGCTTACAGAACGTTGAATTTACCTTTTTTCAATACCAGCATAGGTCCGCCGATCATGAGCAATGCACGATTATCGATCATTTTCTTCATGAATGACGCTCGTTTGCCTGTAACTTTCTTACCGAAAACAACACCGATCGCATCGTCATCACCAAGGGAGCAAACCGTTCCTTTTAGATCAGGAACAAATTCAATCGTTGTTTCCTCATTAATCAATGCTTTTAAGTTCTTCGCAACGCTTTCACCCTGTTGCATAGCAATCTGTGCGGTTGGTGGGTACGGGCGATTCGTTTCTTCGTTGATCATCAATGCACAGTCACCGATAATGAAAACATCATCGTAACCTGGAGCACGCAAGTCATTTTCGACTTTCACGCGGGCACGCATATTTTCGATTGGAGTCGCTTCAATCAATCGGTTGCCGCGTACGCCTGCAGCCCAAACGACTGTACCAGCTTTGATGAATTCAAACTCATCATCGCCTTTTTTGATTTTAACGCCTTCTGGAGTCGCTTCAACAACCGGTGTACCGATGGAGAATTCGATTCCTTTAGATTCTAAATGGCCTACTGCATAGTTGACAAGCTCCGGATCGAAGCCAGGCAATACCATTGGTGCGGCTTCCACACAAACAACCCGCACTTTTTCACGTGGCACATCAAACTCTTTACACAGTTCAGGTACACGGTTAGCTAATTCCCCAAGGAATTCGATCCCAGTGAATCCAGCTCCACCAACGATAATTGTCAGACGGCTGTCATCTTTTACTGGTTCTGCAGACCATGTAGCAAATTGGAATTCAATGTGCTCACGGATATAACGTGCGGCTTTTACGTTCGCAATTGACAAAGCATATTTGTCGAGGCCTTCAATGCCAAAAGTCTCGCCTTCAAAGCCTAGTGCAATGACAATGTAATCGTATGTAAATTCGCCATTGTCTGTAGTGACTTTCTTGCCGACCACATCGATTGCTTCAACAGTCGCTTGTACAAACTTCACTTTGACGCTGTCGATAACGTCTTTAATATCGTAACGCACCTGATCAGGAAGCAAAGTTCCTGCTGCTGCTTCATGCAGCCATGTGCTCTCATAATGGTATTCGTTTTTATTGATCAATGTTATGTCCGCAGCATCTGTGCCAAGAACTTTTTGCAGGTTCACTACAGTAGTCAATCCACCATAACCTGCTCCTAATACTAATATTGACGGTCTTTTCAATACAATCGCAACCACCTTCAAGTCATTTTTTAATCGATTATCGACAAAGCGGTAAAACCTTGGCGCACCGATAAACATCTACACTCTATATTAGACCTTATACCGCATGATTTCAACCGGTTATTGCGTTTATCGCAGACTTATCCACAACAAAAAAGCCGGTTTGTGACCGACTTTTAACAATTCTCTGGAGTTCCTGCTTTTTTGGCGGTACGGAATGAAGTTCCACAGCCACATGAAGCGATGGCATTCGGATTTTCAATCGTAAAGCCGCCTCCCATCAATGACTGTTTATAGTCAACGACTGTCCCTTTTAAAATCGGAGCATCTTCTTTCGCGATAAGTATCGGGACTCCGAACTGCTCATAAAGATCATCTTCTTCACCTTTAGATTGTTCAAATCCCATTCCGTATGTTAAACCGCTGCATCCACCGCCTTTTACAGCAACACGCAAGAAGGATCCTTCCTCCTCGTTATGGCGCATCATCTCTTTTACCTGGAATGAGGCTGCTTCTGTAATTTCAACTACTTCTGTCAATTCAATCACCATCCTTATCATTTATCATAGCAATCATTTCCACTATTATTCAAGTCGTCCACCTTCGAACAGCCAGGTTAAGTGAAATATTTAATTTGGAGCTGCATCATCCGATTTTGGTTACTCCCCAAAATCTATTGCCTTAGCATGAGTGTGTTTACTTTATACAGAAAAAGGGACCTTAAAAGGTCCCTTGGCATTAAAATACTTGTTCTACTTCTACTATACCAGGAACTTCTTCCACTAACGCACGTTCAATCCCTGCTTTTAATGTAATTGTCGAGCTTGGGCAGCTTCCGCATGCACCGAGCAGACGAAGTTTTACGATACCATCTTCTACATCAACAAGTTCACAGTCTCCCCCGTCACGCAAAAGGAATGGACGTAATTTATCTAAGACTTCCATTACTTGATCTTCAATCAAAGCTTCAGTCATTTATATCGACTCCTTTCATTATAATCATTATAATGTGATTAGAAAGAAAAAGCCACTAATGAATTCACAGGAGGTTCAAAATTATGCAGAAAGAAGTATCCATTGAAGTCTATGGAACCGATGTGATCTGTGCTAGTTGTGTCAATGCACCCTCTTCAATCGACACGTATGAATGGCTGGAAGCCGCCATCTCAAGGAAATACAAAGATCAGCCATTTTCAATTACCTATATCGACATTGAGAAACCTCTCACACTTGAGCACCAGAAAGACTATGCACAGCGCATATTGGACGACGAATTCTTTTATCCGCTGGTATTGGTCGAAGGAGAAGTTGTCGGTGAAGGCTACGTACAATTGAAACCAGTCTACCGTGAACTTGAAAAGCATGGATTTGCAGAAGTAAAATAAGAAAAAGCGCTCGTAATTGAGCGCTTTTTCTTATTATCCGTTATGCCATTTATACATCCATAATACGCCTGATTTCATCAGACGGGCGATGCGGCCCGTAACGGTACGATCCGCCAAATAAGCGAAGCCTTGCTTTTTGCCAAGAGAGCCAAGGAAACCTTTCAGCTTGATCTCCGGCATGGTTTCAGGCAATTCCTCGCCTTTCCATGTGGATTTCAATACTTTGACGATCTGCTCTGCCTGTTCTTCCGCCAACTGTGCAGAAGGCGCCATCGGCAATGCCGCACAATCGCCCACTACATAAACATGCTCGTCGTTCGGCAACTGATGGTATTGGTTGATGACCACACGTCCGCTGGCATCACTTTCAAGACCTAGGTCACGCACTGGCTTGACCGGTTGGATACCAGCTGTCCAAACAACAGCATCCACTGGAATCGTCTCTTCGTGGTTATGAAGCATATTTGGCTCCACTTGTGTGATATTGGAATTCGAGACCACATCGACATTATGATTTTCAAACCATTTTTTGACGAAGTTGCTCAAGCGCTCTGGAAAGTCACGAAGGATCCGTGGGCTTCGGTCAAACAGCTTGATTTTCAAATCACTCCGGCTTTCTCGCAATTCGCTGGCAAGTTCAATTCCGCTGAGCCCTGCTCCCACTACGCCTACCACCGCACCTGAAGGCAAGCCAAGCAGAGCCTGATAAGTAGCACGTGATTTCCCGATGGTCTGGATGCTGTAAGTAAATTCATCCGCTCCCGGTACGTTGTGGTACTTATCTTCACAACCCAAGCCGATCACTAAATCATCGTATGCAATACGGTCACCATTCTCCATGAAAATACATTTTTCCTGAAGCCCAATTTCCAGTATTTCACCGTTTACGACCGTCAACCGCTCATGCTCCGGGAAAGGAACGCGGACTTCCTGGTCCGACTCTGTACCGGCTGCCAACGCATAGAATTCTGTCTTCATGCTGTGGAAGGGCGTACGGTCAATTAAAATAATTTCTACATCTTGTGGAAGGCTGGTTGGCAACAAACGAAGCAAAATCCGCATATTGCCGTAACCGCCACCAAGTAAGACTAATTTTCGCATAAAAATCTCCTTTAACTTTCATCTGTCTCATCAATTTCTCACATATGAGTATAGCTGATTGTGATAACTTTCACAATGCTTTCGCTAGAAATCAATTAATTGACTCCAGCCTCGAAAAAAGGTAGGATTTCGTTGTAGTGAGGTGACTTAGAATGAAACCGATTGTTGAATTTTGCATCAGTAATATCGCCAATGGCGCACAAGATTCTTTTGAAAAACTCGAACGGGACCCAAATCTTGATGTTTTGGAATACGGCTGTTTAAGCTATTGCACAAAATGTTCCGAGTCTCTCTATGCATTGGTAAATGGAGAAATCGTTGAAGCGGAATCCCCTGAAGAGCTGACAAAAAAAGTCTATGAATTCATAGAGGAAAACCCCTTATTTTAAGCCGTTGAAAAACGGCTTTTTTTGCTGTCCGAAGAATAGACAGCGCTATAGCCTGTTGATAACACGAAGCCCAGCAAGACGATTTTTTGTCGTTCTGCCGGGCTTTTATGTTTATAACTTCAGTCTCAATTTATAATTCCCAAAATCCAAGGTTTTCAATCGCGAAGCTCGGAGGATGCTCTTTTTCCAATACGGTTTCCATTCGGCTGACACCCGTGTTGACATGGATCGTGTCGATTCCAAAACGGATTCCCGCTTGGATATCCGTATCGTAATTGTCCCCGATCATCACCATCTCGCTCTTCTGAAATCCAGACTCGTGCTGGATCGCTTCCAGCATATGAATTTCAGGTTTGCCGATATAGATGGGATCCACATCTGTCGAAGCGGACACCAATGTGGTAAATGCTCCGTTGCCTGGCAAAAAGCCTTTTTCAGAAGGAAAAGCCAAGTCCTGGTTAGTCGATAAGAAGACAGCCCCTTTTCGAATCTCCAAGCAGGCAGTCGCCAATTTATCATAGGTGATGTTCCGGTCGATTCCCATCAACACGATGCCAGCCTGCTTTTCAACTCGTTCTAGCCCTTCCTGGCGCAGCGCCTGATCCAGCCCTTCCGACCCGATCATATAGACTGTGCGCCCCGGATACCAACGGTTGATGTATTTTGCCGCAGCAATGGCTGAAGACATGATGCGTTCTCTTTTTGCTGTAATTCCGAAACCAGCCATCTTCTCCTGCAATTGCTGCTGGGTCATCGAAGCATTATTGGTGATGAAAAAAGGTTCAATCCCTTTTTGCTGCAGACGTCCGATAAAGTCTGCCGCCTCTTCAACTGCTTCAGTTCCCCGATAAACTGTCCCATCCAAATCCAGGCAATAGGCTCGATATTCTTTTCTAGTTGCCATCGTTCGCTTCCGGTATAAATGCCGAAACCGGTCCTAACTCGTGAACTAGATAATGCTCAACTTTTGGTCCGAATGCCTTCAACGACTCCAGATTCTCATCGATTGCATTTATAATTGCCTGGTGATCCACTTTCATAAATTCCCGAACCAACATTTTCCGCAAGGCAATAACTTGTTTCAGCGGTTGGTCCATTTCTTCTGTAATCACTTTTTCATCCACTAAAATATCGATGATGTCATCATAGCTTCCAGGGTCGCGCATGATGAAACCGTCAATCATCGAGTTCCCGACATCGATCATCGATTCGATAAGATTGGCGCCTGCACGCTCCAATGCAAGCTGCTCCCCGACTGTTGTCCATTGCTCGTTGCTTTCGTAAAATTCCAATAAGGAATTCATGTACTGAATCGTTTCAGTTATTTTGCTGCGGTCAATAAAATACATAAAAATACCCTCCAATAGGCGTTTGAAAATCTTTCATTACTTCCTTTATCATATCATAATGCACGAAAAAACCCCCGGCGGATTAAACATCCGCTTCGGGGGCCTGCTCTTCTATTACTTCGATCGGTGGTGCTGCTTTACCGACTTTCTTTATGACAAAATAAGCACAGCCAAAATTGCAGTATTCATAAAGGTAGTCCTGCAATGTGCTGATTTTTGTATCGTAAGTCGCTTTATGGTTGGTATCTTCAAAAAAGCCTTTTAACCGCAGTTGTCCATAGCCCCAATCTCCCAAAATATAATCATATTTGGATAAGATTTCGCTGAAGCGCGCGGTTATTGCCTCCTCTTGGAAGCCTTCCCGGTAATCGATTAATATGTCATAATTCCACTGATCCAATGTGATCAATTATCTCACCATCCATTAGCTGTTTATAGCAGCTGCTTGCTCTTCTCCGAGGCGCTGGCGCTCTTTCGCAGCTGCATTGACTTGCTCATCCGCATGATAGCTGCTTCGGACTAGAGGGCCTGCCTGGCAATGCGAGAACCCTTTAGTCATCGCAATCTCCCAGAATTCCTTAAATTCCTTCGGCGAATAATATTTCTGTACGTTCAAATGTTTTTTAGAAGGCTGGAGGTATTGGCCAATTGTCATAATATCGACATCATTTGCACGTAGGTCATCCATAACTTCAATAATCTCTTCTTTTGTTTCGCCTAAACCGATCATCAGAGAAGATTTCGTCGGAATTTCCGGATGCAGCTCTTTCGAACGCTTCAAAAGCTCAAGTGAACGATCGTATTTAGCGCGTGCTCTTACTCTTGGAGTCAAGCGACGGACTGTTTCGATATTGTGATTTAAAATATCCGGTTTTGCATCCATCAACCGTTCCAGATTTTCGTAGATTCCACCCATATCAGACGGAAGAACTTCAACAGTTGTAAACGGATTGGCGCGTTTGATCGCCCGGATGGTTTCGGCAAAGACCGCTGAACCTCCGTCTTTCAAATCGTCTCTCGCTACCGCTGTGATGACTGCATGTTTCAGGTTCATCATTTTTACAGAAGCCGCTACACGTTCCGGTTCCTGGAGATCCAATTCATTCGGCAATCCTGTTTTTACTGCACAAAAACGGCAGGCTCTCGTACAAACAGCGCCGAGAATCATAAATGTAGCCGTTCTCCGAGTGCCCCAGCATTCATGGATATTCGGACATTTCGCTTCTTCGCAAACCGTATTGAGGTTGTTTTCCCGCATCATTTTTTTTAAATCCGTATAGTTTTCATTGGTGTTGAGTTTAATCTTTAACCAATCGGGCTTTCTAAGATGTTCCTGCTTTGTTGACACGCACATCGTCCCCTATCTATCTGATTTATGTATGGAATCCGGTTCTGTTCCAAATGTATCATATAAACCTACTCCTCACAAGTTCCCCTATAACTCTAAAAACATGAAAAAGCCCGGAAACTAGAAGTTTCCGGGCTTGTAAATTATACGTTATCTGCAGCGTCTCTTGCTTTGTTCTTTTTGCTGCTGCTGATTGCATGAATGATGCTGGCAGCTAAGCCGCCCCAAATGATGACCATACCGATAATCATTACTACAATTGAACTCATAGTCATATGAAGCTCCTCCTTTTAATTGCGTTCGTCGTATTCTCCCTGCTCTTTATGCCATTTGCCAAGAGAGATGATAATTCCGAAGATCAGTGCAGCTGCAGCTACTGCTACACCGCCTGATAAAGTAAACATATCAGAATATCCTTCATAGTTTCCGGTTTCTGTATCAAACTCTTTCAGGATATTGAGTCTAAGCAACCCGAACATCATGTAGCCTAAAACGATTGGCGTGATGATTCCCAGACTGAACTTCCACCAAGCACCCAAGTGGATGTCTGAGATTTCGTTGGCATGTCCCTTGAGAAGATCCGCTTTGCGGAATACCCAGATGACCAGTACAACTTCCACAAGACCGATTGCGGCAACACCGAATTGGTTGATGAAGTAATCCGCAAGATCCAAGAAGTACAAACCACCCTGTGTAGCAAATAGGATGGAAATCAAAGCCGCTAGACCGCCTCCGAAAAGCACTGCCTTTTTACGGGAAATACCAAACTTTTCAGAGAATCCAGCAACATAGGTTTCCGTAATTGAAATCAGTGATGTCAATCCGGCCAGCGTTAAAGACAAGAAGAACAAGAATCCGAACAAGCCGTTAAAGCCGGGAAACTCATTGATGATCTGTGGGAAAACCACAAATGCTAGTCCTACACCAGCTGTAGCAACGTCACCGACCGCCACTCCCTGTTGAGAGGCCATAAAACCAAGAGCGGCAAAAATACCGATACCGGCAAGCAGCTCAAAACTCGAGTTGGCAAATCCGGTGATGAATGCGTTGTTCGTGATATCCGACTTTTTAGGCAGATAACTGGAGTACGTGATCATGATGGCAAATGCTACAGACAAACTGAAGAAAATATGCCCATAGGCTGCCACCCAAACCGTTGGATCCATTATAGCTTCGAAATTCGGCTGGAAGAACGCTTCCAATCCTACTAAAGCTCCATCTAATGTAACAGCCCGAACCACTACTGCGAAGAAAATGATCAGTAAGGTCGGTATGAAAATGCGGTTAGCCATTTCGATACCTTTTTTGACTCCAGCAAGCAGGATTCCTAATGTAATGATCCATACCAGAGCTAAAGGAATAAATACACCCCACACAATTCCACCAGTTTGTCCTGGTTGAACTGTCAGCTGCAGAAATTCATTGAACAAGAAGTCCTGTGTATCTGTACCCCATGCCTGGTTGAATGAGAATATAGTATAGCGCATTGCCCAGGCGATAATGACGGCATAGTATACAGATATGACAAAGGACACGAAAACGGCCCACCATCCAAGCCATTCCAATTTCTTTCCGCCCATTCTGAAGAATGATAACGGTGCTGAGCCACGGTACTTATGGCCAATGGTAAATTCAAGTATTAGTATCGGTATCCCTGCAGTCAATAATGCAAAAAGATACGGTATGAAAAATGCACCCCCGCCATTTTCATACGCAACATATGGAAAACGCCAAATGTTCCCTAAACCTACTGCAGAGCCAACGGCAGCCATAATAAAGCCGGCACGTGTACCCCATTGCGAACGTTCCATCTCTCTTCCCCCTTTGTTTTTTCCCATTTTATTTACATAAAAATAGGAATTTTGAATGTTTTCAGATTATTAGTTAATCTAAAAATAGTATACCGAGCGGCACCCTCAAAGTAAAGATGAATTCGCGATATATTTCAAAAAAACTATTGCGACGAAAGTAAAAAAGCAGAGAATTAGCTTCTCTGCCTTGTTTTCTTTATGCATTTTGTTGTTTTTCAATAATAGTTGTCCGTTGTGACCAGACGAGGAACAGCACTGCGAGTACCACTAAGACCACACCTAAAGAAATCAGCAAGGAACCCGTGAAACCTATGACTATATACCCTATGGAAGCAATCCCAGCAGCCGTTAAAGCATAAGGGATCTGTGTCAACACGTGATCCATATGATTGCTCCCGGCTCCAGTTGATGAAAGGATCGTCGTATCGGAAATCGGTGAACAATGATCTCCAAAGACAGCACCGGCTAGAACAGCTGATAATGCCGGCAACAGCAATGATGGTTCGGCTTCGATCATGATGGTTCCGGCAATCGGTAAAAGGATACCGAATGATCCCCATGATGTTCCTGTAGAGAACGCCATAACACCAGCTAAGACAAATAATAGCACAGGCAGAATGGCTGTAGGAACGTTACCTTCAGAAACCACACCAGCCAAATACGTACCCGTTTCGAGCGATCCGATCAAAGAAGTCAGCGACCAGGCAAATATCAAAATCAGCACCGCGCCCATCATTGATTTGATGCCTGCCCAAATGCCTTTGCCGATCCAACCGGCATTAGCTTTTTTATTGCTCTTGATTTGCATCGCATAAAGAATAATCGAAGTCAGTGCCCCTAATATCCCTCCGGCCAATAAAGAAGCAGGTACATCGGTATTTTCGAAAATCAGCCAGATATCGAACACTTGTCCGGCATTCTGATAGCCAGTCCAAACCATCGCACCTACAGTCCCGACAATCAACAACAGGATCGGAAGCAATAAGTCTCTCATATGACCATGATTATGCGACGGGAAATCTTCTTTCATTTCACCGGGGATCGTTTTTTCAGGATCAAAAAGCTGCCCTTTGGTAATTGCCAACACTTCGTGTTTCTTCATCTCTCCAAAATCGACATCACGTATGGCGACAAAGAAGACGATGGCCAATGAAGCGACAACATAGAAGTTCATCGGTGCCATCCAAAGAAAAGCTTCCAGCGCGGAATATTCCACGAAGGTCTGGCCGGCTAAGATGGTTGCAATGATGCCGATGATGGCAGCACCCCAGCTTGATACTGGAGAAACCACGCAGACCGGTGCAGCAGTCGAATCGATGAAGTATGCAAGTTTCGCACGTGATACTTTGTAACGGTCCGTAATCGGACGCGCTACTTGCCCGACTGCGAGTGCATTGAAATAGTCATCGATGAAGATGACCATGCCCAAAACCACTGTCAGAACTTTTGCTCCTCTGCGGGACTTAATGCGTGTCGAAGCCCATTCAGCAAAAGCATGGCTTCCTCCCGACAGGCTGACGAATGCTGTAATGATGCCCAGCAATAACAGAAAAAGAATGATAAAGACATTGTAGGCGTTAAAGCCTCCGTCCCAAAAAATGATCGCGAATGATGTGACAAGCTCCTGCAAGGCTGCAATTGGCGCAAACCATGTCAGAATCACCGCTGCTGCAACAATCCCCGTACCGAGCGACAACAATACGCGGCGAGTCAGCAACACCATTACGATGGCGATGATCGGCGGCAAAATCGAAAAAATCGTATTCTCCATGAATCTTCCTCCTTGTTTTTGATGGGTGAAAAATGAGAAAAAAAAGGCCGACCTCTCCAGTTGGATAAGTCAGCCTTCTACAATTCGTCTGTGCGGTAAACATCAAACAACCCTGTAGCTCTCCATTTTAGCTTGCGCTTAAATGACAGTGACATTCTTGTTCAGAATGACCCCAATCCATTTCCTTAGACCTCGGAAAATGAATTTCGGCAAAACTCCCTTTCAGATGCGTTCCACGCGGTCAAACTCGCGCATCCTACTGATCAGTTCTGCAGCCTCTACCCACCAATATATAGTTCTTTGTTAGCATAGCTCAAAATTAAAACAAAATCAAATGCGGATATACTCTGAACATTCTCTCTACTTCAAGGCTTTGCTATGAAAATACTGACTGAAGACATCCCTCAGAAACTCGGGCATGAAATACGTTTTCGCAGCTCTTTTCAAGCTTGGGAAGAAATAGCCGAACGTCAGCATGTCCAACGTGATCAAGCGATAAATTTGATCGTGCACCGCCACTTGTCCATTGATGTAAAATCGGTGGTCGATGATCTCCATATTCATATGAATCATTTTGCCGAATACTACACCCCGGAAACCCATTCCTTTCAATTCGAGCTGCGGCCATTCCGAATTCAGGGATTGCAGGTAAATCTCTTTCAATTCCGCTCCACTTAACTCGACAAGGCAGGGGTTGATAGGATGCGGCAGCATTTTGTGGAAATCGTAGCGTGTCAGGGCGCCTTCCGGCATGTCTTCCATAAAGATCCCTGCATTGAACAAAGCACAATCCGCTCCGGCAAACTCGATCAGCGCTTTTCCGAATAAAGCGCCAAGTTCGGAATCCTTAAACCACTCAGCTTTCAAAATTTTTGTACTTTGAAAAACCAGCTCATCCATCTGGTTTTTCCCTTGCTCTACCAAATAATCATCGAAGCCTTTTTCCACTTCACGCAATCCGGAAGTCTCAATCAGCTGCGCTGAGGATTTACCGAACTTCTCATCTACAGTAATCTGGCCAATATAAAAGCCGAATTTCCCTGCAGCCCCTAGCAGTGTATCTCCCAGCCATTTTCCTTCATGGAAAACGTGGTGCGTATGGGCTCCCAGGATGATGTTGATCTGTGGACAAAGCTCTGCCAACAATTCATCTTCTTTGATGCCAAGGTGCGAAAGACAGATAATCAGATCAGCCTGTCCTTCAATCTCTTTCACTGCCTGGATGATCGACTCTTTAGCGTCTGTTATCTGCCAGCCCAATTTGCGGTAGAATGGAGTAAACTCTGCAGTCGCCCCGACCAGTCCGATGCGTGTTCCATTCATCGTACGAATAATATGGGAAGGCTTTGCCCAATCCGGCCGGTTGCCTTGAAAATCGAATAGATTCGATACCACCACTTCAAAATCAGCCTGGACATACAAGTCGTTCAGTTCTTCTTTAGACAGCGTGATGCCTTCATTATTGCCGATCGTAACGGCATCATATTCCGCTTCGTTCAATAGCAGCACATTGCCTTTCCCAGATGTGCCTTCCGTATAAGGATGCGATCGGTCGACATGGTCTCCGATATCCAAAATCAGGCAGACGTCCCCTTCTTCTTCGTGCCACCTTTTCCGCTCAGCTAAAAAAGACTTGATGCGCGGCCAATTTGTAAAATGGCTATGCAGATCATTCGTATGGTAAATATGAATAGTTTCGCTCATGAAAACACCTCTTTAAGAACTGAATATTCCTTCGTAAATCGATCGCAATCCCAGTACCAGCAATACCAGGCGCAAAATCGTCACCAGCATTTCCGAATTGAGGCGTTTGTTTAATTTGGCCCCTATTTTTGCACCGATATACGCGCCGGGAACAACGGCAAGCGTATAGACCCACGGCACATGCCCCAGTGAAATATGCGTTGCAGAATTGACAATGGCTGATAAAAAGACCATAAACATGGAAGTGCCGATCGCCACGTGCGGCGGAAAGAGAAACAAGAGAATCATGGCAGGTACAATAATCGATCCGCCGCCGATCCCGAACAATCCTGAAGCGAATCCCACAAAAAAGGTCAGCAGCAAGGCAAACCAGATGGGATAACCGTAAATGAACTGTTCATTTTGTTTATCGGTGAATGTTGTCTTACGCCCATTGTCAACAAACCAGTGAACAGCCTTGAGGCGATCACGCATAAGCAAGAGCAGGGACAGCAATACTAAAAGAATACCAAAATACAGATTAAATGAAGGCAAATCCAGGTTTTTATTGACGAAAGCACCAATCACTGTGCCCGGTGCACTGCCTGCAAAGAAAATAAGTCCACTTTTATAATCGACCGTCCGGACTTTCATATAAGCTAATGTAGAAGAAAGGCCAGTAAAAATCATCATGATGACGGACAAGCCGACAATTTTCTGAGGTGAAAGCTCTGGAAAAAATGCAAAGCTGGTGCCCAGAAACAGTAAAGCCGGTACCAGTATAACGCCTCCACCAAGACCTATCAAAGCGCCAACGATGCCGGAAATCACTCCAACAAGCGCCATGATCAAAAAAACCATCAAAATCCTCCTTCAAATAGATCCATCTGCTTCGGCGAAAGCCCATCAAACGAAAGTTCATTCATTTTCTGGAACTCTTTGGCATCGCCTGCTGCATGCCCTCCAGAATTATTATTGAAGATTACATAGACATTTTCAGTCGTGTCAGCCAATGCTTTTACCGCTCGGCTGATTTCCTCAAGTTCTTCTTTATTGTAATCATAGAGATAACGGACTTCCCGCCACTTCTGTCCATGCCCCGGATTCAGCCAGCCATGGACATTGCGGCCATGTATACGCAGCAATACCTTATCTTTTCTTGACGAGATCGGAACCAGCGGAACAGAGCCGTCTCCTGCTTGCGGCTCGTCACAGACCGAATGGATCAGATTATTGTCCCGCAGAAAATCCAGCGTTTTTTCGCTCATGCCATTGGCGTACCAGGACTGATGGCGAAACTCGATCGCCAGATCAAATTCCTCCAGGCGCCCGGTAATTTCCCGGAGCTGGTCGACATTGTCCTTTTGGCAATCAAACCAAGGCGGAAACTGAAGCAGTACCATCCCGAGCTTACCAGCTTTCTTCAATGGTTGTATCGATTTACTGAACGCTTCAAACATTTCGTCACGCGTTTCAAAGGGGTTTTCTCCGCGCTGGTGGCCTGTCATCCCTTGGTAGGCTTTTACTATAAACTGAAACTGTTCCGGTGTCTCCTCGATCCACTTGCGGATATTCCGTTCAGGTTGAACCGCATAAAAAGAAGAATCCAATTCGACGATTGGAAAATGAGCACTGTAATCAATTAATTTTTCCGTTTTCTTTGAGCCTGGGCTATAGACATCCGGATGGTCTCCCCAACCCGTCAAACCTACATAAATCATTGTCCCGCCTCCATTTTTCTTTATTATTTTATGATAGCATAGAAAAAAAGGAACGTCTTTTTTTAAGAGATTTCCTTTAGCAGAAATGACATCATTATTCAGGAAACAGTAATAAAGCATGTATACTAAACCGCTTTGGTTAGAAAAAAAGACAATTGCTCCTTCATAGTGTACTTTAGGCTGTACTGCACTTTTTAAAAAGAAGAGGAGATGAAACGACAATGAAGAAAACATGGGATCACAAAGCACTCATCCAGAAATTTGAAGCTCATCGAAACGAAGAATTGGCTATTCCGATGGCCGCCTATATGAGAAATCAATTTGACTTTCTTGGTATTAAAACGCCTTTGCGGAAAGCATTGCTGAAAGAGTTTTTTTCGGAGTATGAACTTCCGGAACCGGAATGTATTGCAGAAGAAGTGTGGAAGATTTACGGGTTGCCGGAACGCGAATACCAGTATGCGGCCATTGCATTGCTCGAAAAAAAGAAAAAAGAGTTAAACCTTGAAGTGCTGCCTTTTCTTCGCCAGTTGATTGAAACAAAGTCCTGGTGGGACAGTGTCGATTCCATTGCTCCACGAACACTTGGCTACGTTATCCAGACAGAGCGGACTGCCGGCATAAAAGCCATGATCGAGTGGTCTTTAGCCCCGAACATGTGGACAAACCGCGCAGCCATTCTTCATCAATTGAAATATAAACAACAGACCGACACAACAGTCCTGAGCATGATTATTCTGCAGCATGCTGCATCTCCAGAATTCTTCATCCAAAAATCAATCGGCTGGGCTTTGCCTGAATATGCGAAAACCGACGCCGAATGGGTCCGATCCTTTGTTACAAAACATGCATTGATGCCTCTCAGCAAACGGGAGGCACTAAAAAATAGTAAAACATAAAAAATCAGCATATGCTGCTCCTACTGGACGCTTGTATATTTCAGCTGCATAAAAAATCACATTTGATTGTTTTTAACTAAAGGTTAAGCGTAGAACACTGTCTATCGCAGCTTTTCATGAGCTCTCCATATTTAACCAAAAAAAATAATCTTTAGCGTACCTCCTGTACGCTAAAGATTATTTGAACAAGCAGACTGAACTTTTTTGTTTAGTGTTTTAAAATAATCCGCCGAGCCCTTTGCCGCCGCCTATAACGGATTTAGCAGATTCCAGCAGTTCATTTCTTTCATTTTCATCGATCTTTCCATCATCGTAAGCTTGTTTGGCTTGCTCCATGACTTCTTTTGCTTGACCCAGGTCCGCGTTACTAAGCTTTTGTTTTAATGCATCGAATGTTTGACTCATGTATAGCATTCCTCCTTTAAATTGATTTTCTTGATTACTATACCCTTTGTGAGGACTCTAAACCTGTACCCGGTTAACTAGCCCCTTTTGCAGATAGTGGATGAAGTCTCATGCTCTAGATAAAAATCCATAAAAATAACCCTTGGCATGAACAATGTCACGCCAAGGGTTTGGTAGTAATCTATTAACCGATAGAGCCTTCCATTTCGACTATTAGTTCGCGAACGCTATGAAAGAAATGAGTATAATAGAAGGAACTTGAAATATACGAACGTCTATTTTCGTCATTTTCGTTGTTTTCACCACTTATCGGTATCATAGGTGGTATCAAAAATCATTTTCCTTCTATTATATGACCTGTGAATATAGTATATTAAATCGTTTGCTAAAAGAATTAGAAAATTCCTAACTATAATGTCCCAGGAGGACATTATTTAAGCCGTTTTAACGTTGATATAACAGCATTCCCCTTCTTCCTTGTGTAGAATTTGTGTAGAAAAATTTTTATTGTGTGTAAATAGGCAAACAAAAAACCTCTCACACTGTTTTCCGCAGCTGAGAGGTTTTCTTCTATTATATACTGTGCC
Source organism: Planococcus sp. SE5232 (assembly GCF_050686535.1). NCBI lineage: Bacteria > Bacillati > Bacillota > Bacilli > Caryophanales > Caryophanaceae > Planococcus > Planococcus sp. SE5232. The sequence continues at coordinate 191,853 of NZ_JBOGCP010000005.1, read as the reverse complement.
GGTCAACCTTCCACAGTCAATCGGCTGAAGTAATACCAGTGCCCACTCCATATGGGGGTAGTTTAATCATAGACTTTTCTTACATTTGGAGCAATAACTAAAAGATGTTATTTCAATTCTATTTTCTCTTTCGCCGTCTCTTCCAAAGATTCCACGCGCTCTTGCAAAGCTGTTGTATCTACCAATCCTGTAATATATCCTCGATCAATTGCAACGTAAATAATTTCAAGACCTTCATTGATAGTTAGTGTGCCCTCTTCAACTTTTTTGCGCCACGAATCGGACAAGGCCGGGTCTTTCTTCTCGAACCTTTTCAATACCCGTAGTTGTGCGTTCTTGCCTTCACCTGTTGTTAATTTCAATAATTCTGCCATATAAATTTCCTCCTCTGGTTTTGTAGATACATTTGCTGGTGGCTTCTGTACGGACGGCGTAGCAGGACTCCTTAGCACTGCCGCCATTTTAGATACAGATGAACTGCCGTAAAACCCATCGTCTGTTAACCCGTTCGCTCGCTGAAACTTCTTCACAACTTCTTCCGTGCCTTCTCCGTAGTATCCATCTTCCGTACACTTGTACCCAGCCTTAGTCAAGTTCTGTTGCGTCTTCATTACGTCAGAGCCAGAATCACCTACGCCTTGATAATCGCGTTTAGGTACTCCTGGAATACTAGGGCGACTGCCGCTGCGCAGAGTGGCGAGAGAGTATCCCTTTTGCATATCCAAGTGAGGATAATCTTTGAAAGACTTCCAGTCGCCACCCCACGCGAACCCTAATTGCTTACCGATGGCAGCGACTTCAAACCAATCACGTACTTGGTTCCCATTCATATTCCGATTGATGTCCCAGTAAGCCGTATCTCCGTCTTCAGAAACAAGTACATAATCAATGGCAAGGCCGAAGTTGTGGATGGACTGACCAGCTTTTGCATTTGTGACGACATTACCTGAGGTTGTGCGGCCCTGATTGTAAAGTTTGGTTTGCTGTGCGTATGTCCGTAGTCCTGAGGTTATTTGCACATAAATGCCGATATGGTAAGAACGGATGACTAATTCAACCGCTAAATCTTTTACTTTCGGATTGATGGCGCCCATGTTATTTACTGAACGCTCAATGAGGGTGAAAACTGATACTCTGGCCATTATCGATATCCCCCACTCTTCGGTTTACTATAATTCAATGCCTGTTCTGAATCTGACAAACCTTCTGTTACTGGATCGGATACAACGCCGAGCAATACTAAGATGCTTAACACTGTGTTGAAAATACCAGTAGCCTGTTCAGAGAATGCTTCGGTAATTCCATATCCAAATGCTGCTGCAACTTGTTGCGCTAAAATTAATACTAACGAAAAAAGAGCCACTAAGAATGGCCCGTGCTGAAATCTTACTTTCCAGTTGATTTTCATATAATTTCCTCCTAAAAGATAATTTTTCCCGTGGCAATGAATCCGATAATCATGGCCATTACTTTGAGAATGTCGATGATTATTGCCCGCCATCCTTTTTCCTTGTCATGCTTGCTGTTAAGGGACTTCAAATCTTCTCGAATGTCTTTATCATTCTTTTCCAAAGTCTTTTTCAAATCGTCAATGTTTGATGAAATTTGAGAAAACATAAGTTTTGATTCACGCAGAGACAAAGCGCCCTCCGTAATTCCTGCCCGCATTTCTTTATGGTCCATGTCATTCTGTTTGACGTGTGCTTTGAAATCCTGTGAAATATCCTTTACGTCTTTTTCTAATTCCGAAACTCGCAAGTCTAATACGGCATATCCCGCAGATCCATCATTCCCCATTCGATAAACTAACCTCCCTTACTGCGAAAAGAGCCATGAATGACAGCACCGCGTAAGTGAAAAACCCGATACTAAACCATCCGGAACCCAGAAAGTAAGCCGATGCAATCAGTCCGTAAATTAAAGTGGAACCGATCAGTCCAGCTTTCCGGATAAGTTGGTTCTTTGTCGCCAATCCTATTAGTTTCGTTGCGGCCATTACCAGAAAGAAGCCAGCCCATGCGTATTCTGGGGCAAATGCCTTGAAAAACTCATACGTCCCTGGCAATCTATCGAACATTGTTGGCTTACCTAATAGCACCATCGCCAAACAGAGGGAAAGGATAGAGAATCCTACTTCTACAATGGGTATTGGCCCTTTTTTCTTTCGTTCGACTCTTGAATTTATCATCCTTACACTTCCTCGCTTTTTCGATACACAGCAATTTCTCTCTATTTCAAAATCAATGCAGCCTTAAACCCTTCAATTCCTACTTTGTAATTTTCGATATTCTCCGCCGTTTCATCATCAATCATAAAGAAGAAATCGAACGTTTCAGAGGGGATGATATTCATGCCGTAAATTGACTGTGTAATATTCCCTTGATCATCCACATTGCAATATAGTTGTATCTTCTTTTCCATGCTCATCCCTCTTTCCACATTCTTAAAATTCGAGCGTGTGCATATGATTCTGAATTGCCACTTCTCATTCGTAGATACAGGCTGACTGTGTTCCCTGTCGGTACGCCCAAATCCACAGTGAGCGTGACACCGTTATTTGCTTCATCACCTTGCGAATTGGAGTTCAACGTATTATAAGTGAGTAACGGAGATTGACCGCCTACAGGTTCGACACTGAACATCGAATGTGATCCGGCAATCTCGCTGAATTGTGCTACCCGTAGTTTCAGATAACGCGATTCATGTCTAAAGCTGATATAGTCCATGCTGACCGGAACAGTCGAGCGCGTTCGCATGAATACACCTGAAATCTGGATCGCTGTGGATGTGTACGGTGGAATCGTGCCAGTGATGGCATAATCCGCTTTAGAAAGCCCGTTCTCTACAGCTACATATCCGTCTGGACGTTCCATAGAGAATGCTCCTCTGGCAATATATAAGCCACTTGAGTTTAGCCTTACGAATTTATTTAAATCATTCGGGTTATAAGCAAACAACCCTTGTCCATCCCAGTAGAACAAGTCATCATTTCCGATAATCTGGATGTTGTTCGTACGGATCACACCAGCAACTAATTCATTCGTGACAATTCCGGCACCTGTCATAGCTGTTCTATAACTTGTCCCACCATCATCCGATAAACCGATTCCGGCAGAAGTTAAACGGACCATGCGGCTCGGATTATTTGGATCCTGCAGCACAATCCCTTGATTCGGAGGATACTTGATTTCAGTCAAACTATTATTGATTGCTTCGGCCGCAATTCGCATCGCTTCAGGGAGTACATTATATGGAAGCTTTTCGTTTCCGTCGAATAGCCGGTCAACCCGTTTGGTCGTCTGTCCAAAGCGTGTCAGTACGTCTGTCAGGCGATTCCGGAAGTTTGATAAGGTTACGGCTGTCTTAACTGCCCGCCACCGTCTGTTGATATACTCGAATGTTTCTGTGAGTTCTACGACTCTGGCTTCTACTGTAATCTTCATCGGCTCATAGACAATGAACCCTCTATCTCCTTCGTTCTTCACTTCACCTTCAACTGCAGCAATATCCACAGTTATGGAAAGCTGTGGTTCATCGATTAACTCCCGGCGCAACCGAGCATCCATACCTGCCGCTGTGGAAGTCGCTTCATCGTATACAGCTGCCGCATGTTTCTCTCCGAAAAACTCGACATTGGAACGATACTCGCGCTGGATAGGATAAACGCCAGCCTCTGAAGGTGTGCCGCCGAATCCTTTAATCACTGTGGACAATCCCTGTGTATCCACTTCTTTGTCGATTGCTTTGATATTGCTTTTCCAGCGCAATTGAAAGCCTGTATCTGCACCTATTTTCCGTTTCAAATACACTTGATAGCCGATAACCTCGAACTCTGCTTCATAACGCTCCAGCACGTTTTTAAACAATGACAGACAGTTATCCCTTCCGAAGTTCTCGAACGTCTCAGCAGTGAAGCTGTCAACAATCGAAAAGGAATATGGAGTCGGTTCGAATACTCTGGTCAGAGCCGCAAAGAATGTTTGTGAGCCATTATGCAGATTGTATTGAAAGCTGTTTATCATATCATTGAAGAAAACATGAACAGCTTCCACAGATTTGATGTACGTATTGCCGACATTCTTTTCCTGCGTTTTTTTAATCACGTAATTTTCATTTTCAAATTTAATGAGTGATTCATTTATGACCACATCGAAAGCGTGTTTATTCGATTCAGTCGGGACCACTACAAAGCTGAGTGTTTTTTCTCCGTTGACCTTTTTGGCTCGGTTGATCTGTTTGATGCCATTCAATAAATGAACTTCTCCGCCGATATCCGTTATTGAAATCATTCGTCCACCTCTTTTCTGCATAGAAAAAAGAGCGCCCGAATGGACACTCTTTGGTTAGTTTATTTAGTTTTTGTTACCGGACAGTATGTTCCTAAGGTTTAATAGAACAAAGCTTTATAAAGATTTCCCACTGTTTTACTAAAAAAGGTACATCAAATGAATAAATAGGTTTTAAATCTTTATATGTCACATCTCCATCGTCTATCCATCTCATCATCTCACAACAGCTCCTTTCTATGAATATAAAAAAACACCCACTAAGGGGCGTTTAAGGAAGCTTCTTAAACTTGATCTCTTGTTCCTACTATTTTTTAGTTACAATGGAGGACCTTTCAAAAAATCATATGTCATATTAAAAGAATGGTCGTCTTTGTTCAATATACTTACGTAAGGGGCGATTATTGAATCGGTCTGTATAGCAGGTTTAACTTGAGATTCCGTTTCTTTAAATAGATACAAATTACATAAAACGAGAATAGCATATACATACAGTAACCTATTGATCGGTTCTCTCCATAAATATAAAATGTTTGCAAAAATAATTATATCTAGATATTTACCGTAAATAGCTAATCTTGCAGCGGTCGCCTCTGAAAACTGAAGACAAAAATACAAGATTATACTCAAAATAAAAAGATTAATAATCTTTCTGGACATATCCCCTTGCTGAGAATAATAGTCATAAAAGATGAAAGCTAAAATGAGGAAGAAAATTCTTCCTATGGTTGCGAAATCTAAAAAATTCAATGAGTATGATAAATCGGTGTACACAATAAACCTATCAAAAAAAGGCAACCATGTTAATTTGCTTATAACAATTCCCGTAGGTAAAACAGAAACAACTAAACTTAATAGAGATAAAATTATTAGTGTATTTTTCTTAAAATCAATTTTTGATAGAAAGTAAAAAACAATTAAAACTATAGCTGACGCATGAATTGTTGATAGTAAGATTGAAACAACAATCAGTTTAACAGGCTTATTTTTTTCGATATATTTTAATAGATAATATAACCCAACAGCAATAACGACTCCTTGACGAATTCCGCTAAATGTCCAAGTAATGTAATAAAAACAAAAGAACAACAGAAGCGAAAGAGTTGGATTCTTGCTATATTTATTAGATAGTTTAGCAATGTATATTATATTTATTGCTACGAAAACCATTAAATACTGCTGATACGTAAATCCTAAACTCTTCAGAAACGCTCCTACTGCTCTAAAACCTATTTCTTGTGTACCTGATCCATACCTTATCTCGTCCATTACCGAAAATGCTAACCCATGGTATAAATATTCATAAGAAAAGTAATCTATGCCTATACCATACCTAAAAAAGCCTAATACCATTAATATAGCTGCAAAAGTCAAAAATAAAAATCTTTTGTTAAATATTTGAAAAACAGAACCAGTAAATAAAACTCCCAAAAACATAAGTTGTCTCCTTTTACACTATAGATAAGTAAAAGTATATACCAACCATTGGTAAAGAGAAACATCTTATTGTAATAAGTTAGAAATAGTAGCCTAGTAAATCCTCACTTAACAATACGTTCAACCGTTTTTTACTTATTCCCAAACAATCGTAAAGTCCCAATCAATGGCAAAGAAAGTTACACTTGTGCTTGAAAGGTTAGTAAGCCTTAATTTCCCTGTAGTCGCACTCGCAACCCGTATGTTATAGCTAAATCCATCAACCTGAAAACTTCGACAAGTGGCGATTATCGGCGTTCTTGTCAATAATGCCCCCATCCCCGATAAATCAATATCAATGACTTTCGTTTCGTTAGGGGCGAAAACTAAATCAGGAACAACAACAGCTTTACGAGTTGGTCTTTTTATCAATTTCCATGAATCGGCGCTTTCCCACATTGTCCATGTGTTTGCATCTGTATAGGTTCTTTTGAAGACTTCGCCAGTATTATAAAGACGGTATTCTTGCGTAATATACCCAACTTCCGACCTTTCTAAATTAGTCTTGAGTAAGCCGGCTGTATTTCCAGGCATTCCCGAACTATTTGCGAAGGAAAATGAAGTATACAGAATGTGATGTTGCGAATAGTTAGCTTTTATAAAGGATATATCGTTTGCCTTTGTGTTCGTATCAATAAGCCTATCTCTAACACCAACCACAAATTTATCCGATGTAAACTTACCATCTACATCCACTTTCATCAATCCTTCAATATCCATCCGATCCCCGAAGTATTCCAATCCATCACGGAAATTAACCACCTTAACACTTTTCTCAATCGCATAGTCAATGGTTTGCGCCAAGTAATCATCTTGTGTTAAATCATGCTGTGCCACATGTGTCATAAAAATCAGCCATGAATTTTCTGCAATTGCTTTATCAATCGCTGCTTTGTAGTGTGCAAGCGTATTGGCTTCACCTGCAAAACTTCCTAAAGCGGTACGGAATAAATACGTCCTGTTAAGTGGTGCCTTATTCGTTTGTGGTAGCGTTCCGCTATTTGTTGTTACGCCCATATTGTAATATTCTGCAACCTTGGCAAGCATTGTGGGGTTTGACTGTCCGAATGGGTAAACGATATTAGTGACATTCATTCCCATTTCCAATAATTCTTTTTTGGATTGTACAATTTCTCTTTCGATTGTCGCATCGTCTAACACGTTACCCATTGCCATATGCGTTTTTTCATGGGATGCCATTTCCCAACCCAAATCGTTTTGCAGTGATAGTATTTGCTGTTGAGTCATGTTTCCTGTTGTACCCACCCAATCACTAACAATTGCAAGTGTACAGGGGACACCTCTGCTTTCAAAGATGGGTTTTAAGCGCGTCCAAACTTCTGATTTCCCATCATCATCTATGAATGTTACTAATGGTTGTTTAGGCTTTTTAGCTGACATTTGGAGAAGGGAGTTTGAAGATGTGTTATCCTTCAACTTATCAATATTCACACCGCCTATTTGACTGCCCGTTTCAGCCAACTGTGCGGTAAGACGTGTATCAACTTCATTGATTGGACCCGCATCAACCTGCTGAATTTTCTTCCATTCAGAGCCGTTGAAACGATACACAGATCCGTCCGATGTTGTTTGTGATGTGAATGCTTCTGTTGCATCTGGATACGTAGTAGCCAAGTCTGCAAATGTGGCAACGGGTTCTTGCCATTCGAGTTTTGAAGCATCGATGACTTTATCGAATGCAGCCTCACCTGCTTCAATAACCACATTATCGACTCTTGTATTGACGGCCGTTAATCCTTCTTTTTGTTTGGCAGTTTCAGTTTTGAGCGTATTGATCTCCCCAACTGCGCCGGAACTTATTTCATCCAAATCTGCAATATTAGAGCCAATACCCGCAACTTCTTGTTCAATAGCTGTCCAGTTCTGGTTTCGCTTATTCCGTTCTTCGGCATTTAAAGCAACGCCTTCTCTATTTAAATTTATGGCCAACTAAATCCCTCCTTATTCATACAGGTATCGAAAGTTAAAAGAAATCTCGAATCCCTGATTAATGCCCGATAATAAAAATGCGTTCTGTCCTGGTACAAGGCTGATTAAGTTTAGATTCGTCTGTCCAACGATGTTCGAATAGTTTCGTTTAGATTCCATTCGATCAATCGTGATAGTATCTCCCGCATTCAGCGGGCCGGTGTATATCCATTCCTCTGATGTGGACATGTTCCGCACCGTTAATTTACCGGAGCCGCCATTGTTTGCGTCAATCCGGATGCTTAATTCTGATTCTCTTGGATCGACCATCACGTTTCCGGCGTTGTGAATCCCGAAAAAATCAGAGGAATGTGTATAATCTTGCGTGCCTACATCTGATTCCAGCCCCATGCCGCTCGCCCAGTCGCCATATACTGTATCTATTCCGTCCATCGTCATTGCAATTGATTCTGATAGTCCTCTTGGACAATAAAAAACGACCGCCACTTCAGCAGTCGTCCTGTTTATTCGTTCTGGTTGAATATCTCTAACCGATACTTTCCATCGCTTGCCCGGAACATCTTCATCCACAACATAGAACTCCTGGAATGGGCTGAGGAATGAAAACAATTCGTCACGCAGCAGTTTATAATCCAGAACATCGTAGGCTTTGTACCAGAGCTTCGCTTGAATCAATCGGCTATTCCGTGTTTTGCCCATCGGAATATCTCCGTTGTAAACTTTTTCTGTGGTTTCTTCCGCAGTCGGCGGATCCGGTGTGAACTCTAGCCATTTCACACCGCGCAAACTTACTTCTCTCATACTCATGTCGTACAGCTTTACGCCGCCCATTATCTCACCCCGTTCATGTACATGTTATTCCGTGACGAATTGCCAAGACGGGAATCGATTGGATCACCGATAGCCCCGACCAATTCGCCCGTATTCATATAAACGTCAGTGTTTTTGTTCAACAACTGCATCAATATTTCATTCTGCTTAATGGTAGCTGCAAGCAATGATTTCAATACACTGTCGTTATTCGAGCCGCTACCAACGTTCGGTATCTGATTCGGACGTATGATGCCTTTATCACTGCCGCCCGATATTTTCCTACCAGCAAGAGCCAATAGTTTCATGGCATCCGTGCGGCGTGAAGGATGCATCGGAATAACAACCTCTTCACGATTCTTTTCACCCACACGAACCATTTGTTCTTTCTTCACGATTCCACCTGTTTCAAGCCCTCTCACCTCATAGTGCAAGTGAGCTCCTGAACCAACGCCTGTATCACCAACTAATCCGAGTGTCTGGCCTTTCTTAACTTTCTGGCCGACTTTCATAATGTTCCGGCTGTTGTGCTGGTATCTGTGTATTTTATTGCCTGACTTAACCTCTACAAAGTTACCACTCAGACGATGGAATCCTGTTCGGTACCCGATACCGTCTGTGACGGAGGGAATTTTTGTCCCTATAGGTGCAGCCCAGTCCCATCCTTTGTGCATGCGTGACGCGCCCGGAATACCTGTGTTACGTGGTCCCGGTCCGCTTGTGAATCTGAAAGGAGAACCAAATCCGCCACCATTGCCGCCGGTCAGTGAAATGCCACTCTGAGAAGATCCAAAGTCGGACATTTTGTTTTTCACATAGCTGAGTGCTGCTTCTTTTACCTTGTTCCATCCACCAACCGCCATATTCCCAACAAAACTGCCGCCCTTCGGCTTTTCAATGCCGAGAGTCTTCAGTGCGAGGTCAAGGAACTTGCCTGGAGACTTGATGTAATCGAATGCATTGACCGCGACATCTTTCACTTTGTTCCCGACTTTTTTTGTACCTTCCCACGCTTTTCCTGCTAGGTTTTTCGTACCTTCCCACAGATCGCTAAGTTTACCGCCAACCCCATTTTTATAGTGCGGAATTGATTCCATGTATTCGCGCGTTTGCTTAGCAGAAAATACCTGTGTACCTTTCGGCAAGTTCACTAATGTATCCTTGGAAGGGCTTAGTTGCATTTCGCCGTCTGGCGTTCTAATTAACTCGCTACCGGCGTTTGAACCTTTGCCATCACCGACCACAGCCAAACCGCCGACATGCCCTTTTGTGCCTTGTGCATACTGAGGAACAGTCCACTTCGGAATGTCTTTATCCGCGCCGATTTTACCGAGCACCCAGTTGATGCCGCCGATGACGCCGTTGACTCCTTTGCCCAGTGTGGAAGCTAAATTGTTAATAACTCTAGTTACGCCGGATTTCACTTTCGATGCCATGGATCCGATGCCGTCACCGATTCGCTGCGGTAAAGCTTTGGCCGCGTTTACGATATCGTCAAACTTTCCTTTGACTGCTGTGAAGATGCTTCCGAATACGTTTGAAGTCGTAGTCTTGAGGGAGTTCCACGTATTCGTTACTTTGGTTAGAACATTACCGACCGCTGTAGAGATAGCGTTTTTGATGGAATTGAAAATATTCCGGATTGCATTAAAGATGCTGTTGAAGATAGAAGACGTTTTATTGAAGATATTCGTCCAGGATGTGACTACTTTTGTGTAAATTGTAAGTACCGCGTTATCAATAGAGGTGCGAATTGAATTGAAAATGCTCTTCAAGAAATTCCAGATGCCGTTGAATATTCTTGATGTAGTAGAAGAAATCGCACTAAATGAAGTGGACACCGAACTCTTTAAAGCATTCAGGGAACCGGTGAACAGTGTTTTTAAACCCGCCCATAAGCTTGTGAATACTCCTTTAAATGCACCGACAAACAGCTTCGCTCCACCGAGTAACTTGCCGAAGAATGTTAGGCTGATAAAGTTCCACAGGAAAGTAATCGCACCTGTAAACATCTGCTTAACGCCTTCCCACATCTTGCTGAAATCACCACTGAACAACCCAGAGAATACTTTTACTGCGCCCATAATGACATCAAGCGCACCTGTAATGACTCCTTTGATGTTGCCCCACACGGCATTTATTAACGCCAATACCGCAGGCATGACAAATTGGATGACGGCCATAATGCCATTAAATACTTTCGAAACAAACCCACCAATGTTTTCAAGAGCTGAAAGTATCGTTGCACTGTTCTGACTCCAGAAATCTTGTATAACTTTTAACTGATCCTTAAAGAATCCAACTACCGTTGCAATTGCAGGTTTTAAAGCAGCAAGTGCCTGACTTGCCAGTTCTTTCACTTTCGTAATTAACGTGCTGATCATGTCCCGGAACGTTTCGGAATTTTTATAAAGAGCTATAAATCCAATGGTTAGTCCAGCTATAACTGCAACTGCTATTCCGACCGGTCCGGTAAAGGCCAGCATTGCGCCACGTAAGTATTTCAGCATCCCACCTGCTTGTGCTATTTTCAATGCCAGTGGTGCGAGTGCTGTCATAGCTCCGCCAAACATGCTGATCATTGAACCGACAGCAACAAGAACAGGGCCGATTGCTGCAGCGATTCCGGCAATGACTAGTGACGTTTGTTTCGCTTCAGGACTCATGGCTCTGAATTTATCAGCCAGATTTCCCATGATTTCTGTAGCTTTTTGCATAAATGGCAATGCAGCGACTTGCAGAACTTCTCCAACTTCACTCATTGCCAATTTAGCGTTGTTCATGGCTATAGCTGCCTGGTCAATAGGATCAACAGTTTCATTGAATGTTTCTTTTACGGCCCCAGCAGCTTTCTCACCTGCGCCGGTGAAATCTTCCAGATTAAACGTTCCTCGCTGGATAGCGTCTACCATTCGAGGACCGCCTTTAGTTCCGAATACCTCAGAGGCGATTGTGAGTGCTTCGGTTTCGGTTTTAGCGTTCAAGATGGATTTCACAGTGCCGTTTAATCCTTCTTCTAGTGTCTTGCCGTCTTTGGCAAAGATCACTTGCGCTTTGCTCAAACTTGATAGCGCTGCACCGGAATCAACACCAGCTTTCTCAAATCCACCAATTAACGCTGTACCTTCGGCGAAGTTCAACCCTAGCGCTTTGATTTGCGGAGCGCCTTTCGTGGCTTTGTCGAACAAATCATCTACGGATTGCCCTGTATCTTGTGCAGTTTGAGTTACGGCATCGAGAACATTCCCTAAATCGCTATTGGCCAAGCCATAAGCTTCAATGGCTTGCTTAGATGCGATAGAAGAAGAAGTGACATCGGTTCCGTTGATATTGGCGAACTCTAACATCAATTGCGAATTATCTTCTAATTCTTTCCCCATAAATCCGAATTGTGTATTGACCTCGCCGATTGCGTCGCCGACAGCTTGCAAGTCATCCGGAACACGTTTGGCAACGGTTCTAAAGTTTTCTGTCAGCACTTCGGCCGCTTCACCTGTGGCGCCTGTTTTGGTTATAACTGTATCAATCGCTTCATCAACTTCATTGAATGCCGCTACTCCTGCAGCACCAAATCCAACAATAGGAGCTGTAAGACCGATTGTTAGTCCTTTTCCTGCAGTGCTCACCTTGTCTCCTACGGCCGACAATTTACCGCCTACATCTTCAAGCGAACTGCTTAGTTTACCGAATCGGCTTTCCGCAATTTCCTGTTCTCTTTGGAATTGCTGAAATTCATCAGTCAAATCGCCTATATGACGTTGAAGATTGTTGAAGTCTGCGCTGAGATTGTTATATGCTGCACCAGATACTTGAGCCTGCCGTGAACCCTCGCCATGCTGCGCGACCATTTGCTCATGTTCCCGTCTTGCTGCATTAACGGCCGCCTTTTGTGCATCGAGTTTTTTATTTAGTCCTCCGATTTGCGTTTCGTATTTTCCAACAGATTTTTCACTTCTGCTAAATGCCGACATGTTTACACGCATTTCGGAATCTACAGCTTTTAACTGTCCTTTTAATCCTTTCAAACTTTGCTCAATGCCACTGGTATCAAGGTTTAAACCAATGGAAAGGCCTTGAATCATATCTGCCATTCAGTTTCCTCCTTTCCTCAAAAACTTCAAAAAAATACCCTCAACCTCCGGTGAATGCGGAAATTAAGGACTTTTCTTTTGTCGGCTCAACCTTCTTGTCACTTGCGACTTCCACTAAGTAGTACATTGGAGAGTCCAGAATGTCATTCAGTTTCCATCCAGCCTTTAACAGCTCACGGACCATTGAGTCAAAGTATTCTTTTTGTTTTTCGTATGAGAAATCTTCTTCTTTTAATTCTTCTTCGCCTTCGTAGCGTTTCCCGATTCATCACCCATAACTGAACCTAAGTGCGCCATAATCTCTTCAAATAAGTTAGGTGCATGGATTCCGTCAATTAGTTGATCAGCAGTAAATTCTCCGCCATAAACTTTTTTAGAAACAAAGTCCGCCATTTTTTTAATGTCTGCTGGTTCAAGATCGTTCCCCTTTTTTTCGACACTCTTCCCAATTACCAACGCTTCTAACGCTACAGAACCTTTAATGTAAGATGGTTGGAAAAATTCTTTCTTTTCCCCTGTTTTAAAATCCACTACTAATTCGATTGATTTAGCCATTTCTATTCCTCCAGTATGTTTTTTATTAATATAGAGAGAGCCGAAGCCCTCTCAGTTAAATTTCTTTAATGACTGCTGATTTTCTTGTGTTATTCTTCGACAAAAGTTGTTCCAGGCGTTCTTCTGGAATTTTCTTATTTGTTGGATTCGGATATCGATCACCAACAAAATAAACCTTGCCGCCATCTTTTAAATCAGTGAAATCTTGAATTGCTTCATACTTAACTGGACCAGCTTTCACCGGCGCGTCAGGAGTGCTTTTCTTAGTTCTTGGCATCGATTACACTCCTTCCGGTACTACTGCTTCCACAGGATACGGAAGACCGAATACAGCTAGGAACAAAGCGTCACGGTTTACGGTAGAACCTTTTTCGTCTGCTGCCGTAATAACTGTTTTCTCTGTAGTGAACCCAGCAACTTCACGCTCCATGAACTCTGCAGAGATTTCGTCAGTCGTGAATGTTGTCCCGTCTTCTTTAGTCGCTCCAGCAATGTTGTTTTTCATGAACATGCCCTTAGTTAAGCCGACCCACTGCTTGCTGCCATCTTCATACGTCTTAGCGAATACACAAGCCACATATGGAGAGGTATCGGTTGAACCGTATGCAGAAAGACCATCAACGACTTCCAATCCGAACAACACATCTTTATCTTCCTGTGGAAGTGTGTGGAATCCGCCGGAAACAGTCGTGTTACCGTTTGACACTGCCAATTCTGCCGTTTTGTTATCGCCGTATGCGCGTGTAATTTCTTGCGGGTTCTCAATTTCAATCGTTTGCAACCATTTCACGCGCTCAATTGGTCCTGTGTAAACGTCTACTGCAGGTTCAGCCAATAGTGGTGCATAGTAAAATTCGTCAATACCTGTAGATGATCTGTACTTTTTCGGCATTATAAAATCACTCCATCAATTTTAGTCAAAGAAAAAAGACACTCAAGTGAGCGTCTCAATATCTTCGCTGTATACTTTTTTCCGGAACCTGCGAGCGTCCCGGTAGATTTTTGTTGCTGCATCGTATTCATCAACGCCGCCGGCATAGTAATAGAAGCCATTATTTCTCAATGCTTTTTTCACCCGGCTCGCCAATTCTTTTGTTATCTTGCGGTCTTTCGTCCAGACATCCACTTGATATAAATATTCCTCAGCAAGTGAATCATCATCTGCATAGTCCGTATCGAGTGGTGGACTCAATGGATCAATGATAATGAAAGGCTGAGTAACGCTGGATGTGGCCGGGTACTCGTAGAATTTAATCCGACCAGCTGCATGCTGATTAATATACGGATCTGCCATCAGTGCGTTATAAAGGTTCATTATGATATCCATTTAAAGCCCCCTCTCAATAGCGTTTCTGATTGCCTGTTTATATGAGCGTTCGGACTGTTGCAACGCTCTGGCTATAGCTCCCTTGCCATTGGGGTTCGGATTTTTCACTGTACCAAATTCGTTTAAGTGGATAACTGCATAACGGCGTTTCGGACCCTTCCAGTACACGGTTATTGTTCGCACACCATCAACTAATTTAGGTTCAGAGAATGTCAACTCGTCAATCGTTGCGCCTGTGTCTTTAAATAAGGACAACTGAGCAGTCAAGGATTCTTTAAATACAAGAGAAGCTTCAATCAAAGCGGCGTCACTAATCCGCCCGACTGCTTCCGGTCCTAATCGGCTTTCTAAGTCTGCCAGCATTTCGGATATGCCTCTAACTTCTACACTCATTCAACCAGCCCCGCAATAACCAGAATAAAACCGACATTTTGAGTGTCCGGCTGTACTGATTTGATGTGATATTCCTTGCCGAAATAATTGCGGTCATTGATGCCGATGTAGTGCTTATTATCCGGCGTGAAACTTTCGTATGGATCCCGTATCTTCACCGTTATATCCTCAAGCGTGTTATTCGCTTTCGCTTGTTCCATATCACTCCGCCAAACCTTTACGATTTCAGCGAAGCATTCATATAGAACGCGCGTGACGCTTTCTCCTGCTTCTGGACCATCATTCGGTGCTACTTCATAGAAAGAAACCGGAGTGCGTAAGTCGCCGCTATTTACTTTCGATCCGCGATGTTCAAACTTAATCAAACAATCACATCCTCTTCCGCAACATCAGGGAGTAGAGATAAACTCAACCCCTGTATCATGCTGAGAAAGTTCTCTTCGAAAAACTCCAGGCTGTCATTGTATGCATAGCGTGAACGCTCAATGACAAGTTCCTTCGCTTCTGCATGGGTGAGGATATCAAACGGCCCGCATACTCTTTCTACATAGGAAACAGAAGAAGACAGCATCCGTTTAAGGTTACTGTCTTCTGACCCGTGCGATATATGCAAACTGTCTTTAAACTCTTGAATCAGTTCCGGAGTAACCTCGTTCATTTAAAACACCTCCGTTATTAAACGCCAGCTGGTTCCGATACGCCATCAGCGATAGCCAATGTGTAAACTGCAGCTGCATTGTTGTCCATTGGTTTACCGTTTGCGAACTGCTTGATCGTGTAAAGCATTGCGTCTTCCATCGCAAGCGTCTGATTGTATTTGTTCAGCTTGTATCCGCCAGCAATAACAGCCAAGTATTGACCTTGCACAAAGAATACCACCGTTCCAGCAGTCACAAATTCAGATTCGACGATCTGAGGATTGAATGGCAAGTTAGTTACATACACGCCACTTGCGTTCTGGATCGTTGCTGATGCCTGAATGTCAAAGTTATCAACTGGGTTGACGACCATAACGATTTTCCCTGCCACGCGGCGAGATTTACCAGCAGCATCCACAGAAAGAGCTTTGACCACTCCTTTAAGTTCCTGTACAGTCGTGCGTCCTGGTTCGAACGTAAGAGTGCCTGCAGGAACTTTGTCAGAGATTGCGTTTGTATCTGGATCAACGTTTTTAATCAAACCGACTGGCTGATTAACTCCAGTTCCAGCTACGAATCCTCGCTCAAGACCGACAGAAAGAACTTCTACGATCAATGTACGGACATAACGTTCAACCCATACTGGACCAAGTTCCAGCATATCGTTAGGAACAACAGCGAAAGCCGTAAGTTTCAACTGAGAGATAGTAGTTTCTTTAAACGCTGCGCCGATTTGTCCTTGAATATCTCCAAACAATGGACCCCATACAGCCGCACCCGATGGATCAGCAGTGATAATGCGTGTGACTGCGCCCATGTCCTGCAATTGCAAAGCGTTAAGTAGTGGATGCTCTTGCGTCAAGTCTTCGAAGATACGCTCCTGAGTCGTTACAGGAAGGATAGAATCTTCATCGAATCCTTGCTTATCGATTGCCGCTTTAAAGAATTTTGTTTCTGCAGATGTTAGAACGTTCTGGCCACGGTTTTGTAAAATCGAACGATCCATGATTTCATCGTTTGCTTGTGCGGAAATCTTAGCGGATACGTCCATGTGAAGAGCGTCCAGGTAAGATTCGAAAGCGCCCTGTTGTTCTTCTGGCTTGCCTTCTGTCATCGCTTTAGCGAGTGCCGCCTTAGCGTCTTTCATAGTGTCTGAGTTTGAAAATTTAATCGTCATTGTGTAACCTCCATTAGTTTATATTTAGGAAAAATGCGCAAAGTGAACTGTCTTTGACAGGCTCGGCAGGTTTCTTTAGTTCTGCAAGTTCGTTTTTCAACTGCTGGATAGCGTTGTCCAGGTATTCTTTATCGATACCTGTATTCTGCTTTACTGCAGGTTCTTCTTCGACCGAATCTTTCAAGGTGGTTGGTGCATTTTCATAGCGAGCCATCTGATCTTTCGTAATCGATGCGGCAACTGGTACGGCACTGATAACTTCATCAACTAACCCCATTTCAAAAGCTTCACTGGCACTAAGCCAAGTCTCTTTATCCATAAGCTGTGACAATGCTTCAACGTCAATGTCTGGATTCTTTTCAAGGTACGACTGTTTGACGGTCGTATTATTGATTTTCTCCAACTGATCCGCATAGTCGCGCAATTCGTGGTGATTTCCCATGAACACTGACCACGCATTGTGAATCATCAACATGCTGTTTTCTGGCATGTAAAGTGTGTCTGCTGCCATTGCGATAACTGATGCAGCCGAAGCCGCAAGCCCGTCAATGTGGATGCTCACCTTCGCCTTGTGGCGTTTGATCATATTAAAAATAGCCACAGCTTCAAATACATCGCCGCCGCCGCTGTTAATGTGAATCTCCAGTTCATCGATATCTCCCAACCCTGCTAATGCGTCTCGGAAAGATACTGCGCTTGTCTCATCCTCATACCAGCGATAGTTCTCGCTCACAATGTCGCCGTAAATATCAATCTGCGCTTTTGGGCCATCTAGTTTAGCCATTGTGAAATAGCTCCCTTTTTTCATTTTCTCACCACCCTTCAAAGTGTATTCATCATTCCGGCGTTTCTTCTGTGGATGCCGTAGCTTCGTAGTTCTTGGTTATCATGTGCTGATCTAACATAGGATCTTCCGAACGCTCCCAGCCTAATTCCTCGCGCAATTCGTTTGGTGTAAACAAGCTGCTTGAAATCAACTTATCGGCGCTGGTGGCAATGTCGAAAATGCTTTCATAAGAAGAGGTCTTCACTTTAATTCGTTTGCCTCTTAGGTAATCGGCTTTCTCAACAAACTTGCCAGTGAGTTCATCGCTGATTTTTCGAGAGAGAGGATTAATGCAAAACAGCATATAGTTTTTCGTTTGCCCTTCAACATCCGCCATTTCTCCACGGATCATAGCAATTGGAATACCTAACGTTCTCGCTACATGGTCCAGGAAGCCATCGGTCACTTTGTTTATCTCGTCCACAGTAACTGGGCTGCCCGGCGTGGTATATTCGCTATACTTGAAACCCTTTTGCTGCGGCACGACTACATGCCCGTTAGTCTCGACACTCTTGTAAATCTTGTTGATGAAGTTCTGAATCTTGGCTTGGGTCTTTTCATCAGTACCAGTGAGTGCTTCCATATCCACAACAGAACGGATCTGATTCTTTCGCATCTGATACTCTAACAAGCGACCGAACAACCTGCCGTAGTCACCGAACAACTCTCCGATAATATCCGTCATGTTTTCGTTGTTATACGGAATGTAAATCACATCCGACATTTTAAACGTCCGCTTAAACGAATAGCCTGCAGCTTCCACTTCCGAAAAAGCATCATCGAACATGGCGTATTTCGTATGGACAAAGTTGTCCGCAATTAAGAAGTCATCGTCATCGGTTTTAACAATCAGACATTCATTGTCATAAATTAATTTGTGTACCACCGACTGCCAGAAGAAACTAGAAGTCATATTCTTGTTGGGCCTCAGATTAAACTTGTAATAAAATTCATCCTGGATGCTTCGTCCGCTTTCCGTTACGACAATTTCAGACTGACTGATTGTTTTGGCAATCATGTTAATGCAAATTTCAATAGCCAAACGCTTCATGTGGATTTTTTCCTGTTGGTCAACGATTAAATCAAAGTCGAACATATCCGCCAGCTCACTGTTGCGTGATCTGAATAAATCTAATACTCCCATTTATTTTTTCACCTCCCTCTAGGCTAGAAATCAATTGCATCCAGAACGAACTCCACTTCGTCTTCCAGTAAGTTGTCCGCCTGCCACAATGCATGAGTGAAGGCTTGAAAACCATCTGTCTTTCGCATAACTTCATCTTTCTTCAAATACTCTTTGTTCCCGTCCTTCTTAATATGGACATATACATTGTTTGTGTACCAACGCATCAACCCATTAGGGCCGAAGATGATTTTCTTATTGGCAAACATCGTTTCCACCCTTGGAGCTAAGAGAGAGTGGATCGCTTTCGGATTCCGGATATAAAGAATATGAAATCCTTCGGCTTCGAGTGCCGACTTTACTAAGTCCAGCCGGAATGTATCGGCCACAATACTTGTGATACCGTATATCTCCCGCATTTCTACAAACCAATTTACAATGTGCTTGATATCAATTACTGGCTCGTCCAGGATGGTCAGCAATCCTTCATCTTCCCACTGGCGAATTGGAGCTTTCATTTTTACGCTATTTAAAAACCCTCTGCGAACAAAGGAATGGCTTTTCCAAATGTATTCATCTTTGACTTTGAACAGCAAACCGACAGCCGCAAAGTCTTTGATGGATGCAAAGTCTAATCCGCCGACACATGTTTTATGTTTTAGATCCGGCATTTCTCTATTAGTAGCCATGATTTCTTCTCGGCTTGCTATGTCCTTTGCTAAATCAACCTCTGGTAGATTCATTCGCTTTGTGATGAACTCGGAATAACCGGATGGGTTGCTGCTTAATTGGCGATACTGTGCTTGGACCTTCTTAAACAATCCTCTTCCGTATTCGCCCATTGGCTTGCTGAACATCGGATTCGCTTTCTCCCACATATCCGGATCATCGATTTCTTTTGCTTCATCGATTCGACAGATGAAGGGAAATAAAGAATCTTCCGGCTCGTCACCTTTCAAAATGCTTAGAGCGCGTTCTTTTGTTTTGTCCAGAAACCCTTCGCGCACAAAGCCATCCGTACCAATGAAAAACTCTCTTGCGTTCTTGACCTTACCTAAACCACTTGAAAAGACGTTGACCGTCTCGGCAGTTTCGTAACGATGAATTTCATCATAGATAACTGCCCCGTCACGCAAACCATCTTTAGAAGATGCATTTGAAGTGTGGTATTGAATGATGCTGTTCGTATCCAACCCTTTGATTTCTTTTTTGGTTGGATAGAAGTAATCGCTCAAACCTTCTTTGGTTTCTATGGTGTCGTAGACTTCCACGAATGACATTTTTGCCTGTTTCTCAGTGTTGGCCACAATTGAAACATTATATTTTTGGATGCCATGCAGTGGACTGATGAGGAAGTGGATCAATACAGAAATCAAACCGTTCTTCCCGGCACCCCTCGCCATCAACAATAAAAACTGGTCATAAAAAACAGCGTCGTCCTCTTTATAGAATAAGAAGACGAACGCTGCTATGAATTTCTGGAATGAATTTAGTGGAAAATACCATTTTTCTGCAAATGCTATAAAGTCGCCTATTAGTTTTTCATCAAAATAAATATCGTCACGAATTAACACTCGCTTTTGTAAATGCTCGAGCAACATTATCCGTTCTTTATTTAATTTAATTTGACCTGTTTCATATAAGTGAATATATTCATCCACATATTTGTTTGCAATCATGTCAATCCACTCGCATCTCTTTTAGGCGGATCCCCCGCATCCTTTGGCAGCAAACTAATCAATCTATCGCATGCAACCGTGTATCTGTTGATCATCGTGTTATAGGATTTTTGAGAGGGGTTTTCTACGAACATTTCTTGTTGGCCGTTCTTCATTTTGTAAGTCGGACCTTTTATTTTAATGTCCTCTTCAAGTATCCCCAAGGTGATGGTCATAAATGCCACGCGCCTAATGAGGTCGCTGGCTGCCTCTTTTTTTTCTTCAGACAATTTCGAGAAAACTTTGTTCCATTTTCGTATCTCGATTTCAATCATTTCGTTTTGTTTCGGTCTGCTGAGCTTGGCCATTTTCTGTTCACCCCCCCTATAACGCGCTATTTTGACCTAAATCTGAAATTACGACCCCACTCCTCGGTCTCCTGAGCTGAAAATAAATCCAAAAGTTTTTGACCGGGGGGTGTTTGAAAATAATTTATTTTTTTATTTCAAATTATTTTTACCACCATTCATCGGCCCACTCTTTTTTCTTTCGATTCAGTTTTAATACTTTCCCGTGTATATCGTTATGATGTCGTATGCAAAGACTCTCAAGATTATCTAAATCGAGTGCTAATTCCGGATAATCTTCAATTTCCTTTAGATGGTGAACGTTCATTCGGACTTTCTTCTTCTCTCCATCTACTTTGATAGAGTCGACTGTGACTTTACCCTCACGCTTACATGCCTGGCACTCGTAGTTGTCACGGTTCAATGCGACTTGCCTAAGCTTCTCCCACTTCGGACTGCAATAGAATCGCTTCTTATCTTTCTCTGTTGCATATGGTTTGTCTTTAGGTTCGATGATCAGTCACGCCTTTCGCAGGTCGTTATTTCCAAGTACGCTTTCTGTTGTAATGACTGGCGGCTTTCATATATCCTTCTACCATCCATGTAAGTAAGTAAGACAACGGCAAAGCTATAACGAAGGCAAGCACTACCATATAAAGAACCCATATCAACATAGCGAATAGCAGTGTTAAAAATTCCATAGTTAATCACGCCTCTCTCTACTTAGGTAGATGAAGATGAACAGAGTCGGTATGGATATGATTACGGTTATGATTGCGCCTGTTAGGATTAGGAGTTCAGCCATTAGCTTCCGTCCCTTTGCTTGAGTACTTCAACCATGTAAGATTCGCCGTTATAAGTAATGCTGTTCAGTTCCTCTTCTGCATCCTCTGCGTTTGCATATCCTCGTATATATGGATCCGGAAAGAAATCATTGAACACCATATACTTTGCATCCTTTAGTTCAACCTCTTTGCTCATCCCTTACACCTCCACATAATAAAGAAGCGCCCAGCCGTAACAGCCAAGCGCCTGATGCTATTGCTCGTAAGCCTGAGCTGGCAGATGTGATGGATCACCTTAACCTTTCCGGCGTGTCGCCTGCTTATGGTCTAGCAATTACCATCACCCCTTTCGATAGTTGTGCCTAATTAATATGTTCCGGAAGATGTACAGTCGTGATACTCGCTTCTGTCAATCCTCTTAAATCCAATACCTTTGAAATAACCAATGTTTAAAGGTTTGAATGCATAACCGTAACTAAAATAAATATGATGTACTTTGTGAATGTTAGTAATCAATTGCAGAACTCTCATAAGTTCACCCCTTTCAACGCATAAGAAAAAGCACCCAGCAATTAAGCTGAATGCTTTATGTTAGTTACGGTAATAGTTTATATTTCAGATGATGCTATTAAATCAGGAACGAATACCTTTCCGTCCTTGCAAGCCTCGCATTTCCAACTGTACATAATTCTTCCGGATGGCGCTCGTTCTTCACGATCGATTACATATCTTTCTGGCAACTGCTGTTCTAATGGATCGAAATGATTAAGAGACCTTTGAGTACCTTCGCAATATGGACAAGTTATTTTTACGAACTTCATATTTGCCATATCCGGCCGCCCTCTCTACTTACGATAATAGTTGTTAGTGAAATCAATTATAATTTCTTTCATGCGTTCCTCAGTGATGTGTCCGTCAGCGTGTGCCTCTTCGCATTCCTTCACCAATGAAACTAGATCCGACTCTGGCGACTTCCCTTTGACACTCTTCACTGCCTTATATCCTGCATAGATAACCGGCGTCCACACGATAGCTGTTGTCTTGAGTCCAGCCTTCTGCATCGCCTTGCCTGTCTCCTGCATCTTACTGCCACCGCTATCTGCTTTAGCTGCAATGCCTGCCCAGAATTCACTCTTCTTATTCATCTTCTCAATCTTAGCAATTTCTTTTTCAAGCTTCTTAATTTCACGCGGAGAAAGTGTACCGCTGCTGATCTGTACTTTCATATCAATAATTTCTTGTTTGCGCTGTTCGACTGCTTCATCAGCACTTTGTTTAGCTGCATCGTATTTACTAGCCATATGTATCCCCTGCTTTCCGATTAGTTAATTTCATAATACAGGAAAGAGAAGACACCTACAATGTGATATGGATAATCACTGCAGGTGTCTGACTGGTTTATGACATGTCAATCGGTTAAGTTCCGCATGTCGAGAATCATACTGTTTATGACCCTAAGGATGTGAAGTCGCTTTAGCTAAACTTCTACTCTACTAATTTACCACGGAAGTAGAGGCCGAAAGTGACATGATAGTGACACGTTTTAATCCTTGAAGAAATCATTATCAAAATGCTTGTCGATATGGTTTCTTGCTTTCCTGTTGATAACGAGAAGAACTATGAACCATATGATATATAGCGACACTGAAATGATTGTTGGTGAAAGAACTACCCACCAACTCCAGTCAATCGTGCCGGTGATTTTAAGTACGATGAATATGATTGTCAATACTTCTAAGATTCCCATTTTCTTCATTCCTCCTCTAACTTTATTGTTTGGGCGGACAGTTAGTTTGAAGATTCTTCCTCGATATTTTCACAATTGTTGCACGATAAAATGCCAACGCCATAACCTTGTCCAGATTCCCCGACTAAACTAACATCTTTGCTTCTGCACTTTTTACATGACACTTCAAAATTTTCTATTTTGGCCATATCTAAATTCCTCCTTTTCCCTCTACCTTTGGCGGGACTATGCTTTGTCAGTTCGGTCAGCGTTGATAATTAAACGGTTGACTGTGGGAATTGATTCACCAGGCGACAATGAACCTTTTACCCTTCTGTCTCTAGTGAAATAAGTAACTGTGTAAATTTGGTTGCCTTGAACACCTAACATTTCGAGAATTCTCTCGTATGAAATTCGCTCGGTCTGAATGCTTTTGTAACCGCCGTTTAATTTAACTACCGGAAAAGTAGTGCCTTCTAAAAATTCTTCGTCAAATTCTTCTACCATCTTCTATCTCCCCTTTTCCATCTACAGTGTTTTATTTATCTCCAGCCCAATTTCTCGCCAATAGCCTGGACAATCTCATCTCTCCAGCGATACGCCTGCCGTTTACTGATGTTCAATTCCTGAGCAATGCCATCCCATGTCTTTGTCTGAGGAAATGTCCAATACTTCAAAAGGATTAGCTTCTTCCGTTCTTTATCACAAAGGTTGTAGACATGCTCGATGGATGAAGCAATGCGCTCTAACTCCTGGAGATGAAGATCCGCAACTAAGCGAGTGGCCATCTGTTCAGTCGGCCTTGAAGGAATATTTGATTTACCTCCACCAATGTTTTCGTCAGTCGATGAACTGAGCATAATTTCTTCCCGGCGCAGCTTGATCCGTTTAACCGTTTCATAGTAATCCGATAGTTCAGCCTCTATATGTTTAAATGCTCCTGGTTTCATCTTTAATGCCGGCATCGACTTCACTCCTTTTGTACTTCTTCATTCACATCTAGCAGCATATTGTCGAATTCTTTTTGACTCATATTTTCGGGTGCGAAGTATTCAATCACTTCGGAGAATGGGCGCAAATGTCTTTCGAGAATATCTTTACCATCTCTAAAGCTGTTTACGGTTCCTGTGCAATTATTCAAGTAATCTTCTCTTGTAAAGTTCCAATGTGTCGGACAATCTACTACAGTAGAAAACCTGCAATATAATCCGTTGGGTTGTTTTGCTATGAATCCACCCATATTGATCACTCCTTAATGATTAATTGATTTACAGTTCTTCCAGAGTCTTCTTCTGTTTATCCAGCCACTCTTGAGCACTACCAACCATAATTTCTTTAATGGCATCCTTTTTCTTGCCGGTAGCATAAGCATGGCCACCTTCTTTTCTTGAAATCATTATTTCTTCCGTATCGAACAAGTTCTGTAGTCTTTCAACGCTTCTCTCAGCCCCTTCGATTAGGCTTACTAATTTCTTCGCTTCTTCGAATTTCTTGATATCCATCATCTGCACTCCCTATCCATAAATATTAAAAGCCTGTCATTTCGAAGTCGCTTCAATTAAAGATTTCTGACACGCTACCGCAAGCTGCATCGCCTGTTCTTCTGTAAATCCTTGACGTTTCAATTCTTCATAATATGAGTAAACCGTCGGCCCTAGATTCATTAAATGCGATAAAAGCTGTTCCCACTGTTGTACTACGTCCATTATTCTTCCTCCTCTTCCCTGAAATCTTCATCAAGTTCATCGTCTTCCAGTTGTCTCAACCTGAATTCCGCTACCCTCTTAATCTCTCCGCTTAAACGCTTCATTTGCATAGCTTGCTTTTCATCGGCAACTTCCACCAATTCCTCGATAGAGGTTAATACGTCGTCCAACTTCTTGCCCCATTCATTGCTTCTCATTTCTTGTTTCGCGCGAGTGTGCATCATATTATTCATTACATTATTTATGTCCATTATTTATCGCTCCCTTTATTTATCTTTTCTTCAGCAATTTTAATTTGCTCTTTTACTTTCTTGTGCAAAGCTTTTTCTGAATCCCAATCCTCATCAGACTGATTTTCCCTTTTCATGTAATAGAACAAAGCGTGTTTAATGGTCAGTAGTTGCCGATAGGTGAACTTAGTGTGAAAACTTCCCATCTATTTCACTCCCTTAACGAATTATCTTTTTAACCAAATGTCTTGGCTTGCGATTGTCGACCTGATGCGACATGCGCGAAATATTTTTAGAATCGATTAATTTGAAATTATTTTTCTTTGGAGCGAATGGCCGTTCTTTATATAGTTCCTCTCTGTATAGCCTTCTCGATACATGAAGGAGATTAACAGTTCGTCTTCAGTTTTCATTAAAACCCTCTCCTTTTACTTGCATCTAAAACAGTTTTATCAATAACTATTTTTAATACCTGACCATCTGCTAATGTCAGCTCTAAAATATCTTGATAAATAGAGTTATCTGAATACCAATTAACAATTTCAGTTTGCTTACCACTCGAATCTTCAATATGCATTGAGGATATGACGGGTTTTAAATTCATCAACTGCAGCCTCCCTTTACGCTCTTTCAGTTACACATATCTTAAATACGCGTTAACTGAACCGTTTCATTCTGGCAGCGCTTCTTTTTAAAGTTTCTTGCGCCATTTTATGCATATTGTCTTTTATTGGCTTGGAACGAATTAAGTCCGTAATATCTTTGCTGATCACTTTGCGGTTTCCAATCCGATAGCCTTTATCCTTCAATACAGCAGCAACCTTGCTGACACTTCCTGATTCCACATAGAGCTTGAATGCTTCTTGTTCGAAACCTTCCGGCTCATAAGCTTCCATCGTCTCGATAAACATTTCCAAGTCCTTTATCTTCAATCTGGCTTCATCGCTTGTCATACGTCTTTTCCTGCCCTTCTGACTGCACTATAAAACATATACTGTTGCACTCAGCCCGCCGAAATTTCCCTGTAGTACCAAGGCTTGAATATGCTTTTTCTTTTTACTGCACGTTTCTGTTTTTTATGGTGCGTCTTACCCTTAAAAAAATAGATGTTAGATACGGAATTTATCCATAGCTTCATCGATAAGGTCTTGATTGATGCCAATATACTTCAAGGTGGTTGATTGATCAGTGTGGTTAAATAGCTCCTGGAGCATGGCCACATCTTTCGTTTGTTTGTAATAGTGATAGCCGAATGTCTTTCTTAATGTATGGGTGCCGATTTCTTTTAAGTTTGCATGTTCAGCTGCTTCTCTTAGTATCCTGTATGCGGTAGAACGATCAATCGGTCTGTTAGTACCCTGCCGGCTTAAAATGACATAGGAGCCATCGCTCAGCTTGTTTATATAAGCGAATAATTCTTTCTTGATGTAACCAGGGATCTTTACGCGCTTGCGCTTCCTTGTTTTCTTTTCGACAATATCGATATGAGTCTTCAGCAAGTCTTCTTTTTTCAGTGACAGAATATCGGAGATTCTTAAGCCTACTGTTATCCCTAAAAGAAACATGATGTAATCACGTTCACTTTTGTTTCTTAGGTACACTTTCATTTTGTCCACTTTCTCCAAGTTCCTGATTGGCTGTACAAAGTTCATGGTCAAGCCTCCTTGTAAATAAAAAAAGAGGACACCAAAATAGCTGTTAAGCTAAATCAGTGTCCTCCGGTTCTCGGTCAGACTATAATTTTCTTTTGAAATAGTTCTCAATGATGATCGGTGCGCCATCTGCCCAGGTGATAGTTTGTTTCCCGTGCCCTTCAGGTGGAGATCCTAATATCTCTATTTTACCACCTTTTACAATTATTATAGAGTTTTTATTCATCTTAATTTTAGCGAGGATTTCATTGTCTGTCTGTTCCTGTCCCATGGTTGTCCTCCTCAAAGCCTGTGCAAGCTTCTATCTCTTTGTTCAATCAATCCCCGTTCAGCATGATCAAACACCAGCAGGGCTACTTCGCTTGTCTTTCTCTTCATTTTGGAAGCTATCTCCCGAAGGCTTATGTTTTCATTCCAAAGTTTGAGAAAAACTTTCAGCTCTTCTTCTAAAAAGATTAAATTCAAATCATGATCATCACTTTCGAATAAAAAATAGTTCATGACGATCCTCCTTTGCTTCACTTAAAAAATATCACTTAGTTTTTCGTACTCTTTCAGCAAATCAGCATCGTTCATTCTTCGGAAATACGATTCTGCTTTAAATGGATATGCCAGCAATAGCCAGTCAATATAAAATTGGCGTTTTTCTTCGCTCATTCTTTAAAACTCCTAAAATTTAATTTTCAAATTGCGTTGTAAATAAATTCAATGACTGATACTCTATTTAAGACTATAAAGAGTAGCCCTTGCAGAGCCTCATCACCTCCGCGAATCCTAAGGGTTACAAAGGATGATACCTTTGATTAGATTTCATATAACAGTGGAGTTTGACTTGCGACCCTTTGCTCCGGCATTGGTCCCTGTCCTGTCTCTTTTAGTCAAATCACTACTTGGTCTCTGACCAGGTAGTTTTTTATTTTTCATCCAGAATATAACGCTTTCCATCAACCATCACTACCGTAGATTCTCCACGTCTAACCTTGACTACTTTGATTTCTGCTGTGTAGGTTTCGCCTGGCGTCATATCAATAGCCCTCTTCCTGGCGTTTCCAATTGGTTACGTTTTTGCTCATGTAAGCTGTTTCGATTTGTTCCCACGTGAAGCCGAGCATTTCGCCAAGACCAATTAGGAGTTCCATATTTCTGCAATATCCGTGGTACACATTCGGGTAATAAGTTTCCCAATCTGCCTGCAATAAGTCTTTGAATTGTTCTGTCACTGTTTTCTTGCGATATGGTCCCCATTCCAGATTCAAAGGTATATTAAGTTGAAGTCCGATGGATAGAGCGAAGTGAACGCAGTCCACATATTCTTCTAGGAGTGGGTTTTTCGCTCTCAAAGGATAAAGAACCCCTTCGCATTTTTTGAAGTGTTTAAGTGTATCTTTATTCGCTACATCCTCTTTACAATCTTCGCAATAATGATGAGTTGCCGCGTCCGGATCACAAGTCGTCTGATATAGCGTATTTGCCGTTTGGCGATTGCTCCAGAATTTGAAACCACGCCATTCATTCGCGCACTCTCCAAGTTCAACTAATAGAGCTAAAACGCGTTTTTCTAGTCTGTCTTCATCAGGTATTCTCGGATGTTTCCGTTCAATCTCAGCGTCCAGTAAGCGTTGTGTTTCGAATAGTTCTGTTAGGTATATTTTTGTCATATCATCCAACCTCCATGTTTCGCTTGCTAACTGCCACAAACTTAGCGGCCAATGCAACGGCCAACTTTTCATCCTGGTAAGCAGCGATCAGTGCTTCATCCATCAAGCCTTCTGCTTCTTTCTGTTTTTTTAACTCAATGCCAATCTGTTCTTTAAATTGGTCCCTTTGGCGTTCTGCTTCCAAGAAACGATCTCGCCACATCGCACTGCATTCATACTCTTTCTTAAATTCCCTTTTCCACCCAGCAGCATTATCTTTCGATTCATTTAATTGGAATTCCAGAAGTTCTCTATGTTCTTTCAAGTCTGCGACTGATTCGGTTAAGTCAGAGATTGTCTGCTTGGCTTCTTCGATTTTCAAAGATTCATCTGAATGCAAAGCCGAATTTACTAGCATATCCACATAATCGGATGCAGAGTTACTTACAGCACGTTCGAGGAATCCGGTTTTCGACTTTGATTGCTGTAAAGGTTTGTTACCTGACTTTTCTGTATGCCGTTCCATTACTTGCTTTTCGGTGATGTGAGTCATTATTTTCCTACCCCCAATATTTCTCTTTCTTTGGCTATTGACTTTTTGATGCTCCGGATCGCATATTCTGTGCCGCGCCCTTCTTTGATGATTCGATAGCCGGACCATCCTTCTTTAGTCAAGCGCTTGTATTCATCTATAGAGAGTTGATCATTTGGTTTTGGCACTGGATCAGTAGCTGCACGATATTCATCCCAGCCGTACTGGAAGATTCTTTGTTTTAACGTTTTGTACTTGATATCGTTTTTTTTCGCCAACGCCTTAATCTCTTCGCTTATGTCATGCCGTTTATACTGTCCACGTTCTCCAGTTTTTTTGTGTTTGTGATTGGTCTTAATCGGTATTGCTACAGCAGGTTTGAAGTCGGCGTTCATGATATCCGGTCGGCGGCGTGTTTTTGTTAGTTTGTCTAGTTTCCTGCCGCATCTTAGCAATTCTTTTGAAACGTCCTCCCCAGCTTCTGAACGTTTATTTAAATCGTCTATTTCTACCAAGATACGCAGTCTTGCGTTTTTTAATTCGTGTTTCGTCATGCCTTTCAGTCCTTTCTTCATTCAGGTAATTTGTATAGGATCTTGCAAACATTAAGATTGTTGTCAGCCAGGCTGCTATTAATGCAGCTGTTAGGGTTAGCATGAATTGCTCCTTTCGGTTACTGGTTAAACTAACAAATCAATTCCATTTGGCCATTCTTATTAAACGAAATATCTTTTTGCTCATTGTTTTCTTTCAGTAAGACTTCAAAAATGGCTTCTAATACAGGGACTACTATGCTGTTTCCGGCCAGTGCATATAAAGTGGCGTTCCGTTTGCCTTCCTTAGTCGGGAACTGAGCAAGCATTAGGTTGAAGTCCGCATCGTCAAATCCCATTAAACGCCATACTTCACGTTCGGTTAAATATCTGTAGGCTGGTTCCCCGTTCATACGGATGATGCCGGCATTCGGGCATCTGTCTTGTCGTTCGGTAATGGTCCAGCAATGTGTATCGATAACGCCAAGTCTGCGCTTATAAGAATCCTGCGACTGTACTGGATTAAATTCCTCAATCTTGTTCAGCATTGATGGAATATTTATCTGATACTGCGGATCAGTGACGTTTGTTTCTAAGAAATCGGATATAGCCCGCATCGGCTTTCGTTTAAGGTGGCCGAAATAGAAAGGACGGCCGAGTGTTGATACACAGAAAACTCTTTCCCTGGCCTGCGGCACTCCGAAGTCCCTGGCATCCAGTACGTCAAAACTGCTTTGATAACCCAATTCATTAAGCTGTTCCAAGTAATGATTAAATGCACCGATAGATTTTTTATCAAGAACTCCGGTGACGTTTTCCCAAATGACGGTCTTTGGTTTCCATTCACCCATGTTCCGAATTATCTTTATTGTTTCGTGCATCAGAGAACTTCTGGTGCCGCTGCCTTCTGCGGATCCGCGCTTCTTTTTGTCTTTATCGATGTTGCTACTGTATTGAGCTCTTGAGTTATCCTGGCAAGGACTTCCGTGAACCAAAACATCGGGCTTCAAATTCCAATCAACAACTGATTGTGGTTTGTGTCTATGATCGTAAAGAGCGTTATATGCTCGAACTCTATTCTCTTGAATTTCCACATAGTCGACTGACTTATGATCAATCCCTAAATTTATGAGTGCTTTTCTCGGAGCACCGATTCCTCCAAAAAGTTCAAGTATTTTAATCAATAGAGCGTCCCTCCTTTCCCGCGCTTTATGTGCGGACTGCCGTTTAATCTCTAGTCACTTTTTTATCAGCATTAAGCTTTATAAAATGTTCTACTAATTCGTTTGCTTGATCCCATTCTAGATATTGAGCTATAGGCAAATCGTTAATAATTACCCTAAAATAACCGCCAACCATTTCAACTATTTTCACTTTTATTTCAGCCATCCTTTATCATCTCCTTTTCCATCAACTCTGCGGTACTCAATTAATCTTCATCGCAGGTTTGTAATCTCTTTCCATGACAACGCTATGTTTTTCCGACTGATCTGAAGAAGCGTAGCGCTTCTTTGTGCCGCGAATGTTTGGCTGATAAGTGTAGTGCTTGTGTTCATTGTGCTTAGTCTTGATTACGTTGATGACCTTGTAGTCACGAAGTTCATTGTCCTCAATCCGCATAGCCAATTCAGCTGCATTTTTAGCGGTAACGATAATTCTTTGTACGACCATTTCAATCACTCATTTCTTTTGGAAGAGTGCGGCACTTAAATGCCGTCACTCCATTTTCTAGTTGGTAATCCGCCCTGGTACTCCAAAGTGTCTCGTAGTTCCATGGCGTCTTTGAATCCGCATCCGCAGATCTCTTGGATGGCTGAGATTCCAAATACTCTAATTTCGCGTGTTGGCTTCCAGTAAGGAATGGCAGCAACTAACTTGTCATAGTTTTCATCCTTTACTTTCCCGCCTGTATATCTGTCAGCGCGTTCAACCTTCTGCACTTTGGTTTTAGGTGTGTACTGCATTGACTTCATCCTCCGTTTTCATTTCCTGTATATACTCAATGACTTCTAAATCCTTGAAAAATGAGGATTGCCATTTCCAGATGAATAGCTCAATCGGTTTTCTTTCATCCCGGCTCTTCTCTAATATTTCACAGGCTGCTGACCAACCGTTGGCATCTTCTTCTCCTCGTTCATGATAAGGAATCATTTTCGAAATGCTGTATGCGTACTCTTTCCAGATGCTTTGTTGTTTCTGCCATTCAGCTGAAGCTATTTCGATGGTTCCTGTGCGTTCTGAAGGAGACAAAACACTTGCTGGAACAATGCCGATTACGTTGCAAACCCAGTCAGTAGGCAAAAGTTTAATCCAGTGTCTTTCCTGATGCCAATTCGCTTTCTCTTCGCTGAATGTTTCTGCTGCAGATTCTTGTTTATCCTGCAGCATGTCAAATATGGTTAATTGATTTTCAGGGACTTCAATAAATTCCATTTCCTTCACTCCTCTTCATTGATCCAGTCAATTTTCCGCCAGCCGTTCTTCAGCATCCATTTGATGCCAGCTGCACGATATCGGACGAATTGCCAAACCTCCTGTCCGTCTTCATGGCGATAGAACAAAAGCTCTTTGCCCCTTGCCATCAGAACCACGGACTCGCTTTTATTTCGATGTCGCGCTGAAGGTGTACTTTCACCATATAAGCTTTGAGATCGTAATAATCCATATTCCCAAGCGTCTCCCCATTCGGCCCGTAATTGATGCCGTAGCCTTTCAGTTCCTCAACCCAAAATTCCATGTGTTTATGCCAATACTTCATACCCCATCCTCCTTCAATTGTTTTCCAATAATCTTCCTAAACTGATTGTTTTTCAAGAAAATATTGGTATTAGGTTGGTAAAAAAATATTCCTAAAAAGGAACATTTTCATCGTCCATTAAGTCCCCGGTGTATCCGATCTTGATTCCCTTAAATGTGATTGAATCGTAGAACTTCTTTTCGTTATGTTCTTTTTTCCAATCATCAGCTTTTCTGACGGGCTGCCTTTTCTCGACTGGCACTACTTCTTTCTCTTTCATGCTGCCGGTTCTTCCAGATGCTGTTGTAAGATGGCCAGTGCTGTTTTGCGTGCCGGATGGAGTCGGTATAGCAGAGAATCAAACTTCTGCTCTAATGCTTCGTCCTTGCATCCTGTCGCCATCCAGCTGCCTGCGGTTATAACCAACAAATTCAAAGTGTGTTGTCTATTCGCAATATAGTTATCCATCAGAGTTCCTCCTAGTTTTTAAGTAGATGATCAAACTTTGACAATCTGCCTTTAGCAAGTTCGCGTCTGTAGCTGGTTGCTTTGTTCTCGATAGGCTGTGAAATCTCTATCATGCGGTCGTAAGCACGTTTTCCGATTTTATCTGCCAACTGCTTAGGTTCTAGGTTAGAAGTTGCCATGATGGGCTTTTTGCGACGATAACGGTTATCTATGATTAAGAAGATAATCTCTTCCACCCATTCGCTTGTTTTTTCAGCGCCGATGTCGTCAATAATCAACAAATCGCAGATGTTCAAGGCTTTTAGTATTTGCTGTTCGCTTTCGTTATTGCCTTTACCGAATGTCGCTTTTATTCGTTTTAGCAGCTCTGGCATTGAAATGAAGACAACGACTTTTTCTTTTTCCCGCAATTGATTGTGAACAGCTGATGCCAGGTGCGTCTTTCCATTACCTGGTTCGCCCCACAGCAGAATGGATTCAAGGCCGAATTCTTCAAAGTTGTCTGCATAGTACTTTGTTATCTTCTCGGCATTCTCGGAACCGTTCCTAGATTTATAGTTGTCGAAGCTGGATTCATGGAAACGTTCACCAAGGTCGCTGATTGAAAACAACTCCCTCACTTCTCTTTCACGCTGAACATTTTCATATTTGGTGATTTCTCGCTTGCGGATATCAGCTTCACACTTACAAATAGGCTGGACCCATCTGGTTTTCCCGAGTATCTCGATTTTTAATGGCGGCACGATTTCTTGGCAGTGTTCACATACTTCGCCTTCAGAGTGAGAATCCGTCCCATTCTTCGCTGCTAGATCCTCTATGAATTTGTTGAGAGCTTCCATTCGATTTAGCTCCTTTCGGTTTTTGGTTTAGGTAATTTTCAAACTTGGCACCAAACAACGTGCTGGGCTGTAAATAGACTTGCCACTTGCTATCGTTTAGCCATTCTTCGGTTTTGATATCGATGACAGTTTTGAAATCTTCAACCGTGAAACCTTCGTTGATTCTTGCGGCTATTAATGTTTGGGTTTTCTTAGATGCGGATCTGTAGGACTTCCCAGTTTTTTGATTCAGATAATCTACGATGGTTTCATAAGGTAATGAAGGAGCTTTAGCGACATTATCTTTTAATGTAGTAATCTCTGTTGTATTCTCTGTAGTACTCTCTGTTAATGAAAGTGACATTTTGTCATTATGGATAGTGACATTTTGTTCTAATGGAAAGTGACATTTTGTCACTATCGAATCTACCAATTTGTCATAATCCAATTTGTAATGAACTGTCGGTGCTCCATTCGCTCTTTTAATCTTTGTCTCGACCACTCCGAGAGCCTTTAATTTCTCAGTGGAGTAACTGACTTGGCGTTTAGATAAACAGATTTCCTGTTCCCATTCGTCATATGTTTTGTAGAAGAAGCCATCTGTACGCTTGGACTTGTCAGAGTAAAATACAATTTGATTAAGCAGGATGGCTGTTGTTAAATCACCGGTGTACTGAACATAAATACGCGGTACTGTAAATACATTTTCTTGGCCACTTAATCTTTTGGTTAGTTCGCGCATTGCCTTATAATTACTCACTAAAATCATCCTCGATTCATGAATCTTTATATTTCGTTGACGTTAATTGATTTTATTGTGTATACTGTGATTAACTTATTTAATTCTTTGGGTGGCTGATCTGGAAAATCAGTCACTATTTTTTTGTCCTTTTTTAGATACGCTGCCGAACTGAGTTCCGGCCATGAAGCTTATTGAAGTGATGAATACAGTGGCAATGTAGTAATATAATGGCTCTCCTGCTTCAATCATTTGGATCATCCTTTCTTTTGTTGAACATAATGTGCGCATAGTTCTTTATTCGATGATTGAATAATGCCCGTTTATTACGTCTGAAACAGTTAAGTGAAGTTTTGCAAGAAATGCCCAGCGAAGGTCGTCGAGTGTCGTTTCAAGCGTCACTTCCTTGGTTCTACCTTCATAATGAAACTGAACACGCTTGCCTTCTTTTAAAGCTTTCAGTGATTCTTCGTGAGTCATCTTTTATTCCTCCGTTTCCATCTACTCTGTGTCTTCAAGTTCTAATCCCTCGAACTTATCGAACATTTTGCTGACGATAGTTTCAGAATCATAATTTTTAGGATCCAGCAAATGCAGATTCAGCAAAGCCGTTGCCACCAGTCCCATTTCTTTTAGCTTGGCATCATGAGTCATGTTGATCACCTCTCTTTCCGGCTTCATGAAACCTTCCTGGGCATCCAGGCATTAACGTAACGGAGAACTGATTGCAATTCCTTACGTTTTACATCCTTGTATGAAGCAACAGCGAAACGGTCTTTGATTTCTCTGTACAATTCACCGAACAGCTTCGGACGTAACAAAGGATCCCCTTCTAGCTGGTAAACTCTTTTCGATACTGCAATCTGTAATCTACGTTGTTCCCCATGGGCCAGCGTTATTTGGTTTTCAGCAAAGTGACGAACTTCAGAAATTTCTTTTCTCACTACTTCTATTTGATCTGCTGTTTCTAAGCTCAATTTCATCGAAGCCATGAGTTGTTCTTTTTCAGACAGTATTTTTGGTGATTGTGCTGCCATTGCCATTTCATCGAATCTTGTGACATATTCGGCTGTGAAAAGAATGCCTCTCTCGCCAGTCATCTTATTGGCTACCATGTCGCACCCTTTTTTGGTAAGTAAGAAGCAAGGCCGCTGTTCTTTCTTCGCATCCTCGTAATAATGTGGGATGAAGAATTCTGACGAGCGCATATTTGCGCTGGTTAAAATACCTGAGTAGTGGCGTATAGAGCGCATTAGTTCTTTGTGTTCTTTTCCAGTCATATTTGCTACTTCTCTGCTTTCAGTGACAAGGCGACCTTCTAAGGAAATTACTTTCAAATACGGCATTTTCTTTCCTCTTTTCTTTTTGTATTTGTAGGACTGTGAGCTTCACACTCCCCATTCAGTATTCAAACGTCTTGGCATTGCCTTTCGGTGTCGCTCGCTTCCTAAGAAGGTCTTGGCGTACTCTGCTCGGTTCAAACACTCAATGGAGAGTATGAATGCGATATTTAAGTTTATAATTGTTAAATATTTTAATTTACAGTTTTTTTACATGTATCATCCAGCGATTAAATATTTTGAAGAAATATATGGTAATTATTATTTAAAAAAATTAGTGCTCATTTATCTGAGTACAAATAGAATTTGATGCACACTACAAGGTAGATCAAGCCGATGATGGTTAATGCTGAAATCTCAAAGCTGTTTTCTTCTGTCATCATTTTTTCATTCCTTTACCTATGTTCCTTTTAACTGCGTTATCTAATTCTTATGTGTAGCTCATCCCTTTTTCGCTCATTCGAATGTAAGGATATTTTTCGTGAAAGAAACTGACGGGTACTTTGCCGCGCTCGATCCAGTACCCCTTTGTTTTAAGTTCTTCATTTAACGCTTGGATGCGATATTGCGCTGTTCTTACATGGCCGAGGTTTAGCATTTCTTGGACCTCAATTGCTGTATAGAATTGTTTCATCTTGGCACCTCATTTCGGTTTTTCTGAAGTCTACCCTAAAAAAATATCGTCAACTGATACGCCAAGTGCTTTGGCTAGTTTTTCCAGAGTTTGATAATTAGATTTTCTAAGGTTTTCCACGTTTGATTCATACAATCCAATGCTTTTTGCAGACAAACCTGCTCTTTTAGCCAGTTCTTCCTGCGTCAAGTCAGCTTTTGTTCTCAAGACCTTTAATTTATCTTTTGTAGCCGTCATCATGTTCTCTCCCCCTTCTCTGTTGCACTCATCATATCATTTCTGTATTTCTGAAGTCAAGAACTTTATTTCAGAAATTCAGAAATTAAATTCCGTTATTATTCTTCATCATTTCAGCAATGGGTGGTATAGTATAGAAGAAAG
The DNA here is from genome assembly GCF_050686535.1 of Planococcus sp. SE5232. Lineage (NCBI taxonomy): Bacteria > Bacillati > Bacillota > Bacilli > Caryophanales > Caryophanaceae > Planococcus > Planococcus sp. SE5232. Next base: position 155,278 of record NZ_JBOGCP010000005.1, on the reverse strand, counting down.
GCAGGTGAAACGACATGAAGACAGTCTTCGGTCGTAATTTAAAATATTTGAGAGAGAAGCGAGGTTTAGAGCAAATGGAGTTAGCCCAATTGCTGGGCCGTAAAAGTTCTTCTTCTATTAGTGAGTGGGAAAAAGGAACGTACACTCCGAAGTCGGGAGTTCTATCAGATATAGCTAGTATATTCCGTGTAAACTTACATGATTTGATGAATGAAGATTTAACAATACCTAGTAATTTAAAAGAAATACCTCCACAAGGCGTGAAGATACCGCTATATGGAAGAATACCGTGTGGATCGCCAATTCCTGTAGAAGAAGATTTAGAAGGATATCTTTATCGCTCGTCTGACGGAGTTCCCGGAGGCGAGCTTTTGGGTTTGAGAGTAAAAGGTGATAGTATGTATCCTACCATTCCAGATGGCGCCTATGTAGTTGTTAGAAGACAGAGCACTGCTGAGAATGGCGAATTAGTTGTAGTTTGTATTAATGGAGATAATTACGCGACATTAAAACGTTTCAAAAAACAAGGGAATACGATTATCTTGATGCCTGACAACCAACAACATGATCCGATTGTCGTCACTGAAGATAATTCGATTACTATTATTGGGAAAGTTGTAAGTTATGAAGTTAGATTTTAATAATGACGAATGGAGAGTGGTCTTTTGCCACTCTTTATTAACTAATCAGGAGGTTTAAAAGATGCCCGTATACAAAGATGAGCAAAGGAAGACTTGGTACTTCAAAGTTAGATATAAAGATATGTATGGTATTAATAAGCAAAAACTTAAGAGAGGTTTCGAAAAAAGGAAAGATGCAATAGCTGCTGAAGCAGATTTCGTTTCAAGTATTAAAGATTCCTTTTCGGACGAAGTTACATTCGATGAAGTTTTTCTTCATAATATTTCATTTAAAACATATAAAGAAAAAACCATAAAACGCCGGGTGAATGAATATAACCTCCACATAAAACCGAAATTCGGACATTTAAAACTGAAAGATATAAGCATGAGGCAAGTGATGGATTTCAAAACTTATTTAGAAAATAATTTTAAATCACTTAACAGTGCTAGGACTGTATATAGTAACTTTAAAGTTATCATCAATCACTCAGTTAAATTCTACAATATGAAAATAGATCCGACTTTAAAAATCGAACCAATTAAGCGAGTGAAAGCAAAGGTTAACTATATGAAAAAAGAAGAATTTGAGAGCCGTCTCCAGGAGTTTACCATTCATCATTACCAGGAGCTCACTCATACGTTGTTTTTTACCGGCCTTAGAATAGGAGAAGCCCTGGCTTTGCAGTGGAAGAATGTAGACCTGGTGAACATGAAGCTCTTTGTCGCCCATACCCTCGATGTGAACAAAAGAGAATTAGGACCACCGAAAAATTCAGCTAGTGAGGCATTTATTCCTTTGCATCGCTCCATTGTAGACATGTTAATTGAAATAAAAAAAGAATCCGCAGAAAAGTTCCACGGATTCAATGATGATTATTTTGTTTTCGGTGGGTTGCAGCCCTACCACTATTCTCACTTTCATAAGAAGTTTCGTCAAGTTTATCCTGAATTAAGAATACATGACACAAGACATAGTTATGCAACCCACTTAATTAATAACGGTGCTGATCTTTACTTGATTAAGGAGCTTATGAGACATTCCAGTATACAAGAAACAGCTAATACATACAGTCATTTGTATATGGAACGGAAACATGAAGCTATGTCCTTTTTTGATTAATGGTATCAAATCGGTATCAAAGGTATAACTAGAATCTTTAAAACCTAGCTATACCAAGGGTTAAAGACTAACCTATTGAGCCTTCCATTTCGAACTTGATCAAACGGTTCATTTCCACCGCATATTCCATAGGAAGTTCTTTCGTAAATGGCTCGATGAAGCCCATTACGATCATTTCTGTTGCTTCCTGTTCCGAAACACCACGGCTCATCAAGTAGAACAATTGCTCTTCAGACACTTTTGAAACTTTCGCTTCGTGTTCCAAAGAAACGTTATCGTTCAGGATTTCATTGTATGGAATTGTATCAGAAGTAGACTGATTATCCATAATCAATGTATCACACTCGATGTTTGAACGGGCACCATCGGCTTTGCGGCCAAAGTGCACGATTCCGCGGTATGAAACTTTCCCGCCTTGTTTCGAAATGGATTTCGAAACAATTGAAGAAGATGTATTCGGAGCCAAGTGAATCATTTTCGCTCCAGCATCCTGATGCTGTCCTTTACCAGCGATTGCGATCGACAAAGTCATGCCGCGTGCGCCTTCGCCTTTCAAGTAAACAGCTGGGTATTTCATCGTCAATTTAGATCCAATGTTGCCATCGATCCATTCCATTGTTCCGTTTGCGTCAACAAATGCACGCTTCGTCACCAGGTTATAGACGTTGTTTGCCCAGTTTTGGATCGTTGTATAACGGCAATAAGCATCTTTCTTCACAATGATTTCAACAACAGCGGAGTGAAGTGAATTCGTCGTGTAGACAGGAGCTGTACAACCTTCTACATAATGGACGCTTGCGCCTTCATCAACGATGATCAGCGTACGCTCAAATTGACCCATGTTTTCTGAGTTGATACGGAAGTAAGCTTGAAGTGGTGATTCCACTTTGATGCCTTTTGGTACGTAGATGAAAGATCCACCAGACCAAACCGCCGTGTTCAATGCAGCAAATTTATTGTCAGCTGCCGGAATGACCGACTGCCAATATTCTTTGAAAAGATCTTCGTTTTCACGAAGAGCAGAACCGGTATCTTTAAAGACGATCCCCATGTCTTCCAACTCCACTTTCATGTTGTGGTAGACAACTTCAGATTCGTATTGAGCTGAAACACCAGCCAAATACTTCTGCTCTGCTTCTGGAATCCCTAATTTGTCAAATGTACGTTTGATTTCTTCAGGGACTTCATCCCAAGAAGTCTGGCTAGCTTCTGATGGTTTTACGTAATACGTAATTTCATCAAAGTCCAATGAACCTAAATCGCCGCCCCATTGTGGCATCGGCATTGAATAGAATAATTTCAATGCTTTCAGACGGGAATTCAACATCCATTCCGGCTCTTCTTTAATTTTCGAAATTTCTCGTACAATTTCTTCTGTCAGTCCTCGTTTAGATCTGAAAACTGAGACATCCTTGTCGTGGAACCCATATTTATAATCACCGATTTCTGGCATTTTTTTCGCCATCGTCGTTCCTCCGTTCTCTGTTACGATTTTTCTTCGTTTTGAACGCCTTTTTCCATGGCTTTCCATGCTAAAGTAGCGCATTTGATACGGGCCGGAAACTGAGAGACGCCTTGCAATGCTTCAATATCACCGAGATCAATCGAATCATCGTACTCTTTACCAAGCATCATATCAGAAAAGATGCCGGAAAGTTTTAATGCCGTATCAATTTCCTGTCCTTTGACAGCCTGCGTCATCATGGAAGCAGAAGCCATTGAAATCGAACATCCTTCACCGTCAAACTTCGCATCTTTGACGATGCCGTCTTCGACCTGTAAAGTCAACAGGATGCGATCTCCGCAGGTCGGATTGTTCATCTCGATATTGACGCTGTTCTCTTCAATTGTCCCTTTATTTCGGGGTGTTTTATAATGGTCCATAATAACCCGTCGGTATAATTGGTCTAAATTATTAGAAGACATCGTTGAAATACTCCTTTGCCGAACGCAGACCTTCCACTAAGCGGTCTACATCAGATTCGCTGTTGTATAAGTAGAAGCTTGCGCGTGCTGTAGCTGAAACTTCCAGCCATTTCATCAAAGGCTGTGCGCAATGATGGCCTGCACGAACCGCAATGCCGCTCATATCCAGGACAGTTGCCACATCATGCGGATGGACGTCATTCAAGTTGAATGTCACGATGCCAGCCCGCAGCTGCGGATCCGCCGGACCGTAAATATCCAATCCTTCAATCGTGCTCATTTTTTCCATTGCGTAAGCAGCCATTTGATGTTCATGCTTTTCAATTTCATTTAAGCCGATTTCGTTAAGAAAATCAATCGCTGCGCCTAATCCAACCGCACCTGCAATAATCGGTGTCCCGCCTTCAAATTTCCACGGCAACTCTTTCCAAGTCGAATCATACAAACCGACGAAGTCGATCATTTCCCCGCCGAATTCAACCGGCTCCATATTGTTCAATAATTCCTTTTTGCCGTACAGAACGCCGATTCCAGTAGGACCACACATTTTGTGTCCAGAGAATGCAAAGAAGTCACAATCAAGCTGCTGGACATCTATTTTCAGATGAGGTGCAGCCTGAGCTCCGTCAACCACCATGACCGCTCCATTTTCATGGGCGATCTGTGCAACTTCCTTAACTGGGTTCATTGTGCCGAGTACGTTCGAGACATAAACCATTGAAACAATTTTTGTCCGTTCCGTCACGGCCGCTCGAACTTGTTCCAAAGAAATCGTACCGTCTTTTTCAAGTTCAACATATTTTAAAATGGCTCCACGTTCTTTCGCCAATTGCTGCCATGGAATGATATTGGAATGATGCTCCATATAGGTGATGACGATTTCATCGCCTTCTTCTACATTGGCTCTGCCGTAGCTTTGCGCAATAAGGTTTATGGCCGTTGTCGTCCCCCGCAGGAAAATGATTTCTTCCAATGAATTGGCGTTGATGAATTTACGGACCTTTTCACGTGCACCTTCATACTTTTCAGTGGCACGGTTGCCGAGCGTATGGACGCCTCGGTGCACATTGGCATTATCGTGTTCATAATATTCCTTTAATGCCTCAATGACTTGAACCGGCTTTTGGGAAGTTGCCGCACTGTCCAGATAAATCAGTGGGTTACCATTTATTTCTTGGTTGAGTATCGGAAAATAGCTTTTTATCTCTTTGTTGATCATCAGCGGACTTTCCTTTCGATAACCTCCGTCAATTGCTTTTTAACGCCTTCGATTGGCAGTACGCGAACAACCGGTGCCAAGAAACCGTGAATAACAAGACGTTCAGCTTCTTGTTTTGTGATACCGCGGCTCATCAAGTAATACAATTGAAGCGGATCTACACGTCCGACTGAAGCGGCATGCCCAGCCGTAACATCGTCTTCATCGATCAAAAGAATCGGGTTTGCGTCTCCACGAGCTTTTTCACTTAACATCAACACACGTGATTCCTGCACTGCGTTCGATCTTGTTGCACCGTGTTCGATTTTGCCGATGCCGTTGAAGATGGCTGAGGAAGAATCTTTCATAACACCGTGTTTCAAAATGAAGCCTTCGGAATCTTTGCCCCAATGGACAACTTGAGTCGTGAAGTTCTGCTTTTGTTTTCCGCGTCCAACCACTACGCTCTTCGTATCGCCATAAGAATTATCGCCGATCAGGTTTGTCGTGTTTTCGGAAATCGTGTCACTGTCATTCATCATTCCAAGTGCCCACTCGATGCGTGCATCACGTGCTGCTACACCACGGCGGTTGACATAGGTGATGAAACCTTCTGCCAGTGTATCCACTGCACCGTACGTAATTTGCGCATTATCTTCAGCAAATACTTCTGAAACGATATTTGCCAATCCATTAGCATGCGGCACAGTAGAGTAATAGTTCTCCACATATGTCACTTTACTGCTGGTATCAGCAACCACAATCACGTGGTTGAACAAAGATGCTTCAGCGTCATCGTGATAAAAGACCACTTGTACAGGCTCTTCCACAACAACATTTTTCGGAACGTATAAGAAAGCTCCGCCGTTCATCAATGCAGCATTCAATGCTGTCAATTTATGCTCATCGGTTTTTACGCCGTTAGTCATGAAGTATTTCTTCACCAAATCACCGTGTTCACGTAGAGCTGTAAAAATGTCCGTCAAAATAACGCCTTGAGCTGCAAGCTCATCAGAAATCCGTGAAAATGCAGGCGTGTTATTGTGTTGGATATAGAGATTCTTTTGCTCTAGGTCCACGATGGCTTTAACATCTTCCGTCAAATCTTCCATAGAATCGAAAGCCGAACTTTCTACCGTATGAACTGGAAAATCAGTGAAGTTCCAGCTAAGGATTTTGGTTTTATCTGGTTTTGGCAGCGGCAAGCTTTGCGCTTCACCAAACGAACGAAGACGAAGCTCAGTAAACCATGAAGGTTCACCATTCATTTCTGAAAAGGAGCGCACGTCCTGCTCGGTCATTTTTAAATTTGTTTCAACCGTCATGCTAGTCTCTCCCTTCAATTATGCTTGTCCTACAGTCTCGTCTTCAATGCCAAGTTCAACTTTGATCCAATCATAGCCTTCTGACTCCAATTTATGGGAAAGTTCTTCCCCGCCAGATTTAACGACGCGTCCTTGCATCATTACATGAACATGGTCAGGCGTGATGTAGTTCAGTAGACGCTGGTAGTGAGTGATGATCAGGCAACCGAAGTTTTCACTTCTCATTTGGTTGATGCCATCTGAAACGACTTTCAAAGCATCAATATCCAATCCGGAGTCAATTTCGTCCAAAATTGCGATTTTTGGTTTGATCATCATCAATTGAAGAATCTCGTTGCGTTTCTTTTCCCCGCCTGAGAAGCCTTCGTTTAAATAACGCTGTGCCATATCCTGTTCCATATCAAGCACTTCCATTTTGCTGTCCAATTCACGGATGAATTTCATCAATGAAATTTCATCGCCTTCTTCACGTCGTGCGTTCATTGCAGAACGCATAAAGTCAGCATTGGTCACTCCTGAAATTTCGCTTGGATACTGCATGCCAAGGAAAAGACCTGCGCGTGCGCGTTCATCAACTTCCATCTCCAAGACGTCTTCGCCGTCCAATGTGATGGATCCTTGCGTGATTTCGTATTTTGGATGACCCATGATAGCTGATGCCAGTGTTGATTTACCAGTACCGTTAGGCCCCATGATTGCGTGGATTTCACCTGTATTAATTGTTAAGTCTACACCTTTTAAAATCTCTTTATCTTCGATTTTAACGTGTAAATCTTTAATGACCAAAGTTGACATGTAAATACCTCCATAAAGTTAATGTTGAATGGCAAACCATTCTTAATTAGTATCATTCTAATCTTAACGCATATTCACCATACTGGCAAATCATTAAACCGCTTCAAAAGCTGGCTCAAACCATTTTAGAATACTGGATTCCTTACTATTTTGTAAAAGCTTGATATGATAACTGTCATGGATTCATATTTTCAATAAAAGATTGCTAATTGAGAATTCATATCATTGAAAAACCAGCATCCGAGGATGCTGGTTCCGTTTTTATATTTATGATTAGTCTCGATGAACCTGCCGTTCGATTTGGCTGGCTACTTTTTGGCCTAGCTGATAATCTTGTTCACGGCGCTGTTCTACTTCAAGTATTTTATCCGGGTCATTTTGATACTCGTCAATTCCGAAACCATGTGCGTTTCTGAATGCTTGTTCCATTTTCTCCGTCTTTTCAATTCCATTCGATTCGATACTGAACCATTCCTTTCAATCTTGTAATTTTTAAGATTACTTTTTTATTATACCCCATCGCGTCGCAAATAAACATAAAGAATAGTTTAATTAATCTGAAAATAGAACTATTGTCTTATGTCCCCCCATAAACAAACCCCTCTGACAACTTTTAGTCAGAGGGGTTACTCAATTATTGCGAAACTTCGTTATAGATGCTGGATGCAGCCAAATCCTGCTCCACCAGCAACTCGTTCAACTGTGCGTCTGCTTCGTTGAACTTCTCATCAGCTGCTTCAAATGACGCATCTTTCGCCAATTCTTCAGCTTTTATCTCATAAGATTCACGAATAGAAGCAAATGCCTTTTCGATCTGTCCTTTTTGATCTTGCAATACCTCCGGAATCTCCAGGGCATCTACTGCTCCTGCCGCTTCATTTGCAGAAGTGATTGCTGCGTCTTTCATCGCTTGCAATTCTTCGCCTTCCGGCAACGTGCCTTCTGCCTGATTCATCTCAAATGTATTTAGACCCCCATCTACCGCATTGATGGCATTTGGAATGGACATATAGAATTTCATCAATTCTCTTTTTACTTCTTTGTTGTCTTCAGAACCCTCTGCACCTGTTGTTGCTTCCGCTGGCTCAGCTGATTCCTCCGCTCCGCACGCCGCCAATAAAACGGTTGCCGATAACCCAATTGCCCATAACTTTTTCATGATGTTTCCCCCTATTGTGTAATATCTTCGCTATAATAGCACAGAAATTACCAATAGAATAGACACTTGGGGAAAGTTGTAATTTACAAAATCGCTTAATTATTCAAAACTCTTCCGTCCATTTGTAAAACGGTCGACAATATGTGCCAATGCACCGTCACCGGTTACATTAGCAGCCGTACCGAAACTGTCCTGAGCCATGTAAAGCGCGATCATAAGAGCGACCATTGTCGGATCGAAACCGAGCATAATTTCAAGCAGGCCAATTGCCGCCATGACAGCGCCACCCGGAACTCCCGGAGCTGCAACCATGGTGACACCCAACATTAAGATGAACGGGAAGAAACTTGCGAAAGTGGGCACTCCGCCTGTCAGCAATACTACACCGATCGCACAGGAAACCAGCGTAATCGTACTGCCTGACAAATGAATCGTCGCAAATAACGGAACCGTAAAGTCTGCGACGCGCTCATTAGCACCGGATTTGCGTGCCTGCCGCAACGTGACAGGAATTGTCGCCGCAGAAGACTGAGTTCCCAAGGCTGTAAAATAAGCCGGCATCATTGTTTTCAGGATCACCAATGGGTTTTTCCCTTTTAAAGCTCCTGCCGCTGAATATTGAAGCAGCAGCATAGCCCAATGAAGGATGATGATCATCACAAAAACGATGCCGAACAGCGATAGGATTTCAAATACTGCACCACCATATGCCATATTGGCAAAAATACCGAAGATATGAAACGGCAATAAAGGAATAATGATGTAAGAAATTGTCTTCTCAATAATCGCTTGGAACTCATCGAAAAACGACAACATGGTCTTGCTTCCTGTAGAGGCCATGCCGATCCCCAGAAGAAAAGCCAAAATCAGTGCAGACATGACGCCAAAAACAGGTGGCATATCAAGGGCAATAAACGTTGTTGCCAAAGCGTGTTCCGGGTCTTCCAAACTGCTCAAAGATCCAGATTGCATAAAATTGGGCAATACGGTTGTTGCTACGAAAAACGCGAAAACCCCAGCCGTAACCGTGGAAGCATAGGCAACACCTGTAGCCATACCCAGCAGTTTGCCCGAGCCTTTTCCTAATTTTGCAATCCCCGGCGCAATGAATCCCAGAATAATCAACGGCACAACAAAGTTCAAGAAGTTACCGAAAATCGTCGTAAATGTTGCAAATACACGCACCAAAGCTTCTGGTGCCACCAAGCCAATAAGCACCCCCAAAACAATCGCTACCACAATGCGCGGCAATAAACCAAAATTGAACTTCATCAATATGTCCTCCTCATGTGAACAAATGCTTCTTTTTATTATTCAAAAGTAGCACAGACCTTCTCTGAATGTAAGGTGTTCACGAAAACGCGAAATATTTCTATTATTTAGACAAAAAAATAAAAAAGCATCCAAAAGGATGCTTTTTCTACTCAGTCTACGGGTACTACTGAACCGCCCCACTCTTCCAGGATGAAATCCTGGATTTCCTGAGATTTCAATACTTCCACCAACGCAGTAATGTTTTCGTTTTCTTCGTCACCCGCGCGTACGGCAATAATGTTTACATACGGCGACTCTGATGATTCAAGTGCAATTGAATCTTCCAACGGGCTGATGCCTGCATCAATTGCGTAGTTCGAGTTGATCAATACTGCATCGCCTTCTCCAGCTTCATACATCTGAACCAGCAAAGCTGCTTCGTAATCAGCATCAAATTGAAGATTTTTCGGGTTTTCAACAACATCACTCACTTCAGCAGCCGTCTTATCGACGCCTTCTGCCAATGTGATCAGGCCTTCAGCTTCAAGCAAAGAAAGAATGCGGCCATGGTCTGCTACCGAGTTGCTCATCAGGATGGTTCCGCCTTCTGGAAGTTCATCAAGAGAAGCATAATCCTGCGAATAGACACCGATTGGTTCGATGTGGATACCGCCAGCGTTTTCAAACTCATAGCCATGATCCGCAACTTGTGATGCAAGATATGGAACGTGTTGGAAGTAGTTGGCATCAATTTCGCCAGATTCCAAATCTTCATTCGGCAGGATATAATCCTGGTAGGTTTCAATTTCCAGTTCAATTCCCTGTTCTTCAAGAATCGGTTGAGCCTGTTCTAAAATTTCAGCGTGCGGCACGTTGGAAGCCCCTACGCGCAATGTTTGGGATTCTTCTTCACTTGCTCCGCCATTGCCGCATCCTGCAAGTACCAAAGCCGTCAATGCTGTTCCTACTACAAATTTCTTCATGTTCAATCTCTCCCTTATAATGTGTTTTATTTATAGGACGGAAAAATCCGCTGTTACCGTTTGTCTGCTTTTGTAGTGGCGAGATCGCCGATATATTGGATTACGAAGACGATGATCAGGATTAAGATCGTCGCCATCAACGTAACGTCTTCACGGCTGCGCTGGAAGCCATCCAGGAAAGCTAATGTCCCAAGACCGCCAGCGCCAATAATGCCCGCCATAGCCGTATAGCCGACGAGTGCAATGGCTGTTACCGTAATACCCGAAATCAAGGCCGGCTTCGATTCCGGCAACAGGACTTTCCAGATGATGGTGCCCGTCGTCGCACCCATAGAACGGGCCGCTTCGATGACCCCTTTGTCAATTTCCTTCAATGCAATAAGTACCATACGAGCGTAAAACGGAGCCGAGCCGATAATCAATGCGGGCAAAGCCGCATTCGGTCCCCGAATCGAGCCCATTAGGAATAAAGTGAAAGGAATTAACAGGATGATTAGGATGATAAAAGGAATCGAACGGAATATATTGACGAACGCTCCTGTTAGCCAATTGACCACTTTGTTGGCCCATAACTGTTTCGGCGCCGTTAAAAACAAGATAATTCCCAGAGCTAAACCGATTACAAACGTAAACACAGTCGATAATGCTGTCATATAGAGCGTTTCAAGTGTTGCTTCCCACATGCTGTCCCAATCTACATTCGGAAATAAAGAATCAATCATTGTGCATCACCTCCGCCTGAACATCTTCCGTGCGAAGAAATGCCAGTGCTTCTTCAATTTCTGCTTTAGAACCTTTCAACTGCAAAATCAATGTTCCATATGCTCCGCGCTGGGTATGCGAGATATTGCCCTGGACAATATTGACTTCCACTGCATGGCTGCGGATCAGTTTCGTCAGAATCGGTTGTTCAGTCTGCTCACCGACAAAAACCAATTTCACCAGTTCACCTGTAGGATATAGCTCCCGCAGATTTTTGATGGTTTCCTCAGAATCTCCGGAATCGGTCACCTGTGCAACAAAACGCTTCGTAATTTCCTCTTTTGGTGATTGGAAGACATTGAGGACATCGCCAAGTTCAACAACCCGACCGCCTTCCATGACCGCCACACGATGGCAAATCTTACGGATGACATGCATTTCGTGCGTAATTAGAACAATCGTCAATCCCAATCGTTTATTGATGTCCACCAGCAAATCCAGGATGGCATCTGTTGTTTCCGGATCAAGTGCTGACGTCGCTTCATCACATAATAGGACCTCTGGATCGTTTGCCAGCGCACGGGCAATGCCGACACGCTGTTTCTGGCCACCTGAAAGTTCGGATGGATAGGCATGTTCACGCCCGGCCAAGCCGACTAGCTCAATCAGTTCCTGAACCCGCTTTCCGCGCTGTTGTTTCGACACTCCAGCAATTTCAAGCGGAAATTCAATATTTTCTTTCACGGTCCGGGACCACAGCAGATTAAAATGCTGGAAAATCATGCTGACTTTTTGTCGGGCCTTCCGCAATTCCCCGCCTTTGATGGAGGTAATCACCTTGCCATTGATTTCCACCGTACCTGATGTCGGTTTTTCCAAGCCATTCAACAAACGAATCAATGTACTTTTACCGGCGCCACTGTATCCGATGATGCCGAATATTTCTCCATCAGCAATAGATAAATCGACTTGGTCCACAGCCGTAAGGACCGCTTTTCCTGTGTCGAACTTTTTTGTCACTTTTGTTAACTCAATCATTCGTTGTACACCCCTGAATCCTAAAAATAAAAGCCCTTCCGCGCATAACTGAGCAGAAGGGCAAACGTATATTACACGAAAACCAATCTCTCATCTTCCAAAGCTTTCGCTTCGTGTGATTTGGCACCATTTCATTTTCATGACGGTTGCCGGGCTTCATAGGGCACTTCCCTCCACCACTCTTAATAAGAGTTTCGATATGAAATTATTTGATCAGAAATCCAATTTACCACGACCGGCTATATTCGTCAACAGATTTTAACTTGTCATATAAATAAGGAACTGATTGGAAAGCATATATTTTTTCTTTCAATTGGCCATCTTCTGTAATCAGCAGGCATGGCACGCTTTCCACTTCATATAAACCCGCAATTTCCTGAACGTAATTCAAGTTCGCTTTGCCTAACTGCAGATCCGGCAACAGCTCTGTGACGACAGACAGCATTTTAGATGCCACTTGGCAGGTTCCGCACATCGGCGTGTATAAATAAAATGCAGTGATCCGTTTTGTATTCTTTTCTTTGATCCATTCTTTATGAGTCCATTCCTTCATCTTCTTCATCCCTCTATCAATAGCTTATTGACCTGGACATTCGCTGAAATGAGCACATCCTTCAGGATGCGAAGCGGGGTTTTCGCGACTTCCTTGTAGCTCCTGTTGACATAGAAATGCCGGGCTTCGGGAAACTCGCGTTTGACCAGCTTCCGCAATTTTTCTCCTGAAGAGTCTGCATCCACTAATATGATGATGTCCTGACCTTCGTATGGCAGCAATAATTCTTCAAGTCTCGATACACTAACTGTACCATTTGTGCAAAGAATCGTCACGGGTTCTGCAATGAGCGGTGCAATCCTCGATTTATCGCTGATCCCTTCCACCACGATCACCTTTCCCATATACACTCACCCCATCGAGTTTAGAATCCTAAAAGACAAGAGGCTATCTATTGTACATAAGATACCTTTATAATTTGGTATTCCACAAAAAGGCTGCCTAAAAACCCTTGGTTTCATTTATACATCGACAGACCTTCTGATTTGGATCCATTAAGGGTTAAGCATTTTTGAATTGCTGCCCATAAAAAAAAGCGCCAAAATACAGGCGCTTTCCAGGATTACTCGTTGATCATTTCTTTGTATTGGTCTGCTGTCATCAATGCGCTGACTTCATCTTCTGAAGGAGCTTCGATAACCACCATCCAAGCCTGCTCGTAAGGTGACTCGTTGACGAATTCCGGGCTGTCTTCAAGCTCAGAGTTAACTTCGACAACTTTCCCGCTGATTGGTGCATACAATTCCGAAACCGTCTTAACGGATTCCACGCTGCCGAAAGGCTGATCTTTTTTCAGTTCATCCCCGACTTGTGGAAGTTCAACGAAAACGATATCCCCCAATTCAGCCTGTGCGAAATGAGTAATTCCGATACGCGCATTGCCATCTTCGATTTTGACCCATTCATGTTCTTTTGAATAACGAAGTTCTTCTGGTGTGCTCATCTTGACCCCTCCAAATTATGTAGTTCATTCAAATTCAGTTTGACATAAACGGCTGTGAAATACAAGATGACACAAATCTACTACAGCCAGCTATTTTGGTAATCTGCTTCCTTAAACCCAAGTGTCACAGTTTTCCCGTCCCACGCCAACGGCCGTTTGATCAGCATGCCATCTGAAGCCAGAAGCTCCAATTGCTGTTCTTCGGACATGTCCGACAGCTTTTCTTTAAGTCCAAGCGAACGGTAAACCAAGCCGCTCGTATTGAAGAACTTCTTCAATTCCAAATCGCTTGCCTCATAAATCTCCGTCAACTGTTCTTTTGTCGGCGGGTTTTCTGCAATATGTATTTCGTTGTATTCCACACCATTTTGGTTCAGCCAACTTTTTGCTTTCCGGCAAGTTGTGCATTTCGGGTATGCATAATAAGTAATCACGTTAGTACCTCCCTTTTTTCTAAGCTTACCAAAAAGAAAGCTTTCGGTCGACGACTAAAAAAACAGGCAAACCCGATACAGCTGGGGATGCCTGTTTTCCACTACTCATTAAACGATGTATTTTTCGACATCGATCAGCTTGACAGCCGCTTCGCGTTTTTTCGCAATCACGTTGTAAGGCGTTGAACGAGTCAGTTTGCGCAACGCAGAAAGCATCATTCGCTGGTTGTCGCCTTCGATGGCAGCAATCAATGTTTCTTTCGCATCTTTTTCGATTTGATCGAATGCTTCCTGGCAGTAGATTTGCGTATATAGCAGTTTTTGCTTGGCTTTTTCCTCGCCTGATGCAGCAATCGCCTTTTCTGTACGCAAGACTACTGATTCCATTGCAAAGACGTTGCTGACAATGTCTGCGATGTTAACAAGCACTTCCTGCTCGGCTTCCAGTTTCGTGCCGTAAGTCTGAGCGGCAAGCCCAGCTGCCAGCAATGCGATTTTCTTCGCATTTTTCACCAGGTATTTCTCTTGAGCCAACGCTTCGGTGCCGACTTCTTCCGGCATCATCATCAATAGCTCTTCCTGAAGCTGCTGTGCATGCTGCAATAATGGCAATTCGCCTTTCATCGCTTTACGCAAAAGCGTTCCTGGAACAAGCAAGCGGTTGATTTCGTTGGTTCCTTCAAAAATACGGTTGATGCGTGAATCGCGGTAGATGCGCTCGATTTCGTATTCCTGCATAAAGCCGTAGCCGCCATGCAATTGTACGCCTTCATCCACAATATAATCCAATGTTTCCGTACCGAAGAATTTATTGAGTGAACATTCCACTGCAAATTCAGCGATGGAGTCAGCCACTAATTTACCGTCTGCATGCTGCTCATCCGTAAATCCGCTCATGCGGTCTTCGAACAATCCAACAGTACGGTAAACAGAGCTTTCAACTGCATATAATTTAGAAGCCATCGTGGCCAATTTCTCACGCGTCAAGTTAAATGAAGAGATCGGTGTCTTGAACTGTTGGCGCTGGTTCGTATAAGGGATCGTCAATTCCATTGCGCGCTTGGAAGCTCCGATTGTACCCACTCCCAATTTGTAGCGCCCGATGTTCAGGATGTTGAACGCGATGATATGTCCACGCCCAGCTTCGCCCAATAAGTTTTCGACAGGAACTTCAGCATCCTGCAGGATCAATGTCCGTGTAGAAGAAGATTTGATGCCCATTTTCTTTTCTTCCGGTCCAACAGAAACGCCTGGGAATTCACGTTCTACGATAAAGGCAGAGAATTTGTCTCCATCGATTTTCGCATAGACTACGAAGACATCCGCAAACCCAGCATTGGTGATCCATTGCTTTTCACCGTTCAACACATAATGAGTGCCTGCTTCGTTCAGCTTGGCAACTGTCTTCGCTCCTAATGCATCCGATCCTGAGCTTGGCTCAGTCAAAGCATAAGCTGCAATCATTTCGCCAGAAGCCAATCGTGGCAGATAGCTTTGTTTTTGCTCTTCGTTACCGAAAAGAACGATCGGCAATGAACCGATTCCGACATGTGCGCCATGAGTGATTGAGAAACCGCCTGCTTTCGACATTTTTTCAGCGATCAGCGCTGAAGCGATTTTGTCCAATCCAAGGCCGCCGTATTGTTCTGGTACATCAGCACCAAGAAGCCCAAGCTCTCCAGCCGTTTTCAATAGACGGACGGAATGTTCGAATTCATGGTTTTCCAAGTTTTCGACAACAGGCATCACTTCAGTGTTAACGTAATCCTCCGTCGTCTTCGCGATCATTTTTTGCTCTTCCGTGAAATCTTCCGGTGTGAACACACGTGACAGATCCGCCTCTTCAATTAAGAAACTACCGCCTTTGATCAATGTTTTTGATTGTTCCATTTTGTATTCCTCCTATTTTGTAATTGCTTATTATATGTTGAGTTCATGTTTTATTATGAGCTTAAGGTGTTGTGGATATTCCGCAAACCAGTTCCGCCTGAAGCGATTTCTTCAGACCTACTCTACTCTTTAATTCCTAAAATCTATTTCTACAGCATTTCAAAGACGCCTGCTGCGCCCATTCCTCCACCGATACACATTGTGACGACGCCGAACTGTTTGCCTTGGCGTTTTAGTTCACTCATCATGCGGATTGTCAGGATGGAACCTGTCGCACCTAGCGGGTGGCCAAGTGCAATAGCTCCACCGTTGAAGTTGACTTTGTCGATGTCCAGGCCAAGCTCGCGGATAACGCCAAGCGACTGCGAAGCGAATGCTTCATTCAGTTCCCATACGTCGATATCCTCAATCGTCAATCCGGCTAATTTCAAGGCTTTTGGAATAGCGACGACAGGTCCGATGCCCATGATTTCCGGTGGTACACCGCCTGTTGCGAATGAACGGAACTTAGCGATCGGCTTCAGCCCGAGGGATTCCGCTTTTTCACGGTCCATGACCAGCAATGCGCCGGCGCCGTCAGAAGTTTGTGATGAGTTTCCGGCGGTAACGGTTCCGCGTGCTGAGAATGCGGAACGCAATTTGTTCAAGGTTTGGATGCTGGTTCCGTGACGAACGCCTTCATCCATTTCGAACATGGAAGATTTCTCCTGGTATTTATTGTTGTCGTCTACATATCGTTTAATCACTTCAACCGGAATAATCTCTTCATCAAAGTTTCCGGCTGCAATTGCTGCTGCTGCTTTTTCGTGTGAACGGACAGAAAATGCATCCTGGTCTTCACGGCTGATGCCGTATTGCGTAGCTACCTGTTCCGCGGTATGCCCCATGCTCATATAATACTGAGGGGCTGTTTCGGCCAATTTCGCATTTGGGCGGATGACGTTGCCCATCATCGGCACCATGCTCATCGATTCCACACCACCGGCGATGATCGCTTCTGCTGATCCGACCATAATGCGTTCTGCTGCATAGGCGATCGACTGAAGGCCTGATGAACAGAAGCGGTTGACGGTAACGGCTGATACCGTATCCGGCAATCCTGCAAGTGCTCCGATATTGCGGGCGATATTCATACCCTGCTCTGCTTCCGGCATGGCGCAGCCCATGATCAAATCATCTATCGGTCCGTCATATCCGCCAGCCCGCTGTAGCGCTTCCCTAACGACCAATGCGCCGAAATCATCCGGACGTACAGTCGCTAAAGAACCTTTTCCCGCTTTTCCGACCGGTGTCCGAGCACTGGCCACGATTACTGCTTCACGCATGTGTAGTTCCTCCTTTTATGATTAACGATTAATTACGTAATGGTTTTCCTTTGACCAGCATATGCTGCATGCGCTGCTGGGTTTTCGGTTCTGCCACGAGGCTTAAGAATGCCTGGCGTTCAAGGTCAAGCAGGTACTGCTCATCCACTTTCGTGCCATATGGAACTTTCCCGCCTGATAGGACAAACGCCAATTTTTTAGCGATTTTTAAATCATATTCAGTGATATAGCCGGAAATGAACATGCCTTCCGCACCCAATAACAAGGTTGCGTAGCCAGGCTCACCGGTAACGGGTACTTTTTCACGTAGAGGTGCCTGATAACCGGTTTCGTAAAGCGAAAGAGCCGCCTGTTTTGCATCGTAGATCAGATGGTCACTGTTGACGCTGATGCCGTCCACGAAATTCAGGAAGTTATTTTCACGGGCTTCTTCTGCCGATGTCGATACTTTTGCCATCGCAATCGATTCGAATACTTTGCTGGCGATATTCTGGTAATCCACTGTCACACCATTTGGCAGACCTTTCAATTGCTTCATATACAGCTCTTTGTTTCCGCCACCGCCAGGGATAAGCCCTACGCCTGCTTCCACTAAGCCCATATAGGTTTCCATCGAAGCCTGGATATGTGCTGCGGGCAACGCCACTTCCGCACCGCCGCCAAGCGACATGCCGAATGGAGCTGCTACTACTGGTTTATTGCTGTATTTGATTTTCATCATGGCATTTTGGAAAGTCTTGATCGTGAAATCAAGTTCGAAAATATTGTCGTCTTGTGCTTCCATCAGGATCATGCCGAGGTTAGCGCCGACACAGAAGTTCTTGCCCTGGTTGCCGATGACAAGCCCTTTGAAGTTCTTCTCCACTTCGTCGACTGCATAATTGATCATCTGCATGATATCCAAACCGATGGCATTCGAACGTGAATGGAATTCAAGCAAAGCAATGCCATCGCCCAAGTCGATCAGGCTTGCACCCGAATTCGATTTAATGACGCCATGCTTTTTCTTATAGCGTTTCAAGTCGATGACTTTTTCATTGACTGGAACCGGCTGATAATTCGTGCCGTCGAAGAAATGAAGATCGCCGTTTTCTTCTTTATAGAAGGTTTCGTTTCCACTGTCCAGCAAAGACTGCACAAATGCCGGAATCGAATGCCCTTCCTGCTTCATTTTCTCAACTGATTTTTGGACACCGATGGCATCCCAGACTTCAAACGGTCCTTGTTCCCAGCCAAAGCCCCACTTCATGGCATTGTCGATGGCAACGATGTCGTCTGCGATTTCCCCGTTCAGTTCAGCCGAATACCGCAATGTCGGAGCCAAGATGCTCCAAAGCAGTTCACCGGTACGGTCTTCTGCATAGACAAGCGTTTTCATCTTAGCTGCTAGGCCTTTTTGTTGCTTCGCCATTTCCTGTGAAGGCGTTTTCAATTTACCCGCTGTGCGGTATTCCAAAGTTTCTGGATCAAGTTCCAATATCTCTTTGTCTTTTTTCAGGAAGAATCCTTGCCCCGATTTAGCTCCAAGCCAGCCGTTCTCAACCATCTTGGCCATGAACTCAGGTGCTTCAAAGACCTTCTGTTCTTCGCCGGTAGTCTGGTCATAGACATTTTTGGCAACATGCATGAAGGTATCTAGTCCAACCACATCCAAAGTCCGGAATGTCGCCGATTTCGGACGGCCGATCAATGGTCCGGTAACAGAGTCCACTTCTCCGATCGAATAGCCGCGCGCCATCATTTCGCGCAAAGTCACAAGCAAGCCGTAAGTACCGATCCGGTTTGCGATGAAGTTCGGCGTATCTTTAGCGATGACGACGCCTTTTCCTAAATTGTCTTCCCCGAATGTCGACACGAACTCCACTACTTCCGGAGCCGTTGTTTTTGCAGGAATCACTTCCAGCAATTTCAGGTAGCGTGGTGGGTTGAAAAAGTGAGTCCCCAGGAAATGCTTGCCGAAATCTTCTGAGCGCCCTTCCACCATCGCATTGATGCTGATGCCGGATGTATTTGAAGAAATGATGGTGCCGTCTTTTCTGACGCCATCGATCTTTTCGTATAAGGATTTTTTAACGTCAAGGTTTTCGACGATGACTTCAATGACCCAGTCGACATCTTTTAATTTTTCCAGATCGTCTTCCAGATTTCCCGGCGTGATCAATTGAAGGTTCTTTTTAGCAGTCAATGGAGCAGGTTTCTGTTTGAGCAGTTTCTGGATAGATCCGGTTGCAATTCGATTGCGCACCGCCTTGTCTCCAAGAGTCAGCCCTTTTGCCTGTTCTTCCTTCGATAATTCACGCGGAACAATATCAAGCAATAATACAGGGATTCCTATATTTGCAAGGTGCGCTGCAATTCCCGAACCCATTACACCTGAACCGAGTACAGCCGCTTTTCTAATTTGGTAAGCCACTAGCAAAACCCTCCTTGAATTTTTGAATGAATACTCATTCATTTTTTAATTAAAAAAATAGAACGTTCTCTATGTCTCTTAGTGTAAGTTATATTTTCTTTTTTCGCAATATTTAATCGTTAAAAACTCCCAAAAATTTTCAAGAACAAATTCTTTGCGATTTAATAAAAGCAAGGTAAACTGAGAGAGAACCTATAAGGAGGCAATGCAATGAAATCACTTACTACGAACGAACAATTTAACGAAGTTATAAAAGGCAATGACCCGGTAATCGTGAAATTCCAGGCAGGCTGGTGTCCGGACTGCACACGCATGGATATGTTCATCGATCCGATCATCGAGGAATTCAACCAGTACCAATGGTTTGATGTCAACCGCGATGAGCTTCCCGATCTTGCTGAAAAATACGATGTCATGGGCATTCCAAGCCTATTGATCTTTAAAGACGGCGAAAAGACGGCGCATCTCCACAGTGCCAACGCCAAATCCCCTGAATCAGTTACAGAATTTTTGAATGATCAAAAGAAGTAGGCTTACGCCTACTCTTTTTTTCGCTATAGTATAGAACGTATCCAGTTTTCAGCTGCTGATGGCAAACGCAATTCGCAGTGAACAAAGAGGCTGATCCCACACTATTTTACATTTACTAATTGATTGAAGCATCTTATAACTACTGCGGAGGTATTGGAATGGATTCACAACAGGAAATTAAAGAATTGAAAGAACAGCTGGTCTATTATGAAAAGCTGATTAAGAACATGTCGGCACCCATCATTCCATCGATTGTCCCTAAAACGATTTTAGTGCCGATCGCGGGTTTTATTTTTACAGACCGCTTTGATATGATCCGGACCAAAGTCTTAAAATATGCGGAAAAACATCGAGAAACAGAACGGGTCATTTTTGATTTCACTGGCGTCACAACGGATGATTTTGCTGAATTCGACTATGACGGGCTCGGCAGTGAATTGAGCCAGTTAAACTCCGCTCTCGGACTAATGGGTCTGCGCGCCATTTATGCAGGCTTTAATCCGTTGTTTGTGCGCGAGATTGTTCACGCCGGCATCCAAGTAGAGCTGGAAGTGTACACGACTTTCAGAGTTGCCTTGGCACAGTTGCTTACAGAAACTACAAAATAGCATTCAAGTAGTAGAATAAACTGGGTGAACAAAAAGACATGGAGGTGTTTGCCGTGAAGCAACTAATCGATTTTCAGGGCATGTCCCAACATGACGAAGCCATCTTTGAAAAATATCGTTCTTCTGCCTGTGGTCCTGTTACGGCTGCCGCTATCCTTCGGCATCACGAAGGATTGGAGCTTGGCGTCAATCAGCTTTACCGACTGCTTGGCTCAACTCCCATCGGACTGTTCACTTGGAAGCTGCTGAGAAATTTCCACAAAGTCGGCGGCCAACGCTACGAAGTGAAGAAAGTGCGCAGCATCGAAGAAGTAAAAGAAGAATTACTGGCAGGCAGGCCGCTCGCCATGAAGTTCGACCGATACTTCACCTTCCATTGGTTTTCAAAACCGCTTTACAGTTACCACTGGGTGCCGTTGATCGGCTTTAAACAGGAAGCGGATGACCTGATCCTCTATATTCACGACAACGGACAAAAAAACCGCCCCAGCAAAATGCGGACGGTTTCTTATCTGGAAAATCGTAAAGTACTGAGCTTTGTAAAGATTATGCCCAAGGATCGGCAGTAACGCCGACATTCTTCTCGAGCTGTTTGGCAAGCAGCAGCAATTGCTGGTCGCGGCATAACTGAATATGGTCGTTGGTGTAAGCAGGAACAGTCAGTTCCTCCAACGGCATATCCAACTGGATGTCACATTTGATGACAGCCAGTTTTTTTGATAACAGGAGCATTTCCTTATGCTCGTCGATTTTCTTTTTCTGAGCCGGTTTCAATTCGTCGATGGCATCGAGTACCCCGTCCGTTGAACCGTAGTCTTTGATCAACTGGAGCGCAGTCTTCGGACCGATGCCTTTGACCCCTGGGTACCCGTCGCTCGGGTCGCCCATAAACGCTTTGACATCTGCAAACTGGTTAGGCTGTATGCCGTATTCTTCAATGAAACGCATTTCGGTATAGACATCGTAAACGTGGAAACCTTTTTTCATGAAGGCAATATTGACCGAAGGCGTCAGCAATTGCAGCATGTCCTTATCACCGGTAATGATGGTGAAGTCCACTTGGTCCTGCCATTGCTTGGTGAACGAGCCGATAAAGTCATCCGCTTCAATCCCCGGTTCGCCGTAGTTTTTCCAGCCAAGCTGCTCGGAGATCGATTGAGCCAAATCGAACTGGTGCACCATGTCTTCTGGCGGTGCCGGCCGGTTCGCCTTATATCCGTCAAACAGATCTGTCCGGAATGTCCGTGCTCCCATATCCCAGCATACGGCCATGTGCGTCGGCTTCATCAAGGTTTTAGCTGCCAGTACATGTCTGGCAAATCCCTGTACACCATTTGTAGCTAACCCCTCAGTTGTCCGGAAATATTGACCGACGGCTGATGTTGCGAAAAAAGAGCGGAACAGCAGCGCCATTCCATCCACTAATAATACATGCGGTTTCTCCATAGTTAAAAATCCTCCATCTTGTTGTTGCCTGACTTCCATTATAACGCTTATCCACGGAAAAAACCGCCGAAGCGGCGGTTTTAACGTTTGCGTTTTATAGCTTTGTATTCGAGATTGAGTGCTTTATAGAAGGATGCCATCATCAACAGCATGATGATCGAGAACGGGAATGCCGCAATGATCAGCACTGTCTGCAATGTGCCAAGCCCCCCAGTGGATAATAAGATTACAGCGATTGACGATTGGGCAATCCCCCAAGTCAGTTTCACTGTGTTCTGCGGATACAACGAACCACCCGTTGTCTGCATTCCAAGAACAAATGTCGCAGAATCGGCAGAAGTGACGAAGAACGTTGTAATCAGGAAAATCGCTATGACCGACAGCATGACGCCGAGCGGCAACTCATTGAACACTGCGAACAACGTTTCCTCTGTCAACAAGCCCGTCAGATCCACTCCGCTATTTTGCACATCGATTGCGGTCGTACCAAAAGCTGCGAACCAAAGGAAGCTGATGAAAGTCGGAATCATCAGGACGCCTAATAAGAATTGGCGGATCGTACGTCCTCTGGATACACGTGCAATGAAAATACCGACAAATGGTGACCAGGAAATCCACCAAGCCCAATAGAAAATCGTCCAGCCATCGATCCATGCCCGGTTTTCACCGTCTACAGGACCTGCGCGGAAACTCATCTCAACCAGGTTCTGGAAGTATGTACCGATTGTATCGGTAAACATATTCATGATCAGCAGCGTCGGGCCAAGAATAATGACTGCCAACAGCAATGCGACAGCGAGGACCATATTGGTGTTGGAAAGATACTTGATGCCTTTACTCAATCCAGTCCATGCAGAAAACATGAACAGTACGGTGACTATGGCGATGATGACCAATTGAACACCAAAGCTGTCTCCAGGTATTCCATCAAACAGGAAGGCAAGGCCTCCATTAATCTGAATAGCGCCAAAACCAAGTGTGGTGGCGACACCGACTACTGTTGCGAAAACAGCGATAACATCTACCAGCATGCCCCATGGGCCTTTCATCTTGTCTCCGAACAAAGGTTTTAAGGTCGCGGAAATCAATCCGGGTTCCCCTTTTCGGAACTGGGCATAAGCAAGCGCCAAGGCCACTACAGCGTAGATAGCCCACGCGTGAATCCCCCAGTGGAAAAAGCTGAAACGCATGGATTCGCGCATCGCTTCAGCACTTCCAGGTTCAGCGGTTGCAGGGTCGATCGCAAAATGCGACAGCGGCTCTGCAGCTCCCCAGAACACGAGGCCGATTCCCATTCCTGCTGAAAACAGCATGGCAATCCATGTCCCGAACGAGAACTCGGGTTTATCGGTATCTTTGCCTAATTTGATTTGTCCCATCGGACTGACAAGGAAAAACAAACAGAATAGAACCATGACGGAAACAACCAATAAATAATACCACCCGAACGAAGTGGTCAGGAACGATTCTATATTCCCTGTAACTTCTGCAAAATTATCGGGTGCAAATGCGCCATAGCCAATGGCCAATAATACAAGTGCAAGAGCTATCCAAAAAACATTGGTTACTTTTTTCATATAGTACCTCCTTTTTCTTTGTATCCCGCTTTAACGGCCAGTATCTCTTCACTTTTCCAAGTGAAAGTCCACTGACCGTCCAAGCCTGAATTGGTCAACTCAAAAGCAGCCGCGGCTGAAAACCCCGCTGCTTGAAGTTTCTCTTTATCACAAGTGTAAAGGATACGGAAGATTCTCCGTCCTGTCAAACCCTCTGTTTCTTTTGCAGATGGATAAGGCACCTTCATAATGTAACTGAAAATTCCACATATATTCAATACCTGTAGCTATAGAACGTAAGCTTTTTAAAACAAATAAAAACCAGATCCGTTGGGGATCTGGCTTCTTAATTACAGATTAATCGTAACATCTGCTTCTTCACGGAGTTGCGCTACTAAAGCTTGTGTAGCTTCCCCTTCTTTTTGCATCTTCACCTGTTCAGCAAGCTGAGGCTTCACTTCTTCGAAAGCTGGAAGTTCTTCGCCACCCGACTCTTCTTGCTGGGCTTGTGCTTGATCGTAAAAGGTTTGGAGTTCTTCATCCGTCGGTTCGACTTCCCCAGTTTCTTTTGCAATCAATTGTTCTATTTTCACTTGGGCTTCAACCTGCTTCATGACTTCTTCTTTAGAGATTCCCTGCTCTTCGAGTGCAGCCAGAAATTCTTCAGAAGATTCGAGTCCATTTTGTTGAGCCAGTGCCTCTAGCGCTGCATTGGTTTCTTCTTCTGATGCCGTCAACTTCTGCTTTTCAGTTTCCTGAACCAGAAGTTCCTGCGCCACTAAACTTTCAGCAACCTGCTCTTTCAACTGAGCCTGGTCAACTTCCTGACCGCTCATTTGGGCTTGCATAGCCATTTGCTGGAATTGCCCAGTATAAGCGGATTCAAAATCCTCTTTCACGATTTCTTCGCCATTCACTTCCGCCACTACCTCAGGCACGCCTTCTAAATCAGGTTCAGGCATTTCGGGTTGTTCAGTACTGCCTTCTTCTGTAGCTGCTGCTTCCTCCTGTGGTGCTGCTTCTTCGTTCGTCTCTTCTGCTGTTTCACCACCACACGCAGCGAGTGCTGCCATGGATCCTCCCAGTACGATAGTCAAGAACCATTTTTTAATCATATGTTTACCCCTCTCAAACTTAATGTCCGTTAGTGTAGCACGTTCAGCCCGGCGGGAAAAACAAAAACCATTTCTGCAGACGCTCAAAAGATCTAGGAAAAGGGAGAATGTGGCGGTTTGTTCACCATTCAACGTTAATTCGGAGTAAGATAAAGCGGATTTTATTCTTTCAACGCTGAAAGCGGCTATGTCAAAAGACTTCAATTGGCTCTTCCGGGAAACACCAATAAGATTTTTGGGATACCCAGTTCAACCTATTTTCACCATCGTCATAAATGATTCAGAATCAATGTTGAACTGCTCGCTTGAAGCAAAACCCAGCTTTTTATACAGATGAATCGCTCGTTTATTGAACGTGGCTACGGTTAACCGAATCGGCAGATCTTGATGAGTTTCTTCTATATGAATTGGTCGATGCCATGAATAGTCAAGGTCTATGGATAGCCATAAGCTTCCTGGACTTTTTCGATTAATTGATCATGCTGCATGAATCCGATAAGTGTTCCGTCATACTTGCACAAAATGTTTTCCGTTAGCAATGGTGCGATTTCGAGGATGTTCAGGCAGTATAGAAGCTACCAGATTCTTCACAGCCGGTTGCGGAGAAGTAAATATCTCATCTTTATCATAATAAGTTTCAACTATTCTCCCTTTTTCCAAAACTGTCAGGGTGTCTGAAATCGAATACGCTGCCCGAATGTCATGTGTGATAAAGAGATAAGACAAGCCATACTGATCCTTTAACTCATCCAATAATTTCAATATATTTGTCTGGTTCACCATATCAAGACTGCTCACTGATTCATCCAGAACAATCATTTTCGGCTTTAAGGCTATGGCTCTTGCGATGCTGATCCGCTGCAACTGTCCGCCACTAAATTGACCTGGAAACTTCTTCATGTCCTCTGCACGTAATCCAACCTGTTCCAATAACTGGGCAATCGTTCTTTTTTGTTCGGAAGCAGATAGCCTTTCGTAGTTTTCCAATGGTTCCCCGATAATCTTTTCCGCGGTCAAACGAGGATTCACCGAGGAGTAACTGTCTTGAAAAACTACTTGAAGATTTCTCCGAACCTGCCTGCGCATTTGGGAATTCATCGTGTAGAGGTCTTCTCCCTGAAACAGGACCTGGCCTTTTTTGGGTTTTTCTAGTCCCAGAATCACTTTTCCCAATGTGCTTTTTCCAGCTCCGCTTGTACCAATAAGCCCCATGCATGTTCCCTGCTCTATAGAAAGGGAAACGTCGGAAAGAACTTCCGCTTCAGTTTGGGGGCGCCAAAAAGAACGCAGTGAGCCATATGCATGTGTGACCTTCTTCACT
Source organism: Planococcus sp. SE5232 (assembly GCF_050686535.1). Lineage (NCBI taxonomy): Bacteria > Bacillati > Bacillota > Bacilli > Caryophanales > Caryophanaceae > Planococcus > Planococcus sp. SE5232. The sequence goes on along the minus strand of NZ_JBOGCP010000005.1, from coordinate 129,020 downwards.
TCCAATAGACTCATCCGTGCGTCCTCCTTCACTTTTCAACTCTATTACCTATCAGTCATTTTTATATAACCAGTTTCCTCAATGGTTCATTCACTGGTAATACAGGTCTTGCCTGCAATAGTTTTTTTGTGTATTCATGCATTGGATGATCGAACAATTGGAATACATCCGCTTTTTCTATTATCCGGCCATTTCGCATGACAGCCACGTCGTCTGCCAGCTCCGAAATGACGCCTAAATCATGTGATATCAGCAAAATCGTTGTTCCGCATTCTGTTCGAAGTCGATCCAGCTCTCTTAGAACTTGCAGCTGATTCGTCACATCAAGAGCAGTTGTCGGCTCATCAGCGATAACAACCGAGGGGCGTAAACACATCGATATTGCGATCATGACACGTTGGAGCATCCCGCCGCTGAGCTGAAAAGGATACATTTTCATAATTTTAGACGGCTCTTTCAAGTTCATGGATTCTAAAGAAGAGACAGCCAACTCAATGGCTTGTTTTTTTGTTAATGCTGTATGGGTTCGGATGGTTTCAACAAATTGGTTGCCGATCGTGTATACAGGTGTGAAGGCATTCATCGGATTTTGCATAATGAACCCAATTTCTTTGCCTAGGACTCTTCGCATTTCCTTTTGCTTTAAGCCATTCAGCTCCTGTCCATGCAATTGAATGCTTCCTTCTACAGTCATCGATTTCGGATTCAGCAATTGAAGAAGCGCCATGCATGTGACTGTTTTTCCGCTGCCACTCTCACCTACCAACCCAAGAACCTTACCCGGAGTCAAATCCAGTTCCAGATTTTGAACCAGCGGAAGCGCTCCATGTGGTGTGTTGACCGCAATACTCAGATCTTTTACCTGCAAAGCAATTTGCTGTTTTTCCATCTTCTCCATCCCCTTTTTAATAACGTCTTTTTACGCCAAGCCGTTCCGAGAGAGATTCTCCCAACACGTTGAATGAAATGACCACAAACAAGATCATTAATCCTGGATAAATCATTAATTCAGGCTGGCTCCGGATAAAAGCTTTGCCTTCCTGTATCATTGCGCCCCACTCCGGCGTAGGTGGCTGTATGCCAAGCCCAAGGAACGATAGAGCAGAAATGTCCATAATCGCCCAGCCCATCTCCAGTGTCCCCATGACCATAATAGGGGAAAGGACATTTGGCAGTAGATGCCTCCTGATAATTTTCCCTGTTGAAGAACCGCTGATCCGAGCCGCCGCAATAAAGTTCTGCTCTTTCATACTGACAACCATGCCGCGGATCATTCGTGCATAATATACCCACTGGACCATCATGAGTGCGATAACCACCTGCCACAGTCCAGGACCTAACAAACCAACGATGCCAAGGACAAGTACCAGATTTGGAAACGCCATGACACCGTCACAGAACCGCATCAACAACAGGTCAATCCACCCGCCTTTGAATCCGGCAAGCATTCCGACAATCAACCCAAAACCTAAAGATGCAGCAAAAATCAAAGAGGCAAAACCTAAGGAAACACGCGCTCCGTATAAAAGGCGCGATAAATTGCAACGCCCTAAATGATCTGTGCCGAGAGGATATTCCCAGGAGGGAGAAGAAAGCTTGATAGCCAAGTTCACTTGGATAGGATCGTTAGGAGCCATCCATGGCGCCAAAATACTGACCAGAAAAAAAACAATCAATATGACTGCACTTAGGATAAGCGCCCATTTGCTTTTGCTGGCCATTTGTACGCTAGAAATCAAGATTGAGCCATTCCCTTCCGTGAAATACGTGGATCTATGTACAATTGCACAAGATCGATAATCAGATTGCAAATTATAAACAGACACGCCGCCAGAACAACATAGCTTTGAATAACTGGAATATCCCGGTTAAATATCGCTTCTATAAAAAAACGTCCAAATCCCGGCCAGGAAAAAACTTGTTCGACAATAATAGTACCCGTGAGAAGTTTCCCTAAATTCATACCCAATCCTGTCAGCATTGGAGAAATAGCAATTCTCAACACATGCTTCACCATAATGGTCTTTTCTTTAATGCCTCGTGTACGGCCATAGACTACATATACATTTTCCAATTCATTCAACACACTTGCGCGAAGCAAACGAGTGTAAATCGCAATTAATGCTAAGGACAACGTAATGCTTGGCAGTACGAAATGCTGCCATGTTCCCCTTCCTTCCACCGGAAACATGTCCAGTTTGACAGAAAAGAGAAAAATCAGTACATAGCCTAGCCAAAATTGTGGAATGGAAGCGCCTAAATAAGAAAGAAGCCTGCTCAAGTGATCGATCAGGCTGTTTTTATAAACTGCTGCTAAGAACCCTAAAGGAACACTGATGACAAGAGAAAGAATGATGCTGCTGACAGCAAGTTGAATGGTTGCGGGCATTCTAGTGGCAATTTCTTGCCAAACAGATGTATTTGTCACATACGAGTTGCCAAAATCCAATTGAACAACGTCCTTAACAGTTTGAACATATTGGACAAGCAATGGCTGATCTAAACCGAACTCATGTCTTTTCTCAGCTAGAATCTCATCAGTTGGATGTATATTAGCTGCAGCTAGATACGCTTCAGCCGGATCAACCGGGGAGAAGCGTATCAGTACAAACATCAGAAAAATAGCAAAGAGAATAATAGGAATAACAGCAAGGAGCCGTTTTATAAGATAGATAAACATGACTGGTCCTCTCCGTTGATTACTGGCTTACTTTCATTTCATTGAAAGGGTGCTCATCGCGATTAGCTGGAAACACAAATTCTTCAATGCCATTCTGATAAATAACTGTCTTTTTCATATACGAAACCGGTACGATAACTGATTGTTCCTGTAATGTTTTTAAAATTGTTCCATAAAGCTTCTGGCGTTCTGCTTCATTAGTGGAAGCAAGAGCCTTATCGACCTGCTTGTCCAACTCGTCTTTCATCGGCAGGTTCGAGTGAGCTTCTGAAACGCCCCAGCCTTCTTCTGCAACAACGTTGATGAAGGAATGTGGATCATATGGAGCGCCATAGTTATACCAGAAATCAACGTCAAAATCTCCTGCTTTACGACGTTCGATTTGGACCGTCAACTCTACTCCTATAATGTCCAGCTTCACACCAATTGCTGACCATTCAGCTTGAAGAGTTTCAGCCATCGCTTTTTGGATAGGATCCGTTTTATCGTACATCAATTCCAATTCAAGAGATTGGCCACCCTTTTCTCGTACTGCTTTTCCAGAAGGAAGTTTCCATCCTGCTTCATCAAGGTAGGAAGCAGCTTTTTCCACATCGTACTCGATCGCCTCGACTTCAACATCAGTATAAGGAAAATTGGTGGATAAAATCTTATCCGCTTCCTCTTCTATTCCAAGTGTGATGCCGTCCACCATCGCTTCTTTGTTGAAACCATGCTGCAAAGCCAAGCGTACTTTTAAATCAGCGAGCTTGTCATTTGTAGTGTTCAACAGCAAACTTCTTGTTCCAACCGGCTCTGATAAGTCCGTTTTGTATTCCCCTGACTCTTTTAAGTGGTTAAAGGAATCCATGCTGATCGCACCTTCTCCATAGATCAAATCCAATTCGCCTTTTTCAAAAGCCAAAACACGCGTTTCAGCATCCGGAATAATTTTGATAGTTACTTTTTCAACTTCCGGGCTTTCACCCCAATAATCCGGGTTCCGGGTAAATGTAGCATATTCGTCTTTTTTATAGTCTTCCAAAACCCAGGGTCCTGTTCCCACTGGCTCTGTAATTCCTTTTGACGTATCGCCATCTTCAGGGAATCCCGACTCCCCAAGGAATCTCACCGGACGAACGACTGCCAAATCCTGAATTGCAGGATAATAAGGTTCTGATAACACCATTTTAAATGTCTGCTCGTCGATGACTTCTGTTTTCTCAAGTACGTTGATGACGCCGAGCCAACTATGGGAATTCTTATTTTCCATGATGGTATCGAAGTTCTTTTTCACTATTGAAGCATTAAATGAAGACCCGTCTGTAAACTTAACATTTTCACGAAGTTTAAATGTATATTCAAGACCATCTTCGGAAATTGTCCAGGATTCTGCCAGATGGGGTTTAAGCTCTCCGCCTTCTTCATAACTGACTAGGGGTTCATAAATCATCGACTGGGTTAGTAATTGCGAAGGATTATAAACATGGGGATTCATGGATCCGATGTCCCGCGGCCAAGACATCACAATAGAAGTCGGCGCCCCTTCTGCACCTTCACTAGACTGGGAAGCAGCATCGTTATTGGAACAACCTGCTATAACAACGAAAATAGATGTGATGAATGCTATAAGTAGACCCTTTTTACTCTTAAACTTCTTCATGTTTTGTAATTCCTCTCTCGTTCAAATGAATGATAATGATTCTCAATATCAATATTGTAACTATAATGATATTGAGCTTTCTTGTCAATACAATTTGGGCTATAGAATAAGGTGTTTCTTGTAAATTTATGTGGCTAGGCTCAGAATGACAACACGTGTACTTTAATATACGTGCTTCCATATCACTTATGAAGAAATTGTTTCAAGAGCTATCAAAATAATATACATTGTATAACATTTTACATTCATTAATTTCTATTTTGTAAGCCATATGCTAAAGCTTTCACCGCATCGGAAATCAATAACTTGTGGAACAACAAAAAAACGCCAAAACCTCTAAAGGATTTGACGTACTTTATCTCACTATGGAGACGGCGAGAGTCGAATGCGCGTCCAGAAACTCCGCTACTTGAGCGGCTACGCGTGTAGCTTACTTAATAGAAGTTTCTGCTTCAATTAATGAGACTTACAGCCACAAAGGTTTTAGGCGTTTTCTTACTTATTTATTTGACTGTTTTACTTACTAGTGAGTATGAAGTACTAATGACCTTAGTTTATAGACCTTCTGATAATTAGTATATGTCGATTAATTCCAAAATTAAAAAAGTGTTTCAAATAAGAAAAACATAGGGAAATTTTAAACTCCCTATGTTTTCATTCCTATTAGTTATCTGTTTGTTTTTCCTTCTTTTTCAAATACTCAGCACGTATTTTTTCAAGTTGCTGCTTTTTATCAAATTTGGCAGGCTTGTGTTTTTCATGATACTTTGTCACAGCTACCTGTCCTTTGCTATCCAATCCGAATTTCCCCACTTTTTCCACCTACTTTTCTTGTCTCTACAGAGAATCTATTACGAATATAATATACCTTAATTTAATGAAGTGAACCTTATTAGATTTTTGCTAAGATTGCAAATATCGTTAAAAACTTAGTAATACTATTCATCGCCAATCACCATTTCTTTAACCCCTCAAAAAACTCTTCTTTCTGGCTTAACTTTATCCGCTGACTAAAAGATGATTAATACTATTCATTTTAAGATACAACTTTTAATACTAGTGGAATCTCTTCAGTTGATTGCAGCGGAGGAAGCGAAGGAAGCCATGCCCGCGGAAATCAACGGTTCCGTACACAACACAAAAAACGCCAAAACCTTATCAAAGGTTTTGGCGTTTTTGAAATACGGTATTAATCTCACTATGGAGACGGCGGGAGTCGAACCCGCGTCCAGAAACTCCGCTACTTGAGCGTCTACGCGTGTAGCTTATTCATTGGGGTTTCATGCACCATTCTGCCAATAAGCAGGCGTCCTGGGCACTAATCTGTGAATCTCTCCCGGTTGCCTCAGATGGCAGCAAACGTTGTATCCCACTAAAGTTGAGCTTTACCCAGCCACATGGGCGATGGATAGATAAAGCAGATCCGAGCTTACGCTGCGAATGCTAGGTTTTGGTTTGTTTTGCCAGTTGTTATAAATACGTTGATGACGGAGCCGACCCTCCGACGCGCGACCCAAGCCCAGATCATCCCTGTCGAATCCGTAACGTCCCCTTATTAAAAAGAGACACGGAAGATGAATAAACAGCTTCATGTGCTATATCCCTATTATAAGACAACATTGGTCAGACTTCAAGTTCTAGCGGTTGTATTCTTTTATTGCACGGTCGATTTGGCGTTTCGCGTCTTTTTTCTTCAAATCTTCCCGTTTGTCGTAGTTCTTCTTCCCTTTACCGACACCGAGCAGAATTTTGGCGAAGCCGTCCTTCAAATACATCTTCAGCGGAATGATGGCAGAACCCTGCACTTTTGAATGGGCCTCTAAATCCGTAATCTGCTTTTTATGCAGCAGAAGCTTGCGTGACCGTGTAGGGTCGTGATTAAACTGATTGCCCTGATCATAAGGGCTGATGTGCATATTTGAAATCCAGGCTTCCCCGTTTCGGATCCGTACAAACGATTCCTTCAACTGGACTTTGCCGTTTCGTGCCGATTTGATTTCTGTGCCCTGCAAGACAATCCCTGCCTCGATCGTTTCTTCTATGAAATAATCGAAACCGGCTTTCTTGTTTTGGGCGATTACTTTGCCTTCTCCTTTGGCCATGTGGTTTCACCTCAGCTAGATTCAAAAAAGCGGCCCTGGAGCCGCTTTTTTATTTTTTCTTGTTGCGTCCTTTTTTGGCTGCGTCTTCGTAGAACTTTTTCTTTTTGTTTTTCGGTTTGCGGGTTGGTCCGCCGCCTTCAGGCTTTTTGCCGTCGCGTCTTGGTTTTCCACCATCATCTTTTTTCGTGGCGCGAATCACTTTCGGCTGCTCTCTTCTCGACTGGCGTGTGTTTTGCACCATACCGACAATTTCGAAATCAATCGATGATTCTTCTGGTTTTACGCCGATGACTTTGATTTCAATTTCGTCACCGATTCGGAATTGGCGTTTATTGCGCTCGCCGATCATCATCATGCTGCGATCGTCAAAACGGTAATAATCATCCGTCATATTGGAAACGTGGACCAAGCCTTCAATCGTATTCTCCAGTTCGATAAACAAACCGAAATTCGTTACAGAAGAAATGATTCCGGTAAACTGTTCGCCGATTTTATCAGCCATGAACTGTGATTTCTTCAAAGCATCCGTATCACGTTCAGCTTCTACTGCACGGCGCTCACGTTCAGATGTATGTGTAGCGATATCATCCATGTTGGCATCCCAGTAAGCGATTGTTTTTTGTGATAAATCCTTCTCAATCAAGTACGTGCGGATTAGGCGATGCACGACCAAATCGGGATAACGACGAATCGGTGATGTGAAATGTGTATAGAATTCGGTCGATAAGCCAAAATGTCCCAAGCTTTCAGACGAGTATTTCGCCTGCTGCATCGAACGAAGCATCATCGTGGAAATAACCGGCTCTTCCGGAGTTCCTGCAATGGATTCAACAATTTCCTGCAAAGCTTTCGGATGAATCTGTGTGCCTGAGCCTTTTACCACGATCCCGAAATTCGTTACGAATTCGAAAAAGCGCTGCAGTTTTTCAGGCTTTGGATCTTCGTGGATCCGATAAATAGCAGGAACTTCCATGCGATGGAAATGTTCAGCTACTGTTTCATTGGCAGCCAGCATGAATTCTTCAATCAGACGCTCAGCTACTGTGCGTTCGCGGACAACTACATCCACTGGATAGCCGTTTTCATCCACCAATACTTTGGATTCCTTGAAATCGAAATCGATGGCACCGCGGCGCATCCGCTTCGTGCGCAGAACTTCAGCCAGCTCTTTCATCAATTCGAACATCGGGACCAATTCACTGTATTGTTCTTTCAGCTCCTGGTTGTCCTGCTCTAAAATTTCATAAACGTCTGTATAGGTCATGCGTGCTGACGTATTGATGACGCTCTGGAATATATCATGGGAAACTACTTCACCCTGGTCATTGAAAATCATTTCGCAGGACAAAGTCAGGCGGTCCACCTGTGGATTCAATGAACAAATGCCATTTGACAAGCGATGTGGAATCATCGGAATGACGCGGTCGGTCAAGTAGATGCTTGTCGCGCGGTCATAGGCTTCGCGGTCAATCGCAGAGCCTTCCGTTACATAATGGCTGACATCAGCGATATGTACGCCTAATTTATAGGTGCCATCTTCATACTTCACGACCTGGACGGCATCATCCAAATCTTTAGCATCAGCTCCATCAATCGTTACGATCTGTTCGCTTCGCAAATCGCGGCGATCCGTTAAATCAGCCGGGTCGATTTCATCCGGCACATTATTTGCCTGTTCCAAAACATCCGGCGGGAATTCCGTTTCGATTCCGTATTTATGGATAATGGAAAGTATATCAACACCCGGGTCATTCTTATGGCCAAGAATCTGTGTGACCATCCCTGTTGCAGACTTTCTGCCTTCTGGCCATCCGGTAATTTCCACAACCACTTTATGGCCGTCTACCGCGCCTAATGTATCATCCTTGGCGATAAAGATGTCCATATTCATTTTCTTATCGTCTGTGACGACAAAACCGAAGCCTTTGTTTTCCTGGAAAGTTCCGACGGCTTTTGTCGTACCGCGTTCAATAATCCGGATAATGGCGCCTTCACGGCGGTCTCCTGAAGATCCTTCAGAAACACGGATCAGTACTTTATCGCCGTTTACTGCACCGTTCGTTTCAGTCGGCGGAATAAAGACATCATCCAAACCGGCTTCTTCAGGTGCCACGAAACCGAATCCTTTAGGATGTCCAATAAATTTTCCGCGCATCAGATTCATGCGCTCCGGTACACCGTAGCGGTTGGATCTGGAGCGGACCAGTGTCCCCGTTTCTTCCAGGCGCACTAAAGTTTTCACCAGTTCCTTGAATTCATCGGCATCTTCAAAACCGAATTGTTCTTCTATTTCCTGTACAGTCAGCGGCTTATAAGCTTCTTCACGCATGAAAACCAATAAGCGCTGTTCCAATGAACGATCGGTGTTTCCCAAATCTAACTCCTCCTTTATGACGGTTCACACACTCCAATCAAGCGATTCGAGAAATGCGAAAATGTCTTCGTGCAATTGCTTTTTCTCTTTATCAAGCGTAATGACATGGCCTGAGTTTTCATACCACTTAATCTGTTTTTGGGTCGATTCGGCGTTTTCATAGATAACATTTGCCGAATCCGTATTGATGACATTATCCAGTCTGCCCTGGACGACGAACAAAGGAGCATAGACATGGTCCACCTGCTCTTTGACATCTGCAATCAAGGCACGCAGATCGGCCAGCGATTCCATCGGCCGCTCCTGGAAAGCCTTCATTTCTTCTTCGATAAGTTCATCGTTTTTTCCTTCATAATTCTTGTATTCACGCGCATATTTCAGCACACCTTCATACATGAGGTCGGTGGTTTTCATATACATCGGCGCACACATGGTGACAATTCCCTTGATAGGCTTTGTATACCCTAATTTCAGGCTGAATACGCCGCCCAGTGACAGTCCCGCTACTGCAATCTCGGTATAGCCTTCTTCAAGCAATGTCTCATATGCCTGTTCTACGTCTTTCCACCAATCCTCTGGACCGGTGCCGATCAATTCTTCAGGCGCGACGCCATGGCCCGCGTAATGCGGAGCAATGCTTGTATACCCTTTCGTTTCCAAAAACCGGCCGAGCATGCGTACATCCGCCGAGTTCCCTGTAAAGCCGTGCAAAAGAAGTACGGCACGTGGACCTGATTTAAAGAAAAATGGTTTTGGCTGCGAAATCCGCATCATGATCCCTCCATTCCAATACTAAAAGAAAACGCCCAACCATGTATGGTCAGGCGATTTAATCATCTACATTAAACTTTCGTTACGGCAACAGCCAGAATAAAGAATAAGGCAGCAAGTACGATCGTAACCCGGTGAAGGACCAAGTCCAAACCACGAGCTTTTTGCTTGCCGAAAAGTTGCTCTGCTCCACCGGAGATGGCTCCTGAAAGACCTGCACTTTTTCCAGATTGCAATAAAACGACAACGATTAATGCGAGCGATACGATGACGAGTAATGTCATTAACAACGTATGCATAAATTCCACCTCCTGAAAAGAACGTTCACAACAAATCTAAGTTTACCAAAAATTGTGACCTGTGACAATAGCAATAGAAAATAGAGGCAAATGCCTCTATTTTTTATTTTTTCAAGTTGTAGAAAGTTTTCAAGCCAAGGTATTGGCCTGTTTCAAACAGCTGATCTTCGATGCGCAATAATTGGTTGTATTTCGCAACGCGGTCCGTACGGGATGGAGCACCTGTTTTGATCTGTCCTGCATTCGTTGCAACAGCGATGTCCGCAATGGTGACATCTTCCGATTCGCCTGAACGGTGGCTGATGACTGCTGTGTAGCCAGCGCGTTTTGCCATTTCAATTGCATCAAAAGTTTCTGTCAACGTACCGATTTGGTTAACTTTGATCAGGATTGAGTTACCGATGCCTTCTTCGATTCCTTGAGCCAATTTCTTCGTGTTGGTAACGAATAGATCATCTCCGACCAATTGAACTCGATCGCCGATTCGTTCAGTCAATAATTTGTGTCCAGCCCAATCGTTTTCATCCAATCCATCTTCGATTGAAATGATCGGGTATTTATTGCAAAGTTCTTCGTACCAGTCAACCATTTCTGCAGAAGTTTTCACAGTGTTGTCGCCAGGAAGGTTGTAGACGCCTTTTTCTTTATCATAGATTTCAGAAGAAGCAACATCCATCGCTAGCAGTACATCTGTGCCCGCTTTGTAGCCTGCTTTTTCAATTGCTTCCAGGATAGTCGTCAATGCTTCTTCGTTCGAACCTAAGTTCGGAGCAAATCCGCCTTCATCTCCAACAGAAGTGTTATAGCCTTTTTCCTTCAACACAGCTTTCAGGTTATGGAAGATTTCTGCACCCATCTGAACCGCTTCACGGAAAGATTCTGCTCCAACCGGCATTACCATGAATTCCTGAATGTCCACATTGTTGTCCGCGTGTTCGCCGCCATTTAAGATGTTCATCATTGGAACCGGCAATTGTTTTGCGTTAAAGCCGCCCAAGTATTGATAAAGTGGAACGTCCAGGTAGTCAGCTGCAGCGTGTGCAACGGCCAATGAAACGCCCAGAATAGCGTTAGCGCCTAAACGGCCTTTGTTTTCTGTTCCGTCCAATTCGATCATCGCGTTATCGATTGATACCTGGTCCAGCACTGAGTATTTTTCCTCTAACGCTTCCGCAATTTCAGTATCAACAAACTCGACTGCTTTTAATACGCCTTTTCCAAGGAAACGGCTCTTGTCGCCATCACGGAGCTCGACTGCTTCGTGTTCGCCTGTAGAAGCGCCTGAAGGTACGATCGCGCGGCCAAATGCGCCGCTTTCTGTGAATACCTCAACTTCGATTGTTGGGTTTCCTCGTGAATCTAATACTTCGCGTGCTTGAATTTGTGTGATAATTGGCAATTAAAACAGCTCCCTTTTAATATAATGGTTTTCCTGTCATTTCAATCGGTTGTTCAATATCCAGCATTTTTAAAATTGTTGGTGCCAGATCGGCAAGAATGCCGCCTTTTCGAAGTACGTGACCTGATTTCGTCAAAATCACCGGCACCTGGTTTGTAGTATGCGCCGTCATCGGCAAACCTTCAACCGTGCGGACTTCATCGGCATTGCCATGGTCAGCAGTGATCAACGCCGAACCACCTTGTGCATGCAATGCATCAACTATGCGGCCCAAGCACTCATCTACGACTTCAATGGCACGGATGGTCGGTTCCAGCAAGCCGCTGTGGCCGACCATGTCCGGATTAGCGAAATTCAGGATGATGGCATCGTGTGCGCCAGCTTCTATCTGCTCCACTAAACGGTCTGTCACTTCATAAGCACTCATTTCAGGCTGCAGATCGTATGTAGCAACTTTCGGCGATGCTACGAGTATACGGTCTTCACCAGGAAAGACGTCTTCGCGTCCTCCACTCATAAAGAAAGTGACATGCGGATATTTTTCAGTTTCGGCAATCCGAAGCTGAGTCAATCCATTAGCCGATAACACTTCACCGATGGTATTTTCCAGATTCAGTGTTTCGAACGCCACACGGGTCGGCAAATCATCACTATAGGAAGTAAATGTGATATAGCTTAAATCTTTCGGATGTTTAGCGCTTAACGGGAATCCCGTGAAATCTTCCCGGATAAATGCGGATGTCAATTGAATGGAACGGTCTGGGCGGAAGTTAAAGAAAATCAGCGAATCGCCCGAATCGATGGTAGCCACTGGCTTGCCGTCTTCAACGATGGCAAATGGCACGACAAATTCGTCTGAAACGTCCAAGTCGTATGAATACGTAATGCCGGCATTTGCCGAAGGAGCCGTTTTTCCGATTCCATCAACCAACACACGGTATGCCAGATCAGCACGTTCCCAGCGCTGGTCGCGGTCCATTGCATAATAGCGTCCGCTGATCGATGCAAATTTACCGACACCGATTTTTTCCATTTCGCGTTCAGCTTGCTCTACATATTTAAGAGCCGTTCTCGGCCCTACATCGCGGCCGTCGAGGAAACCGTGGACATAGACTTCTGATAATCCCTCTTGCTTGGCAAGTCTCAACAAAGCGAAAAGATGCTCATAATGGCTGTGTACGCCGCCATCAGACAATAACCCTAAAATGTGAAGGGCTTTACCGCGGTTTTTGGCGTTGCCGACCGCTTCAAGAAAAGCGGCATTCTCATAAAAATCGCCATCGCGGATCGACTTATTGATACGGGTCAAATTTTGGTAAACAATTCGGCCTGCACCAATATTCAGATGGCCGACTTCAGAATTGCCCATTTGGCCATCCGGCAATCCGACAGCTTCGCCCGAAGCCGTCAGCAACTCATGCGGATACGTTTTCCATAGGCGATCGAAATTCGGTTTGTTGGCTTGTGCTACAGCATTACCGAAAGTCTCTTCGCGGCATCCAAATCCATCTAAGATGATGAGCGCCGCTGGATGTTCGGTTTTACGCATGTGAACCAGCCTCCAACAATTTGACAAAAGAGTCGGCTTCCAAGCTTGCGCCGCCAACCAACGCTCCGTCAATATGTTCCATTCCCATTAATTCATCGATGTTAGCCGGTTTTACGCTGCCGCCGTATTGAACGCGAAGCTGCTCAGCAGCCTGTTCGTTATACAACGCAGCCACTTTTTTGCGGACAATTCCACAAACTTCATTGGCGTCTTCAGCAGTAGCGGTTTTTCCTGTTCCGATTGCCCAGATAGGCTCGTAGGCAATGACCAATTGCGTGATTTGCTCTTCAGTCAAACCGGAAATCCCTTTTTCCACTTGCGCTTCTACAACAGCACCGGTTTCACCATTTTCACGATGCTCCAAAGTTTCTCCGACGCAAAGAATTGGCACTAAACCGTGGTTGAAAGCAGCTTTTACTTTTTGGTTTGCCGATTCGTCAGTTTCGTTGAAATACTGGCGGCGTTCCGAATGTCCGATAATGACATACTTCACACCGATATCCGTCAATTGAACAGGGCTGATTTCGCCTGTAAATGCACCTTCGTCTTCTGCGGACATGGTTTGTGCGCCGATTTGAAGCGGGCTTCCTTCTGCAGATACGACCAGCTGCGCCAAAAATAGCGCCGGTGCGCAAATGACAGCATCCAGTTTTTCAGCATCCGGCACCAAGCCGTTTACTTCTTCGACAAATTGTTTTGCCTCTGTTGCTGTTTTGTACATTTTCCAGTTTCCTGCAATAATTGGTTTTCTCACAAAAGCACTCCCTTTCAAATCACTCGTTTTACTTGTCGGTTAATGCACTGACACCCGGCAAGTCCTTGCCTTCCATAAACTCCAGTGATGCACCGCCGCCAGTGGATATATGGTCCATCTTTTCAGCTACATGGAATTTCTCAACAGCTGCAGCGGAATCCCCGCCGCCGATTACGGTATAGCCTGAGGTTTCTGCCATCGCCTGCGCCACTGATTTCGTGCCGTTTTCGAATGCCGGCATTTCAAATACGCCCATCGGTCCGTTCCAGATGATCAACTTAGAATCCTTAATGACATCCGCGTACAACGCTGCGGTTTCTGGCCCAATATCCAAGCCCATCCAGTCCGCCGGAATTTCTTCGATTTTCACACTTTTCGTATCAGCATCTTTTGAAAATTCGCTGGCTACAGTTGCATCAATCGGCAAATAGAATTTAACGCCTTTTTGTTTTGCTTTTTCGATGAACGAGTTCGCGAGCTCTAATTTATCTTCTTCTACAAGGGAGTTTCCGATTTCATAGCCTTGCGCTTTGATAAAGGTATACGAAAGCCCTCCGCCAATCAACAAATTGTCAACTTTATCCAATAGATGATCAATGACACCAATCTTATCTTTCACTTTAGCCCCGCCGATGATTGCTGTAAATGGACGTTCTGGTTCGGATAAGGCCTTGCCTAAAACATCAAGTTCTTTTTCCAGCAGCAAACCTGACACGGCTGGCAAATGGCTTGCAATGCCGGCTGTTGATGCGTGTGCCCGGTGAGCTGCACCGAAAGCATCGTTGACGAAGACATCCGCCAGCGCAGCAAATGCTTTTGCGAGCTCTTCATCGTTCTTTTCTTCTCCCGGATGGAAGCGGACATTTTCAAGCAGGATGATGTCGCCTTCCTGCATTGCTGAAATCTCCTGCTCGACTTTTTCCCCGATCGATTCGTCTAGGCTTTTCACTTCTTTATGTAACAATTCACCCAAACGGACACCTGTGGCAGCCAGTCTCATGTCTTCGTTGACCTCGCCCTTAGGTCTGCCCAAATGGCTCGCCAAAATAACTTTTGCTCCTTGTTCGATCAAGTATTCAATGGTTGGCACAGCTGCGCGGATTCTTGTATCATCCGTCACTTTGCCTTCTTCCATCGGTACATTGAAATCGACACGGCAAAATACACGTTTTCCTTTCAAATCCAAATCTTTCATGGTCATTTTCTGCTGCATGAAAATACCTCCTATTTGTATTCAAAAAAATAAGGAGCGGGGTATGTCCCCGCCCCTTTTACCCTCTTTTATTATAGAGGTTCATTGGTAATTAAGCTATGATTTTGGGATTACAAGCCCGTTTTATACATATGCAATGCAAGGTCGATACAACGTCCTGAATAACCGGATTCATTGTCGTACCAAGCTAGGACTTTGACCATGTTATCGCCAAGTGCCATTGTTGATAAACCATCAACTGTTGAAGAAGCAGTATTGCCGTTGTAGTCTTTTGAAACTAATGGAAGGTCGCTGTATTCAAGGTAACCTTTCAATTCGTTTTCAGTCGCTTCTTTCAAAGCATTATTGACGTCTTCAGCAGTTACTTTTTGCTCAAGATCCACTACCAGGTCAATCAATGAAACGTTTGATGTTGGTACACGGATAGCCATTCCATCAATTTTGCCTTTCAATTCAGGCAACACTTGTGATACAGCTACTGCTGCTCCAGTTGTTGTCGGAATCATTGATTCTGCAGCTGCACGTGCACGACGGTAATCTTTGTGTGGAGAATCCAAAAGGATTTGGTCATTTGTGTAAGAGTGGATCGTTGTCATCATTGCATGCTTGATGCCGAAACGGTCATTCAATACTTTAGAAATGCCGGCAAGGCCGTTTGTTGTACAAGAAGCGTTTGAAACCACATCATGCTCTTCAGGGTTGTATGTTTCATGGTTAACTCCCATAACAAGTGTCTTCATGCCGTTTTTACCCGGTGCTGAAACGATGACTTTCTTCGCGCCAGCTTCGATATGTTTCGAAGCAGAAGCTGTGTCTGTGAAGAATCCAGTCGATTCGACAACGATGTCTACGCCAAGCTCTCCCCAAGGAAGGTTTGATGGATCTTTTTCAGAGAATACACGGATTGTTTTGCCGTTGACAACAATGTTGTCGCCTTCTGCTGAAACTTCTGCATCCAATGTTCCGTGAATAGAATCGTATTTTAGAAGGTGAGCCAACATTTTAGCGTCAGTCAAGTCATTTACTGCAACAACTTCCACTTCTTCGTTTGCCATTGCTCCACGAAATACGATGCGTCCAATACGTCCAAATCCGTTAATTGCTAATTTTAAAGTCATTTATAATTCCTCCAATTTTTTAGTCAATCCAAGTATTTTTCGTGCGGCGCCTTCGTCTGTGACCAGCACTGTCGGTTTTGGCGCATTCTTGAAATAAGATAAAATCGCTCTTGCTTTGGAACCTCCACCGGCAACCGCTAAAATAGTCGAAGCTTTTTGTACCTGCTCCAATTGAATGCCCGCTGTGCGGATGCGATAAACAATTTTTCCGTCTTTATCGAAATAATAGCCGAAAGCCTCACTAACCGCTCCGCCCGAACGTATCTTCTCTACTTCTTCTAAAGAAGAGTGGCGGCGGACCGCCATCTCTTCCGCATTGCCTATGCCATGGACCACTACATCAGTCTGATCATACAAGTCCATCATTTCCTTGATCACGGGCTCTTTCATCATCATTGCAAATGCTTCGGCACTTAAGTGATCAGGCAAGTAAAGCGTTTTGAACGAACCACCTGTTTTTTCGGCAAATGCCGCTGCGATCGTATTGGCCTGATGAAGTACATCTTCTCCCAATCCACCGCGGGCTGCGATAAATTGAAGTGCCCGATCAGGTTTGCTGATGGATAATTCTTTGGAAATGGCAGCCATTGTGCTGCCGCCAGTAACAGCTATTTTCTTATGGCGGATGAATAATGCTTCCAAAAGACGGGCAGCTTCTTTGCCGATATGGGTTTTCACTGCTGGAATCTCATCGCTGTCCTGCGGCAAAATGACCACTTTCGAGATCTTCAAAATTGTTTGCAGCTGTTTTTCCATGTCTGTCAATCCAGACATTTCGCGAACGAAAACCTTTAACTTTTCCAGCACTTCCAGACCCTGAGAAGTAACTGTCATGCCTGCTGTCTTCATCTCAATCAACTGCTGATTGCGCAGCAGATCGGTTTCTTTTCTGATTTCCCGCTCTGTTGCACCGGCAACTTCACTTAAAGTTCGTCTGCCGATCGGTTGTTCCAAATTGATTGTCTGTAAAATCTGGTAACGCTTTTTCAGGAGTTCGGACATTTCCGGCATCAGTTTTTGCTGAGCGTCAGATAATGCATCCATGTTTTCACTCCGTTCTAGCTGGACGTTTTTTGTCCCAATATAATATTTTGTGTCCCACTAAAATCATTCTACCTAATGATTCTTTTAATTGCAAATAAAAAGAAGCGTTAAATTTCTAACGCTTCCAGTAATTCTACGTAACCGATATTTCCATATAGCAATATTTCATTGTCTTTTTCCAGTACGGGAATCATTAGCATGTATTTTTCATGCAATGCTTCGTCACTTTCGATATCAACTTCCTGATAAGGCAATGGAAAGTCTTCGTTAACGAGCTGGATCATCAGTTTGGCTTCATCGCATAATGGACAGTTCGAACGTGTGTATAAAGTTAACATTGTATACCTTCTTTCTAATAGAAAAGCGCAAGCAGCCGTTAAGCGCCGACGAGCGCTGGAAGCCTTGCCGGTAATGGCGTTCTTCAGCCATTCTTGGCAAGGCTGAAGCGACTCGAGGGGCTGGCTGCTGGAGTCTGGACAAAGAAAAGCGTAAGCGCCCGTATAAAGGAACGTAAGCTAAAAACCATACTTTCTTAAACCTTTAGAAACCTCGGCCAGCGCCGCCGCCTCCGGATGAGCCGCCTCCGCCCCCGCGGAAACCACCACCACCGAAGCCTCCTCCACCAAATCCACCGCCGAAGCTTCCGGGGCCCATATAAACGCCTCTTCCGCCTCGGCGTCTCGCACGTCCACCACCTTTGCCGCCTCCACCCCCAGTAATCAGAATGAGGATCGCGGACACGATCAGGATGGTCATGAACGGCGGAAGCCCTTCCTGCGGTTGTTGGGAAGTGGCTGCCTGCGGTTCTACAGGTTCACCGTTCCATTGATATTCAGCAGCGACTTCCTGATAGAGAACTTCATATAAATTGATGACGCCTTCACTATAATTGCCTTGGCTCAAATAAGGAATCGCGTATTCATCCAAAATCCGGCCGACTTTTCCATCCGGCAACGCACCTTCAAGGCCGTAGCCGATTTCCACATAGATTTCCCGATTATCCGGTTCATCCAGTGACACCACCACCAGAACGCCGTTGTTTTCCTCTTCCGCTCCGATGCCATAATGGCGGAACGCTTCGTTGGCGTAGCTTTCGATCGGCTCGCCTTCAAGTGTCGGAATCACCAGCAACATGATTTGAGCAGTTGTGGCGTCTTCCAGCCCACGACCCAATTGACGGATTTCTTCTTTCTGCTGCTCCGTCAAAATACCGACTTCGTCTTGAACATAGAGATCATTCGTCAATTCCGGAAAGTCAGCTGCCAAGCCACGCCCACTGACCATCAGCAGCAGGAAGCAGATGAGCACTATTCTGCGTCTCATTGTTCATCCTCATCAGTTCCGAAATCGACTTCCGGTGCTTCAGAAGCATCCGGATCCGCTTCAAAATACTCTTTCTCGTCAAAACCAAAAACTCCCGCAATCATGTTTCCAGGAAAACTTCTGGCTTTGCGGTTAAATTCAGAAACCGTTCCATTATAATCCTGTCTGGCTACCGCTATCCGATTTTCCGTACCTGCCAATTCATCAGAAAGCTGCTGGAAATTTTCACTGGAACGAATTTCAGGGTAGTTCTCCACCACCACCAACAAACGGCTCAATGCCCCGCTCAACTCGGCATCCGCCTCAGCTTGCTCACTGATGCCTTCAGCCCCGGCTAAATTCGAACGGGCCTCCGTTACACTATCAATGACATCCTGTTCCTGGTCGGCAAATCCTTTCACCGTCTCAACCAGGTTCGGAATCAAATCAAGCCTGCGCTGCAATTGGTTTTCAATCTGAGCATAGGACTGATTGACATCCTCTTCAAGCTGCACAAAGCTGTTATAACTCGGCACCAAAATTGCCGCGATGATGACAATAATCGCAATCACAATAATGATGGGAATCAATAATTTTCTCAAAAGCTCCACCTCTTCACTAGTATGTATTACTAATCATTTCCCTTTGCTGGAGTTCTTTTAAACGTTTCTTTTTGAAACATAAATGCAAATGGTTTCACTGGGAGATACCGGACAGCAAACTATAGAGATTGACTAGTCATAAAAAAAAGATAGAGCGATTATGGATTGGAAAGTGAAATTTATAGCCGTCCCAGATGTCTATTTCTATTTAATAAGTTGTAACCGATTTGAAAATCTTACTACCGCCACAAAAAAAGCCCATTTTACCGGATAAGGTAAAATGAGCTTTGCTTTTTTTATGCCCTCGGAAGGAATCGAACCTCCATCTCAAGAACCGGAATCTTACGTGTGATCCATTACACTACGAGGGCGTTTTCGCTATTAGCGACTTTTCTATTATACAAAAGTATTTCAACTTAATCAAGTCTATTTTTTTGATTCGTTAGATTTGACCTTCATTGACCATCATGTGTATGATAATAGTACAGCTGAGAGAACTTTCAGCATTGTTTGCAAACCACTTAATCGAGGAGGAACTATTCTATGAACTTAATTCCTACAGTAATTGAACAAACTAGCCGAGGTGAACGTGCTTATGATATCTATTCACGTTTGTTGAAAGACCGCGTAATTATGCTGGGCAGCGGCATTGATGATAATGTTGCAAATTCAATTGTTGCACAACTTTTGTTCTTGGAAGCAGAAGATCCAGATAAGGATATTTCAATTTACATCAACAGCCCGGGCGGCAGCATCACTGCCGGAATGGCGATTTATGACACAATGCAGTTTATTCGTCCCGATGTTCAAACAATCTGTATCGGCATGGCCGCTTCAATGGGAGCTTTCTTACTTGCAGCAGGAACAAAAGGCAAACGCTTGGCGCTTCCAAATGCTGAAGTCATGATTCACCAACCACTTGGCGGTGCTCAAGGCCAAGCAACTGAAATTGAAATTGCCGCGAAACGTATTCTTCACCTTCGCGAGAAGCTGAACCAGATTCTTTCTGAACGCACAGGTCAGCCAATCGATGTCATTTCCAAAGATACAGACCGCGATAACTTCATGACAGCAGAACGTGCACTTGAATACGGCTTGATCGACCAGGTCATCACACGCAGCAAGTTGCCTGAAGACCATAAAAAAGATATCTAAAACAAAAACTCACAGCCCATGGCTGTGAGTTTTTTTCTGTTTAATGATGATTAAGCTTCCTGTTCGATGATTTCCGATAAAGCATGAACCGCTTTCTCTTCATCCAATCCATCTGCCGAAATTTTTACCTCTGTGCCTTTGCTGATGGCGAGGCTCATGATTCCCATGATGCTTTTGGCATTTACTTTTTTATTGTCTTTTTCTAAATAGACATCCGCAGTGTACCGGTTCGCTTCCTGAACAAATAAAGCTGCCTGCCTTGCTTGAAGACCTGTTTTTAATAGTACTTTCACCTGTTTTTCAACCATACATATCCTCCTCCGAAAACTTCGCTCTCATTTATATGAAAGAACAGCCCTTATTTAGCGGCCGATCATTTCTCCTTTTCTCAATGACGCTGCAATCTCATCAATTTTCCGCAGCCGGTGGTTTACTCCCGACTTGCTTACCGTACCACCTGATACCATTTCCCCTAATTCTTTAAGAGTCACGTCTTGATACTCTACCCGAAGTCGGGCAATTTCACGCAATCTTTCAGGCAATTGATCGATTCCGATTGTTTGATCGATAAAACGGATGTTTTCCACTTGCCGCAATGCAGCATCGATGGTTTTGTTTAAGTTAGCGGTCTCACAATTCACAAGACGGTTGACGCTGTTGCGCATGTCCCGAATGATTCGGACATCCTCAAACTTCAATAGAGCGGAATGTGCTCCTGTGATGCTCAGAAAGTCAGAGATTTTTTCTGCTTCTTTCAAATAAGTCACAAACCCTTTTTTCCGCTCGATCGTTTTGCTGTTTAAATGGAACTCGTTCATCAACTCAACCAGAGAATCTGCATGGTCTTTGTAAAGTGAATAGATTTCCAAATGGTAGGATGAAGTTTCGGGATTGTTGACGGATCCTCCCGCCAAAAAAGCTCCCCTCAGATAAGAGCGTTTACAGCAGTTCTTCTCAATCAGCGACTTGACGATCTGATGCTGGAACTGGAAGCCTTCCGTCAAAATTTCCAGATCCTCAAGAATATGTTTGGCGCCTTCACGGATTCTGCAAATATAGATGTTGTTCTTTTTTAGGCGCATCTTTTTTCTGACGAGCAATTCAACAGGATATGCTTTGTAGAAACGCTTTAAAAGTGTGTAGATGCGTCGGGCAATTGCCGCATTTTCGGTTTGGATATCCAGGCTCAATTGCCGATTGGAAAACGATAGGGTTCCATTCATCCGGATCATTGCGGACAACTCTGCTTTTCCACAGCAATCATCCACTTCTAATTGCGTCATTTCTTTTTTGGTTTCAGATGCAAAAGACAAAATTCGTTCCCCCTTTCAAAGCACTAGAAATAAAGCTGCTTCGAATCTTCACTGGCACGGCCTCCAGCATATTCAAATAACCATTCCGCCACTTTCATTGGCTCATGCCGGACAGTTTCGCCAAAGATGTTGGCAATGTCTTTTCTATAGACTTCAAGTCCCATCTGCTTTAGCCGCTCTTCATCGTATTCAACCGGCGATGCCTTCTCTTTTTTGTAACGCTCGGCAACGAGCGGCGGCATTTGGACTTTATCAAGCAAAATGGCATCCAGAAAACTCTCCCCTACATGCTCATATAATGCCTTCACATGATCAGAGGCTGTATATTTATAGGTTTCACCCGCTTGTGTCATTAGGTTGCAGATGTATATTTTCTTAGCCTTCGCAGCAATTACTGCTTTTTTGATATCCTTCACCAATAGATTAGGTAAAATACTGGTATAAAGAGACCCTGGCCCGACAACGATCACATCCGCACTTTCAATCGCTGCGATAGTGGCAGGCAAAGTTTTCACATCGTGAGGTTCGATGAACACCCGTTTGATCGGCTGCAGGTAGGCAGGGATTTTAGACTCGCCTTTGATGATGGTCCCATCTTCCAATTCCGCATTGAGCGTCACGATTTGATTGGCTGCAGGCAAGACAGTTCCGTTGACGCTTAATACCCGGCTCATTTCACGGACTGCATGGGAAAAGTCTCCCGTAATATCCGTAAGTGCTGCAAGCATCAAATTTCCTAGGGAGTGCCCATCGAGGTCTAAGGAATGTTTAAAGCGATATTGGAACATTTCAGCAACTAAAGGTTCCGTATCCGACAATGCCGCAAGGACATTTCGAATATCACCTGGAGGAGGAATATCCAAATCATTTCTTAAACGGCCTGAACTTCCTCCGTCATCCGCAACAGTTACGATAGCCGTCAAATCTAACGGATACAACTTCAATCCGCGCAAAAGTGTTGAAAGTCCCGTTCCGCCTCCTAAAATAACGACGCGTTTCCGGTGCTGGTTGCGTTCCATGCACTCAATCCTTTCTTATTTTGACATCCCTGTGCGTCACGATGACTTTATTGTTTTCAGCCAGAAGCTTGCCATAGTATTCGGCCAAAGTCACTGAACGGTGTTGGCCGCCCGTACAGCCAAACGCTATGACCAGCTGCGCTTTTCCTTCGTTTTTATACTGCGGAATCATGAACTGCAGTAAATCCGTCAGTTTTTCTAGGAGTGTCTGCGTCTCCTGCCATTTCAGTACATAGCTTGAGACCCGTTCATCGAGGCCTGACAAGGGATTCAACTCTTCAATATAGTAAGGATTCGGCAAAAAGCGGACGTCAAACACTAAGTCGGCATCGATTGGCATCCCATGCTTGAATCCGAAAGACATCACATTCACTGTGAAGACATTACTGGTCTTTGATGAAAAATCGGCGATGATTCTTTCTTTCAGCTGACGCGGGGTCATACCGGAAGTATTATAGATAAATTGCGCTCTTCCTTGAAGGTCGCTCAGCATATCGCGTTCTTTTTTGATACCGCCCAAGACCAATCCGCCTGGAGACAACGGGTGGGATCTTCTCGTTTCTTTGTAACGGCTCACTAATGTCTGATTTTCCGCATCCAGAAATAGAACGGTGATGGAAACGTTCGGTTCCTGCGACAAATGGTCGATTGCGTCCAAGAGGCTATCGAAAAAGTCACCGCCGCGCAAATCCATAACGGCCGCTACCCGCTTCATCGATTTCCCTGAATCCCTCATCAATTTGATAAAAGTAGGCAATAATGCAGGCGGTAAATTGTCAATTGTAAAAAAACCCAGATCTTCGAAGCTTTGGATTGCGACAGTCTTTCCTGCGCCTGACATGCCAGTGATGATGATTAACTCAGTTTCTTCCTTACGGTTATCCATTCTGGTGGTTCACCTCTTCAGTTGATGATTGGATGTTCTCTTTGATCAGCTGGAATTCCGGCGTGTAATAGAAAGTTCCATATTGAATGCCTGGCCGGTTGGCTGCAAATTGCAGATTGGTCCGATCGCCTTCTGCCATCGGCAAAAACGCCAGTTCCCCGACTGGATGCCATTCCAGCAATCCTTCAGTTGTTTCTTCAAATATATCTCCAGCCAAATTATTTGCAGCAAATGTATACAACATCCACTCGTCCACAATTTGGTCATTTTCCTGGATCATCATCGTATAGACCCCTTTTAAATGTGTACCGATCGGGGTAGCGTTCGTTTCTTCTTTGAACTCACGGACTGCCGCTTCGAAAATCGACTCTCCGGCCTCCATCTTCCCACCGGGTGCCACATACCAGTCACGCCGTGGTTTCTTCAATAATAAGACTTGCCCATTTTTGATGACTAATAAATTCGCGATTCGCTGCACATTCGACACTCCGCATCTATTGTAAACTTACTCCATTATACATGTATCCTGGTGTGTCATGCAAAAGAATGCAAAAAAAGAGGCCATCTTCCGAGTAGCTCGAAAGATGGCCCATCAAAAATTCTTTATAAAAAGGGGGTCAATTTACTCTTCCTACTATAACCCTTGTTCATGACAAGCGCGTTACAAAATGATTAAGAAACAATTAAGCTTTCGTTTTCATCCCGATTTTTTCTACCAGTTCTTCAATATAATGTTGAGCTGCTTGTGCTGCGATACTGCCGTCACCTGTTGCAGTAACTACTTGGCGCAAGGTTTTTTCACGAACATCGCCTGCTGCATAAATACCAGGCACTTTGGTTTCCATCTTCTCATTGGTTACAACATAGCCTTCATCATTTAAGATGCCCAATTCCGAAAACGGTTTTGTCAACGGCAGCATACCGATATAGATAAAGACGCCATCTGCTTTGAATTCTCTTTCTGCATCATTATCAGTGGACACCAAAGTGACACTTCCAACTTTGCCGTTTCCATCATCGTGAATTTCTTTGACGGTATGACTCCAGATAAAGTCGATTTTGTCATTGGCAAATGCACGGTCCTGAAGAATTTTCTGTGCACGAAGCTCGTCACGTCTGTGGACGATCGTGACTTTATCGGCAAAACGGGTTAAATAGACTCCTTCTTCAACAGCTGAATCTCCGCCCCCGACAACGACCAATTCCTTCTGTTTAAAGAAAGCCCCATCACAAACTGCGCAATAGCTTACGCCGCGTCCGCCCAGTTCATTTTCACCGGGGATGCCCATTTTTTTGTACTCTGCACCCGTCGTCACGATGATGGCGCGTGTTTTGTATTCTTTTGATCCAGCTTTGATGGTTTTGTATTCTTCTCCATCAACAATTTCAGTTACGTCACCGTAGGCGTATTCAGCACCGAATTTTTTAGCATGTTCGAACATTTTCGTCGACAGATCCGGCCCAAGAATATGGTCGAAGCCTGGATAGTTTTCAATTTCTTCCGTATTGGCCATCTGGCCCCCTGGAATACCGCGTTCAAGCATTAAGGTTGTCAGATTGGCACGGGAAGTATAGACAGCGGCAGTCATGCCTGCTGGTCCTGCTCCAATAATAATTACATCATAAATTGTATTCGTTTCAGTCATAACAATAGGCCTCCTATTTCTCAGTAGCTAAATCGTATAAGATTCCGGCAAAAGCTTCAACTTTTATGCCTGTGAGCCGAGATTCGGCAAGTAAATGGCTATCTCTTTTATATATTTCGACAAGGTAGCGACCGATATACCAAAACGATCCGCCTGGTGCCGTTTTATCATTTTTTCATTTTTAGAGGATTTGGCCATATAGTCTACTGCTGCCGCTAATGCCGCCGGGTTCTTAAACCGATAATTCCGGCTGAAAGCCTCTTCGACCAACAGGAACCACAATTGAAAAACTTCAGCCCGCTGCTTTGTCACCATTCCACTTTGCATATAAAGAAGCTCGGCCGTCTCCATCGCCCGCATGAACGCATGTTCAGCTGGAACTTCCTCTTTGAAGGGGTGGCCCAATGCGTAGCCGAGGACAAAGGTTTCCAGGACGGAAGGCTGATCCGATGCCAACCAATTCGGATGTGAGATGATTTCCTGCTTGTGCACGGATTTGCCCAACAGAAACAAGCCGAATAGCCGTTCACTTTTCTTCTCATGATCCAGCTTTCCGACGAGATAGTCCCTGTCATGCTCCAGCGCATCTGCATGAGGCATCGCGGAATGGTCGTTCCACGGCTCATAGCCGTCTTTGCCGGGATCCATTTTCTTCAATTGATCCCATGCCTGTCTGGATGCCTCTTCATGTCCCGAATGGTAGGCGGCATGCGACAACCAGAAATAGAAAGCGGGGTCTCCATCAAAACCGCGTTTCTGCAAGCTTTTCAGCCAGCGATAAGCTTCCTTGTATTTGCCGACCAGCGCAAACGTCGCTCCCAGTTTGTAGCGGTGCTCGAATACGTAAGGCTGGATTTTCTTCAACAGCTCAAGGACGTCTTCCAACTCCGCATTCTTTTCATAATAATGAAAGACTGCTAAATTGCAGAGGGCGTGCAGATTGCCTGTATTTCTCCGCAGTACATCGTGAAGCAGTGCTTTGGCCATTTCGGCTTCTCCGATATAAAAATAAGCCAGCGCCAGATTATTATAGGCTCCCCAGAAATCCGTCTTTTCTTCGACCAGTTTTTCCAGCAGCTCGATGGCTCCAGCAAAATCACCCTGTTCCATCATGCGGCGCGCCTTTTCCTGGCGATAATAATATTCGCTGTCCTGCGCTTCACCATCGTCATCAAAAAGCTGCCAGTCTTCCTGTTCCGCAAAATCAACGATTTCCATAGCTTCAGCCGTGTATTTGCCTTGCGTTTCGTACACCAGGTATTTTTTGGCGTATTTTCGTGCATCCCAAAATAAGCCCATATGTGCATGGACTTCAGCGAGGAAAAATAGGATATCAGGCTCTTTTGGATCTAGTTCATACGCCGCATGCAGCATCTCCATCGCCTGTTCGAATTCTTCCATTTCCATCAGCACGATGCCGTACTGCGTCAGAATAAGCGGATCCTTCGGGCTCAGTTCTGTCGCGCGGCGTAAATACTTATGTGCTTTTGGATGATTTTCACGCTGAAGTTCTTTCAGCGCTTTTCTGTAATAAAATTCCCCCGTCGGAATGAAAGACAGTACATTCTTGTAGTTTCTTTTTTTATTCTCCAAAATATGCCTCCGAAAAAGTAAAAGGAACGATTAACATCGCCCCTATACTCAAATGTGCTGTAATTATAGCATATTTCCTTATTATTTACTTGTCGTTTTTGTAGCGTGGCGGTCTTTTAATACATTGACCACTTGATCGATTCCCACTTTTTGTTCCTGCAGCAGCACCAAGGTGTGATAGAACAAATCGGCTGTTTCCATAGCCAGTTCCTCAGCATCCCGATTTTTTGCTGCAATGATGACTTCAGCCGCTTCTTCCCCGACTTTTTTGCAGATTTTATCTACGCCTTCTTCAAAGAGATAGGTTGTATACGCGCCTTCAGGCATTTCTTCTTCACGTGCTTTGATCAAAGAAGTCAGCTGAGCGAACATATCTCCTGGAGATTCGTTGCGTTCGCCATGAATGGTCTCGAAGAAACAGCTGTCCTTGCCGGTGTGGCAAGCAGGTCCGTTCGGGATCACTTCATAGATCAGCGAATCGCCGTCGCAATCCAGACGCACGGCCGTCACTTTTTGGGTATTGCCACTGGTTGCTCCTTTGTTCCATAGTTCGCTGCGGCTTCTTGAGTACAACCACGTTTCATTGGTGTCCATCGTTTTTTGGACTGCCTCTTCATTGGCATAAGCCAACGACAGGACTTCTTTTGTTTCGGCATTCTGGATAATAACGGGAATCAGCCCGTTTTGATCATATTGTATCGTTGTCATCGGACGTTCACTCCCTCTTTCCGTAAAAATTCTTTTACTTCAGCTACGCTGGTTTCTTTGTAATGGAAAATAGATGCGGCCAGTGCAGCGTCGGCATCCACCGTTTTAAAGACTTCGCTGAAATGCTCTTTGTTTCCTGCTCCGCCGCTGGCAATGACCGGTACTTCCACCGCTTCACGTACGGCTTGCGTCAATTCCAGGTCAAAGCCGTCTTTCGAGCCGTCTTTGTCCATGCTGGTCAACAACAGTTCGCCGGCTCCAAGTTCCACGCTTTTTTTCGCCCATTCAATGGCATTCCACTTGGTTTTATTGCGCCCGCCATGTGTATAGACGTCCCAACTGTCGCCATTCTTCTTAGCGTCGATGGCGACGACGATGCACTGGGAGCCGAAGAAGTCCGCCCCTTCTTTGATCAATTCCGGACGATCGAGAGCCGCCGTGTTCAAAGAGACTTTATCGGCGCCAGCCCGCAGCATGCGTTTCATATCCTCCAGGCTGCGGATTCCCCCTCCCACTGTAAAGGGAATTGACAGCTCCGTCGCAACAATTTTGACCACTTCGACCATAGTTTCCTTGCCTTCATGTGAAGCCGAGATGTCCAGAAACACCAATTCGTCAGCTCCTTGCTTGTCATAAAAACGAGCCAGTTCTACAGGATCGCCTGCATCCCGCAGTGAAACGAAGCTGACGCCTTTAACGACGCGCCCTTCTTTGACATCCAGGCAGGGAATGATGCGTTTTGTCAGCATGACAATGCCTCCTCCAAGGTAAAACGTTTTTCATACAGTGCTTTCCCTATGATAACACCGGCAATATTGCTATGGGTAGATGCCTTTTTTACATTGCGGACATCCTCCAATGATCCGATGCCGCCAGAGACAATGACTTGCGCTTCTTCAGAATCAGCCAACGCTCTGTTCGCTTCGATATTCGGTCCAGCTAAAGTTCCATCTGTTGCGATATCTGTGTAGATAAAATGCTTAGCACCTTTAGAAGCGAAATAGTTCGCCACTTCCGTTGCCGCCTGACCCGACGTTTCGATCCAGCCTTCTGTCGCGGCCATCCCATTTTTCGCATCTATGCCAATGACGATCCGGTCAGCACCGAACTCTTCGATAAATGACACGGCAAGCTCTGGATTGCGGATGGCAAGGCTTCCGATAATGACACGTGCAACACCATTCGATAAATAATGTTCGATATCTTCACGTGTCCGGATACCCCCGCCTACCTGGACGTTTGCACCCAATTTTGCAGCTTCGATAACGACTTGATCATTGATCCGAACACCATCTTTCGCACCGTCCAAATCAACCATATGTATCCACTGTGCTCCAGCCTCCACGAATTTCTTCGCCATGTCGACCGGAGAATCACCGTAGATGGTTTCCTGGGCATAATCTCCCTGGAATAGGCGTACACATTTTCCATCCCGCAAATCGATAGCGGGATAAATTTGAAACTTAGTCATGTAGGTTCCTCCTGACATTTGCAATCCACTGTTCTAATAAATAATGGCCAAAATCGCCTGATTTTTCCGGATGGAACTGCATACCTGTAATCAATCCGTTTCCGACTACTCCTGGAACGTCGTGGTTTCCGTAGCTTGCTGTCGCCCAGATTTCCTGATCATCGGTATTGACCGCCAAAAAGGAATGGACAAAATAAACATGCGTATCGCTCAAAACTTCATCCAACCAGTAGGGGACACGTGAAAATTCGAGACGGTTCCAGCCCATATGCGGAATCCGGTACGTCCCTTTTTCAAAACGGCGGATTTGGCCCTTCAACAAGCCCAACCCTTTGGTCGGTTTCACTTCCGAACTATCTTCATATAATAATTGCATGCCGAGGCAAATGCCAAGCAGCGGAATGTTTTTCTCCGGCAACGATCGGATGAATTCCGAAAGACCTTTTTGGTCCAACAGCTCCATGGCATCCGGAAAAGCACCAACTCCTGGAAGAAGAATCCCTTCTGCTTCCAGCAGTACTGCCGGGTCGTCCGATACGATGACCGTACATTCCAATTTTTTCAATGCTTGCTCAACACTGAACAAATTGCCCATGCCGTAATCGATGATGCCGATGATCATGTCAACAGCCCCTTCGTCGACGGCACGCCTTTGACCCGTGGATCGATGCCTGTCGCTTCATCAAGCGCCCGTGCCAATGCCTTGAACACCGCTTCGATGATATGATGCGTATTTTTTCCGTAATGAACGATGACATGGACATTCATGCGGGCCTCAAGTGCGAATTTCCAAAGGAATTCCTGAACCAGCTCGGTGTCGAATGTCCCCACTTTTTCGTTTGGAAGTTCGCAGCGGAACTCCAGATGCGGCCGGTTCGAACAGTCGATGACCACTTGCGCCAGTGCGTCATCCATCGGCACAAACGCATTGCCGTAACGGCGGATGCCTTTTTTATCGCCAAGCGCTTCTTTAACAGCCTGGCCGAGTACGATGCCGATGTCTTCTGTCGTATGGTGATCGTCGATATGGGTATCTCCATCTGCTTTGATGTCGCCATCAAACAAGCCATGCTTGATGAAAAGATCCAGCATATGATCCATGAATGGAACGCCTGTATCGATTGTCGATTTGCCTTCTCCATCCAATGAAAAATTGATGGCTACTTTGGTTTCATTGGTATTTCGCTTGATTTCAGCTTGTCTCATTGTCCATTCCCCTTTTCCCAGGACCGCGATTCGACTGCACGCGCATGGCCTTCCAAACCTTCCAGGCGCGCAAGCCGTGCGATTTTATCTTTATTATTTTGCCAAGCCTGTTCGCTATAGCGGATAATACTGGTTCGTTTTATAAAATCATAGACAGATAATGCACTCGAAAAACGTGCCGTACTATTGGTCGGCAGGACATGGTTGGTCCCCGCAAAATAATCGCCGATCGGTTCTGACGAATAGCGCCCGATAAAGATGGCGCCGGCGTGCCGTATTTTATCCGCTACTGCTTCCGCATCCTCTGTCATGATCTCCAAATGCTCAGGAGCCAGTTGGTTGGCAGCTTCGATCAATTGGCCCATCGTCTCACCGAGATAGATCATGCCGTGGTCCGCCATTGCCGGACTGGCAATGGCTTCACGCGGCAAAAGCGACAGTTGCCGGTCCACTTCTTTGGAAACCGCATCAGCCAATCTTTCGCTGGCCGTCAATAAGACAGCGCTGGCCATCGGATCGTGTTCTGCCTGCGATAATAAATCCGCAGCTACTTCGTCGGCATAAGCGGAATCATCCGCGATGATGGCGATTTCACTCGGTCCGGCGATCATATCAATGGCGACGTCGCCATTGACTTCCCGTTTGGCCAAAGCCACGAAAATGTTTCCGGGACCCGTGATTTTATCGACCGGCATGATGGATTGTGTGCCATATGCCAAAGCCGCAATGGCCTGTGCACCGCCCGACTTGTAGACTTCCGTGATACCCAGAATATGGGCAGCCGCCAGAACCCCGTCGGACAAGGTGCCGTCTTTGCCCGGAGGCGAAATCAACACGATGCGCGCCACTCCAGCTACTTGAGCCGGGATGACGTTCATCAGTACGGACGATGGATAGGCTGCTGTTCCGCCTGGCACGTAAAGTCCTGCAGATTCAATCGCTGTGACGCGCTGGGCAACGTACGAACCGTCTTCATTGTCCAACCGGTAGCCTTGTTGCTGCTGGCTTTCATGGTAGCTGCGAATATTTGTTGCCGCTTCTGTCAAATCCTCCAGCAATTGACGGTCGAATTGCTCGACCGCCTGTGCAATTTCTTCATCCGTTACGCGCAGGGAAGAAAGTTTGGCGCCGTCCCATTTTTCAGCGTAGCGAAACATGGCCTGGTCTCCATTATCCCGAACATCCTGGATGATGTCTTTCACAGCTGCGACTTGCTGTCCGGTGCCTTCTGCGATGGTTCTTCTGATGGAGATTCCTGCTGATAAACGAGTTACTTTCATACGCTCGCCTGCTTTCTCAACTTCTCAACCAATTCCGTAATGCGCTTCTGCTTCAAGCGGTAGCTTACCGGATTGGCAATCAAACGCGACGTGATATCGACGATCTTCTCATATTCGACTAAGCCATTTTCCTTCAAGGTTTTGCCGGTCGAGACGATATCCACAATACGGTCCGCCAAGCCGATCATCGGCGCCAGTTCAATGGAACCGTTCAATTCGATGATTTCGACTTGTTCACCTTTGCCTCTATAATACTGCGAAGCCACTTTCGGGTATTTGGTCGCGACACGCGGCGTCACTTCATTCATCGGAGTGTCCGGCATGCCGGCAGTCGCGATGTAGCAGCGGCTGATGCCAAGGTCCAATAATTCATAGACATCCCGGTCATGCTCGAGCATGACATCTTTCCCGGCGATGCCGATATCCGCTACTCCATGTTCCACATATGCCGGAACATCCATCGGCTTGGAAAGAATAAAACGGATATTCTCATTCGGCGCTTCCACAATCAATTTGCGTGAATCGTCGAGTTCCTTCGGCAGGTCGTAGCCGGCCTTCACTAATAATTCGTAAGCTTCTTCAAATATACGCCCTTTAGGCATGGCAATCGTTAATGCATCCATCAATTGGCACCTTCCATTCGTAGGACTTTACTGAACAGCCCGCTGAATTCATCGATCGCTAAAACTGCTGGCGCAAATTGCAGCGTGACCCGGACTCCCTGTTCGCGGAGTTTCTGTGCTTCATCGAACGCCTGGTCTTCACCCTGTTCATCAAAGAGGATCAAGGTATGATTTTCCTTCTCTGGAACAGCAGAGATGATTTCCAGCAGCCGGTCGACACGCAGCCCGAAGCCCGTTGCGCCGACCTGCAGCCCGAATTGCTTCATCAGACCGTCATAACGTCCGCCGTTGCCAAGCGAAAAGCCGCTGCCTGCTCCATATACTTCAAACACCAATCCGGTGTAATAGGTCATGTGGCTGTTAAATGATAAGTCGTAGGTGATCGCGTCGGACAAACCGCTGCGATCCAATATTTTCTTCAATTTCTTCATGTCTTCGAATAAAGAATTTTGTTTCGCATTGTGGGGATCGATCCATTGCTGCCATTCTTCGACGTTTGACGTGGACATCAATCCGATGAACGATTCCAGTCTGGAAGGTTCTATCGGCAATTGCTTGGCCAAACTTTCAAATCCAACGCTGTTCTTCGAAACAAAAGCAGCATGGACTTCTTCGATCTGCTCCTGGTCTAAGCCGAAATCCTGCAGGATCAGCTGCAGCAATTGCGTATGGCCGATCACAAAGCGGCTGGATTTGATATTCAGGTTCTTTAAGATATTCCAGGCCAGAATGATGACTTCTGCATCGGCGTACAAAGAATCGTCGCCGATCAGTTCCACACCCATCTGTTCAAATTCAGCAGGCCGCCCGCCTTCACGCTTTTGGGCGCGGAAAACGTTCGAATAATAGCCGAGTCTGACCGGCATCTTTTCTTTCAGTAACTTGGAAGCAGCTACACGGGCGATCGGTGAAGTCATATCCGGCCGCAAAACCAACGTCTCTCCTTGGCTGTCCAATAATTTGAACAACGCATTATCAGCGATGGCCGAGATTTTGCCGATTGTTTCGTAATATTCCAACGTCGGAGTCTGCAGCAGGTCATAGCCTGCCTGTTGAATAATGGACGTTCCATTTGTGCGGAGCTCCGCTTTCTTTTTCGCGATAAATGGGAAATCGTCTCTCATGCCTAACGGTTTTTCGAACATTTGTATGGTCATTCATAAAACTCCCTAATATTGGTTATTTTACTTTAGTTCGCTAATGTGGTGAAGTAATTATTATTTTAGCGCATTTTTCCATCCATCGTCAAGAGATATCCTCGAAAAAAACCCTGAAAGCAGTGGTTGCTTTCAGGATTTTGCTTGGCGCTCTGCCATTTGTTCAGCTGTATAGATGATGCTCATCGGATTTCCACCGACAAAAGCTCCAGCTGGCACATTTTTATGGACGAGCGTGGCAGCGGAAACGATTGCGCCGTTTCCAATGGTGATGCCGGGCAAAATCGTGGTGTTTGCTCCGATCATGACGCGGTCTCCGATGACTACGTCGCCGAGCCGATATTCATCTATTAAATATTCATGTGCAAGTATTGTTGTATTATAGCCGATTACTGAGTTTTTCCCGACCGTAATCCGTTCCGGAAACATGACATCAGGCATGACCATCAACGCAAAAGAAGAATGCTCTCCAATTTTCATTTTAAGGAAAGCTTTATACATCCAATTTTTCATCGGCAGAAACGGTGTATACCTGGCTGTCTGGATCACCAAAAAGTTTTTGGCCACCTTCCAGAAAGGGACAGTTTTGTATATATGCCAAAGCGAGTTTGGACCTTCCACAAAATGGCGTTGTGTGTTTCTCATTTGACGGCCACTTTCGTCAATTCCAGCAAATCACTGATATGCTGCAGCATGAAGTCCGGTTTGTACCCGGCCAGAAATTCCTCTCCTTTTGCCGCCCAGGCCACGCCTGCCGTCCGTACCCCTGCATTTTTGCCGCCTTCGATGTCATGCGAGTTGTCGCCGATCATCAAAGCTTCGTCATGGGAAGCGCCCAATTGCTCCAACGCCAGATGCAAAGGCTCTGGATCCGGTTTCGGGTTGCTGACATGATCCAGGCCGACCAGCACATCAAACACATCGCTGACACCCATCAATGCCAATCCGTGACGAATGGTTTCGCTTCTTTTGGTTGAGACGATCGCCATTTTCAAGCCCTGTGCTTTCAATAGGCGCAGCGTTTCGGCCACGCCGTCGTATTCCTCGACCAATTCATCGTGCATCATCCGGTTGAGGGAGCGGTACTGAATTGTCAGCTCTTCCACACGATCCGGATCGATGGCTGTAAATGTCTGTTCTAGCGACGGGCCGATAAAATGCAAAGCGTCTTCACGCCCGAAACGCCCCGGATAATGCTCATCCAGAACGGTCAAGAAGGTCTGGATGATCAATTCATTGGTATCCAGTAAAGTGCCGTCAAAATCGAATAATAAGGTATTGATCTGTTTTACCGTCATGTAGAAACCACTTCCTTCTCTTTTTCTTCCGCTTTACGCCACATATAGGAAACAAAAATGGTCAGCCCGAGTGCCGTAACCACACGGATGGCAAGTAACGGCCATATCGGGATCCCAAGTGGAATGAAAATCAACGTATCTTCTACGATGGCATGGCAGGCGACCAGGAAGATGAACACCAAGGTCGCATCTTTTTTGCTGACGCCATCTTCCTGCACCGCCTGGATCATGACCCCTGCTCCCATGGCCAATCCGAAAATCAGTCCGGAAGCAAGCGTCAAAGAAGCGTTCTTCTCTACACCCAACAGACGTGTCAATGGTCCAAGCATCGTGGAGATTTTCTGGAGGTATTTTTTATCTTTCAAAATTTGAATCATGATCATCAATGGAATGACGATCATCGCTAATTGCAGGACGCCGAACGAAGCTTTTTCCAGCCCGATCAGCAAGATCCCCATCCAGCTTTCGGGTGCGGCAGCCGCTTCAGGAGCAAAGCCGTATTGGGCTACTTCGCCGCCGCCTTTCCACAGCAGGTTGATGATGATGGCCGATAATCCAGCAAGACCAAAGCGGACCACCAACACCACCCACAGCTTGACGCCTACTTTCAGGGCCACTCCCGTTTCAATAAAAATATTATGGGAGAAGGACAGCATGACCGCCAAAATGAAAACTTCTTTGACCGTCAGCTCCAAAGACAGGATACCGGCAATTCCGGCATACAGATTCAGCGCGTTCCCAAGGACCAGTGGTATGGCAGCGTCGCCGCTTAAACCGAACAAGCCCATGATCGGCGCCACTAAATCGATGATAAAAGGCAGAACCGGGGTATATTGAAGCATGGTGACGAGAAGAGTGATCGGGAATATGATTTTCCCCAATGCCCAGGTCGTCTTCAACCCTGCTTTTAATCCATTTCTCAACGTCGACATCTGATCGCTCTTTTCAATGTTATTTGTCTTTATAGCGCGGTGGGTTTTTGATTGCCGCGCGGCGGTACACGATAAATACCACGGCGATGATAATGGCAACAACCGACACCAGCTGTGCAGCCCGAAGTTCACCAACCACATAGAGGCTGTCAGTCCGCATGCCTTCGATAAAGAAGCGGCCAACAGAATACCAGATCATATAGAAGAAAAACATTTCGCCGCGTACCAGATTGACTTTCCGAAGCAGCAGCAAAATAATGATACCCACGAGGCTCCACATGGATTCATATAAGAAAGTCGGATGGTAGTAAGCTCCATCTATGTACATATGATTGATGATCCAGTCAGGAATGTAGAGATTTTCCAGAAAAGCACGGGATACTTCTCCACCATGCGCTTCCTGGTTGATGAAATTGCCCCACCGGCCAATCGCTTGACCGATCAGGATGCTCGGCGCCAAAATATCCGCCACTTTCAAAAAGGAGGTATTGCGTTTTTTGGTGAACAGATACGCGACAATCATGGATGCAATCAATGCGCCGTGGATCGCGATGCCGCCATTCCAGATGGCAATGATCTGTCCGGGATTGTCTTTGTAATGGTCCCATTCAAACGCGACATAGTAAATGCGGGCGCCGACTATTGCCAGCGGCACCGCCCAAATCAATAAATCCGTTAAATACTCAGGGTGCAACCCCCGTTTGACCATTTCACGCTGCCCCACTAAAAAGGCGATGACAATGCCTAAGGCGATGATGACACCATACCACTGGACCGAAATCGGGCCCAGTGAAAAAGCGGTCGGGTCTATTGAAGCTAGTATTGAATACATCTTGTGCACCTACCCATTCGCTTAGTTTGTATCTTGTGCTATGACATCATCCAGGCGCTTCGAAAATTCTTCAGCCGCATTGACGCCCATCCGTTTCAGGCGATAATTCATCGCCGCAACTTCGATGATAACGGATAAGTTTCGTCCAGGGCGAACTGGAATCGTCAGTTTCGTCAGGTGCGTATCGATGATCTTCATCTTTTCTTCTTCCAAGCCAAGACGATCATAGGTTTTATCAGGATCCCATAGCTCCAGGTCGATCACCAGGGAAATCCGCTTGAAGGTTCGGACGGCACTGGCTCCGAATAATGTCATGATATCAATGATGCCCACTCCGCGAATCTCGAGCAAGTGCTCAATCAGTTTCGGTGGATGGCCGACCAAAGTATTTTCCCCTTCCTGGTGGATCTCCACGCAATCATCAGCTACCAGGCGATGGCCTTTTTTGACGAGTTCCAGCGCCGTCTCGCTCTTACCGACGCCGCTTTTTCCTGTCAGCAGGACGCCTACGCCGTATATGTCAACGAGCACACCATGAATAGCCGTGGTTGGAGCTAATTGGCTTTCCAGAAAATTCGTCAGCAAACTGGAAAAGCGCGTTGTTGACATCGGTGTGGTCATAACCGGTACATGGCGATTGCTTGAAGCAGTGACCAATTCTGCCGGCACGGGAACACCGTGTGAAACGATGATTGCCGGCGTATCGTCAGTGCAGAGTTTCATCATCCGGTCCAATCGTTCCTTCGGCGATAGCATGGCAAAAAAAGAAAGCTCGGTTTTGCCGAGCAGTTGCACACGGTTTGCTGGATAATGAGTGAAATAACCGGCCATTTCCAAACCGGGTCTTGAAATATCACTGATGGGAATATGACGGCCGATGCCTTCTTCTCCGCTGATCAAATCCAACTCGAACGTTTCCATCACTTGTTTTGTTGTTACTTGTCCCATTTGTTACCCCTCATTCCTTATCCACACATTATTTCGAATTTTCATCGAAGTTGTTCTTTTTGCATGCGGTTTGCTTTTATTTTAACATGGAAAAATTAAATTTGAAGATTTTTGTCCCCTTTGACGGTCTCTTCCACTATATAGACCGCAAAAGGAGGTTTTTGAAAATGAAGATAATGATTGATGCCGGACATGGGCCAGACACGCCCGGAAAGCGTTCGCCCGATGGCAGGCTGAGGGAATTCCATTTTAATTCGGCCGTTGCGGAAGAGGTCAAAAAGCGCTTGATGTTGGACGGACACAACGTATTGTTCAGCCATCAAAACGATCTGGATGTTCCGCTGCACGAACGTACAGCGCTCGCAAACCGGTTGAAGGTGGACTTGTTCGTTTCCATCCATGCCAATGCAATGGGCCATGCCTTCAACTCGGTCAATGGCCTGGAAACCTTCACCTACAGCCGGCCGCAGCCAGCAACCAAACAGCTGGCAGCTATCGTCCAAAACGCTCTTGTGCGGGTGACGGGCCGGAAAGACCGTGGAGTCAAGCAAGGTGATTTTGCTGTTCTCCGCGACACGCATATGCCGGCCATCCTCGTGGAATGCGGCTTTATGACGCATAAACAGGAGGTGGAACTGCTCAAATCTGCCGCTTACCGGAAACGCTGTGCACTGGGCATCTGTTTTGGGATCGCTTGTTATGATGCCATCAGTTGATTACTTTCCAATTGGTTAAACCATACCTGAACGCGAAAGCCACACCGGCTTTCGCGTTTTTCGTATTCCATATATAAAATCTGCTAAACTGAAGCTAAAGAGGTGACCGCATGAACAAAACCATTGGAATTCTGGCGCATGTCGATGCCGGCAAGACCACATTCTCAGAGCAATTGCTGTACCACACCAAAAGCATCCGCCAGCGCGGGCGGGTCGACCACCAAAACGCTTTTCTCGACAGCCATGCCATCGAAAAAAACCGCGGCATTACGATTTTCGCTGATCAGGCTAGTTTTTCATTTAATGGATCGACTTATTTTCTTATCGACACTCCGGGACACGTCGACTTCTCCCCGGAAATGGAACGCTCAGTTCAAGTGATGGATTACGCCATCATCATCGTCAGTGCAGTCGATGGCATTGAAGGCCATACCGAAACCGTCTGGCAGCTTCTGCAAAAACACCAGATACCGGTCTTTTTCTTCATCAACAAAACCGATCGTGAAAGTGCTGATCCTGCCGCTGTGCTGCAGGAAATCCGCTCAAACCTTTCCGGTGATTCCTGCATGATCACGGAGTCTTATCGCGGTGGAACCATGACTGAAGAGCTAATTGAATTCATCGCTGAGCGGGATGAAGCCTTATTGGCCCAATATCTCGAAACGGGGTACGATGAAGAACTTTGGCTAAAAGCTTTTCAACGCATGATTGCCGCCAATCAAATTTTCCCTTGCGCCAGCGGTTCCGCCCTGCAGGATACTGGCATTCAGGAATTCCTTATGCAGCTGGATGGACTGACGATCAGTTCCTATTCCGACAGTGAAGAATTCGGCGCTCAAATCTATAAAATCCGCCATGATGAAAACGGCAATCGGATCTGTTTTCTAAAAGCCTTCAGCGGAAGACTCCAAGTTCGCGATAAATTGACATATGGTCCGAATGACCTCGAAGAAAAAGTCACACAGATCCGGGTTTATAACGGCGATAAATTTCAGACCGTTGAACAGGCACGGGCGGGTGAACTGTTTGCCATCGCAGGTTTATCAGAAGCTGCAATCGGCGATACCCTCGGCGTCAGGCAGGAGAGTTTCAACTTCCAAATGATGCCGACCTTAAAATCGACTGTCCTTTTTGATTCGGCCGTCCATGTAAAAGAAGTGTTGGGCAGCTTCAAAATTCTCGGTGCTGAAGACCCCTCCCTGTCCGTCTACTGGGATGAATATTTTCAACAGATACAAATCCAAGTCATGGGCGCCATCCAGTTGGAAGTTTTGGAGCAAGTGGTTTTTGAACGGTTCGGCCACAAGGTTCAGTTTGGAGAACCTGAAATTCTGTATAAAGAAACCATCGAGTTGCCAGTCATGGGATACGGCCATTTCGAGCCGCTTCGCCATTACGCGGAAGTTCATCTGAAAATCGAACCCGGCGAACGCGGCAGCGGTTTCCAGTTAGACAACGTCTGCCATGCCGATGCATTATCGGTCGGCCATCAAAACCTTATTCTCCGCCATCTGACTGAGCGCGATCATCACGGCTTACTGGCCGGCTCTCCATTGACGGATGTAAAAGTGACGTTAACGACCGGACGCGGCCACAATCAGCACACGTCCGGCGGCGACTTCCGGGAGGCCGCTTTCCGCGCACTTCGCCAAGGCTTGGAGCAGGCACAAAACCGGTTGCTCGAACCGATGTACCGGTTCAAAATAAAAGTCGACCTCGAACAGATGGGAAAAGTGCTTTCTGATATTCAACAGGCTTATGGCAGCTTTCAAGCACCTGAAACAACAGATGGAAAAACGACGATTGAAGGCCGCGTACCAGTTGCCACATTCATGAATTACGGTTCGGAATTTGCTGCCTTCACACATGGCAAAGGAGCCCTCAGCCTGCTGTTCGACGGCTATGATTTCTGTCATAATGAAGATGAAGTGATTGCCCGGATCGGCTATGCCAAAGATGCAGATCCCCTCTATACATCCACTTCCATCTTCTGTGCCAAAGGACAAGGCTATAAAGTGCCATGGCAAAAAGCAGAAAAAGCGATGCATTGTCTGTAGAATCCAGCTAAAGGAAAAGAGGGATAGGCCATGTACGAACAAAAAACAAAAGAAACCGATGCCGATGTCATCGAGTTCATCGAATCGGTCGACAACCCGAAGAAACGCCAGGATGCTTATGAGTTGCTTGAACTATTCGAACAGACCAGCGGCTTTCCCGCAAAAATGTGGGGACCCAGCATCATCGGTTTCGGAAGCTATCATTACGTATACAAAACGGGTCACGAAGGCGATGCGCCGCTTGTCGGATTTTCTCCCCGCAAAGCGAAAATCAGCCTGTATTTCGCAACCGGAGACGAGAAACGCGGACCGCTGCTCGAGAAATTCGGCAAGCACAGCAGTGGGAAAGCTTGTGTTTACATCAATAAAACCGATGACATCGATCTCGACGTCCTACAGCAATTGATCAGGCAGTCCATCGATTTTCTGCAGGATTTGTATCCAGATAAAAAGTGAAAAATCCGGATAGCCATCACAGGCCGTCCGGATTTTTTATTTTCTCAAAGCAATGGCTGACTGATCCCTTCAACACCAACCAGGCCCAAAATTGTCATCAAGCTTTTTTGGATAGCTAAATGCCCATCTTTCGGGTCATGCCATTCTTCCAGGGTGTGTGCGTTATCAAACTTTCCGCCGAGGCCAATAGTGATGGCGGGCACGCCGATGCTCATCGGATAATTGGCATCCGTGCTGCTCGGTTCCTTCAACTCGGGTGCTGCTCCAAGCGACCGGATAGCCCCGCTCGCCACTTGAACGATCGGCTCGTCCGCAGATTGACTCGCCGGTGGACGATTGCCGAAACGATCGATTTCGACCTGCAGGCGGTCATCACTCCATCGTGCATTTTCAGCGTCTGCCGCTTCTTTTACGATTTCAAGAAAATGCTGCTCTAATTTATCCAATTGCTGTTGCTCATTGGAGCGAAGATCGACCAGCATCGAGGCTTCCTGCGCAATAGCGTTTACCGATGTTCCACCGGAAACTTCTCCGATTGAAAAAGTCGTCTTCGGCTCGCTCGGCGTTTTCAAATCAGCGATTGCAGCCATCGCCCGCCCCAATGCATGCGTCGCACTGGGAGTTCCAAACGCCGCAAAACTATGTCCTCCAGGTCCTTTATATGTAACTTTATAACGATAGCTTCCTGTGGCCAAATAGGTGATGGCATTAGAGCCAGGTCCATCCAGTGACAGGAAGGCATCAATATCCGAGTGCTCCGTAAAAAAAGCTTTTACCCCACGCAAATCACCGGCTCCTTCCTCACCAACAGTTCCGCCGAAGATGATATCTCCGCTATTTTCAATAGCTGCTTCATTGAAGGCCCTCACTACCGCCAGCAATTCGGCCAAACCGCGCGTATCATCTCCAATTCCAGGCGCATGAAGCACGCCATCTTTCTGATGGACTGTGGTATCGG
This sequence comes from Planococcus sp. SE5232, assembly GCF_050686535.1. Classification (NCBI taxonomy): domain Bacteria; kingdom Bacillati; phylum Bacillota; class Bacilli; order Caryophanales; family Caryophanaceae; genus Planococcus; species Planococcus sp. SE5232. The sequence continues at coordinate 87,917 of NZ_JBOGCP010000005.1, read as the reverse complement.
TTCCTTCAGGAAAAACCGTATCCAGGTGCGCAGACACAAAAACCTTCGGCCCTTGCCCTTTCCCTCTTCTCAATCCATAGACATTCCCTTCCGGATCCATGCGGACTTCTTCCAAACCCAGATCCTTCAGACGCATCATGAAATCATCAGCACGCCGCTGTTCTTTGAATGGCGGCGCCGGAATTTCTGTCAAGGCAATCTGTTCTTCAATTGTGCGCTGATGGTCCTGTGCAATAAATGCGAGTGCCTGTTGAATCGCGGTGTCCTTCATCAATTCATCAAAAGCTTCTTTTATCCTAGCAGCCTTATTTTTATCCACCATGTCTCATCCTCATTCTATTTAGTTTTCTTCACTTTTTTTATCGCTTCGGTTTCCTTGTCCTTCTTTATCATGCCTCCCCATTTCATCGAATGCTTTAACAAAATAAGCGGACGGCAATAACAATCCCAATGCTGCCTGAACTACAGCGAAAAAGCGGGCATAGCCCATCGGCACCAAATCCCCATAACCGATGGATAACATTGTCACTCCACTAAAGTATAAATAATCCCAAAAATTTTCTCCTGCTCTTCTCCCTGTTTCATCATTCAGCCTTAAAGTATCGTTGTTGAACGCCAATAAATAATAAATGAGCGCAAAGCCAAAGGTCACTACTGTCATGATGATGAATAACTTTGTAAATAGCGAAGTATGGATGTAGCTTTCTTTATGCTGTTGATTCGTGAAAAAGTAATACAGATGGAGCAGCATCAAAATGACAGTGAAGCCGATCAAAATAGTCGTAATCATATCCCAAAACCTTTCTTTTATTCAAATAGTAAAATAAAAGCCACGAAAACACCAACTATGTGAATTTAGAAAAAAAAGCCGGCACTGCATACCAGTGCCGACTTGAAGAATAGTTATTCGATTGTTAAATACCGCAACAGGACAGAACCTGTTTTGGTTTCTCCATAGACCAATAACGGAGCAGCAGCCGGTTCAGTTCCCTGTTTTGAGAACCGGATCGACTTTTGCATAAATTGTCCTTGTTCATGCGTACTGTCGATGTCGGAAAGCAAGACATCCATCTTGCCCAAGTTTGAAGAAACTTCACCTTTTAAAGGCAAGTGGGAAGGAATGTAAAGCTCGACATTGCCTGCCAACGTTTTTGTTTCCAACTTACGTGCTTCTTTGCATCTTGTCGTCGCGACAATATTGCCGTTCAATGATTTGGATACGATGGTCTGAATATCGCCATCAATATAGATGCGCCCGTTCAAGGTTTCCGCTTCCAATACTTTGCCTTTTGTTTCCTGGACGTGAATGGCGCCATTCGCTGTTTCCAATTCTGCATCATCGAATTCCACATGCTTCAGGTCGATTTTGCCGTTTGCTGTTTTTACTTTGACCAATGCAGCATCAATGCGTTTCATGGTGAATCCGCCATTAAACAAACGGGCAGTGATGTGCTCATAGGAAGCTTCGGGAACATACAGGATGACATTCACTTGGGTGGTCTTCAAATCGCTGATGATCCGAAGCTTATGGTCATCGGCAATAAAGACAAACTTATCAAGAAAATCCACTTTTGCCTGTGCCGGTGACTCGGAACGGTATGCCTTGACGCTGCACTCAGCTCGCAGCAAGCCATCCTGGGACGGGAAAATCTCCAACTGGCCATTGGCGATATCCGCAATGATGGTATTCAGGTCCGTCATTTCATCTGTGAACGTATGGCTGAATTGAACCGCTTCGCCGAATGGCGAGTCGAATTCCATCGTTTTTAATTTGCCGACAGAAGTCTGCATGAAATCCATCATCCGGGTGCCCAAGTCATTGAAGTCACGCGAAACATTTTTTGAGACATTCTTTGAAACGTTCTTCGAGAAATCCTTCGATACTTTCTTGACGATGTCTTCCGGTCTGAAAAATCCACGCTTCGCTGACTTGTCTTTTTGGTTATTGCGGCCATAATTCGGCTCATTCGAAGAAGAACTGCTGCCATCTATAGCACGCAGCAACTCAACGGCTTCGCGCGCAGAAATCGTACCGTTCTCAACCATATCCAAAATGCGTTCTTTTTCGCTTTGCATGTATTGTGGCCTCCTCATTGTCTGATTATCCAAGTGAAAATCACTTGGGCAAACAGATCTATTCTTCTAATTGATACGTTTGCCAGCGGCAAAAGTTTCACTTAACCGCTTTTTTTCTGCGGCTGGCGCCTTTGACCAAGGCTTCCATACGGGCCCGGTCACGTTCAAGTATCGGTTTCAGGTACTTGCCCGTATAGGAATTTTCAACAGCCGCAATGTCTTCAGGAGTTCCCGTTGCAAGTATCGTACCACCCTTGTCTCCACCTTCAGGACCCAGATCGATGATGTGATCCGCTGTCTTGATGACGTCAAGATTGTGCTCGATCGTCAATACCGTATCGCCATTGTCTACAAGACGCTGCAGAACAAGAAGCAGACGGGAAATGTCATCGGCGTGGAGACCCGTTGTCGGTTCATCCAGAATATAAAAGGATTTTCCGTTTGAGCGTTTATGCAGCTCTGATGCCAGCTTGACGCGCTGCGCTTCACCTCCGGATAGAGTGGTTGCAGGTTGGCCCAGGGTGAGATAGCCCAGTCCAACATCTACCACCGTCTTCAATTTACGGCTGATTTTAGGAATATTTTCGAAAAACAAAGCAGCATCTTCCGCTGTCATATCCAGGATATCTGAGATGCTTTTGTTTTTGTACTTCACTTCCAAGGTTTCCCGGTTATAACGCTTGCCATGGCAGATTTCACATGGCACGTAAACATCCGGAAGGAAATGCATTTCTATTTTTATAATACCATCTCCGCGGCAAGCTTCACAGCGACCGCCCTTGACATTGAAACTGAAACGGCCTTTTTTATACCCGCGGACTTTCGCTTCGTTGGTCGTCGCGTAGACATCACGGATATCATCAAAAACACCGGTATAAGTTGCCGGATTTGAACGTGGAGTCCGCCCGATCGGCGACTGATCGATATCGATGACGCGTTCCAGCCCTTCAGTTCCTTCTATTGAATCGAAATGGCCCGGCTTGGCTTTCGCCCGGTTCAATCGATGTGCCAGTGTCTTGTAAAGGATCTCGTTGATGAGTGTACTTTTACCGGACCCAGAAACCCCAGTCACAGCTGTAAACAACCCAAGCGGAATATCGACATCCACTTTCTTCAGGTTATTCTGATTGGCTCCGCGGATGGAAATGTTCCGGTCGTTCGGAGCTCTGCGTTCTGCAGGCAAGGGAATGAACTTTTTACCGCTCAAATATTGGCCGGTCAGTGATTTTTTGTTTTTCATCACCTTGTCCGGTGTTCCGGCGGCAATGATTTCACCACCGTGTACGCCTGCACCCGGTCCGACATCAATTAAATAATCAGCTGCCAGCATGGTGTCTTCATCATGCTCGACAACAATCAAGGTATTGCCGATATCGCGCATGCTTTTCAATGTCTCAATCAGCCGGTCATTATCGCGTTGATGCAGCCCAATCGACGGTTCATCAAGAATATACAACACACCTGTCAGCCTAGAGCCGATTTGAGTCGCCAAGCGGATTCGCTGTGCTTCCCCTCCGGATAACGTTCCTGAAGCACGGTTCAAGGTCAGGTAATCAAGCCCGACATTGATCAGGAATCCGATGCGTTCCTGGATTTCCCGAATGATCAATTTAGCGATCTGTTGATCTTTTTCGGACAACTTCAGCTGATCGAAGAATTGATGAGCTTCAACAATCGAAAACTCGGTCACCTTTCCGATATGCACGTCGTTGACCTTAACTGCCAATGTTTCGGGCTTCAAGCGGTAGCCTTCACAAACCGTACACGGCTGCTCGCCCATATATTTTTCCATTTGTTCACGGATATAATCAGATGAGGTTTCGCGGTAACGGCGATCCACATTGGAAAGCACCCCTTCAAACTGAATATGATTGTCCCGTATCTGTCCATAATCATTCTGGTAGCGGAACCGGATCTTGTCGCTTCCGGATCCCCGCATGATGACATTGATGTGTTCTTCAGGCAAATCGCTGACAGGCACATCCATATCTATCTTGTAATGCTGGCAGATGGCTTTTAATAATTGGGGATAATACTGCGAACTCGTCGGCTGCCAAGGAACAATTGCCCCCTTGTTGAGAGATACACTCCAATCCGGAATAACCAATTCCGGGTCCACTTCCAGCTTCATCCCGAGACCATCACATTCGGGGCATGCCCCGAACGGCGAATTGAATGAAAACATTTTCGGTTCCAACTCACCGATGGAAAATCCGCAGACCGGACAGGCGTGATGTTCACTGAACAGCAATTCTTCCTCACCCATCACATCAATCAATACGCGGCCATCACCCAGACGCAGAGCAGATTCGAGAGAATCACTGAGTCGCGGTGCAATATTTTCTTTCATGACGACCCGGTCGATGACCACTTCAATTGAATGCTTTTTGTTCTTATCAAGCGTAATATCATCGTCCAAATCAATCAATTCTCCATTGACCCGAACCCGTACATATCCCTGCTTTTTGATGTCTTCCAGCAGCTTGACATGCGTTCCTTTTCGGCCAGTGACAATCGGCGCCAAAATCTGCATTTTCGTGCGTTCCGGATAAACGATCAAACGATCGACCATTTCCTCGATTGTCTGGGATGAAATTTCGATGCCGTGGTTCGGACATATCGGTTTTCCGATGCGGGCATACATAAGCCGCATATAATCATAGATTTCCGTTACCGTCGCCACTGTGGATCGCGGATTTTTGCTGGTGGTCTTCTGATCGATCGAAATGGCCGGTGAGAGCCCTTCAATTAAGTCGACATCCGGCTTGTCCATCTGGCCCAGAAATTGGCGGGCATAAGAAGACAGCGATTCTACATAACGCCGCTGCCCTTCTGCGTAAATCGTATCAAATGCCAGGGAGGATTTACCGGAGCCTGACAGCCCGGTCATGACGACAAGCTTGTCACGCGGAATGACAACGTCGATGTTCTTTAAATTATGCGCACGTGCGCCCTGTATCCGTATTTCCTGATTCTTCAACTTCCATCATCCTTCCGCTTTCAATTCAAGCACTGTATCACGCAGTTCTGCAGCGCGTTCGAAATCAAGTGCTTTGGCCGCTTCCTTCATTTCCGTTTCAAGCAAGGTCACCAGCTTCATGCGATCTTCTTTGTTGAGTTTTTTGCCGGATACTGCTTTTGAAACATATTCTTCCGTCTCTTCCGCTGCGGCAGTTGCGCGGATGACGTCACGGATTTTCTTCTGTATGGTAATTGGCGTAATGCCATGTTTTTCATTATAGTCCGCTTGAATCGTGCGGCGGCGCGTCGTTTCATCCATCGCTTTCTGCATGGAATCCGTCACTCTATCAGCATACATGATGACGTGGCCATTTGCGTTTCTGGCTGCTCGGCCCATCGTTTGGATCAATGCACGTTCTGAACGCAAGAATCCTTCTTTATCGGCATCCAGAATGGTCACCAATGAAACTTCCGGAATATCCAAACCTTCACGCAACAGGTTGATGCCGACCAGCACATCGTAAACTCCCATCCGCAGCTCCCGGATGATTTCAATCCGTTCGAGGGTCTTGATCTCAGAGTGCAGATAATTGACTTTGATGCCGGCATCTTTCAAATAAGCTGTTAAGTCTTCCGACATCTTCTTGGTCAAGGTCGTCACCAGGACCCGCTCATTATTTTCCGCACGCTGTCGGATTTCATACATTAAGTCGTCTATCTGTCCTTCAATCGGCCGGATTTCGATGGTCGGATCAAGCAAGCCGGTCGGCCGGATGATCTGTTCCACCATCTCCGGTGTATGCTCCATTTCATAAGGTCCAGGCGTCGCCGAAACAAAGACCGCCTGGCTGATATGTTCTTCAAATTCGTCGAATGTCAACGGACGGTTATCCATAGCCGAAGGCAGTCTGAAACCGTAATCCACCAACACTTTTTTCCTTGCCTGGTCACCATTGAACATCCCGCGCACTTGCGGCAAGGTCACATGGCTTTCGTCTACGACCAAAAGAAAGTCTTCCGGGAAGTAATCGATCAATGTATAAGGTTGGGCACCCGCCGGACGAAGCGTCAAATGGCGGGAATAGTTTTCGATGCCGGAGCAAAAGCCCATTTCCCGCATCATCTCCAGATCGTAACGCGTGCGCTGTTCGAGGCGCTGTGCTTCCAGCAATTTGTCTTCCGCGCGCATTTCTTTCAGGCGCGCTTCCAATTCCTCTTCAATATTTGCAATCGCCTTGATCATTTTGTCTTCGCGCGTGACGAAGTGGGATGCTGGGAAAATGGCAACATGTTCGCGTTCACCGATAATTTCACCAGTCAAGGCATCCACTTCGCGGATACGATCGATTTCATCACCAAAAAATTCGACGCGCAGGCATCTTTCATCGCGTGATGCCGGGAAAATTTCAACCACATCTCCACGAACCCGGAATGTACCGCGAATGAAATTGATGTCGTTGCGCTCATATTGAACATCCACTAACTTTCTCAACAGCTGATTGCGTTCAATCTCCATCCCTTTGCGCAGGGAAACGACCAGTTCACGGTATTCTTTAGGCGAACCGAGCCCGTAGATGCAGGAAACGGATGCGATGACGATGACATCGTCCCGCTCAAACAAAGAACTGGTGGCGGAGTGTCGCAGCTTATCGATTTCATCATTGATGCTGGCATCTTTTTCGATGAAAGTATCCGATTGGGGCACGTAGGCCTCCGGCTGATAATAATCGTAATAACTGACAAAATACTCAACTGCGTTATCAGGAAAGAACTCCTTGAATTCGCTGTAGAGCTGGCCAGCCAGTGTTTTATTGTGGGCCATGACGAGTGTCGGTTTTTTCACCTGTTGGATGACATTCGACATCGTGTAGGTTTTACCTGTACCTGTAGCTCCCAGCAGGGTCTGACAGCGCTTGCCGTTGATGATGCCCTGCGTCAGTTCGGCAATGGCATGAGGCTGATCGCCGGCCGGTTCATAAGGTGCTTGAAGATTAAATTCCTGTTTCATATTAAGACGTCCTTCCGTTATTTCATTACTTCTACTTTACCATATGCCCTAAAAAACCACTAACAAAAAGCGAACGTATGTTTTTTATATGAAAGTAAATGAAAAAATGCACTTAAGCTGGCCAGTATAGAATGGTAAACTGCCGTTTAAAAAAAGGAATGCGTGCATCCAACCCAGGAGTTTTTCTATTATTACAGACAGAAAAAAGGGGAGTCAGATTTAACCTGACTCCCCTTTCCCCGGCTATTTCAAGACAGCCATTTATTCAGTTTCTTCGTGCTTTAAAGTTTGTAGTTGAGCAGCATATATGGTGAATGCTTTTTGGTCATGATTATCCAGGGCTTCGTCGATAAGGGTCATAAGCTGTGCTTCCTGCTGAGAACGGTGTACATGCTTTAAGAACAGATCTAAATAAATATCGTTCAGCAGTTTTTCCGCTTCCGTGATTTTTTTTGTTTGAGCCATCGCTTTCATGAAATCAGCATAAGAATAATAGTTTTCCATTCTTCCTCACCCCGAATGCTTTTCATTAGTATACATTAGCGGTATAGAATAAATCAAGATTTATTTGAAAATTCCGATGAAATAGAAAAAATTTTATTTTCAATCTAATGAGCATTGCGAAATTTCCATTTTTTATTATAATAAGGTATGTAAAGTAAATTAAGGGGGTTATTTTTCATGAGCAAAAAGAATCATAGACCGTTCTCGTATACCATCTGTGCAAATACGTATGCTCTTTTACCCTATACGGATGGCCACCGCACATGGATGCGAGTGATTGAAGACCGAAGCGAGTTAGTGGTTGAAGAGGCGGTTTATAAAACAGTGACCACTTCCTGCCGTTTCTATCGCGCTTCACTTGAAAGTGCTACACTCTATGCCCAAAAAGCAGTCGGCGTAAAACATAAACCCCCTATCATTATCGGCGAGTATTACGGCAACCCACTGATTTTCTTCCCGACCCACTCTCCAAAGAACAAGGAATGTGTCTGGTTCAATTATGACGCCGTCGATCTGATCGAAAGTGACAGCAGCGGCAAAGGCAGTATCATTTATTTAAGCAACAGCGAAACGGTTTATTTGGACGTATCACCCATTGCCTTGCGTAACCAGCACTCTTTTGCCGGTTCACTCCGCCGCTATTTCAAGAAGGCGCAACGAGTCCACAATCATCCAATGGCCTATGTAACGAAACGGACCTTTCCACCGCGGAAACAGCAGCCACGTGATTAAGTGTTTTTTCACACCACGAAAATCTTCCTAAAATATTTTCACCCCCATTGCCGCACAGCCTCTTCCTATGGCGATTCTGCATATGGACCGTCGTCTCCTTCAATTCTGTCCGCTCCTATTTCTCTAGGTTGTACATAAATCAGATTCCCGTACATCGAACAGCACAAAAAAGAGTCTCCAGCCACAGTCAGGTTAAATGACTTCAGGCGGAAACTCTTTTTTCATTGGCCAAATTCTACACCATAAAGGAGCTTGTCCATTCCTATTTAATCGATCGATACACCCATAAAGAGCCCACAAAAAATACCGATGACACCCATAGGTAAGGTTCATTCCAAAACCAGACCGATACAGAAATACCGGTGAATGACAGGATGGTGAAAATTCCTGCAAACATACGTGATTGCAAGTCGCGCCGGTATTCGCGTTCACGCCCGTCGCGATTTTCGTAATAGCGGCGGAGACGTTCCGGCTCTTCCAGGTAATTAATGACTTTCTGCGGCAGCACACGCAGCGGTCCGGTAGCGTTCAATACCCAGCGCAGGACATCTTCTTTACCGAAGATTCCTTTGCCTTCTTTCTGCGAGGAAGCCCATTCCAATATTCGTGGACGAGCCAGAGCCAATAGATCCACATTCGGGTCCAGTACATGCAGGACGCCGACAAAAATGGAAGCAGCCCGGCCGAAAAAGGCGAATTCCGCCGGTAATTGAACCGGCTGGGTCCGGACGATTTCCTGCATGTCGTTAAGCAGTCGCTCCACCACAAAGCTGTCCATCTGCGACAGCTCGTTGGACTCATAGGCCGCTACGAGCCGGGAAATGGCGTCGCCGAGAACTGCGCGATCTGCTTGTGGCAACAAGAACCGCAACTCTTCCAACGAGTCCAGGACCTGATCGTAGTTTTTGAAGATGACCCCTTCGGCCGCACGCAAGACTGCTTGAGAATCCTTTTGGGTGATATTGCCGATCATTCCAAAATCGATCAGCACGATGCCGCCATCCGGTTCCAGCAGGATGTTGCCTCCGTGTGGATCTGCGTGGAATTGTCCACCGTACAAAACCTGTTCCAAGAATAAAATAAAGAGGCGTTCTGAAATCTCATGGCGATCCAATTCATTTTTTTCAATGAATGCCAGGTCTGTAATGCGTGCACCTTCAATCCACTCCATCACCAATACACGGCGTGTTGTAAATTCATCAAAATAAAGCGGGATGCGGACGCCTTCCATCGCATCAAAACGATCCGCAAAAGCACGGCCATTTTGGAGTTCTTTCAGAAAATTCAACTCAGCGCCGATTGTCTCAGTCATTTCCACATATAGAAGTTTGAAGTCGATTTGTTTGGCAAACGGAGTGAATTTTTCAGCCATCCAGATGACGATGCGGATAGCCTTGAAATCTGCGCGCAAAATCCGGTCCGTGCCGGGACGTTGGACTTTAACAGCGACCTCCATCCCATTTTTCAATACCGCTTTATATACTTCACCGATTGAAGCCGAAGCAACAGCTGAATCCGATAGGTGATCCAGATAATTCGTGTGGGGCGTATTCCATTCCTGTTCAAGCACAGAGACGATGCTCTTCTTTGGAACAGATGGTACGCGGTCGGTCAAGCCTTCCAATTCCGCAAGAAACGACGGCGGCATGATGTCCGCCCGCGTTGACAGGAACTGGCCAAGCTTGATCATCAGTCCACCCAGCTTCAAAGCCAGGTTCTTATATTCTTTTGCTTGCTTTGTGATCATATCATTCCATCTTTTTTCAACCAGTGGATTCCAATTGCCGCGATTTCGCCGTTGGAAGAACGTCACTTGTAAAAAGATTTTGACTGCCAGCCAGACAATCCGGAAGATGCGGATAAATGTAATTTGATTCATAAGTGCAGTCCCTCCCATGGATTTCATTATAGAGACTGATGGCGAAATAGTCCAAAAAGTGGTATGTTTTTAACGGATGGAACGATACAAGGGGGATGAAAATGGACACAATTCATTACGAACAACGAAATAATTTAGCATTTATTACGTTGAATCGACCAGAAGCATTGAACGCCTTCAATTATGATATGCTCCTCGAACTTGGCCAGGTCGTGGAAGCAATCCGCATTAATCCGGATATCCGCGTCGTGGTGTTTACAGGCGCTGGTGAAAAGGCCTTCAGTGTGGGAGCTGACTTGAAGGAACGCAAAAACATGACCGACGATCTGGTCAAACGCAATATCTTCAAAATCGGCGAGGTTTTTTCTACGATCGAGAGTTTACCGCAGCCGACGATCGCCATGATGAACGGCTTTGCGTTTGGCGGCGGCATGGAGTTGGCGCTGGCATGCGATTTCCGGATTGTGGCTGAAGATACGCTTCTTGGTTTGACGGAAACCAGTCTAGGGATCATTCCAGGGGCTGGCGGCACTCAGCGTTTACCGCGTTTAATCGGTGAAACCAAAGCACTGGAATTGATCTTGACTGCCCGTCGCCTAAATTCGGCTGAAGCGTTGGAATATGGACTGGTGACACGTGTGGCAACACGAGACCAGCTAGCGGATGTGACCGGTGCCTTTGCCGATTCGATCCTTGCCAATGGTCCGGTCGCTCTTCAACAGGCAAAATTCGCCATCAAAAATGGCATGAACACCGATTTGCAGACTGGCCTCCAAATCGAACGCAAAGCTTATGAAATCACCATTCCGACAGAAGACCGAGCTGAAGCGCTTGCCGCTTTCGGCGAGAAACGCAAACCGGTATTCAAAGGGAAATAAAAAACGGAGCAGCTTTTATCAGCTGCTCCGTTTTTTTGTTTACAGGTATTTTTCCATCCAACCGGTAATCTGCTCCAGACGCGCAAAGCGGAGGTTCGGTTTGCCGGTCCGTGATAAATTATGGTCGGCTTCAGGGAAGCGGACAAACTCCGTTTCTTTTTTCATGCTTTTCAGTGTCACATACAATTGTTCCGATTGCTCGATCGGGCAACGGTAATCATTTTCAGAATGAAGAATCAGCAAAGGCGTCTCGACATTTTTTGCGTACTTTAGTGGCGAGTGCTGCCATAACTTATCCACATCCGTCATATCCGCACCGATTTGCCAATCACTGAAATAATAACCGATATCCGACACGCCGAAGAACGAAATCCAGTTGGAGATGGAGCGTTGGGTCACGGCTGCTTTAAAGAGATTGGAATGGCCGACGATCCAGTTGGTCATGAAGCCGCCATAACTGCCGCCTGTGACGCCTAAACGGTCCTCATCAATCCAGCCATTCGATTCCACGATTTGGTTCACTGCGTTCATGATGTCCTCATAATCACCGCCGCCGTAGTCGCTGCGCACCGCGTCTACAAATTCCTGGCTGTAGCCATGGCTGCCGCGCGGATTGACATACAGGACCCCGAAGCCGCGTGCTGCCAGCAATTGCATTTCATGGACAAAGGTATTGGCATACATCGCGTGGGGGCCGCCGTGAATATTAATGACCAATGGATATTTCCGACCTTCCTGATAGCCGTATGGCTTCATCAGCCAGCCATGGACTGCCCAGTCTTTCGCCCCTTTTGTAATGATCGGCTGTGCTTCGGCCAACTCCGTCTCTTCCAGGAATTCCTGATTAAAGTGAGTTAAAGCCTCGCGTTCACCCGTAGCAATCGTCAAACGGTATAATTCACCGGGATTGATAGGATTACTGATAGCCACTACCGCAAATTCGCCGGTCCGGGAAATATCATAACCATAAATGTGTTCCATATCAGGAGACGCTGGGAAAATCATGCCATCAAGCGACGCAAAATACAGACGCACATCCCCCATCGTCGAAACCTGGAAATACAGATGATCATCTTTCGTCCAGACCACGTCCGGTGCAGCAGCACCTTGCTGATGATCGGCCACCACATAGTCACCGACAGGTACATCGAGCGCTTCAGTCAAGCACACGCGTGTTTCGGCTTTTAAATCCGCTACATAAACTTCTGTATGCGTCGCATTCTCATATTGCCGGGTATTGCCGACAAATGCGACTTTCGAATCGTCATGCGAAAATGCCGCACCACCGAAATAGCCTTCTTCTTCTATTAAAACCGACTCTTGTTTTGTCTCCACGTCATAGATGTAAAGAGGCTGGCGGAAGACAAAATCCAGGTTTTCTTCACGCGTTACACCATAAATCAATTTCTTTCCTTCATGCGATACGGCTTCCAGGCTGTAGTGAAATTTTCCTTCTGTCAGCTGCTCCACTTTCTTCGACTCAAGCTCAACCGACCCGATATGGCGATGGAATTCTTTCGGCAGCAAGCCCATGCCGTCCATCTTGTATTTCATCTTATCCACATGGTAAGGTTCCGGCTGTTTCTTTTCTTCTTTTTCTTCCTTATCCGTGAAGGTCTTCCCTTCCTTCGTTAATGCATTAAACCAGATTTTTGTTCCGCAAGGCGACCACTCAAATCCGTTGACCCCTTTTTCGAAATCCGTCAGCGAACGGCCTTCTCCGCCTTCAGCAGACATGACAAACAATTGATTTTTCTCATCCCGATCCGATAAAAAAGCGACCGCTGTTCCATCGGCCGACCAACGCGGGGAGCTCACCCGTTCCTTGGCGAACGTCCATTGGGTCTGCTTGCCTGTTACCAGGTCGATATGATGGAGATGGGCTCTGTATGTATTTTCCTCTTCATCAATTTGTGTATGGACAAATACCGCCTTTTTTCCATCCGGTGAAATCCGGGGATCTGTTACTGACACTAACTTCGTTAAATCCTTAATTTCCATCGCTTTTTTCGCCATTCCATTTCCTCCTCGGATCCAACTATTTCGAATTTCGTAATACTGCTCCTTAACTATAATAAAAAATGTCAGTTTTTTCAATCAAATTCCACTTTATGTGCAGCTTGATAAAATTAACACAACAAGGCAAAAGCAAGAGACTCCAGGAGAAACCCCGGAGCCTCTTGCTTAGAACTAGTTTTCGCCTTCTCGTTACAATGCAAACTTATTTCTGCATCGCCTGGTCTTTTAGTGAACGGCGCAGGATTTTCCCGGTCGTGTTTTTCGGCAGTTCATCCAAGACTTCAAATTGTCTTGGCACTTTGTATTTCGCTAGATGTTCTGCACAATATGCCTTCAAATCTTCTACTGACACTGACGGGTCCTTCAAGACAACATAAGCGTTGACTTCTTCACCGAAATCCGGATCTGGCAAGCCGACAACCGCTGCTTCCAATACCGCTGGGTGAGCGAATAGGACTTCTTCGACTTCACGCGGGTAGACATTATAGCCACCGACAATGATCATGTCTTTTTTGCGGTCGACAATATAGAAATAGCCTTCTTCATCGACACGGGCCAAGTCGCCTGTGTACAGCCAGCCGTCACGAATCGCCGAAGCGGTTTCTTCCGGCATTTTGTAATAGCCTTTCATGACATTCGGTCCACGGACAATCAACTCACCAACTTCATTCGCAGCCACTTCCTCGCCAAGCTCATTGACGACTTTGTTTTCCACATTGATGATGGATGTACCGATCGAGCCGGCTTTCCGCTCACGGTCAATCGGGTTGAAGCAGGTAACAGGCGAAGCTTCCGACAAACCATAGCCCTCTGAAATGCGGACATTGAATTTTTCTTCAAAACTATGCAGCAAAGCGACTGGCATAGCGGAACCGCCAGAAACGGCTAAGCGAACAGAGGCGAAGTCCGCCGGGTCGACATCCGGTAATTGATTCATAAAATTGAACATGGTCGGAACTCCCGCAAAAACACTTGCTTCGTATTTCTTGATCGCTTCGAATACCTCTTTCGGATTGAAGCGAGGCACAAGTACAATGGTCGCTCCTTGCAGCAGAGGAGCATTCACAACAACAGTCAGCGCAAACACATGGAACACCGGTAACGTCGCAATCACCCGGTCGTTTGCTCCAATCTGCAGGTATTCCCCTACATCACGCGCATTCGAATACAGATTCTGATGCGTCAGCATGGCGCCTTTCGGTTTCCCAGTTGTACCGGACGTATACAAAATAACCGCATTATCCTCTGCTTTCACTTCCGTAAATTCAGCATGCGGCGCTGACTTACTCATCATGCCCGTAAAGGAATGGACTTTCCCTTTTACATCTTCAGGAAGCAGCGCCATTTTTTCAGGTGTCGCCGGATCTGTCTCACAAATAATATACGATGCTACTACAGGCAGTGCTTTATGCGCTTTTTCCACCAGCGGCAGCAGGGCGTCAAGTGCTACTACAACTTTTGCATCGCTATTGTTGACTATGTAAGCGATTTCATCCGGGCTGTAAATAGGATTGATCGGAACTGCTGTAGCTCCCAAACGCATTGTCGCGTATAAAGAAATCAAAAAATGTGGTGTATTGCTCAAAAGAAATGCGACATGGTCCCCTTTTTCCACGCCCAACTCTTTTAAAGCACCTGCAAAAACCGCTATCGCCTGATCGAATTCTCCATAACTCGTATCTTTCCCCATAAAACTATAGGCGACTCTGGCAGAATCCTGTTCTGCAATTTCATGAACGCGTGACATTAAATCCATTTCCATCCCTCTTTCGTGTTGAATGAATACTCATTCATATTTCGAGCTATTTTCATTATAAAATAAATCTTCAGACAATACAACAGACACCGTAAAATTACGGTGCCTGAAGGTGGGCGACATAGCGCCAACGAATCAAAAAGAAATATAAAATTTGTGCAACTGTAAAGCCGCCCAGGACAATAGCCATCTCGCTGAGAATTGACAGTTCGGCGAATTCTTCCCAAACAACCTGCAGCGAAATAAAAGCAAAGGCACTGTGAAGCAACGCCAGTCCCCATGGCAAAAAGAATTGGGGAATCAATTGGCGATTGATGATTTTCCCCAGTTCCTTATCCGTCATACCCAAGCGGATCAGCAATTTGTACTGCTTACGGTCCCGTTCAAGACCTGTATACAATTTAAAATAGATGAAGCTGCCGGCTGCCAAGAGAAAGACGGCTGCCACCATTACCCCGATAAACAGCAGCAAAGCGAACGAGGATTTGAACCAGCGGTAATCATCCCCTGGATTTTCAAAGAAGAAATTGACACCGCTGAAATCAGCGTTTTCCACCGCTTCACTTACAGTCTCTGTTAACCGGTCGCCGATATTGACTGTTTCTGTCCAATTCAAAACATCAAATGCATAATAGGAAAAATCCGACTTCCCTGGTCCATACCCGAGTAGAGGTTCATCAATTGCTTCATAATCGGCATCGCTGACAACGATTGTATTGATATTCAAGGTATGCATTGGAAACACGACATGCGGATAAGTTGAACGGATCGATAAAGACACACCACTTTCGAACAACGCCGTGTCGACGCTCGTGCTTTCCAGCTCCTTTAAAGAATCCAAGGAAAACGGCACAAACATCCCTTCACCTTCTTGCAGTTCCGCCGGTTCAAAATCAAGCGCAGCCGCTAAACGGTTAAATTCGGACAGGGATAAGATATCGACATCGTTTCCGGTGGCCTCTGAGGTTTGGCGCTTGACCGTCAACTCGACCAAATCATAAGACAATTGTTCATTTTCTAATTGGCTGGTCAGGCGCTCGATATGTTCGGCTTCCTGTTCGTTTCCATCAAAGGAAATATAGACGAGCCCAAGTGGATTCGACTCACGGAAATCACCTGTGTAGGACATGAAAGACGCTAATGTTCCCACTGTCAAAAAGGCAACGGTCGACACGATGGTGACGATGAAGAACATTTGCGCACTGTCTTTCAGTTTGACCGAAGCCTCTGCCAATGAAACCAACCGCGTTTTTTCCCAGTAAACATTCTTTTTCCGTTTATACAGCCGCAACAAGGAATGCAGAGTATGGGTAAAAAACAGATACGTACCGAAAGTGGCAAGTGGCGGAACGATGAAAACCATCTGGTAAACAGTGCGGTCCGACACATTTGCAGCAAATGTATAAGCAATAACTAAAAAAACAACTCCCATGATGGATAGCGCCGTCGACGATTTCGTCTCTTCCTCCACTTTCCAGAAGCCCTGCAGCAAGTCCACCACGCGTTTGGTTCGGATAAAGCCGACACTGACAAAAGATATGATGATGAACAAACTGGCAAATGCTGCAATCGTCAGCAGGAACGGCTCCCATGAAACATACAGCGGCAAATCATCCAATTCCATGATTTCCCGGCCAATCATGAAAAAGAATTTTGAAAAAGCAAAGCCGAAAGTAATGCCCGTGACAGTTGAAACAGTCCCGAGAATCAGCATTTCAAAGAAAATCAATTTGTTCAATTGTTTTTTGGTCATCCCTAAATGCATCAATACTCCGAATTCCTTTGATCGTGCCTGCAAAAAGGCGCTCATCGAATAAAACAGGAAAAACAACGTAAAAATATAGAGCACGACTTCGGCAATCAGCATTCCCCGGATTGCCAATAGCCGCAATCCTTCCTCTTCAAATGCAGGATGGAAAATAAACATCGAGTAGACGAAAAACACCATGACTGAAACAACACTGGCTAAAAAGAAAGCCGCATAGTTTCTTCGGTTGCGGACAACGTTATGGTAGGCGAGTTGCCGAAAGGTCATTCACGGATCCCCCCAGCAACGAAAGAACATTCAAAATCCGCTGATAAAAGGTCTGGCGCCGTTCATCTCCATAGATTTCATTGAAGAATTCACCGTCTTTGATGAAGAGGACGCGATCGCAATAGCTCGCAGCAATCGGATCATGCGTCACCATAATGATCGTCGTCTCACTGTCATTGGCCGCATTCGACAGAATCTCCAATACGTCACGTGATGATTTGGAATCCAGATTGCCGGTCGGCTCATCAGCCAATATGAGAGCCGGCTGATGAATGAGCGCCCGGCCAATGGCTGTACGCTGTGCTTCCCCTCCCGAAATTTCATTGGGTTTCTTGTGAAGGATCGATGTCAGCCCCAAACGTTTGGCAATGACTAGCACTCTGCGTGCCATTTCATCAATCGGCACATAATCAAGCGTCAGCGGCAGCACCAGATTTTCTTCAACCGTCAGCATCTGCAGCAGATTGAAATCCTGGAAAACAAATCCTAACTGCCTTCTGCGAAACAGCGCCAACTCATTTTTATCCAGCAAATGCGGATTGATGCCATCTATTAAAATCTCTCCGGAAGTCAACGAGTCGATGGTTGAAATCAAGTTCAACAAAGTTGTTTTCCCGCTGCCTGAAGGTCCCATCACCGCCAAAAATTCACCTTTTTCCACTGTGAAGCTCAACTGGTTGACTGCCCGGTGCGTCACTTTTCCCTCGTATACTTTTGTCACTTCGTCGATTTTCACTATTGTCATCGTTTTCCTCCTGTGTTGCAAAATCTTGGTTGAAGAACAGTACAGAGATCGTCGTTCCTTCTCCCTGAACAGAAGAAATCGACAGTTCATGGCCCAGCTTGCGGCAAACTTCATTGGCCAGATATAAGCCCATTCCTGTGGATTCCCCTGTTTTCCGTCCATTTTCTCCGGTGAAGAAGGCTTTTGTTATGCGAGGCAAATCAGAAGCTGGTATTCCAATCCCTTCATCGCGAATCGTCAATAAAGTATTGCCATTGGCACACTCAGCTGTAATGAATACTTTTTTATTGGGTTCGAATGTATATTTGACCGCATTCGTCAAAAATTGACCGATAATGAACTTCATCCATTTCTGATCGGTCGCGACGATATGCTCTTCTCCAATCGAAATTTCCGGGTAAACGCGCTTGGAAATGAACAACCGTTTGTTTTCGGTGGCCACTTCGCTGACTAATGATCGCAAAGCGACCTGTTCAATCTGCATGTCCTGCTCGAACGTATCCAAACGCGCATTCATCAAAACGGTATCCAATCCGGTTTTTAGGCGGTCCATTTCTTCACGGACACTGCTCTTATCCAGTTCCTGCTCTTCCTGCAGCAACAGGTGCATGACCGATAAGGGGGTTTTCATCTGATGTACCCATTGGTTCATGAACTGAAGATGGCGATTCTGGGTAGCGTATAACGACTGTACTTCATGCTGATACAGGCGATACAGTTCCTGGAGGTAAATCTCGTTTTGAATCTGTTCGGGAGATTTCCCTTCGCGCTGCAGTGCATGCTCCATGCTTTGCGGCTTCGCCAAAATCCGTTGGTAATACTGATAGCGTTTAACAAAACGCGCCGCCAGAAACGTCAGCACCAGCACGCTGCTGATGACAAATGAATAGATGGCCGTATCCACATTGCGGAAGCCATCCAGCCAATACAGCATCATGATGAACGCCACTAGCACGATTTGAAAGACAATGAATGCTGCATGCTCTTTCAGGAATAATCGCAGCATCAGGCTTCCTCCTCATGGAGCAGCAGGCGGTATCCGGCCCCTCGTACGGTTTCAATGGCAGATAACACGTGGTAGTCGGAAAGTTTTTTCCGGACCCGCGTCATGTTGACATTCAATGTATTTTCATCCACGAATGACTGATCATCCCATAATTCCTCGAGCAGCTGCTCACGCGACACCACCTTCGGGTAATTGGCCAGCAAAAGTTCCAGTATCGTGCATTCTTTTTTCTGCAATGGAATGGCTTCGGATTTTACATGCAGCTCCATCCGTTCCATGAAAAGAACAATACGCCCGGCCTTAATCGATCGCTCTTCCTGCTTTGGCGCATACTCGCCATAAGCTCTGCGCAGATGACTTCTTATTTTTGCAAGGACGATTTCATAGTGGAAAGGTTTCGTAATAAAGTCATCCCCGCCATTTTCCAAGGCGAAGACCTGATCCATTTCTCCTGAACGGGCAGAAATGAATAATATCGGACAAGTGGTTTGCTGCCTAAGCTGGCGGCACCAATAATAACCATCATAAGAAGGCAAATTAATATCGAGTAAAATCAAATGGGGATCAAAAGCTTCGAATTCTTCGATGATTTGATCAAAATCTTTTGCGGTTTCCACTTCATAATGATATTTCCGCAAGGTCTCTGCCAACAACTCCGCAATTTTCAAATCATCTTCTACAATGAAGATCCGTTGAACAGCCACAATGATTCCCCCTTTCCTTTTTCTTTCCATTTTAACAAAAGAGCCTGCATAAATGCAGGCTCTGGAGAATTCTTAATAAATTAATTTTAAAAACTCTTCCGTCGTGATGCCCCCAAGAAGTTTGGGAATGTCGATTCCTGCAATCGCCTCATCCAAAGAAGCCCGTTCGTATTTTGAGCCGATGATGGCCTGTTCTATTTCAGATACGTCACCGACGCCGAAAAAGTCGCCATAGATATTGGCATCCTGGACAATGCCCTTCTCTACCTGCAGGCGGACATCGATGCCGCCTACCGGGAATCGGTGGGAATGTTTGATGTTGAACTTAGGCGACTTGCCATAATTCCAATCCCAATTGCCGTAGCGTTCGTTCGACAACTCGTGGATGTTCTTCCAATCTTCGTCCGTCAATTCATAATAACGGACATTTTCTTCACCCTCAAAAATCGAATGCAGAATCGCGTTGCGGAATTCCGCCACTGTCATCGGCTCTTTCAAAAACTCGGAAATATTTGCGACACGGCTGCGGATCGACTTGATGCCTTTCGACTCGATTTTTTCTTTGCTGACTTTCAGCGCAGATACGACCGCGTCCACTTCAGTATCAAACATCAACGTGCCGTGGCTGAACATCCGGCCTCTCGTTGAGAACTGTGCATTGCCCGACACCTTCCGGCCTTCAGCCATCAAATCATTGCGTCCAGAAAGTTCCGCATTGACGCCTAGGGTTTGCAGCGCTTTGACCACAGGCTCTGTGAACTTACGGAAATTGCGGAAACTGTTGCCGTCGTCCACTGTGATAAAGCTATAATTCAAATTTCCAAGATCATGATAAACCGCTCCGCCACCGGATAATCGGCGAACCACATGGATGCCATTGGAATCCACATAATCGGTATTGATCTCTTCTGACGTGTTTTGGTTCTTGCCGATGATGATGGAAGGTTCATTGATATAGAACAGAAGGAATGGATCTTTTTCAACATCCATTGTTTTCAGCAGATATTCTTCAATTGCCAGGTTAATTCTCGGGTCTGTAATGCCTTTATTGTCTACGAAATACATAATCTCTCTCCTTTTGGCTGCGTTCCTTTATTTAGTTTAACGGATTTTTCAAATAAATTCACGGTTAAGGGTTGACGAATCCAAACTGTTATAATACACTGTTTTAAACACCAACAGTACTATAACAAAAGGAGATGGAAGTTATGATTGAAAACGTAGTTGAATTTTTCAAGAACTTGCCCCCGAAACAGTGTGCGTCTTGTGGAGAAAAAATGGAAGAGCAACATGAATGTTATGGTACTCAATGTGATTCCTGCAACGAATTATAAGATCAAATAAAACATACTTATAAAAAAACGAAGCAGCGCTAAGTGGCGCTGCTTCGTTTTTTGTGTTGAATTTTTGTGTTAAATAGATTTAGAATAATTTGAGTAGGTTGGAGAAATCGCTTCAGACGTATTCATTCGAGGAGTGATGAAAAAATGAGTTGCACTTATGCTTTTCGCCTGTGAAAAGCGGGCATGTCGGAGAAGCGCAACGGATCGCTTTTGGTTTGTGGACAGTCCGTGAATAATGGATTTTTCAACCACTAAACAAATTATTTTCACATCATATTTCCATAAATTCTTGTAGAAATACAAAAACTTCATGTAGAAAAGTAAAATATTAAGGTAGAAATCTTACGTCTCTCAGGTAGAAACGTGAACTGGTAAGGTAAAGCCTCGAAATCCACACACTTCCATCCCAAGCCGAGCGAAGGCGCGTGCACTATCGCTGCCGAGCAAGTTTAGAACCCCAATCTACCTATCCACTCCAAACAAACCGACTCTCCTTTTATCTCAACACTCTCAGCTGAGGCGCGGCAACGGAGTGGGTGGAGCGATAAGACTGGCAGCGTCTTTCAGCTGCCCGGCTTATCGTGGGAACCCACTCCAGAGCGACCGAAGCGGCTATAGAACCTCACCAAAACCAACTTATCCACAAAACCCGCTTAGCGAAGGCGCATCTACCATCGCTGCCGAGCGATTTTAGAACCACTCCCCATCTATCTCTCCCAAACAACTAGGATATCCACCTATCAACTACACACCCAGCTGAGGAGCGGCTACGGAGTGGGTGGAGCGATAAGACTGGCAGCGGCCTTCAGCTGCCCGGCTTATCGTGGGAACCCACTCCAGAGCGACCGAGGCGACTATAGAACTGCAGTAAAAATCGCCACTCCCAATCTTTTATTCACAATAAAAAGACACCGCCTAAGCGATGCCTTTGGTAATCTGTATCAATGGCCGGAATGGCCTTCCATCTTATCCATGCCCTGCGAATCCTCGCTGTCATCCGGAACGATGGAATCCGGGTCAGGGTTGCCGACCGTGATTTCCTGTTTCGGCATAACGTGCAAACTCCGTGCAGTGGTATGCGCCTGCATATAATACAAGCCCTCTTCTTCAAAACTGGTTTCCGCTTCATAAACTCCGTCTTCTCTATGCTCAGCCGGAATCATCTCGCTGTTATCGCGGTCTCCGGATTCCCATACCTCATAAACGACTTCATCTGCATCTTCCACAGCTTCGTCTCCCTGGGTCACAGAAACGGACAGCACCACTTCTTCAGCAACAGCTGCCTGCTGTTCAGTGTTGAATTCCACCATCACTTCTTCTATCTGCTCACCAGTACCAGCTGCATCCGTTCCGCAGCCAGCCAGCAATAAAAATGGCAATCCAAGCCACATAAATTTTTTCATCATGCATTTCCCTCCGTGCTGATAGATTCAGCAGTAAATCGTTCGATCAATTGATTGGCAGCCGCTTTCCCTTGGTCAACGCAGGCTGGCAATCCGAATCCTTCAAAGGAACCCCCTGCAATCTGTACCATCGGAAGCGCATCCTGCAATTCTTTTTTGGCGGAAGCAATCCGCTCTTCATGGCCCACTAAATATTGCGGCATCGCTTCTTTCATTCGGGAAACGACAGTCAGTTCCGGTTCTCCCTGAATATCCAGCAATTTATTCAGGTCTTCTAAAACCGCTTTAATAATTTCCTTATCCGATAATTCCACAACCGCTTCATCACCGACCTGCCCAATAAATGAGCGATACATGGTTTTCCCAGTCGGTGTTAAGCTGGGCCATTTTAAGTGTGCTGCTGAACACGCCGTAATGGTGAAATCGCTGTTTCGTGCCACTACAAATCCCATGCAATCAGATTCGGACGCTATGGCACCTTCCGGAAAAGCGATGGATACCGTTGCAATCGAAGTGGAGGGTATGCCTTTCAGGCCCTTCAACAAGCCCAAAGGTTCAAAGATCGGCAACAGTTTGGCATGCGGCAAGGCGAAAATGACACCATCCGCTACGATGGAAGCTTCATTGTTCAGCTTCAGCTTCACCTGGTTTTGCTGCTGTTGCAGGCTTTCCACTTTGACGCCTTTTAGAATGGTACAGTTTTCAAGTTCTTTTTCCAGCGTATGTACCAGTGTTTCAAGTCCACCTGTAAACGTTTGGAATAAGCCTTCTTTTACGGTATTGAAGGGGCGGGAATCCGCTACTTGATTTTTCTTTAAGCCCCGTATTAAACTGCGGTGCTGGCGCTGGGCATCAAGCAACTCAGGAAACGTCGCTTTTAAACTCAAGCGGTCAATATCCCCAGCAAAAACGCCTGAAAATAATGGTTCAATTAAGTTTTCGACCAACTCATTGCCGAATCTGCGCCTTAAAAATTTACCGAGTGGCTGATCTTCAACTACTGTCGATGCCGGCAGGACGAAGTCCCCTAAAGCGCGAGCCTTGCCAAACCAAGAGCTGATGCCGGACGTAAGGAACGAACCGAAATTCGTCGGTACGCCCATGACTGAACCCAACGGGATCGAATAGAGCTGATTCTCGACTGCCACATGGGTTTTCCCCGGGGCGCTTTGGATTAATTGGTCTTCAATCCCTAATTCTCCAGCTAATTGCTGAATGCTGTTTTTTCGTGAGACAAACGAATCCGGACCACGCTCTATTACAAAACCATCTTTATGCAAAGTCTGGATTTTCCCGCCGAGACGATGGGCTACTTCAACCAATGTGATGTCGATCTCCAAACCTTGCTCAACTGCCTGTTTTTGTAAGTAGTATGCCGCTGACAGTCCTGTAATTCCTCCGCCAACGACGACTACTTTATGCGCTTTTACGGTCACGTTTAATCCTCACTTTCACTTGGTTTATTTTTCTGCCAGCTTTCTCAATACCACATCAGCCAAACCATCGATGAACAATGGCTGGACGTTCGGCATTTCCGGACGGCGGTAGTTTGCACCGATTTCGTCGCAGACAACTTTACATTCATAATCATTGTCGAACAGAACTTCTAAGTGATCCGCTACAAATCCAACCGGTGTGTAGACGAAAGACGTGTATCCTTTTTGTTCAAACAAGTCGCGTGTCAAGTCCTGAACATCAGGGCCAATCCAAGGTTCGCCTGTTTGTCCCGCACTTTGCCAGCCGATTTCTACGTTTTCAACACCTGTAGCTTGTTGGATCATTTCAGCTGTTTCTTTTAATTGATCCGGGTAGGGATCGCCATTTGCGATGATTTTCTCAGGCAATGAATGCGCTGAAACGATCAAGCAGGATTTTGCACGTTCTTCTTCCGACATTTCAGCGAATGAAGCACTGACTTTTTCAGTCCAATATTGGATGAATTTCGGTTCTTTGTACCAGCTTTCAACTGAGGTCAATGAAATGCCTGCTTTTTCAGCTGCCTCAGCTGCGCGGCCATTATATGATTTCACAGAGAAAGTCGAGAAATGAGGCGCTAATACAATTGAAACGGCTTCTGTGATGCCGTCTTTTTTCATTTCTTCCACGCCGTCTTCAACGAATGGTTCGATATGCTTCAAGCCAAGATACATTTTAAATTCAATTTCGTCCTGGATTTCGTTCAAACGCTGACATAGGCCCTCTGCTTGGTCTTGCGTGATTTTTGCAAGAGGTGAAAGGCCGCCGATCGCTTTGTAGCGGCTGCGCAGGTCTTCCAGACTTTCTTCGCTCGGCTTGCGGCCGCGGCGAATATGCGTGTAATAGCGTTCAATATCGTCTTCTGAATATGGCGTTCCATATGCCATCACTAATAATCCCATTGTCTTCTTCAACATAATCACCTCGAAATGAATTTTCTTCTATTTTAATTTACTTTTATGAGCAGCACTGTATTCGTGGACGAATGAAGTCAAGCGCTTCAATGTATCCGGATTGACCTCAGGAAATACCCCGTGGCCCAAATTGAAAATATAGCCATCACTCTGCATGCCCATATCCAAGATCTTTTTCGCGCGTTCTTCGATTACTGGCCAGTCTGCCAATAAGTATGCTGGATCAAAATTCCCTTGAAGGGTTTTTGTCAATCCCATAGCACGTGCTTCAGAAATCGGCAGGCGCCAATCCAATCCAACTACATCCACCGGAAGTTCGTGCCATTCTTTTGCCAAATGGCTTGCGCCGACACCGAAAATCGTCAACGGCACACCTTCTGTACGCAATTCAGCGAATATACGATCCATTACCGGCTTGATGAAAATGCGGTAGTCTTCTACATTTAAAGCACCTACCCATGAATCGAAAATCTGAATCGCTTTAGCACCTGCTTTGATTTGCGCATTCACATAAGGAATGATCGTGTCTGCCAATTTATCCATCAACGCAAACCACATAGCCGGTTCCGATACCATCATCGCTTTGGTTTTGTTGTAGCTTTTCGAAGGGCCGCCTTCAATCATATAGCTGGCTAATGTGAAGGGGGCGCCTGAAAAGCCGATCAACGGTACGTTCAGTTGCTCTTGCGTCAACAAGCGAATCGTATCCAGGACAAAATCGACGTCTTGTTCAGGATTGATTTCGCCTAAGCGTTCGATATCCGCCATTGTACGGATCGGATTATCAATTACGGGACCGATTCCCGATTTGATTTTTACGTCAACGCCGATTGCCGGCAACGGTGTAACGATATCTTTGTAAAGAACTGCTGCATCGTTGTTGTACTGATCTACAGGGAGTTTGGTCACGTAAGCGCATAGTTCCGGCTGATGCGTGATTTCTTCCAATGAATATTTTTCTTTGATCTTGCGGTATTCCGGCTGCGAACGTCCAGCCTGCCTCATGTACCATACAGGTACATGATCCGTTTTTTCTCCACGCGCTGCGCGAAGATAAGTATCATTAAATGTCATGAATTTTTCATCCCTTCAAACTTCTGCTCTACTGTTTGTCTACCTATATCCGTCTATACTATAGACGTTCCGCCCTTTATTGTATAGATTCACAGCGCATTTGTCATAAATTAGACGCTTCTCTTTTCACTTGTTTGTCAAACCTGTTTCATGTAGATTTCTAGAGGGAAGGATGTATAGTAAGCAGTAAGCATATTATTAGGAGGGGTATTAGTGAATTTTTATATGACAACCGGAACATATGATTATATGAAAAAAATGCGCGACAAAAATCCAGCAGAGAAAATGGTCCTCATGCAGGGTGAAAATTCGACCTTGATGATCCATGAAACAGAAGGAAAAACGATTTTCCAAACTCCCCGTCGCTATGAAGTTGTCGACGGAACTGGTGAGCTGAAGGAAAAAGGATTTTTTGTCTTCAATAATATACCGGTCTCCGATGAAGGTCGTCCTGTTTTCGAACATCGTTTTAAGAATCGGGCAGGTGCTATTGAAAATGAGCCTGGTTATATTGCATTCCGTGTTCTGAGACCGCTCGATTCGGATACGTATGTGGTCCTGACTGAATGGGAATCCCCTGCTTTTTATGAGAAATGGAAAGAGTCGCAGGCTTTTGCAGAAGCCCATTCCGCTAAGCCTGAAAGTCCGGCCGGTTCGCAGCGTCCGAATATTTTCTCGGGTGTATCCTATATCAGTACGTATCGAGCAAAACCTGAAGAAGAATAACTCAACAAGATTTTGCACATATAAAGAGGAGGAAATTACTTGGTTTTTTTGATTTTCTTTATTTTCATAGTAGCAGCTGCATTGACTGTTTTCGCGTCCATCAAGCTGTCCCAATACGCCGATGTTATCAGTTCGAAAACAGCAATGGGCGGCATGATGGTCGGTACACTATTGCTTGCAGGTGCCACTTCCCTTCCGGAAGTGTCCACCAGTTTCTCGGCAGCCGCGATCGGCAATGCCGATATCGCAGTTGGAAACATGATCGGATCAAATCTTTTCAATCTATTTATTCTTGCGGGATTTGATTTCCTTCTCAGAAGGCGCCGTATTTTAGACCGGGCTTCCCGAAATAACATTTATACCTCCCTCCTTGGGATTTTATTGACCGTCCTGGTGATCATGGCACTTTGGCTGCGCCTGGATACTCAAATTCTGGGTGTTGGTCTTGATGCACTGATTATCGCCATCACTTATATTGTCGGTATGGTGGCCATCAACAAACTGCCTTCATTGGATCCTGAAGCAGAAGCGATTGCGGAGTCGGAAGAAGAACCCGACAATCCGAGTGCTTCGCTATCTCCGAAAGCTGCGATTGTCCGCTTTATCATCGCAGCACTTGTCATTTTAGCTGCCGGTACCGCTTTATCGATTACCGGCGACCAAATCGCCATCATCACCGGCATCGGCTCCAGCTTTATCGGCAGTTTCCTGATTGCAGCAGCAACTTCCCTTCCGGAAGCCATTTCTGTTTTTGTAGCGCTTCGATTGAGCAATGTCAACATGGCAGTCGGTGCGATTCTCGGAAGCAATATCTTCAACATGATCATCCTTGCCCTGTCTGACCCTGTGTACACTGCGGGAACTATCATTTCGGGTGTTTCCGGTGCGAATATGATCATCGCTGTCGGTGTTCTGATCATGTCCTTGCTGGCTTTGCTTTCGCTTTACCGGAAAGAAAGCAAGTCTACATTATCTTACGCACTGCCATCAGTGATTATTCTCATCGTGTACTTTGCAGCATCTTATATGAACTTCACTTATTAACTAAGCAAAACAAGGCGCAGCATGACTCCGGCAAACGGAGTTGGCTGCGCTTTGTTAATTCCAGGGTTCTGAGTTGAATCCACTGAAGTCTTTTCTGCTTGACGGACGGGTGTTGCAAAGTTGCGTCACTTCTCATAATAAACAGTTAGTTATGATATGATTTTAAAAAGAGGAAGGGGTTTTGACAATGATTGATAAATTATACGCTGAGTTGGATGCTGCTTATCCTGAAATGGTGGAAATCCGACGCCACCTGCACATGAATCCCGAGCCATCGTTCCATGAAATCAAAACAGCCCGCTACATCCGCCAATATTATGAGCAATTAGGCATCGATGTCAAACACAGTGTTGGCGGAAACGGTGTGGTAGCCACGATAGAAGGCGCTAACCCTGGGAAGACCATTGCTTTGCGCGCTGATTTTGATGCTTTGCCTATACAAGATCAAAAAGAAGATGTGCCCTATAAATCAACGGTCAATGGCGTCATGCATGCATGCGGACATGATGGCCATACAGCGACTCTTCTCGTGCTCGGAAAAGTCCTGCACTCCTTGCGCCATGAACTGGCTGGAACTTATGTATTAATCCACCAGCATGCTGAAGAACTGGTACCCGGTGGTGCTAAATCGATGATTGAAGCAGGTGTCCTGGACGGGGTCGACGCCATTTTCGGAACCCACCTTTGGTCTACGACGCCATTCGGTAGAATCGATACGCGCGTCGGACCCATCATGGCCGCTGCCGACAGCTTTGAACTGAATATCCAGGGACGTGGAGGGCACGGCGCCAGCCCCCACGAAACCATCGACGCGGTCGTTATCGGCTCCCAAATCGTTTCGAACCTTCAGCCGCTGGTATCGAGACGTGTGGACCCCCTCGAATCTGCGGTCTTGTCCGTCGGTTCGTTTGTTGCGCAGAATCCGTTCAATATCATTGCTGACCAGGCCGTACTGTCCGGAACTGTCCGTTCATTCAAAGAAGATGTCCGAAGCCTGATGGAGATGGAGATGGAACGGGTCATTGAAGGAACCAGCATGGCCAACAACAGCCGCTATGAATTTAATTTCAAACGGGGATATCCGGCGGTCGTCAACCATGAAAAAGAAACCCTCTATATTAAGAGCATTGCAGAAGCGATTCCTGGTGTAGAAGAGGTCTATGATTGCCCGCCTCAGATGGGTGGAGAGGATTTCGCCTACTACCTGGAGGAAATTCCAGGTGCTTTCTTCTTCACTGGCGCCATGCCTGAAGGCGAAGTCTATCCTCACCACCATCCGAAATTCGATTTCAAAGAAGAAGCCATGCTGCTGGCAGCTAAAACACTTGGCACTGCCGCAATCAACTTCCATAAATAAATCAAAAACAAGCCCGGCCTCTAAAAAGAGAGGCCGGGCTTGTTTCAATTCTTTTTATTTTTCAATACGGCAACAGTCAGTAGAGAAACGACTAAAATAACGCAAAAAGTCAACAAGGCGGTAATCAGTTCCCCCATCAGTAATAAGACAGCTGCGGCTGCAATGCTTTGCAGGACCTGCATGGCCATGATGAGTTTCCTGACAGCCTGCTGCCTGCTGAAATGTGTCAGCGGAAACAGATTATCCATCCGGAAATGCTGGGTATGGGTCAGTCCCTGCCAAATCTGGATCACCGTTGCAAATGCCAAAGCACCGGCAAATAAGGCGACACCAATCTGGAACGGAATAAACCAAGCCCCCACCATAATGATTGCCGTCAATCGCACCCATAAGTAAAACAATTCATCCGATCGGATAAACGTTCTCCAGACTAAAAACAGATGAGCGTTTTTCGGACCCGGCTTGATAAACCGGTAAACCCAGTTCAGCCAGCTTCTGGTTTTGATTTTACCCTTCAGATGAGGAACATCCGTAAAGTAATTGGCGAATTGATAAAAGCGAAGCATCCGGTTTTCTTCCAAGCCGATAAAATGTTCGTAAGCAAAAGGCTTTCCGACCGCTTTCCGGGCAATCCATTTGCCGTAGAAAATGATGGCAAACAAGACAACAATGGCAATGATCAACTGTTCTTCTACATAAAAGTACACAAATAATCCAATCAGCAGAAAGCGAAGCAGCCGATCCAACCAGACACCGTCTCCTGCTCCTTGTCTCCTAAAAGCAAACTCCGTCTGGATATTCCACCATTTAATCAGCAGCAGCAAAATCGGAAAACCGATCAGGAAAGATGATGGCAGGCCATAGAGAGCGTTGACCATCGGCAATGAAACAATAAAGACGATGACCGGCAAGTACAATTGCGAAAAGAACGACCACTTCAATGCCGGCTTCAGAAATTCATCCAACTTGCTTTCCAAAGGCAAAAAATACACCGAATCCGCTTCTTTCAATAAAGTGGACGGCGGACTGATGGCTAACAGCACCCCAAAAATCACTGCCAGGACAAGCGCTCCTGGGAAATCCGGCGGGGTATTCTGAATCCATTCACTATAGGCGAATCCTGCAGCTCCAAGTGCAAAAAGCAGCACGACCGCAATATGGCCGGTGAAAATATATTTCAGGTAATTTTGGACTTCAGCTGTGTATTTAGTGAGCCTCCGTGACCAAACATCATGCAAATTCTTCATTTAGCTCATCCTCGGTCATCGCAATGTATAAATCGTCAAGTGACGCGTCCGGCATATTGAACGCTTTCCGCAAATCATCCATGGTCCCGCTGGCCCGCACACGGCCGTTGTGAAGAAGGATGATCCGGTCGCAATAACGCTCTGCAGTCGACAAGATATGTGTCGACATCAGCACGGATGCCCCCTTTTTCTTTTGCTTTTCCATTTGATCCAATAAAGATTTGATGCCCAACGGATCCAGCCCCACAAAAGGTTCATCGATGATATAAAGAGCCGGATTCACCAGAAATGCACTCATGATCATCACTTTTTGGCGCATTCCTTTCGAAAAATGCGACGGAAACCATTTCAGGCGCTTTTCCATCCGAAATTCCTTCAGGAGTTCAGCAGAACGCTTTTCAAACAGCTTCGGATCTAGATTATAGGCCATCGCAGTCAATTCAAGGTGTTCCCGCAGCGTCAGCTCCTCATACAATACCGGCGTCTCCGGAATATACGAAAAAGAGGAACGGTACGAGTCCATATCTTCTTCAAAGGTTTTTCCATTCAAACGGATCTGCCCCGATTTCGGCTGCATCAATCCGATAATGTGCTTGATCGTCGTACTTTTTCCGGCACCATTCAAACCGATCAGCCCGACAAGCTCCCCTTTTCCTATTGAAAACGTCACTTCCTGCAAGACCGGCTTGCGTGTATATCCTCCAGTCAACGCATCGACTTCCAAAATTGCCATGCATAACACCTCTTTCTATTAAACTATTGTATCAAAACCAGCTGCTGAATTCTTTTCGGATATGTCCATTGTGGTAAAATGGGGGAAATGGAAAGGATGATACCAATGACAAATTGTATTTTCTGCAAAATCATTGCAGGCGAAATCCCAAGCGTGAAAGTTTATGAAGATGAACATGTTTTTGCATTTATGGATATCATGCCATTGTCTAAAGGGCATACCTTGCTTATCCCCAAAACACATCGCGAATTCGTCTATGACCTTGCGCCGGAAGAGGCAGCCAATCTGTTTTCCGTAGCACCTAAAATTGCAAAAGCCATCAACGAAACCTTCCAGCCTGAGGGCATGAACTTGTTGAACAACAATGGTGCGAAAGCCGGACAAAGCGTTTTCCATTTTCACCTGCACTTTATTCCCCGCTACGGCGAAAGCGACGGATTTGGCGCAAAGTGGATGACGAAAGAAAAGGAATTCACTTCTGAACGCATCCAGGAACTTGCGGAAAGCGTAAAAGAAAAATTAGCCGCTGACGCTTGATTTTCTGAAGTGGACAGGATAGAATCAGTATAAGTTTTTCGCCGGCGGTCATGAGGACACGACCGGGAAAAAGAAACTAGCACAGAGCTGAGGAGAGATGAGAAATGAATACGAAAAACCTAGTTTTAATGGCGTTGCTGGTCAGCGTCGGAGCCACTCTTTATGTGGTGATTCCAGGCATCAATGGCGGAATGAAGCCCGATTTCATGTTGACGATGATGTTTGTCGGCATTCTTTTATTCCCGAATGTTAAAAACGTGTTTTTATTGGCGGTAACGACGGGTGTCCTGTCTGGACTGTTTTCTACATTCCCAGGTGGATTCTTCCCGAATATCATCGATAAGTTTATCACGGCTTTTGTTTTTCTTGCTTTGGTGATGATCTTGAAGAAATTCATTTCTAAACTACCAGTGACTATTGCCCTTTGTGCAGTTGGAACTTTATTGTCCGGAACGATTTTCCTGTCTGCAGCCATTTTTGTAATCGGCGCCAATATTCCGTTCAGCCTTTTGGTTGTTACGGTGGTCTTGCCTGCAGTATTGATGAACGGAGTCGCTTTCGCCTTTATTTATCCGATTGTCATCACATTAGTCAAGCGTTCAAAATTCGAAACGGCTGTTTCACAAGCGGCCTAAATACCAGAGCTTTTCGCCATTATTTTTGGCGAAAAGCTTTTTTTATTGAATAGTCATTCATCTTTATGTTTTAATTAGGTAAAATAAAGGAAAAGAAGCTTATAGGAAGAAAGGGGCGTTTTATACATGAAAGCATCAAGGTTTTTCTTAGGACTTGCTACAGGGTTGGCAGCAGGAGCTGCAACGGCCTTATTCTCTGCACCACAATCAGGACAGGAATTCCGTACGACAATGAAGTCATCATCAACTGAATGGAAAGAATACTTAAATGAACTGAAGGAAAAAGTGAATGGCATAAAAGACTCAATCAACCATCTGACTGAGGAAGCCAAATCACAGCTGCCTGAAGCAGTCGACGGATTGAAAGCTTCTCTCGAAACATGGACAGAGAGCACTGCTCCTGCGAAAGAGCATCTCCAGCTTGAGATCATGGCAATCCAAAACGCAATCGAAGAATTGCAGAATACCATCAGTAAAGATAAAAAAGACAATGACGATGATAAGCCTAAAAAGGAAAAAGTCGATGACGATACACAAACCGCTTAAAACAGCAGCCTTCGGGCAGCTGTTTTTTTTGTGGGATATCTTATTCCCCCATTCAAAACTAAAAACGCAGTTTTCGGAACCTTCAATCTGTGAAAATAACTATTCAATGTCAGGTCAGTGTTTGCTGCTCTGCTTTGCTGTATCCAGCTTTTTGAATAGCTGATTACAACCGTTCTTTCCTGATCGAGTATGTTTTACAGTACTTCCCTATTGCTTTTGTAAATTATTTTACTATTCTTACTTTAATTACGTTTGCTTTACTGCTATAATAAAGAAAATATTTCGGAGGAAAGTTGGTGCTTGTGTGAATGAAAAGGAATATACCATGAAAGAGGCTATGCTGTTTAGCCAGCGCATCGGGCAATTGTCGAAAGCTTTGTGGAAAGCGGTGGAAAAAGATTGGCAGTTGTGGATAAAACCTTATGATTTGAATATTAATGAGCATCACATTCTTTGGATCTCCTACCACTTAAAAGGAGCTTCCATCTCAGATGTTGCTAAATTCGGCGTCATGCATGTTTCAACCGCTTTTAATTTCTCAAAAAAACTGGAAGAGCGTGAACTGCTATCTTTTTCGAAACGCGATACGGATAAGCGCAATACCTATGTACAACTGACTGAAAAAGGCGAGAAACTGATGCAGGAAATGATTGAGAATTATCATGAAACTCCGCACGCCGTTATCGACGGCTCTCTTCCATTGCGTGAACTGTATGGAAAGTTCCCTGAATTCATGGATATCATGGCCGTCATCCGAAACATTTACGGAGATGATTTCATGGAGATATTCGAAGCTTCCTTCAAAAATATCGAGAACAGATTCAGTGAAGAAAACCATGTCATTATGCACCAGGAAAGCCAGCAATAATCAGTAATTCCCCAAATTTAATTTATGGTTGCATTTCCTTATAAATCATTGTAATGTATGTATCGAATCAAAAATGAATTTATAAATAGGGGATGCACACATGCACTGCTGGAAAACAATTAATGTAAAAAAACAATATGGATTTGACCGGCTTTTCATGATATCAGCGCTTTTCGGAATTGCTGTTTTTATGGCCTCCTACATTGGGCTTGCGATTGCTTATGCCACACCTCTATCCGATCAGTATTTCCTGCTTTTCATCCTGGCTTTGCTGGCCATCTATCCGATCCACAAAATTCTGCATTTTTTGCCGATGATCGGATGCCACAAGTCCTTGAAGCTTATCATTCGAAAACAATTGAAAGTTTGTCCGGCTATTTTACTTCATATCAATGAACCGGTTCCAAAATTGCGTTTTCTTTTGTCATTGGCCACACCTTTTCTTTTCTTAAACACAGCCATTGTCACCTTAAGTATACTGATGCCTGCCTTCAGCCATTATTTCGCTATGCTTTTGGCCTATCACTGTGCGCTATGTTTGACGGATATCATCTATCTTCGCAATTTAGCGCGTTCTCCAAAGTATGCATTAATAGAAGAAACAGAGACTGGTTTTGAGATTTTAGTACCTCCAGTAGTCAGCTGATTCCTGCTTTTTCTTCCCGTCTTTGTTATACTAGGAAGTAAAGTCAGAGGGGAGGAAATCCATGATTATCGCATTCATTGTTATGTTCTCCGTGTTTTATCTTTTCCAGATCAACCGGATGACATTGGCATTAGTCACTTCTCGGGAAATCCCGGAAGAAAATCACCAAAAAATATTCCGTACCATTAATATATTGATCACAATACTACTGGTATCGTTGTATGTAGGCGTAGAATTTACACCTTAAATCACTTGCCTCCTGGCAAGTGTCTTTTTTTAGGAACTTTGCATACTGCGAATCGTTTATAGTATAGTAATTACTGCAACTATATAAGTTGAACTAAAGAATCATCATAAATAAGCCACTTCGGCGCTTTGGACAAGGCTCCCGCAATAAGCCAAGAAGACCACTCGTCTTATTGCTCCGCCGAGTCCTGAGCCGCGTCGGCGCTAGAGAAATCTCTAGAGATATGGAGCAAAACAGCGAAGACTCCATGGGGACCAAGCGAAGTGCTGAAATCCACTCGGGCGAAGAGCCCGAGTTAGTTCAGCGCGAGCCCCCAGGAAAGCGGAGCTGTTTTGCGGAATATCGGCTACTGTAGTTATTTTAGTTCAACTTATACAGATAGAAAGTTGGGAGCGAAATTCAATGAAAAAATCCTTTTTAACCATTACCCTGGCAGCATCTGTACTGGCTTTAGCTGCTTGCAGCGACAACGGTGAAAGCGAAGTCATCGTAACTTCTGATGCTGGAGATGTCACCAAAGATGAGCTTTACCAGGAAATGAAAACCTCAATCGGTGAACAGGCAGTACAGATTCTTATGATTGAAAAAGTGCTTGCTGAAAACTACGAAGTGAGCGACGAAGAAGTGAATGCTGAATACGAAAGCAATAAAGAAGAACTTGGCGAAAGCTTCGATCAGTTTCTTGCTCAAAACAACCAAACAGAAGAAAGCTACAAAAAAGTCATCCGTTTGAACATATTGCAGGAAAAAGCATTGACTGAAGATGTTGAAGTGACCGACGAAGAAATCCAAGCGCAATATGACCGCCAAGGCACTGAGTTGAACGCACGCCATATTCTAGTGGCTGATGAAGAAACTGCCAACTCCCTTAAAAAGGAATTGGATGAAGGCGGCGATTTCGCTGCTTTAGCAGAAGAAAACTCAACTGATACAGCTTCTGGTGCTAATGGGGGCAACCTCGACTGGTTCGGCCCAGGAGCTATGGTTCCTGAATTCGAAGAAGTCGCTTATGGCCTTGAAGTTGATGAAATCAGTGAGCCGGTAGCCTCTGAATTCGGATTCCATATCATCCAAGTTCTTGAGAAACGCCAGGTGGAAGACCAGCCGGCATTGGAAGATCAAAAAGAAGAGATCCGTTCTGAAATCGCACTTTCAAAAGCAGACCAAGCAACCCTGCTTCCAAAAGTTGCTGAATTGATGAAAGAAGCAAATGTCGAGATCCAAGACGAAGATCTTGAAGGTGCACTGGATGATATCTTAAATCCACAGCCTGCTCCTGAAGCCGCTCCTGCAGAATAATAACTGAAGATCTAAAAACTCCCGTTTCCAGTATAGGAAACGGGAGTTTGAGCTTGTAGAGAAAAGAATATTGATGTCATTTAAAGAATGAATCTACATTTCATCATGTTTATACCGGATCCTGCGCTTCAGGCGGACGCTTTCCACGGGCTCGCGCCGAACTAACTCGGACTGGCGCCCGAGTGGATTTCGGCACTTCGTCGCTCCCGCAGGAGTCGCCGCCTTGTGCTCCGGATCCTTGAGTGAAGGGTTTTCTAGATTTGTTAGGACTATTTTTTCTAGAGCAGACTAGCAAGCTTCTCTCTTTGATTGAAGCAACATGCCCCCAACCGGGCTGGCCACGAAGACTCCTGTGGGAGCAGCGCAGCGACGAAAGCTGAAGACCCCGCAGGAAAGGCATTGGCCGAAACTTGTGAGGTCAAGCCTTTGCGACGAAGCTAGCGCAGCGATGCAGGAGCATGGTGTTCAATACAGGCTGAAGCTGAGCCCACGGAAAGCGAAGTGGCCGGACCGGTTGGGGAGTATGCACCGCTATACATTTTGTTCAGAGTTTGTCTACAGTCTGAACTCCCGTTTCCAGTATAGGAAACGGGAGTTTTTCTTTAGATTTTCGGTTTATAGAATGAGCGGTTATCCAATGCAAAGACACGTTCGGAAAATTCGCCTTCCTTGGTTTTTCCAAGAACCCGATCCATCATCATCATCTTGGCATCGATATTGTCTATATAATGCAGGATTTCCGCTTCTTTGAGCATCGGCTTTTTCGGACTGCCCCATTCTTCCTTGCCGTGGTGAGAGAGAATGATATGCTGCAAGAGCATGACTTCTTCCCCTTCAATCTCCAGCTCTTCTGCGGCTTTCGCCACTTCCGTCACCATGATGGAAATATGGCCGATTAAATTGCCTTCCACCGTATAGGTTGTGGCAATCGGACCCGAAAGCTCAATTACTTTGCCGATGTCATGCAGAATAATTCCCGCGTACAACAGATCCTTATTCAAGCCTGGATAGATATCGACCAATGACTTGCCCAGTTTCAGCATTGAAACGACATGATCCGCCAATCCGGAAACGTAATCATGATGATTGCGCGTCGCTGCTGGATATGTCAAAAATTGCTGCTGATATTTTTTCAGCATAAAACGGGTAATCCGCTGAATTTGCGGGTTTTCCATTTCAAATAGATACTTCATCACTTCTTCCAGCAATTCTTCTGTTGATTTTTCCGATGACGGCATCAAATCTGCAATCGATTGGTTTTCCTCAGGCTTTGCCGGGCGGATGCTTTTAATGCGCAGTTGATTCTTTCCTCTGTAATTATGGATTTCTCCACCTACACGGACAATCGTTTCTGCTGCGAATATTTTTTCCTGTTCATCTTTTGTATCCCATAACTTTGCTTCAATATCGCCGCTTTTGTCTTGCAACACCAACGAAATAAATGGGTTCCCCGTAGTTGTGACTCCCTTGACAGACTGCTTGATCAGCAGGAATTCGTCGACGGTCTCGCCAACTGCACGCTGTGTAATGCCTTTAGTCATGAATGAACGCTCCTTTCGGTATTGGCCACTTTGATGATCTGCGCGTTAGGCCAAGCCTGTTGCATGCCTTCGTGGCAAGTGAAATAAATGAACTGATGCTCTTTTTGCAGCTCTGTCACTAAGTTTATCATTTGCTGCAGACGACTGCGATCAAAATGGACAAAAGCATCGTCCATAATAATCGGAAATGGATGGCTGTTCTTCATCGATATGGCTAAAGACAGCCTCAATGCCAGATAAGCCTGCTCTTTGGTCGCCTGGCTGAGCTCAGCAATACGGAAATACGTACCGTCCTGACGTTCCGCTTCGAAATACCCATCCATGTTCATCGCCAATCCTTTATAGGCACCATTGGTCAACCTATCGAAGTAAAGCTGTGCATTGTTCAGCACGGCCGGCAGTTTCTTTTCCTTCAACTCTTCCATCGTTTGGTTGATCGCTTCCACAACTGCTTTATTGATGGACCATTGCTGCGCCAACTCAGTGAACTCCGCTTTTTTCCCCTCAAATTCCTGCTGTTTTTCTTCGTAGGAGGTATCCGACAACAACAAACGCGTCAATTGCTGTTTATCCGCCTGTTCAGCCAGCAACTCATGTCGCTCTGCTTTCAGTTTGGCCAACTGGATCTGACATCTCTCCATAGCCAATTCAACATCAGCAAGCTGCCAGCCATCCGGCAATTCATTGTCTCCGATGGACTGCAATTGGCCATCGATAAGCGCAAGCTCTCTTTCCAACTGCTGTTTCCGCTCCCACGCATCTGCAGCATGATAGAAAGCGGGAACATTTTCTGCTTGGGCATATTCCAGCAAATTCTGCTGTTCTTTTTCAAGCTGCTCCCGGTAAACAGTCAAGCGACTGATTTCCTGCTCCACCCCCGCTTGCTTTTCTTTTATTTTTAGCCATTCTGCCTGCTGCTGCTTTCGATGTGCCAACTCTGAACGCAAAGCCGGCATCAGTTCACCTGCTGCCAGCTCTTTACCGCATGCCGCTTCTGCTTTCTCCAGCCATTCCTTCTGCCGCTCTTCCAGTACACGGATTTCATCTTCGATCCGCTTCAGCCGAGAATGCACATGATGCACCTTGCGGATTTTTCCGAACAATTCCAGGATCATCGTACGGCTTACTTCCGGCTGTAGGCCGATCTGCGACAGATAGTGGCGATAAGCAACTTTTGCTGAATAATCAGGTTCTGCTGTTGAATAGCTGACAATTTTCTTTTTAATGGCATCCCGTTGAGCCATCAAATGATCCAGGTGACGATCAAATTCCGCAACTTTTTTCGCAACAGCTTCATATTCGCTTTCTTTGCCGGCGTACTCGTTGAGTACCGCCTCGTATTCTGCCGATAGCTCGCCCGGCTTCTGCGTTTTGAGAAACAGCCAGATACCCACTCCGATTGCCGCTGCACCCAATACCATCAATACCGCTGAAGTTTGGATAAATCCATATGCCGCTAGAATTAACCCCAATACAATCATCATATAGTTGATTAGGGGTCCATTTCCGCTGCTGGCCTGTTGAAATTTTGATGCGGCTTTGGCTTCTGCCAATTCTGCTGAGATGGCTGGCCATTGTTCGGCAGCGAGCCGTTCTTTTCCAGGAGGCTCCCCCGCCAAAAAAGATGTCAGCTCATGCTCTGTTTGAGCCAATTTGTTTTTCTCTTCCTGCAGATTGCGCAACCGGAAACGCTGGTCCTCTTCTTCCACGTCCACATCCTTCAGCTTGCCAAGCATTTGTTCTTCATTGCTCAAAGAGACCTCCACAGCCAATGCTTGCTGTTTCGACAGGCCAAGCAGTGACAAGGTGATCTCGCAGTCTTCTGACAGTTCCGTATGCTCCTGGCGCTGTTGTTCCAGCTGTAGCCGCAGTTGATGCCAATCCGATTCACGGTTCAACAGGTTTTCCAGGATAGAGACAGGTTCTCCTGCTTCGACAGCAGGCAAACTGTTCTGCTGGTTCACCGCGTGATCCACATCGGCTTTTGTTTCCGATAGCTTGTCCATCAGGCGATCCATCTGTCTTTTGCCATCCGCTGGAAACTGTACAAACTCCAAAGCTTGAATCTGTTCTGTTAACCTCTTTTTATCAGCAAGCAATGGAGATGCCTGCTGCCATTTCCCAAGTTTTTTCAGTTCCTGGTCTATTTGCGCTTCTTCGCTTTCACTAGTTAACAGCCGACGTTCGATTTCCCGCAGACGCTCGATAGAAGGGCCATAAAGCTCTGTCCGTTCCCGGTACTCCTTCAGCTCACCTTCAATACTGCGGAGCTCATCAGCCAGTCTATTCATCGCCGGGGTACGTCCACCCTTCTTGAACAGCTGCGCCATTTCTTTTTCCAACTGGCCTTCCAGGCGCGTCACCGCATCGATGCCTGTGGTTCCTGAAGCCAGCAGGGTACGGCTCAATTCTGTCTCACTGAGCCCTTCGAGGCCCTGCAATTCATGGATGGAAAATGAAAAAACCGCTTCAAACGAAGCACGGTCATAATTGCGCAGCAGTTGTTTGAGCTCCGCTTCTGCTCCTCGTCTGCCATCTTCAAACCAGATCGTGACATCTCCAGCAGATTTTCCTTTTATCCGCTCAATCACCAGTCTTCCATATTGCGGATCGGAAATATGGAGCTGCCCCCCGTGTTTCCCCCCGTCTTTCGGTTCATAGCGTAATTGCGTCCCGTTGCGTGCAGGAAAACCAAATAGAATCTGGATGATGAATTGCTGCATGGTTGTTTTTCCGGCTTCATTGGGCCCATAGAACAACGCCATTTGATCGGTCAGATCAATTGTCCGGTTCTCATGCCTGCCGAAGCCATAAATGATCAGTTTCTCGATTTTCATCCCGTCACTCTCCTGCCAGCATACTGCGCCGAATTTTTTGTGCGGCTGCTTGTTGAAGATCCCCGACGGATTGATCTGCCAATGGCTCTAAAAAACGACTGCTTTTCGGATGCCTGTATAAATCCTTCAACACCGTTTTCCATTCTTCTGTACTCCACCCTTCGATTGTCTGAACCAGTGTAGCCCCGAGCGGTGACAGTTCTGTTTCACTCTCTGCCTGTTGAAACTGAATCCCTTGGATCCAAATAAAATAATCCAGTGCGTCCATCGATTCCTGTAATGTTTCCAGCAATTCGCTCTCTGGAATTTCGGCCAACAGCTGAAAACTTTCCCGATCCAGCTCAGTAAACACGATATCCACAATCGCCGTACCCGCTGCTTCCCCCAATAGGCTCAGCTCCTGTCGGCAGGCATCGATCAATTCATTCATATGGAGGAGTTCTTTGACCGGAATGGCCACCTGCTCGAATTGAACGACTGACGTGGGGATGAACTCCAGGGCAGTATCCCTTTTCGACAGTGTTACATCGTAGAAGCCTTTTACGCCGGATTCCTTGCGGTGGCGTCCTTGAATGTTGCCCGGGTAAATGATGGAAGGCTCCCTGTGAAGTTCCTGGCGTTTATGGATATGACCAAGTGCCCAATAATCGTAGTGTTTGCTGAGCAGCTGTTCTTTTTTGAAAGGTGCGTAAACAGCATGGGTAGCATCACCCTCGAGGCTGCCATGCAACATACCGATCTGGTAGCTGTCCGGTGTCGCTTGGGGATAATGCTCGACCATCGATTCACTGACATGGCGTTTGCCATAGCTGAATCCGGTCAAGACCACGGGTCCTCCTGCAGTTTGCAGTTTAAATTGGGACACTGAATCATCGAATGCATGGACATTTTCCGGGAGATTGAAACGCGTCCAATTGCCGCTGAGATGATCATGGTTGCCATAACTGATGATTACTGGAATCTTCTGCTCCGCCAACTGATGCATCCCCTGTTGAAAACGGGCTTGTGCACGGATGCTGCGGTCTTCACCGTCATAGATATCTCCAACAATCAAGATGAAATCAGGCTTTGTTTTGAGGGCATGCTGAATAAGCCGATCGAAAGCATCCAAAGTGCTGTCTTTCAGCTTTTTCCACTGCTCTTTCCGCAAACCTTTCATACCGACAAACGGACTTCCCAAATGCAGATCTGCTGTGTGGATAAAACGAATGGACTCCATAATTAACCCCTTTTATAGACCGAATATTTGTTCCTATTTTACCATGGAAATCTCATAAAAAAAACTGTTTGCAAGAAACTTCCTGCAACAGCTATCTTATGGTTTCTTTAAATTGAACTAACCATTTATCACAGAAACAATTTTGTGAAAGATATTCCACAAACCAGCTCCTAAAAAACCGGTGCTCCTGCATCGCTGCGCTAGCTTCGTCCGCGGAAAGCATCCGCCTGGAGCACTTTCTCCGGTTCTTCACGCCTATTGAGTAAAAAAAGTAAATTCTTTAGTTCAACTTATATAAGAAGTCTACTTTTATAAAAGAATGGCTTTTAACTAACGCCGCTAATTCCCGATTATTTATTATTCCCTAATCGGATGGCTTTACGGATGTCCTTCAGCGATTGGGACGAGCCGTACATCAGGACGCCGCCGCGGTAGACACGGGCACCGAACCAGCCGAGGATCCCGATAGTCACCAGCATGATCGCGATGGACAACAGCGGCTCCCATAATGGCAGATCCAACATGCCGACACGCAGGAACATCACCAAAGGCGCAAAGAAAGGAATAAAGGAAGCAACGGTCACGTAACCGGCTTCCGGTATCGAAATTCCCGAAAACGCGATAAGTGAGCCGATGATGATCAAAATCATCATCGGCAGCATCAATTGCTGCACATCTTCGGTCCGGCTGACCAATGACCCCAGCAATGCGGCAAGCACCGCATACAGGAAATAGCCCAGCAGGAAAAAGAGGATGGCGAACAGGAAAGTACTGATTTTGACTTCTGAAAAGCCCATGACGCTAAAGAAGCCTTCCGTCAGATCAGTGCCGGCCGTTTTTATAGCGAAATAGCCGGCCAATCCGAAAATCATCATCTGTAATATTCCCAAGCTGCCGATGCCAGCGATTTTTGCGAACATATGCTTAACCGGCGACACACTAGAAATCAGAATCTCCATAACACGGGAAGATTTTTCTGTTGCCACTTCCATAGCAATCATATTC
Source organism: Planococcus sp. SE5232 (assembly GCF_050686535.1). Lineage (NCBI taxonomy): Bacteria > Bacillati > Bacillota > Bacilli > Caryophanales > Caryophanaceae > Planococcus > Planococcus sp. SE5232. The sequence continues at coordinate 45,917 of NZ_JBOGCP010000005.1, read as the reverse complement.
GGATAGTAGATGACTGCTACGTAAATCAGCATGATCAGAACGTAGACAAGCCCTCTTGCCTGACTCAGTTCTTCCTGCGATTTGGAGGATTCCGAAATAGCTTGTCGTTCAAATTCGACCGGCATGAACAATTGACCCACCTGATTATCGTCCAAACCAAGCGATTCAGCAGTCAAAGATGTATGTATGGCTTGAACTGCATTTTCAATTTCCATGCCACTGCCCATTTCGTTGGCGGATTCCGAAACATAGCGGGCGCCCAACTGGCTATTCTGCGTCAAAACCAAATAATCATCGATGGTGCCTTCTTCAATGCTTTGCTGCAGTTCTTCTTCCGTCAGAAAGGTAGGGACAGCTTCGATGCCACTGTCCATCAAATCAAGCTGGTTCTGCAGCTCAGGTACGAGTTCTGAAGTTTCATCAAGCACGTGCAGCACATTCTCCTCGGATTCCTCATTATCGAAAAGGGAGATGATGTTCGGTATATTCGCCAAAAGAAAAAAGGAGGCGACGACAATCAATGTCGTGATGATAAAGGATTTTGTTCTTGCTTTGGTCATAAACGCCTGTTTAAAGATAATCCAAAAACTATGCATGGGTTTTCCCCACCTTCGCAATGAAAATTTCCTCCAGAGAAGGTTCTTCTACCGCAAAATGGCGTAAGGTTCCCAACTCCATGGCTTTCTTCAGGAGAACTTGGGCTGCATTTTCTTCTGTAATCTGAAACAAGGCGCCCTCTTTTGTTTTAGTGAAATGATCGACTCCCTCAATTTCGCTTAAGCGGCTGAGGTCAGCGTCCATATTCAACCGCACTTTCAGCTTGCCGAATGACCGTTTCACTTCCCGAATTGAGCCTCCAGCAACTACTTTTCCGCGATCCAATATGCTCATCTCATCACATAATTCCTCAACATGATCCATCCGGTGGCTGGAAAAGACGATGGTTGCTCCCTGCTTCTGAAAATCCAGGATGGCTTTTTTTAGCATTTCCACATTGACCGGATCGAGCCCTGAAAAAGGTTCATCCAATATCAATAACGAAGGTTTATGCAAAAGCGACGCAATCAATTGGATTTTTTGTTGATTGCCTTTCGACAATTCTTCTACTTTTTTCTGGCTATAGTGCGGTACTTCAAATCGCTCCAGCCAGGCAGCCGTTTCGCGCTTCGCGTCCACTTTCGTCATCTTGCGCAGCTGTGCCAAGTAAATCAGCTGCTCTTCAACTTTCATCTTCGGATACAGGCCGCGTTCTTCCGGCAGATAGCCGATATCCGGACTGCTCGCATATGTAATGGGCTTCCCTTTCCAGCGTACTGTTCCGTGTGTAGGATCCAAGAGCCCCAAAATCATTCGGAACGTTGTCGTCTTACCCGCTCCGTTGGCCCCGAGGAATCCGTGCATCCCTCCTTCTTCAATCGACAACGAAAGATCGTCCACCGCTGTAAAATCACCGAATTTTTTTGTTACTTGTTTTACATGTAAAGCCATTTCCGGTCGCCCCTCTCTTTCTACTTATTACGAAACATCTGACGAAATGTTTCAAAAATTGCAGGACTTTTCAAAAGAAACCCTTTATACTTAAAATGAATATCCATTCAGAAAGGATTGATTCCGCTTGAGAACCTACAAATTGACTGCATTCGAACAAACAGGCAAACAGATAATGGACGAAACATTTACGGCCGAAACGGATGAGGAAGCGCGTGACAAAGGAAAAGCCATCCTGGAAGAAAAGGGGCTGACCAAACAAACGCACCGACTGGCATCACCTGCTGGTAAACTTCTTCTTTTCCATTCATAGAAATACAAAAAGCATGACGGGGATTTTCCGCCATGCTTTTTTCTGCTATTCAATAAAGGAGCTATAAAACCCCCGCTAGTCGATAGCTTTCTTCAATTGCCCTTAAATTCGGGTTTGCGTTTTTCGACGAATGCCTGGATGCCTTCCAGATGATCCGCTGATTTCCGCATGGCTGACTGTGCCTTCGCTTCCATTTCCAGCACGTTCTCCAACTCATCCACTTTCAAATGATGAAGGATATGCTTGGATGCCAATTTGGCACTTAGCGGGGAAGCAATCGCTTCAGCTGCATAGCTTTCAGCCTGTTCAATACCACGCCCTTCGGCTGTCACTTCCTCAATCAGGCCTTTTGCTAAGGCATCATGCGCTTTTAAAGTCTGCCCTGCCCAAATGATCTGCTTCGCTTTCGGTACGCCGACGCGTTCTTTCATAAAGAAATGGCCGCCGCCATCAGGCACGAGGCCGATGCCGATAAAGTTCATGGCCAATTTGCTGTTTTCTTCCGCAATCACATGATCACAAGCCAATGCCATACTGAAACCGAGCCCTGCAGATGCACCGTGTATCACAGCAATTGTAATCTGCGGCAGTGTGTAAAGCGCTTTTGCCAACCGGCTAACGTCTTTCATGACCAAGTCGATATCCATGGGATTTTCCGGATCCATCATCTCCTTGATGTCACCGCCGGCTGAGAATGCTCTTCCTTCACCACGGATGATCAACACCTGAACCGTGCTGTCCTGCAGCAGTGATTCAAAGCAATCCGCCAATTCTTTCATCATCGTGCCATTCATCGCATTCATTGATTTCGGCCGATTCAGAACCAGTTGGCCGATACGCCCTTGTTTCGTTAATTCAATTGTCTCATACATAAAAAAAGACACCCCTTCGTAAAAATGAATTTTCATTCACCTTTACGTATTCGGTGTCTCTCTTTTAAAACCCTTTATTTCTGTAAAATTACATGCTTTCGTATAACGACTGCACCGGTTTGATCAAGACACGGTTCACTTCTTCGATCATTTGGCTCAATCCCATTTCGGCTTCAAGCATTGCCAAAATCTTTTCGTTCTGCTGAGCTGCTTGTGCAGTGCTCTGCGCGTTCATCATTTCTTCTTCAGTGATTTCTTCACCTTGTGTCTGTTTTTGCTGAAGAGAGATCTGTAAGTCGCGGAAAGTCTTGAACAATTCGTTCGCTTCGTTGTCTGCAGTCACTTGCGCCACAGCCTCTTCCAATTTCTTGAACTCATCTGTCGCACGGAACGTGCTTTCCAATTTGTTGATGTCGTCGTAAATGTTTACTGCCATTTTCATCAATCTCCTTCTGTAGTCAGTTTAGTACCATGACGAAAATCCCTTGGAAGATTCCGATGAATCCTCCCAGAAAAGCGCCCAGTACGGTAATCATCTTAAATTCTCTCCGTGAAATCCCAAGCACCAATTCTTCCAGGCGGCTGAGCGGCAGAGAATCGACTTGCTCTTTCACCATACCTTCCATATCGATCTTCAATATGGTTTCTTCCAGTTTATGCTCCCCTTGCTCGAAGACAAAGTCTGTCACAAGTGGAGTTATATTGACACTTGTCCATTCTAACCCTCCAGGCCAAGTCTCTGCAAGTGTTGCGTTTAAACGCGTGGATACTGCTGCTTTTTCACGGACATACTGCTTCACTGCTGCCAAAGCCGTGTCAAAATCAAATTCCTTCAGCAATTCATCGACTCTGCGGTCTTGCACCTTTTCCCATTCACTGAACGCCAAGGTTCCAATGAGTTCGAACGTTCTTGGTGAGTTGAGGAATTTGATGATTTCCGGTTGGATGCGGTCAACCAAAGGCTTTGACTCACCCAGCAACGAATGCAGCATATGGCCGAAACGCCCGCGCGATTCCAGAAATTCGTCCAACAACGACTTGATGGTCTGCCTGCCATGCGGCGATTCGAAATAGGTCGTACCTTGATCGATTGCGTACTGCACACCTTCAAAAAGTTTTGTCTCAGTTTCCGCTTTCCAGTTTTCGGGCATGAGTTCTCGGATGGTCTTGCCCGCAATATAGGCTTGCAGCGAATCCTTCTGAAGTTCGACCAATTCATCCAGCTTTGCCTCGATTTTACGATCCATTTCCGTTTGCCCGGCTGCCAGCAGCCAGTCATTGAATGTTTTCGGCGAATCAAACACATGCTTGTTCAATTGACGATTGATCCATTTCTCTGTTTTCATATGCATTTCTTTATTGAAGAAACGCTTTTTGAACGTTTCCGGGGTTAATAGATGCTCAACGACGGTTCTTCCCAATTGACGGGATAATTCATCGCGCCGTTTCGGGATGAGCCCGGGTGTCAACGGAACACGCCACTTGCCGATATATTTTGCCTCGTAAGGCCAAAAAAGCATTTTAATCGCTAAATGGTTTGTGACCCCACCAATCAATGCGCCTACGACTGCCATAAAAGCTAAAGTCCATATAATATTCACTTTTGTCACTCATTTCTTTTTCTGCTTTGTGTATTCGGTGAAATCCCCTATAATGGAAGGTGCAAGGTAAGGGGGAATCTGCATGCTTCAGCATTTTAAATTCAAGCCGATGTTCGAAAATCGTCAACTGCCGGGATGGGACATTTCCTTCTTTTATAAAAATGAACGGATTTCCGGAGAGTATCATCCGGATGGCAGCATCCTGTGGCGCTCGAAAGCACCACAGGACGAAGACACCATCAAAACCATGATTCACGAGCTGATGCTCTACCATGTATACGATTAAAGCGCGGGAAAGTTCCTGCGCTTTTTTTCGTCCGCTCTTTCAATTATAGGGAAGGCCAGCTGAATTTAACAGCGATAGCTCCGTGAACTCAAAAAAAGGGAACGCCCCTTTACCCAACTGATTGGGTTTGGGACATTCCTGATTGAATTTTGTACATCTGGAAATAGGTGCCGCCAAGCTTCATCAATTCCTCATGGGAACCGGCTTCAGCAATTTCTCCTTTTTCCAGCACCATTATGCGGTCTGCATTCTTGATGGTCGACAGACGATGCGCAATGATAAACGTCGTTCTGCCTTTTTTCAATACATCCATGGCATGCTGGATGATTTCTTCCGTCTCCGTATCGATATTCGAAGTTGCCTCATCCAGTATCAAGATGGCGGGATCGAATGCCAATGCTCTCGCAAAGGACACCAATTGACGCTGTCCGGAAGAAAGCGTGCTGCCTTTTTCTACGACCGGCTCATCGATTCCTTTCGGCAGGTGGTTCAATACCCGCTCGCCGCCCACTGCTGCCAAAGCATCGATGACCATTTGCCTGGTAATCCGCTCATCTCCGAGCGTGACATTCGACTCGATCGTTCCACTGAACAGATAAGGATCCTGCAGCACGATGCCCATATGCTCCCTTACCGATTGTCTTGGCATGTCATTGACGTTGATGCCGTCGATGGTTATGCCTCCTTCGCTGACATCGTAGAAGCGGAACAACAGGTTCATGATGGAACTTTTGCCCGAACCGGTATGGCCAACCAATGCCACCGTCTCCCCTTGCTTCGCTTCAAAGCTTATATCCTTTAGCACATATTCCTTCTCTTTATAGGCAAACCAGACTTTTTCAAAGCGGACATTGCCCTGATAACGCGCTATTTTTTTATCCACTACTGGTTCTCCACTTTGATCCAGCAAGCGGAATACCCGTTCAGCAGCCACCAATGCCTGCTCCAGGCGGCCGAATTGATTGACGATGCCGTTGATCGGGTTGAACAGCCGGATGATGTAGTCGATGAACGCATACAGAACTCCGACCGTCACTACTGTGTTTCCGGACAGGGAAGCTCCTCCAAAATACCAGACGAACAAGATGAAGGTCATGGACCGCAACACGCCGACCAGGTTATAGGAAGCCGCTCCTTCAAGCACCAATAATTTCTTTTGGTATTTGTAATGCTCATCGTTCAGTTCCTCGAATTCATCCTTCATCTGGCGTTCCCGGCGGAATGCCTGGATGATCGTCATTCCCTGAATCGACTCATTGATCATCGCATTCATTTCACTGACTTTTTCGCGTACGATGTGATTGTAGCGAGCCGCATATTTGCGGTAGATCAGCATCCATACATACAGCAGCGGAATCAGCACCAATGTCATAGCCGCCATTTTCCAGTCGAGATAAAACAGCGCTATATAAATACCGCCCATATACATGAAGCTCGTTGCAAATTGAGACAACACTGTCACGAACAAATCTCGGATCGCTTCTGTGTCGTTGGTGATGCGTGCGACCACTTTTCCTGCCGGCAGATTATCAAAATACCGGATCGGCAAGGTCTGCGTGTGTTCGTATACATCATTGCGCATCTTCCGGATAATCCGGTTGGCCCCTTTCTGCAGGAGAATGGATTGCCAGTAGCGGAAAATCGCGGTGACGATCGCCAATACAAAGAACAGAGCCAGCAGGTAAGCAATCGGTTCAAAGTTCACCGTCCCGTCTGAAACTGCTATATGGTTATCGATGATCTCTTTGGCGATCAGCGGTGCTGCGAGATCCGCAGCCACTGCAATCGCCAGCATCACCAATCCGGAAATCAGGACGCTTTTAAAATTCATTGCATATTGTACTAATCGTTTTCCTGTCCCCATGCTTACACCTCCTCGATTTGCTGTCGGAGGAATTGTTCATTATACCAACCGTTTGTCTTCAGCAAATCCTCATGAGTTCCTTCTTCTATAATCTTCCCATCATCCAGCACCACGATCCAATCGGCGTGCTTCACAGCAGACAGCCGGTGCGTCGTGATGATCGTCGTCTTGCCAGACCGTTCTGCCTGGATATTCTCAATGATCCGTGCTTCGGTCTTCGCGTCGACCGCTGAAAGCGAGTCATCGAGGATGAGGATTTCCGGATTCTTGATCAATGCACGCGCTATTGAAATCCGCTGTTTCTGGCCGCCGGATAATGCTACGCCTTTTTCACCGACGAGCGTATCCAGTCCACTAGGCAATAACGCCAAATCTTTTTCAAAGTAGGACAGGCGAAGTGCATCGATCAGCTCTTCTTCACTGGCATCCGATTTGCCGAAGAGGATATTTTCCCGGATGGTCCGTGAAAACAGGACATGATCCTGTGGCACGTAACCAACCCAACTGCGCAATTGATCTTTCGTCAATTTCTTCAATTCGATTCCATTCATCAGGATCGAGCCCTGCCCAGTTGGATACTCCCGCATCAGCTGTTTGACGAAAGTCGATTTCCCACTTCCTGTCTTGCCGACAATACCGAGCGTCTGTCCACTGTTCATCGATAAGTTGATGCCTTGCAGATTGATGGAACTTGACTGTGGATAAGTGAAACTGAAATCCTTGAAGCCGATGTTCTCCGGCCGTCCGGTTTTGGCAGGCTCTTTCGGATCAGTGACATCTTCTGGATAATCCAATGTTTCATTGACACGGTCCAGGGAAGCATTTCCACGCTGCAGGATATTGATCAGTTCCCCGATTGCGAACATCGGCCAGACAATCATGCCGAGATAGACATTGAAAGCTACCAGATCCCCCAGTGACATGGTGCCTTCAGCCACGAGAAATGCACCATAGCCGAGGCCGATCATATAACTGATGGATGTCAGCACTTTGGTCACGGGCGCAAACAATGCGTCGATTCGTTCGACCGCCATGTTTTTTTCGTAGACATCATCCGTCATATCCGCAAATCGCTGTTCCGACGCGCGTTCCTGAACATAGGCGCGGATTACACGAACGCCTCCGACCGATTCCAGCACGCTATCATTCATATCACCGAACGCTTCCTGGGCTTCCATATAGCGGACGTGGATTTTCTTGCCCAGCATCTGAACGATGATAGCCAGAATCGGCAATGGAATCATTGCCAGGAACGTCAATTCCCAGGAAACCAGCATACCCATGGCAATAATAATGGTTGCCATATACAAAGTGGAATCCACCAGCGTCAAAATACCGAATCCCGCAGTCTCAGAAATCGCCTTCAGGTCATTGGTGGCACGTGCCATCAAGTCGCCTGTCCGGTTTTTCTCGTAAAAAGTCGGAGTCATTTTCAGGAAATGCCCCATGAGACTGGAGCGAAGCTGGCGTTCTATGACATATGCCCCTCCGAATAATTGGTACTGCCAGACGAAATTGATCAAATAAGCCAATACCAAGGCTACTGCCAGAACCGCAATGTACTGCCACATCAATTCTGAAGTCAATTGCTCCTGTGCAATGGCATCAATGGCAACGCCGATCAGCCAAGGCGGAATAATTTCTAAGATATTTGCTATAAACAGGAGAACAACGGCTGTAGTATAACGCAGCCAGTTTTCTTTAAAAAACCATTTTAATTTCCATAACACGTCAAACATTGTTTACGCCTTCTTTCTTTTTTCCAAATCCGCTAATCGCCTTCCAACGATTCCTTAATCATGATTTTTCCCTTTTGATGCTGCTTCATATTCAACATCTCCCCATTGTTTTTTATTTAAACAGTCCAAAACTGATCAAACCACACAAAAAAGCGCACGCCTCGTTTATGGGCGTACGCTCATGGAAACAGGACAATTTCACAGACCTGTCCTGAATAGTTCTATTTCCGAAATAAACTTAGGAAAAAATTTCAGGAGGGTCTGATGACAATATTAAGTTGATATAAATGTTAACTTTATGTTTTTTCATTATCATACCCTCCATTTCCTTTTATTTGTTAATTCAAGAGTACCAAAGTCTTTTTTGAATTGTCAACATTTTTCGAAAATACTTTCATTCTAAAATTTAATGGATGTTTCATTCTGGGGGTCGAGGGTAATTTAGAACTAAGAGAATAGGGCGAGGTGAAGGAAATGTATAAAAATATCGCAGTGGCGTATGACGGATCTGATGGGAGTCGGATTGCATTCGAAAAAGCAGTGGAATTTGTCAAAGCATTGCCGGATGCTAAGCTTTCGGTGATTTACGTCAATGAGGACTATCGTGAAAGTGTCGGCTATATGAATACAGGCAGTGCATCAGCTCCTGTAATCTCAGCGAACGTCGATAGTAACTACGCTCAGTTTATGCCTCCTGGAATCGGTGATGAGGGCTATGTACCTCCAAAGGATTATGATAATACAACAGCGGAATACTCAAAGCACATGCACAACTCAATCCAGCAACAGCTGGACTCCCACAATATTAAAGCGTCGGTTCTTGCACTTGAAGGAAATCCGGCGAAAACCATTTCCGCATTTATCGAAGAACAGAAAATCGATCTTTTGGTCATCGGCAATAGCGGAAAATCAGGATTGCAAAAATTCTTCGTAGGATCAGTCAGCAAAAAATTGATAAAGGAATCTCCCAGTTCCATACTCGTCGTCAAATAAAGAATCCGGTCCAGCGGCAAAATTTCACTTGCCCTAGACCGGATTCTTAAGCATTTATATGTGGATATATCACAATTTCATCACAAATTTAATAGTTTATTTCTCCATGAGATGGGTAAAGATTACTAGTAGAAAAAATCGGTTTGTACAAAAGGAAGAAGGGATCACCCATGCCAAGACACACTGTTTATTTTTTATCTTCTCACCAGGATCGAGGTCTGATGGCTGAAATTTGGGCAAATCGGCTGATGCTTCCTGATTGGGAAATTCGCAGCGCCGCATGGACCCAAAGCCCTCAATCTTCTTTCAACGAAATCCCCTTGGAAGTGATGAAAGAAGTCATAATGGATTTACCCCCTGTTGAGGCACGCACCTATAATCCCGAAGAAGTCGGTGAAGCTGACCTGATCATCGCTTTGCATGATGGAGAATTGGAGCATGGAGACATCCCAACGGATTTGCCAAGCCAGAAACTGTTGCGATGGGATATCCGCAATCCGGAACTGCGCAGCAGCGACAGTATCGAACAATGGGCACTCTATCAGGAGATTTGCGATGAGATTGCCATGAACATAAAAAACATGGAGCCTTATTTCCGTGCAGATTACGTATAAAAAACCTTCACCGTAGTTTCCGGTGAAGGTTTTATTTGTCGTTCAGGAGAATGTTATATTTTTGATGTTGAATTTACTCTCTAGGCTTCGGACTTTTGCAGATTCGACGGGCGCTTTCGCTTTTCTTTGTCCAGTTGCAAGTGCCTAGCTCTTCGGGATGTAAGCCACTCTGGCTGTGCGGCTGAAGAGATGCCGCTTCGCCAGAGCGTCTTACACCTGTCAGAGCTGAACAGGCACTTTCACTTTTCTTGTTGTCCAGCTCCAGCGCCCAGCTCTTTGGGTCATAAGCCAACCCAGCTGCGTGACAAAGAACGCCACACTGCCGGTCTGTCTTATGCCCGGCAGAGCTACACGGGCGCTTACGCTTTTCTAGTATAGTATTGCCCGCACTGGGCTCCCTTCTGCGCCTTTGATCTTTAAGGGCAGGGCTGCTAATTGGTAGACTCCTTCTGCCACATCATCCAATACGATGCCTTCCAGAATAAATCGCTGATGGCGGTTCATTGCCTGATGCATCGGTAATTCTTTGCTGGTTTCGGGATCCACTGACGGCACATCGACTCCAAGAAGCCTCACGCCATTGGCAGCCATCCATTCCGCGATCGACTCTTCAAACACCGGCCACTTTTCCGGAAATTTGCTGCGGTCTGTCCAAGACATAGTTCTCAACAGTACGGTCGTGACCCCTTCTTCCAGCGTACCCAAATCCGCTGCAATGACTTTGTCAGAGCCGCTGACATCCACAACCTGTGCTTTCGATAAATAGATATCCAGTGGAAGTTCATGAATTTGGATTCCTTGGTCATCGTAATGAAAAGGGGCATCGACATGCGTGCCGATATGGGTGCTGGACTGCAGTTTTCCGACATTGACGGAACCGCTTTGCTCTTTTGTGACGGACAGCTCATAGCTGAACGGCATATCCCCCGGCCATTCAGGCGTCCCTCCACTCAATTCCATGGAAATATCAATTATTTTTTTTGGTTCCATTCAAGCCACCACATTTCGTTCATTGCTGAAATTTTTATAGGTTTCATTGTCCATGATGCTCTGCAATTTCTCTGTTACTTTCTCTACATCGCTGAACGATGTGTAAAAAGCGATAGGCGCCAGGCGGATGATATTCGGCGCCCGGAAATCCGGAATGATTTTGGCCTCTTTCAATGCTTTACAGATCCGCGCAGCTTCGGGATGGGAAAAAGCGATATGCCCGCCTCTTGCCTCGTCCTCTAGAGGTGTTACATCGACCAATTGAGGAACCCGTTGTCCGACCAATTCTCTTAAGAGACTTGTCAGCTCAAGCGACTTTTGGCGGACCGCATGAATGCCCGCTTCTTCAAACAGGTCCAGGCTGCCGAGAAGAGGGGCCATGCTGAAAATATGCGGTGTACCGATCTGGTAGGCGCCTGCCCCTTCTGCTTTCGAAAATTCATGGTCCATATCGAATTGGCGGGTCTTATCAGATCCAAACCAGCCCGCATTGCCAGGCAGCAGGTGATGATGCCGCTCATGCAAATAAAGGCCGCCTGTTCCACCCGGACCGGAATTCATGTATTTGTAATGGCACCAGACAGCGAAATCCACTCCGTCATCGTGCAAGTTATGCGGCATAGCACCAATCGAATGCGCCAGGTCAAAACCTACCAGAATACCTTTTTGGTGGGCCTCTTCCGTGATTTCACGGATCGGCAATAACTGGCCGCTCCGGTACAGGACAGAGGGGAGCAACAAGACTGCGACGTCATCTGTCAGTTGTTCGACAATATCATCCAGCTCCAGCGTATAGCCATCTCTGCTTTCGATTTTGCGCATCGACTCAGCCGGATCCAATCCGCGCAGACGCAGGTGACTTTCCACCGCATAAATGTCCGATGGAAAATTCAAACTGTCCACAACGATTGCAGAACGCTCGGACGTCGGCTGAAATACAGTAGACAGCATCTGGTGGATATTCGATGTAATCGATCCTGTCACCATCACTTCATGCGCTCCAGCTCCGACCAAAGGTGCGACGCGTCCACTCATCGTTTCCGCTAAAGTGAACCAGGGATGTTCCCCTTCTGTCCAGCCATCGATTCCGAATGTCTTCCAGCTATCCATCAAGACCTTCAATTTTTCTTCAGACCGTCTGGACATCAAGCCCAGTGAATTGCCGTCCATGTATACCGTTTCTTTTTCGACAAAAAACTCCTGTTTAAAACCCGCTAATGGATCCTGTTGATCTCTTTCTTTGCTCGTTGCCATTGCCATCCTCCTTCAGCCATTAAATCGCATAAGCGATCGCACCCAGAACCGCCGTCACAAGGACGACGATCCAAGGAGCCAGTTTAAAATAGACTAACATTGTAAAGGCGGTTATCGCAATTGCAAAGTCGACAGGCCCGCGAATTCCAGAGGTGAAGACAGGATCGTATAAAGCTGCAAGCAAAATTCCGACAACGCTTGCATTGACCCCTTTCAATGCTGCCTGGACACCGGATTTCGTCCGGATAATGCTCCAAAAAGGCAAAGTTCCGATGATCAGGAGAAATGACGGCAGGAACATCGCGATAACGGCAATCACGACTCCCCATCCGCCGTCCATCAATTGCCCCAAATAAGCGGACAAGGTGAAGAGCGGTCCTGGAACTGCCTGAGCAGCACCATAGCCGGCAATGAAGGCATCGGGCGTCATCCACCCCGGCACGACTTCGCGCTCCAGCATCGGCAGCACCACATGCCCTCCGCCGAAGACGATTGAACCGACCCGATAGAAAATATCAAAAATCGCAAACGAAGTGGATTCAATGAACGGCCGGATCAACGGCAAGCCGATCAATAATGCAGCAAAAATCGACCACGCTGCAATGCCGGTCTTTTTGCCAAAGCTTAACACCAGTTTTACCGGCTCTGGCGCTTTCTCTTTTCGGTAAATAGCATACCCAAGGATACCTGCCAGCACAATAACTCCAATTTGAGCCCAAGTTGTCGGTATCAGCAAAATGATGATTGCCGCTCCTACTGCAATCGCGATCCTTTGTCGGTCAGGCGCTAGACTTTTCCCCATTCCCAACAAAGCGTGCGCGACAACTGCGACGGCGACAATTTTCAATCCTTGTATCCATCCGCTGTCAAACGAGCCATTGGTGATGACGAGTGCAAATAACAGCAACAGGATGACCGAAGGCATCGTAAATCCGAACCAGGATAAAAACCCGCCGAATATGCCGCCGCGCAACATGCCGATGGAAATCCCCACCTGAGAACTTGCCGGTCCCGGAAGGAATTGGCAAAGGGCCACTAGATCAGCATATGCTTTATCGTCCAACCATTTTCTTTTAGTGACATACTCATCCCTAAAATAACCGATATGCGCCGCCGGTCCCCCAAAGGACGTCAGCCCCAATTTCGTCGATGCCTTTAAAATTTCTGCGTAGTTGTTTCTTTTCTTAGCCATAGCCCTCTCCTTTAAATTAAAGATTCTATCTATAAGCATAACGGTTTGCTTATATACGTGAACATTAAATTTATGTAAAGTTTATGAATGAAGATGACATAGAACTATTCGGTATTGACAATGCCTAAAAAGACATTGATACTATTTAAAGACGCTTTATTGGCCGAATCCGGCAAAATAATGATAAGCACATTAAAATACAGTCCATTCATCTTACGACAGATAGATACAATCATGAAGCGGCCCTCCTATGAGGGTCGTTTCACTTTGTTCCAGAGACTTGGAGGCGGGAAACTTTATGGACTTGTATACAAATTTACGCAAAGGAGAAAAAGGAGCCTGGATTAGCATTGGGGCTTATGTATTTCTAAGTGCCCTCAAGCTGATCTTCGGCTTTTGGGGCTCTTCCGAAGCATTGAAAGCGGATGGCTTCAATAACCTGACAGATATAATCGCTTCTGTCGCTGTTCTCGTCGGCCTCAGAATTTCCCAGAAACCACCGGACGAAAACCATCACTACGGCCACTTGCGGGCAGAAACCATCGCCTCGCTCTTAGCTTCCTTCATAATGGCAGTCATTGGTTTGCAGGTTCTGACCAATGCTATCCGTTCACTTTTTGAACCTGCAGCTGAAGCACCTTCTCTAGTTACGGCATGGGTCGCTTTTTTCTCGGCAGTCGTGATGTATGCAGTTTATCGCTATAACCTGAAACTCAGCAGAGAAATCAAAAGTACAGCTGTCCGTGCAGCAGCTTATGACAACCGTTCCGATGCGCTGGTCAGTATCGGCGCCGGCATCGGCATCATCGGCGCCATCTTCGGTGCACCGATTCTGGATGTCATCACAGCCTTCATTGTCGGGGTAATCATCATTAAGACCGCGTTGGATATTTTCAAAGAGTCCGTCATCACATTGACGGATGGCTTTGACGAAGATGAAGTGGAGACACTGTCTGTTTTGGTCAGAAGAGTGCCTGGGGTTATCACATTGCGGGACTTTAAAGGCCGAAATCATGGCAATGTCATGTTCATCGATTTAACCGTCAGCGTGGCCCCTAATCTGAACGTGGTGGAAAGCCATTGGATTACAGAAGAAATCGAACGAAAAATCCAGAAAGTCAAACCCCATTGCGTCATTCTGGTCCATATCGAACCGGATTATTCCTTTACTGTTGCTCAGGAAGACGAGTTCGACGAATAGTATGTTAAAACAATAAAACAGTCCATGGCCTTCAACAGCCATGGACTTGAGCTTGTAGACAAAAGAATATTGATGTCATTTAAAGCATGAATGCACATTTCATCCTGTTTAAACCGGATCCTGCGCTCCAGGCGGACGCTTTCCACGGGCTCGCGCCGAACTAACTCGGACTCGCGCCCGAGTGGATTTCGGCACTTCGTCGCTTCGCTGCTCCCGCAGGAGTCGCCGCCTTGCGCTACGGATCCTTGAGTGAAGGGTTTTCTAGATTTGTTTGGACTATTTTTTCTAGAACAGACTAGCCAGCTTCTCTCTTTGATTGAAGCAACATACCCCAAGCGGGCTGGCCACGAAGACTCCTGTGGGACAGCGAAAGCTGAAGACCCCGCAGGAACGTAGTGACGAGGAGGCTGAAGCTGAGCCCACGGAAAGCGAAGTGGCTGGACCGGTTGGGGATTATGCACCGCTATACATTTTGGTCAGGCTTTGTCTACAGCCTAAAGTCCATGGCCTTCAACAGCCATGGACTTTTTTATTGCCTTTCATACATTGTCTGGGCCAATTTCACTTCATTTTCGATAAAATCTTCCGCAATGGCATGGCGGATCCGACTTTCCAGCCTTTCCTTCATTTCCACATCGGTGACTTGAACTTCCACCTGGAAATCGAGTGCCGAGTTCCGAAAATCGATAAACCGGACATCCGGTTCTTTTTCCGGTATTCCTTTCATCAGCTGAGCTGCCTTTAGAGCTGCTGCTTTTAAAATCCGCTCGACTCGTTCCGTATCACTGCCATAATCCACACTGACGACGACTCTTGCGTATAACTGGGCACTGGAGCGATTTTTGACGATCTGTTCAATGAAATACTGATTAGGCACCACTAAAGTACCTTCTTTCAAGGTTTCTATAACGGTCGATCTGAGTTTGATTTTCGTAATCCGGCCGATTTTCTTATCGATTTCCACCATTTCCCCGACCTCCATCGGCCGTTCAAACAAAATGATGATTCCGGAGACGAAATTGGCGGCAATATTGCGTACGCCAAATCCAATACCGATCCCGAGGACACTGAATACAAATCCGAGAGCCGTCAAATCGAGGCCCACTGTCGTAAAACTTATGGCCAATGCCAGAAACATCACCACATAATACAGTAATCGGTTGATGGTGTATCCCATGCCGATATCCACATTAAACTGTTCATAGACGAACGGCATGACGTAGTGATTAAATGCCTTTATGAGGCGGCTGGCAAAAGTCACAATCATCACTGCTACCACAATCAGCAGAATGGAGATTTCAACCCCTTCTGTCTCATAAAAAGCCAAAGTCAGCCATTGCTCCCTGGAAAAATAAAAAAGGAAGAAAAGGATGCCGCCATAAAGGACCAGCCAATTCAGGACATCTTCAATCACTGGATAAATCCGTTCTTTGAAATCTTTTGAGGAAACCAGCTTTCTCAGCAGAAAGAGGACCAAGGATTTCCCAAGCAGGATTAAAGCCAAGTAAATAAAGAACATCAGAAATTCGCCTACGGACAAATTCCTCAAAAACTCAACTCCTTCAAACAACTGGTTGTTCTGCATCATTTCCCTCCTTTATCGCTTCCAGTAGCATTGCCATCAGCTTTTCTCAGCCAATACTATATTATAGGAATGCTGGCCAGTTGCTACAGCCAATTGGTCAATCTTTTCCTGAAGTGTTTCCCGATCGAATGATTTTAACCCCTGGGTATCGACAGCTTCCAATACGTAACCATGCGTATCCCATAGTTCCTGATGATGGCGCTTCGGCACAAGTTCTGCAGCGACAGTCAACGATTCAATAATTGAAATTAGAACCGAAATATCTTCTTTTCCATAATGGGCTATTTGATAAAAGGTTTTGTATAAAACACTCTTGTATGGTGGAAAACGATACAGTACCCGTTCTCCTTTTTCTTCTCCACTTAAGAGGAACGGCCCTGTTTTCAACTGGCCCAGCTGACCGAGGAGGCGACCCAGCCGGATAATGATTTCATTGGCCGTATTCGGATCGTTGATACCCGGAGATATGGCCCGCAATGCTACTTCCACCAATTTTTGAATAGCGAAATCGAGATCCTGTTCCGAGGTTCTGGAGGTGCCGATTGAGTAGAAGTCAGCGGCAGAAACTTCTGTTTCACTAGTTTTAAAAACATGGAAAATCGGTTTTCCTTCGTAGATGTAATCACCCGTTTGGACAAGAATCTCCACTTCCAGTTCGTGTTTTTCCGTATAATCCACCAGCTTGTCGAACGAAAGATACTGCACATAGCCCTCTTTTTCAGCATGATGGGTTTCTTTGATGCCGACAGGATTCCATTCTGTTTCTTTCCCATCTTCATTTTCCTGCAGCTCTTTGAGTTTGGAAATGGCCTTTTCTGTATCTCCAATCAATTCATTGACCAGCTGGCCAACTTGCACGTGCGTAGCGATATAGTGGATAAAATAAGCAAATGTCGAAAGACAGAAAAATGCGATGAGAATTCCGACAAACGTGGAAATCACGTCGGTGGTATACAAATCATCTCTCATAAAGAGCAGCGACAGTGTGTTATAAATAAAGCCGCTAAGAAAAATCCCCAGGACACGCCAGGTGATTTTATCATGGATGAAGTTTTTCAAGGTTCTCGGAGAGAATTGAGATGAGTACATGGTCAGGACAACCAGAATCGTTGAAAAAGTAAACGTAGTCATGGTCAAAAGAGCCCCCGATAAACTTCCCATGATGGTTTTGGCCAAATCGACATTCGTCAAAAGAATAGATGGGATATAAGGCTTGAGCCTTTCAATATATAAAAGATCGATGTAGAAAAAAGTGATCGACAGGAGAACCGCCATCACAATGTATAATGCAGGAGTGAGCCACAGTTTTTCCTTCAGCCAAAATGATAGTGACTTCATATATATTCCCCTCTCTTGTAACTTGCTTTCTAATTCTCTTTCCCTTGATGGCTTTTGGACAAACAAAAAAGGCTGGATGCACTCCAGCCCTATGTCTCTTATTCACTTAAGCAGCAAGGGAAGTTCTTTGACGCCGCGGACAATCATGCCCGGCCGCCAATTCAACTCGCTCTGCTCAACCGTTAATTCCATTTGTGGAAAACGCTTCAGCAGACTGGCAATGGCAATTTCCCCTTCCAAACGCGCAAGAGGAGCTCCAAGGCACATATGGATTCCTTTTCCGAATGCCAAATGCGGACTTTTCTCGCGCTCGATATTAAATAGGTCTGGGTCTTCGAATTGCGCTTCATCATGGTTTGCGGAATTCAACGACACTACGACCAAATCGCCTTTTTTCATTTGTTTGCCCTGAAACTCAAAATCCTCCCTTGCCCATCTGGATGTACTGAATTCGACTGGGCCGTTAAACCGCAGAGATTCTTCGATGGCCTGACTGACGAGTTCGGGCTGCTGCTCCAAAATCCTTCGTTGTTCCGGGTTTTCGAGCAGGGATAAGACCGTATTGCCGATTAAGTTCACCGTCGTTTCATGGCCTGCAATGATCAATAAGGTAACCACGCCATAAAGCTCCCGTTCACTCAGACGGTCTCCTTCCTCCTCCGCCTGAATCAAGCTGCTGATGAGATCATCTCCGGGCTGCTCACGGACTGTCGCAAACCACTGCCCCAGGTATTGGACAAACTCATTCATATGCTCATAAACAGTGGCGCCGAGTTCCCCACTGGTCCCTTCAATGAGTGAATTGGACCAAAGGCGGAATTTATCGCGGTCAGCCGATGGTACACCCAAAATTTCACAGATGACGGTAATTGGCAGTGGAAAAGCGAATTCATCAATTAAATCGACCTGATCTTGACTTTCCATTCCCGTCAACAGCTCATCTGTTATCTCCTGAATTCTGCCGCGCATACCCGAAATCATTTTGGGCGTAAAAGCTTTTTGGGCGAGGCCGCGCAGTCTTTTATGGTCAGGTGGATCTGAAAACAGCATGTTCTGCGTAAAGACACTCATCATGTCCATGCTGCCTCCATAAATCTTCGACATATCTTTAATGAAACGGGGATCTTTCAAGACTTCCTCAGCATCCTTATAGCGTGTCACCATCCAGCCATTCTGGCCATCTGGAAACCGCACCGCATGAACGGGATCCCCTTCCCTCAATTTTTCATAGGTCGGATAAGGGTTCTGCGTAAATTGATCTGTAAACAAACCGTATTCATTGGCACGATCTGAAGTCATCTTCACTCCTCCTTTTTTCTTTTCTATACCCCTCCTCCAGTAGACTCACCTCGTTCAAATTTACCAAATACTCCTATATTTTATTGCTTCTATTCATAAAACCTGCTGTTTTTGATTGAACACCGGCTTGCGTTTTTCCTTGAAAGCAGAGACCCCTTCCAAATGATCGTAGGTAGTGATCATCATCGCTTGTGTGATCCGTTCCTGTTCCAGGATTTCCGCCAATCCGGCCGTCGACGATTGATCGGTGATCTTTTTCATCAATCCGAATGCTTTAGCCGGTCCGTTTGCCAGTTTTTCAGCAAAGCGGATCGCTTCTTGCTCCAGCTTTTCCAGCGGATATAAATGATTGACGATTCCCCATTCATGAGCAGTTTCGGCAGTAATCGGCTGTGCACTGAAAAATAATTCCTTAGCGCGGTAAGGACCGATCAAACGTGGAAGAAAATACAGGCCGCCTCCATCTGAAATCAATCCCACTTGAGAAAAGCTCATCACGAATTTACTGTCTTCAGCCGCTAAAATGATGTCACTCGCCAAAGCCAGGTTAAAAGCGGCTCCTGCTGCAAACCCATGAACCACTGCGATGATCGGCTTTTCAAGTGCCCGCATGGCCAACACCAATTCGTTCAACTTGCCGATATGTTCATAGGTTTCTGAAGCCCCCGCTTGCCCCATCGTCTTTACATCTCCACCTGCTGAAAATGACCTGCCTGCTCCTGACAGGATGACCGTTCTAATCTCAGGGTTGCTGCCTGCATTTTGTATTTCCGTATGTAAGCCTTCGATCATTTCGGGACTGAATGCATTCAAGCTGTCTGGGCGATTCAATTGCAGGGACAATACGGCACCTTGCAAATTGACGATTAAATGTTTGTTTTCCATTCCGTTTCCTCCTCTAATTTTACTTGATGACCAATTTCCCGTCTTTCAGCCATGGCACGCTATCGATCAACCCACGGTTGGCAATAAAATCGATTTCCTCTTCAAATCCATTCCGCATCAGCATCTTCCCGACACGTGAATCTTTTAAGATTGTCTGTGCTTGTCCTGTATTCGAACGGTAAAAAATACGTGCTGCTTTTGCCGAATCCGTTAAATCCCAATTGTCTGTAAGGGTCATCAGGCAATCCACAAAATAACCTGCGCCGTATAGATCTTCCATGCAAAATTCCCCGCCTGACCCTGAACAGACAGCAACAATCGTATCTTCAAGATGGTCCGCTGCTATCTTGCTTGCCGCTGCTTTGCCGTTCAGCAAAGAAGCGGTATACACTTTTTTGGCCACAGCGGATTTCCGGATTGCCACAGTTCCGTTTGTGGTTGACAGCACGACCGTTTTGCCACGGATCTGGTCTTTCAACTGCAGTGGATTGGGATCCAAAAAACCTTCGATCGTCTTGCCATTGTATTCTCCGACCAAGCAAAAACTGTCGGCCGGCCTTCCTTCCGCTACACGGAGTGCTTCATCACTATTCAGTACCGGCACTACTTCTTTTGCTCCATGCCAAAAACAGGCTGTGATGGTCGATGTCGCCAGCAGGACGTCGAACACCACCACTGTTTTGTCTTCCTGCATTTTAGCATCATCAATTTCTTCTTTTTTCAATAACACATGAAGTCTAGGCACCGATTCACTCCCTTTTCGCTGTCGTCAACGCGTGCTGCATTAAACTTTTGACAAATTGATCAAAGTGGGAGAAGCGCGAGTCCTGGGTCTGTCCTTTTTTATAGCGATAGTAGATTTGTTGAATAATCACGGCCAATTTAAAATAAGCGAATGTCAAATAAAAGTTCATACCTGAAACGTCCCGTCCGCTTTTCTCTCCATAGCTTGCGATAAATTCTTCGCGGCTATAGAATCCATCCAGCACCGTCACCGGCGCTTTGCCGAGCCCGTGTTTCAATAGATCAGGATCATCCGCTTGAATCCAATAACTCATAGCTGCTCCCAAATCGGCCAGCGGATCCCCAACCGTCGTCATTTCCCAATCAAACAATCCCGTCATTTCGGAAAAATCTTCTGAAAACAACGCATTATTCAACTTAAAGTCATAGTGGATGATGGTGGGTTCCTGGGAAATCGGAATATTCGTCAGCATCCATTCTTTCAATTGCTCTACACCTTCAATATCTTCAGTTTGGGCACGTTCATACCGTCCAATCCAGCCTTCTACTTGGCGTTGCATGAATCCTTCAGGCTTCGCTAAGTCGACAAGCGGTGTTTTCGTATAATCCAGAGCATGAAGTTTAACCAGTGTGTCCACCATCTTCTCCGAAATCTTTCGCCCCAGATCTTTTGTCGCTTCAATTCCTTTTGGAAACGCTGTATCCAGTACGACCCCATGCCGCCTTTCCATCACAAAGAAAGGACTGCCGATGATGGATGCATCGTCTGAAAAGACAAAAGGTTTTGGAGCGATCTTAAAAATAGGATGAAGCGCGGACAAGATGTTAAATTCACGTTCCATATCATGCGCTTTTGGTGCGACCGGTCCGAGCGGCGGTCTTCTGAGAACAGCTTCCCAACCGCCGATTTGCAGTGCATACGTTAAATTCGAATGGCCAGAACTAAATTGCTGGACTTTCAGTTCTCCTTGCGGCACCCCCTCAATGTGGTGACGCAGAAAATCTTCAAGCGCCGGATGATCCAGTTCTTCTCCAGTTCTTACTGGAATTGTTGTTTTTTCTTGCTTTGACATTTCTTCCACCTCTTTGCTATGTTGACTTCCCCCTACAAAATCTACAGAATCTCAGATATTTTATTTGTTATGTTTTTTTCTTCCCGAAGCGCCCTTCTTAAAATTTTTCCGACATTGGTTTTTGGCAATTCATCTCGGAATTCGATGACGCGCGGCACTTTATATGCAGCCATCTTGTCTTTTGCCCAAGCAATCAATTGTTCTTCGCTGATGTCTTTGTCCGCTTTTTTAACGATTATGGCTTTAACACTTTCTCCACGGTATGGATCAGCGATGCCAATTGCCACCGCTTCCTGAACGGCTGGGTGTTCGTATAAAACTTCCTCGATATCACGGGGATAGACATTATAGCCGCTAGAAATGATTAAATCTTTTTTGCGGTCGACAATATAGGCGTAGCCGTTTTCGTCCATCTTGGCGATATCCCCAGTGAAAAGCCAGCCATTCCTCAATGTGTTTGCTGTCTCTTCCGGCATATTCCAATATCCCTTCATCACTTGAGGGCCGCGAATGATCAATTCCCCGATTTCTCCTGCCGGCACTTCTTTTTCTCCGGTAGCCAAATCGACGACCTTGTACTCTGTTGAAGGCAGACCGATACCGATACTTCCTGGTTTTCTTTCGTCGAAAGGTGGATTGCAATGCGTAACCGGTGATGCTTCCGACAATCCGTAGCCTTCTAAAATTTTGGCTCCTGTCTGGTTTTCGAAATCCTTCATGGTTTCCAGCGGCATCGGCGCACTGCCGCTATTGCATATCTTGATGCTGTCAATGCCGTACTCTTTCGCTTTCGGATGGTTGGTAATGGCAATATACATAGTTGGCACACCGGGGAATGTCGTAGGCTGCTCACGTTTGATCGTCTCGAGCACTTCTTCAAGGTCAAAACGGGGCAGCAAAATATTTTTAGAGCCGTTTAAAATCGACAAATTCATTGCAGAGCTCATGGCAAATACGTGGAATAACGGAATGACCGTCAGGCAGCTTTCTTCACCGAACGTCACTTCATCTTTGAAAAACTCCTGCGACTGCAAGGCGTTGACGGCAATATTCCGATGAGTCAGCATCGCGCCTTTTGAAAGGCCTGTCGTCCCTCCTGTATACTGCAATACGGCTACATCTTCTGCCGGATCAATAGCAACTGTAGCGACCTTGCCAGTCCCTTTTTCGACAAACGCTTCGAAATGGACAGCTTGATCAAGAACCGTCTTTTCCGTTTCAAAACTGACAACAATAATATTTTTTAAAGAAGTTTCTTTTGCGATAGCTTGGATACGCGGATATAAAGGCTCGTATACGACGATGGTTTCTGCACCTGAGTCATTCAGTAGATATAGCAGCTCATTTTCCAGCAGCATGGGATTGATCTGTGTGACAATGGCACCTGCTTTTAACACCCCATAATACGAGATGATGTACTGCGGACAATTCGGCAGCATGATTGCGACACGGTCATTTTTTTGGATTCCGGTTTGCTGAAGAGAAGATGCAAAAACAGTTGAAAAAAGATCCAGTTCCTTATAAGACATTTCTTTCTGATAAAATTTGATCGCGATATGATCCGGAATTTTCTTGGCTGTTTCCGAAAGCAATTGAGGCATTGTCTTATCAGCAAATTCCATCTCAGCAGAAATACCTTTCGGGTAATGGCTCGTCCAAACTTGTTCTATCGTCATTTTCTGTCCCCCTTATCCTATTAAAAATTCTTACAACACACGACTCGATACTAACCAGTCGGTATGTTCAGAATATTACCATTATGTTAACGTTTTCATTTTATAAATGCAAGACTTCAAAGTAATTTAACGTTAGAAATACTTGGTTTTCTATCTCTGTATAGTAGCCATTCTGCTTTAAGCATGTTTTTTAAATAAACGAATCAAATCTTCAGAAAAATTACTTGACGTTCAAATGGCCATACAGTATGGTTAATTTAACTTGAAGAAAGAGGTGAGGCATTATGGCTATTTTATTTTTGAATACGCAATTCCAGTCCATAGTGTCTCCCCATGTGTATCGCTGACGATACGCTTCTTCCATTATGCCCGGGGACCACGGACTGCGAATTGCGCGCATCCGTGGTTTTTTATTTTGCATAATTAGGAGGAAACAACATTGACGAAGATTGAACAGTACGGCTGGAACTCCAGCTGGCAGGAAAAAATAACTGCGCCAGGAATCCCTGGCCGCGTAACTTTAGAACATAAAAATTTATACCGCGTCGTAACAGACCATGGAGAATGGCTCTGCTCATTGTCCGGCAAATACCGCCATCAGCATACTCGCATAGAATTCCCGTGTGTCGGCGATTGGCTCATGGTCGAACAGATGCCTGGAGAAGAAAAAGGCATCATCCATCAAGTGCTGCCTCGCACTTCACAGTTTTCAAGAAAAATGGCGGGAGAAACATCCGACATCCAATTGATTGCTGTGAACGTGGACTATGTCTTTTTGGCAATGTCCTTAAATCATGACTTCAATGTCCGGCGCCTCGAACGTTATTTGTTGGCTGCTTGGGATTCAGGATCGAACCCCGTTATCGTCTTGACCAAGAAAGACCAATGCTCCGACATCGGACCTTATCTGCGCCAGGTTGAAGCGGTGGCATTCGGCGTTCCCGTCTTTGCCGTGTCTGCCTTGACCGGTGAAGGAATTGAAGAGCTGCAGCAGCAATTGGCCGGTTCAAAGACCGGTGCTTTGCTTGGTTCATCGGGCGTCGGAAAATCATCATTGATCAATGCCCTGTCCGGCAGCGAGCGCATGATGGTCCAGGACATCCGGGAAGATGACAGCAAAGGCCGGCATACAACCACCCACCGGGAAATGATTCTACTGCCCGAAGGCGGCTTGATGATCGATACTCCCGGCATGCGCGAATTCCAGCTCGGGGATTACTCAGAAGGTGTCGAAGCAGGCTTCAGCGATGTCGAAAGTTTGGCACTTGCTTGCCGGTTCCGAGATTGCGCTCATAATGACGAACCCGGATGCCGGGTTCAGGAAGCGCTCCGAAACGGCGAGCTGGATGCCAGACGTTACCAGAGCTACTTGAAGCTGAAGCGCGAGCTTGCCCATATGGAACGGAAAAGCGATGCAGCAGCCCAAAAAGCCGAGCGCAGCAAATGGAAGCAAGTAACCAAAGACAACCGTAAACGCCCAGTGAAAAAACGTTAAAAAAAGAGTGCGACGGATTCCTCCGTCGCACTCTTTTTAAATTCTCCCGGGTTCTGTCAGGCCGTGCTTGACAGCGTAGAGCGCTGCCTGTGTCCGGTCCTGGACAGCCAATTTTATGAAGATGTTGGAGATATGGGTCTTCACTGTCTTTTCGGTGACAAATAATGCTGAGGCAATTTCCCGGTTGCTTTTTCCTTTTGTCAGTTCGGCCAGCACTTCCTGTTCCCTTGGCGTCAACTGATTTACGGTATGCGGCGCCGGTTCAGCTGGTGCCTTCATCAGCTCGGATGATGCTTTCGGATGGAGGGTGTTTTCTCCACGCATCAAGCTGCGGAGCGAAGCCACCAGTTCATCGGGCTCGATATCTTTCAATTGATAACCTGCCGCTCCCGCTTCAATCGCCGGCACTACATGATCCTGATCTGAAAAACTGGTCAGCATCAAAACAATCATATCCGGAAACTGCTCTTTAATCAGCCGGGTTGCCTGAATCCCGTCCATAATCGGCATCACTAAATCCATCAGGACGATATCCGGTTGAAGTGCCGCAGCCATTTCCACCGCTTCTTTGCCATTTACGGCTTCCCCCACCACTTCAATGTCCTTTTGTGTTTTCAAAAAGAACAGCAAGCCTCGCCGCACCACATGATGGTCATCGGCTATCAATACTTTCACCATGTTCTCCACTCCTCTATTAATACGGTATCCTCACGAGGATTTCCGTTCCTTTGCCGATTTCACTGGACCAGTCCGCCGTTCCGCCCTCTGCAATAGCGCGGTCGCGTATGCTTTGGATACCGATGGACGGCAGGTTGACATTATGATCAAACGCAAACCCCCGCCCTTCATCTCTTAATACCAATAAGACATCAGTCGCGGTGACCGACAAATACAATTCGACTTTATTGACACCTGCATGTTTCCGTACATTGTTCAACGATTCCTGCGCAATCCGGAATAAGGTCTCCTCGATGCGCGATGGCAATTGGATGACGCCGGTCATTTTTGTTTCAACTGTTAAACCCAGCATTTCACCATAGCCTTTAATGGCATCCAGCAACCCGCTTTCCAGCCCTTTTGGCCGCAATTGCCAGATCAACGCCCGCATTTCATTCAATGCTTCCTGCGTCAGGTGTTGGATGTCGCGGAAAGTTTCCTGAACAGTAGGATCTTCCGACATCTCCACGCCTCCCCGAGCGGTCAATGTCACTGAAAACAGCAATTGATTGACCGAATCGTGAAGGTCGCGGGCTAAACGGTTCCGTTCTTTGACGAGCGCCAATTCCTGCTCTTGTTTCGTCAATCCGATCCGTTTGATCGCTGAACCGATTTGAAAAGCCACCGATTCCAACAGAGCCAACTCGTCTTTTGAAAATCCGACAGTGTCCGGTGCCGCAATATTCAACAGCCCGAACTTTTCTTTCCCTGACTGAAGCGGCACCGTTGCGTGATGCGTAATGCTGCCTTGTTTCCGTGCTTTTGCCGGCATAGCATTTTCGATGCGCTGGCAAGCGATAATATTGGACGCTTTATCCAGATCCCCGTCGTGGTAACGCTTAACGCACCAACAGCCGCCTTTTTGCAGATGACGGCAATTATTGTCTTCCAAAGGAGCTGGTAAATTTGCCTGAGCCACCAATTGATGTTTCCCTTTTTCATTAATAAAGAAAATCCAGGCAGTCTCGAAAGTCGATGCACTCAAAAGTTTATGGATGGCGCCATCCAGCATACGGGCCATATCCGTTTCTTCATTAAGCAATTCGGCTATTTCTTTCAGTAACGTTATATTGGAAGGTTCGCTCATCACCATACCCATTCACCTCATTCTTGCTGATTTAACCATACACTTTTTTAAAAACTTCCTCCCTCGTACTTTTGGACGAGAAAAGCTGAAAGGAAAAGCCCCCTTTTCAGGGAGCTGGGTGCTTAACGGCTATTTACTTCCTCTAAAAACGATTCCTTCAGCAGTTCCAGCTTTTCATCACTTTCCTGCTGGGTTTCAGCAGTGATGCCAAAGTAATACTTTACTTTCGGTTCCGTACCGCTCGGGCGTATACATACCCATGAGCCGTCTTCCAGGAAATACTTGATGACATTCGACTGCGGCAGCTCAATTTTTTCATCGGTGCCTAAATCGACAAAGATGCGGTTCTGAGTTTCGTAATCTTCAATGGAAACGACAGGAATGCCGGCAATCGCCTGAACTGGCTGTTTGCGCAAATTTTCCAGCAATGCATTGATTTCACGCGCACCATCAATGCCTTTTTTGGTGACGGATACCAGTGATTCTCGGTACCAGCCAAAGCGATTATACAGTTCAACCAGGACATCATGGAGATTTTTCCCTTGTTTCTTATAGAAGGCAGCCGCTTCAACCAACAGCAGTACCGACTGAACAGCGTCTTTGTCCCGTGCAAAATCGCGGATCAGATAGCCGTAACTTTCTTCATAGCCGAATAAAAACTCGAATTGTGGGTTGGCATCATTATGCTTTAATTTTTCTCCAATGAATTTAAAGCCGGTCAAAACATCTTCACTGCTGACGCCGTAAGAATCGGCTACAACGCGGCCGAACTCAGATGTGACAATGGTTTTGAAGATGCGGCCGTTCGTCGGCAAAGTACCTTTGGCTTTTTTCTGGCTCAGCAGGTATTCAATCAAAATAGCACCCGTCTGGTTGCCGCTCATCAATTCGTACTGGCTGCCGCTCCAGACAGCAATGCCGACGCGGTCTCCATCAGGATCGACGGCAATCAACAGATCTGCACCGGATTTCTTGCCGTACTGCTCCGCTAGTTCAAACGCGGAACCTTCTTCCGGATTCGGCGATGTTACCGTCGGGAATTCACCGTCCGGCTCCATCTGTTCCGCTACATACGTAATTTCGTTGTAGCCGGCTTTGTCTAATAACTTCTTGACAGTCGCGCCTGACGCCCCATGGAGCGGCGTGAAGACGGCTTGAATCGGGCTTGCCGAATGTTCCTGCACCGTCAGTGCATTGGATAGATACGCTTCATCCATCTTTTCATCGATCCGCACCAGCAAAGATTTTTCAAATCCTTCATTAGCTATGGACAACTCGTCCTGAACCCGGCTGACGTAATCGATGACACGGTCAGCATCTTCCAGATTCAATTGGGCTCCATCTTCCCCATATACTTTGTAGCCGTTGTACTCCGGCGGATTGTGGCTGGCCGTAATGACGATGCCCATAAAGGCATTCAAATAACGCACACTGAATGACAATTGCGGCGTTGTCCGCGGTCCGCTGTATAAATAGGTGTGGATTCCATTCGCTGCAAACGTCCGTGCTGCTTCTTCCGCAAATTCAGGAGACATGCGACGGCTGTCGTAGGCAATGGCCATTCCGCGTGCCATCGCCTCCTCGCCATTTTCTTTTATGTAATCCGCTATTCCCTGAGAAGCTTTCCGTACGGTATAGACGTTCATCCGGTTTGTGCCCGGTCCGATTTCGCCACGCATCCCTCCGGTCCCAAAAACCAAGTCCTGATAAAAAGCGTCTTCCGCTGATTTTTCATCTTCCATCAGTACAGTCAATGACTGGCGTGTTTCTTCATCGATTGCTTCGTGGTCCATCCAACGTTTAATGCGTTCTTTCCATGACATATAAAGTCCTCCATCCATAGTGGTATAAATTGAACTAATGATCCTCATATGTTGATATTCTACAAACTAACTGTGCATTCCTGCAGCAGCTCTGTCTGGAGCACCATATAAAAGGAAAATTCTTTTCTGTACTATTCAGTTTAGCAAATAGTCAGAAGAAAAGCCGCTCCCATTTCGGGAAGCGGCTGTGTTTAGTCTTTTTTATATTCTACACGGTACACATCGTGGCGACGGTCCTTTAATTGCTTGACTGTGCCGTTTTGGCGCTGGCGACGCAGAATTTCCAAATCGACATCTCCAATCAACACCATTTCAAGGTTTGGATTGGTTTCTCCGACAATTCCATCACGTGCAAACTCAAAATCGGATGGAGCAAAAATACCCGATTGAGCGTATTGGATATCCATATTTTCAGTTTGCGGCAAGTTGCCGACAGTCCCGGAAATAACGGTGTAGATTTGATTTTCCACTGCGCGGGCTTGTGCACAATAACGGACACGCAAGTAGCCTTGGCGATCTTCTGTACAGAATGGAGTGAATATGATGTTCGCTCCCATATCTGTTGCGATGCGTGCAAGTTCAGGGAACTCGATATCGTAGCAGATCTGGATGGCGATTTTACCGCAGTCTGTATCAAAGACGCGAACAGAATCACCCGCAGAAATTCCCCACCATTTACGTTCGTTTGGTGTGATGTGGATTTTATACTGCTTGTCGATGGACCCGTCCCGGCGGAACAAGTAGGCAATGTTGTAGATCTCATCGTCTTCTTCTTTGACGAAATGTGAACCTCCGATGATATTGATGTTGTAGCGCACAGCAAGATCTGTAAACAGCTCAATATATTGAGGCGTGTATTCAGTCAATTTGCGCACTGCCTGGCTCGGCGATGGCTCGTTTAGGAATGACATCAGCTGCGTTGTAAAGATTTCAGGGAATACCACGAAATCCGAATGTGCATCTGAAGCTACGTCCACAAAATATTCAACTTGATTGGCCAAGTCATCGAAAGATGTGATGGCGCGCATCAAGTACTGCACGACGCAAATCCGAACCGGCAAACTGGTTTTGAAATGGCGTTTGGATATCGGTTTGTAATCGACATTATTCCATTCCATCAACGTGGCATATTTGCCGGATGCCAAATCATCCTGCAGGTAATTCGGGTTGATGCGCATCAACTGGAAACCGTTCATCAACTGGAACGTTAAAACCGGATCATATATTTTATGGCGTGAGACAGAATCGACGTACTCACGCGGTGACATTTCATCCGCATGTTTATGGTAATTTGGAATGCGCCCGCCGATGATGATCGACTTCAGGTTCAATTCGCGCGCCAGTTCCTTGCGGGCTTCGTAAAGACGCTGCCCGACTTTCATCCGGCGGTATTCCGGGTGTACCATGACTTCAATGCCGTACATATTATAGCCATCGGGATTGTGGTTAGTGATGTAGCCAGCGTCTGTCACATCGTCCCACGTATGGCGGTCATCGTATTCATCAAAGTTAATCAGCAAACTTGAACACGAGCCAATCACTGTGCCGTCCAATTCAGCAACCATCTGGCCTTGAGGAAAGACACCCAAATGGCTTCTTAATTGTTCTTCTTTCCAAGGATCCATTCCAGGAAAGCATAAACGCTGCATTTCAAGGATCGCATCTATATCTGCATAATTCATTTCACGAATGATCATGCTTTTTTCGAAATGGGATAAATCGAATTGTTCTGCCACAGTACAGCTCTCCTTCACAAAAGTTTCAAACTTTATTATATAGCAATGTCACTCAGGTTGATATTATTTTACTTGTATCACCATAACAATTATAATTCTATGGAAGTAATTTTTGAAAAGAGGGAACACCAGATGACGAAACGCCAGGAAAATGTATTGCTTTCCATGTGGGTTGTGGCGCTCATCGCCACGTCAGGTTCGCTTTATTTTTCTGAAATCCGCGGCTATGCTCCGTGCGAACTGTGCTGGATTCAACGCATTTTCATGTATCCGCTGGTTATCGTCCTCGGAGTGGCCTATGTCCAGAAAAATGTTCGAATCGCAGCTACCACGCTGATTTTCTCTATCATCGGCGGAGGGATTTCCCTTTACCATTACGGTCTGCAGAAGCTCGATTTTCTGGCAGATTCCGCGCCGTCCTGCGGTCAGGTTCCGTGTACCGGGGAGTATATCAACGTGCTCGGATTCATCACTATTCCGTTTTTGGCGTTGACCGCGTTCATCCTGATCGCTGGAATGAGCATTTATTTACTGAAGTCCCTTAAGGAGGAAAAATCACAATGAAGAAGTTATTGATCATCGCGGGAATTGTCGTTGTCGTTTTTGCCGGCATTATCTTTTTGACCAATCAGGCAAACAATGAAAAGTTGGCGAACAACCCGTACGATACAGAAGACTTGGAACAAGCAACGATTGATCAATTGGACGATGAAAACTACCAGAACATTGTCGTACCGGCTGAATTGGAAGAACAGATTGCCAGTGGCGATCCGACTACGGTTTATTTCTTCAGCCCAACTTGCCAGTACTGCCAGCAGACCACACCTGTTTTGATGCCGGTTGCTGAAGAGATGGATATAGACGTTTTGCAGTATAATCTGTTAGAGTATGAACAAGGCTGGCAGCAATACTTGATCGAAGCAACACCGACACTGATCCATTACGAAAATGGCGAAGAAGTTTCACGTTGGGTCGGCGCACAGCCGAAAGAGAATATCGAACAATTTTTCAACGATGTAGTTAAAAAATAACTGACAAAGGGATCATGTGCCTTGCGCATGATCCTTTTTTATGGAGGAAACCGAATGACGTGGAGTTATGAAATCAAAGACGACGGCATGACCGTCGAAGAATTACTGAGAACCGAATGGGGCCTTGGCAAGAAAGTGGTCCATCAAATGCGTATGGCCAAGAGCGTCAAAAACGAAAAGTTCCAGGAAGTGATCTGGAAAGAGCCATTGCCGGCTGGAACTGTCCTGCAGTTCGACTTGCCGCCTGCCGACTCGCCTTATGAGCCAAAACACGATGTGGAGCTTCCAGCCCTCTTCGAAGATGACCACTTTATCGTGGCCCGCAAACCAAAAGGCATGGCTACGCATCCCAATGAAATCGGGCAAACTGATACGTTCATCAACGCCATCCTAGGCCATATCATCCGCAACGGCGGATCGTACGGCGAGCACGTCCATCGCCTGGATCAGGGAACTTCCGGCCTGTTGATGGTCGCGAAGCACCCTGTCGCAAAAAATGTACTGGACCGCATGTTGGAACAAAAGCAACTGGTCCGTGATTATGAAGCTGTCGTCAAAGGCAAAGTCCACAACAAATCCGGTACCATCGATTTCCCGATCGGCCGTGACCGCCACCACCCGACACGCCGTATGGTTTCACAAACCGGCCAAAGCGCTGTGACGCATTACCGCGTCCTCAAGTTGATGGAAGGCAAATCTTTGCTTCACCTGACGCTTGAAACAGGACGCACGCACCAAATCCGTACCCATCTTGCTCATATCGGCCATCCGATTGTCGGAGATACCCTATACGACGGACCACCGACACAAGACGGTGCCTATCATCTGCATGCGTTCCGCATGTCGTTTATCCACCCGTTCACAAATGAAAAAGTCGTTGTTGAAGATTCGGCAAGATAAAAAAAGCAAGTTCCTTTTCGGGGAACTTGCTTTTTCTTATGCTTTAATTTCGTCTGGATGGGTTCCGGAGCGCCAATCCTGGTTCAACCCATCAATCATTGTCATCTCTTCTTCAGACAATGAAAAATCGAAAACTTGCGCGTTCTCTTTGATGCGCGAAGGCGTCACTGATTTCGGGATGACAATCAGATCGCTCTGCAGATGCCAGCGGATGATGACTTGTGCAATCGACTTGCCATGCGTTTTGGCGATTTCCGATAGTACCGGATCTTCCAACAGACGCCCGCGTGCCAGTGGAGACCATGACGTGATCGCGATGCCGTGACCAGCACAATAGCTCCGCAGCGGTTCCTGTGTCAACTGGGGATGCAATTCAATTTGATTGACCATCGGTTGGGTGTTCGCGGTTGCCAAAATCTTTTCCAAGTGGTGCTGCTGGTGATTGGAAACGCCGATCGAACGGACCAGCTTTTCATCATACAGGCGCTGGATCGCGCGGTATGTATCCACGTACTTCCCTTCGATCGCCCAATGCGTCAAATAGAGGTCCAAATAATCAAAGCCAAGCCGTTTTAAAGAAGCTTCAAATGCGCGCAGCGTTTCATCATAGCCCTGGTCGGTGTTCCACACCTTCGAGGTGATGAACAACTCTTCCCGCTTGACACCGGAATTCCGCACCGCCTCGCCCACTTCTGCTTCATTGTCATAAATCGTGGCTGTGTCGATCGCTCCATAGCCCTCGCCAATTGCCGTGATCATGGCTTCCACGGCCGCTTCTTTATCGGTCATTTTGTATACACCTAAACCGAAGCGCGGCATTTCCACTCCATTATGTAAGGTTTTTGTCGAGCCGATCGCTAATTTCATATTCATCATCCTTTCTTTTTCCATTGTACAAATAATAATTTACAAATTCGACTTTAAAGATTTCCCCAAAACCTCTTGCGCTTAAGCAGTAAAACGAATAATATATATCTTGTCGTTTAAAATTGTTCGTGTTTTAGGAGGAGCTTTTTTTATGTTTCATTTAAAAGAAAATAATACTACTATAAAGACTGAAATCACAGCTGGAATGACGACGTTCCTGACAATGGCCTACATCGTCATCGTCAACCCCGTCATCCTCGGCGCTGCCGGCGTACCATTCGATCAGGTATTTTTGGCAACCATCATCGCGGCTGCCATCGGTACACTTTGGATGGCGTTAGCAGCCAATTACCCGATCGCTATTGCCCCGGGCATGGGATTAAATGCTTACTTCACTTCAATGGTACTGGGTTCGGACGGCGCCATCGACTACGTAACCGCATTTGCGGCAGTATTTGTCGCCGGCCTCATTTTTGTGTTGCTGTCATTGACCTCTATGCGAAAAGTGCTGATCCAGGCCATTCCTGAAAATTTGAAACATGCCATCACTGCAGGCATCGGCCTTTTTATCGCTTTTATCGGCATGAGGCTGAGCGGTTTAATTGTCGCTAATGAAGCCAACCTGGTCGGCTTGGGTGATTTGACTTCTCCAGCTGTGGCATTGACTTTACTTGGGCTGCTGGTGACGGTCATCTTCATGTCGCTGAACATTCATGGCGGCATTTTCTACGGAATGATCGTGACTGGCGTCGTCGCCTTTTTTACTGGCCAATTAAAGTTTGAAGGCGGCTTGATGCAGCTGCCCTCATTGCCTGAAGGCATCCTTATCTGGAATCCGGTTGAAGCTCTTCAATTGGTGATTGAATTCGGCCTGTACGGCGTCGTCTTTTCGTTCCTGTTGGTGACGTTGTTCGATACGACCGGCACCATGATCGGCGTGGCCAAGCAGGCAGGCTTGATGAAAGGCAATAAAATGCCGAGAATGCGTCAAGCCTTATTGGCTGACTCTGTCGCGGCCACAGCAGGTGCGATGGTCGGAACCAGCCCAACTTCCGCTTACGTTGAATCTTCAGC
The DNA here is from genome assembly GCF_050686535.1 of Planococcus sp. SE5232. Classification (NCBI taxonomy): domain Bacteria; kingdom Bacillati; phylum Bacillota; class Bacilli; order Caryophanales; family Caryophanaceae; genus Planococcus; species Planococcus sp. SE5232. Next base: position 12,180 of record NZ_JBOGCP010000005.1, on the reverse strand, counting down.
AGGCGTTGCAGCTGGTGGACGGACCGGCTTGACCAGTTTGACCGTCGCCATCCTATTCATCATCGCTGCATTTTTCGGACCTTTAGTCGGCGCCTTATCGAATGTGGCGGCGATTACGGCTCCTGCATTGATCATCGTCGGAAGCTTGATGATCGGTGCGGTCAAACACATTGAATGGGAAGAATTCGACGAAGCGTTCCCGGCATTCCTGATTGTTCTGGCAATGCCGCTGACTTCCAGCATCGCAACCGGCATCGCTTTCGGATTCATCTCGTATCCTTTGATGAAAATCTTTAAAGGCAAAGGCAGATCGGTCCATCCAATTCTTTACGTATTCGCTGTCTTGTTTGTGATTCAATTGCTGATTGCGCCTCATTAATAACATAAAAAAACCGCCCATTGGCGGTTTTTTGTTTAGATTCGTGCTCTAGCACCTGACATTGCTGCTGTAATCAGCAAGACGGCTGCTGTAATCAAATGGAACACCCAGCCGATTCCTGGGATCCAGGCAATCGCACTTGTGATGATTCCAAGAATCGATCCCGATTTCGGTGAATATTCACGGAAACAGAAGAACAAGGTAATCGCATGGAGTACGAACATGACGCCTAAAACGGAATAACCCGTGCTGATGACAAAGCCGCCACCGATCAACGGAATTGCCAGAAAGGCTTCAGCTAAACCCGTAATCCAAAGCAAAGCGACAGAAATTTTCATTTTCATTCGTTATCATCCCTTCTTTAACTAGCTTATCTATACTATACGGATGAACACGGCAAAGGTTTCGTTTTTCTTAAGGTCCACATCCTTTTCAGACCGTCAGAAATTATCCATATTTCAATTGATGTGTATATTTCATTTTTCCCGATTGTAAGCTATACTAAACAAAGATGCACATTTCAAGGAGGTCATTATTTATGAACTTAATCCTTATTTTGGGTATTTGTGTTTCGTTTCTAGTAGCTATTTTCACTGCTGGATACGATGACAAGCCTGGAACAAACGAAAGAGAATAGTACAAAAGGACAGCGAATTTCGCTGTCCTTTTTTCTATTCCAGGCCTGGATAATCCTGCTGGCGCAAAGCTTCATACATTAATATGGCCGCTGTGTTTGATAAATTGAGTGAACGGATATTGTCATTCATCGGAATGCGCAGACAATGATCGGGATTCTGCTCGATCAATTCCTTCGGCAAGCCTTTTGTTTCCTGACCGAACACGAAGAAATGGTCTTTGCCTCTGTCTGAGAAGTCGAATGAGGTATGAGGCTGTGCACCAAACTTCGTAATATAGTAAAACTCTCCATCGGGATAACTGTCAAACAGCTCCTGCAGACTATCGTAATAATGGATATCGACATGCTCCCAATAATCCAGTCCGGCGCGTTTCAGCATCTTATCGTCCGTCGAGAACCCGAGTGGGCGGATCAGATGCAGCTTTACTCCCGTCCCTGCGCATGAACGCGCGATATTTCCTGTATTCGCTGGAATCAGCGGTTGGTACAACACAATGTGAATAGCCAAATCTGTCACTTATCCTTTCAATCCTTCAGCAAAAAATGCCAATCCTTTTTGAATTTCCTCTTGAACTTCCAAATCCTTTTCTTTCTGCTCTGCCTGTTTTAATGCTTCCAGGCCCTCATCAGTACCTATTTTTCCGATTGCCCATGCAGCAGTACCCCGGATCACCGGCCGCTCATCACTCTTTAGTAAATTGATCAACGCTGGCACGGCGGATGTTTCTTTGAAATGAGCCAATGCCAGGATCGCGTTTCGTTGAATCGGTTTTTTGCCCCGCCATGAACCGGACACATATCCAAACTTCTCCTTGAATTCCCGGTTGGAGATGGTCAGCAATGGCTCGAGCAATGGCTTGGCGATTTCCGGGTCTGGTTCGAATTCCGCATGAATTTGATTGGCTTTGCGTTTGTTCTTCGGACAAACGGTCTGGCAAGTGTCGCAGCCATATAACCGGTTTCCGATCTTGCTTCGGAATTCATCCGGCAGAAACCCTTTGGTCTGCGTCAAAAATGAAATACAGCGCTGGGCGTTCAACTGCCCGCCTTCGACTATAGCTCCTGTCGGACAGGTATCGATGCACAAACGGCAATCGCCGCATTGATCTTCCATCGCTTCATCGAAACGGAATGGAATATTGGTGATCATCTCGCCAAGATAGACATAGGAACCGAATTCCGGCGTGATGATATTGGTATTCTTGGCACTCCACCCGATGCCGGCACGTTCCGCCACTGCCCGGTCTGAAAGCTCGCCTGTATCGACCATCGACCGCATCCGTGCGTCCGGGTAATGCGCAGCGATGAACGCTTCCAGCAGCGTGAGCCTCTCCCTAAGCGCCGCATGGTAATCCTTGCCCCATGACGAACGGGAGAATATACCACGCCTCGCGCCTTTGACTCCCTGCGGAGCAGCTTCCATCCGCGACGGGTAGGCGATTGCGATGGCAATGATGCTGACGGCTTCATTCAGCAAAAGCTCCGGCCGCGTGCGTTTTTCCAAATCCGCTTCTTCAAAACCGGACTGGTAGTTCAGCTGCTGCTGGCGAATCAATTGATGCTTTAAGCTATAAAAAGGTTCTGCAGAAGCAAAGCCGATTTTATCAATCCCGATCTCCGAGGCATACGCAACAAGCTCTTTTTGGAACTGGTCAAGATTCATGTTGTAACCCCTCACTCATTTCTATGATACGATAATAAAAACCCCTAGGCGAAAGGAAGATTGCAATGAAACTGACAATCGATCCTCAAATAAACGAAATTCTAAGCGATTTTAAAATCGGCGTCATTCATTATAACAATATCACCGTTTCCGATTCACCTCAAATGTTAAAAGGCCGTCTCCAGCTTTTTCAGGAACAGTTGTACTTCGATTTGGAAGATAAGGATCTAACCGAATTTCCCGGCCTTCTCGAATGGCAATTAATCTGGAAAGCCCTGGGAGCTGATCCCAGCCGTTACCGCCCATCAGCGGAAGCGCTGTACCGGCGCGTCAAAAAACAGAATTACTTATCCACAGTGGATTCAGCCGTCGACATGAACAGCTTTCTGTCGCTGCAATACGAAATTCCACTTGGCCTCTATGATGCTGATAAAATTAAAGGTGATATCAACATCGCCGTCGGCACCAGCTCAGACCGCTATGAAGGCTTGAATAATCGTGTCAATACATTAACTGGCATTCTGGTATCCAAAGATGCTGAAGGCGCATTCGGCAGCCCCTACGTCGATTCTAAGCGGACTGCTGTAACTGAACAGACAACAAATGCTGTCCATATCTTTTACCTGCGGCCATCCATGGACCGCGATACTGCTCTACAGCTTCTGACTGCTGCTTCCAATATGTTTACCGGCATCAACGGTGGAGATGCCGAATTTTATGTCGTTTGACTTCATGAACCCAAAGACCGGCCTCTCGACTTAGAGAAGCCCGGTCTTTTTGCTGTTCTATTGATTTATTGATACATGCTTTTATTTTCACGGAATATTTTTTTCCACTTGACCTGCTCCCCCTTCCCCCTAACTTATTCCACCGGTACCGTCTAGCTTCAAAAAGCTTTCGATGCGACGCATACTTACATGTCTTTTCTCCCCAAAACTTCTACAAACTTCAGCTATAGGCATATTCTTTTTCATTCGCAAACAGATGCAGTAAACTCTTCTTACATTGATGAGTAAAAGAGGGATCAACACGTGAAACGAGTGCATAGCGACATTGTCCAGTTTCGGGGAAGCCATTATGATTTTGGCCGGATGCAGGGAGAACTGCTGAAGGAATCTTTGATTCTTCCCAACCGCCAAAAGCAACGAAAAGCTTCCAGCCGCCATTTGATCATAGACGAACAACGTGCCAGAAATATTTTATTGACATTAGCCCCAAGAGTATGGGAAGAAATCAACGGCTTGGCCGATGCGCTGGAATGGCCCATGGATGAGGCTATCCGGGAGTTTGGCGGCTATTACTTGGAATATACGCGGAGCGGCTGCTCCATCTATACGGAATCTGATTTCATGGTCCGCAATTACGATAGTTCGCCTGAGGGCTATGAAGGGCGATTTGCCTTGTATCAGCCGACAGACGGCGGATTTGCCACCATCGGACCGACCATGCAGATTACCGGACGGACCGATGGGATGAATGAGAAAGGCCTTGTGATGGGCTACAATTTCATCAATCGCCGAAATTCGGAAGACGGTTTTATCTGCAATATGATCGGCCGCCTGATTTTGGAAAACTGTGCGACCATCGAAGACGCAGTTGCATTGCTGGAAGAACTTCCACATCGCCGCTCTTTCAGCTATGTGCTGCTGGATCGCACCGGAAAATCCGTAGTCGTCGAAGCTTCACCTCGTTCTGTAGTGGTTCGTGAATCGGCGGTTTCCACCAATCATTTTGAATTGCTGGTGGAGGAAAACCGCTACCAAACAGACGATTCCCGCAGAAGAGAACAAACGATGCTTGCGCAGCAGCAAAACCAGATCAACGCCTACAGTGCTTTTCGGCTCTTGAACGACTCGGATAAAGGCGTCTTCTCGAAAAAATACAGCACGGCTTCCGGTACCTTGCACACCGCTTCTTATTTCCAGCATAGCCTGGAAGTCGGATTCGCCATCGGCCCGGACCGCCTGCCGCTCATGCTTGATTTTGAGAAATGGCTGCAGGGTGAAAGGCTATACGCCAAACGCATCAACGGAAAAATCGATACGCATCTGCCATTTGCCCATATGGTCGAGCTCTAATGACAAAAGGCGCCAGCAACTTAAATGCTGGCGCCTTTTTCTTGTTTAGGTAAAAACTGCTTATCCATATGGGCAAAACCGATTTCTGTATCGATCGCTCCATGTACTTTCTGAATATCTAAATCTTTTCCCTTCAGCCAGCTGTCAAAATCAAAAACTGTCGGTTGTTGATTGCCGCCAAGCGCAAACCAGACACTCTTTTCCTTTGGCAAATAAAGAGATGTGTGAATGGTCCCTGCCCAACTTTTATACAGTTCTGAAAAAACTCCTTTGTCCGTATCGTTGAACAGGCGGAACGCCTGCAGCGCATCCTCTGTCTGGCTTTTCTGGGTGTGGATGGCTTCCAGCCGGTCAAACGAGTCCTTCAGGTAGTTGCGATTTTCGTGCTGCTGGATTTCAAAATGATTGGTGCAGACATTGCTGACCCGGACATCGACCGCCCGCGGACTCGCTTCGATAATCCGCGTTTCACCGCTTGGGTCAGTCACGATATAGCTGAACGACCCCCGGTGTGGGATTTCCTTCAGCAGCGACACCGCTTCTTCGATCGTCGCGCAAGTTTCCAGAATGATGCGGCCAATCAGGTAACAGACGAACCCATCGCCGGGCTTTTTCCGGTGCGTGAAGTTATAGCCCATCGCCAACCCTTTTTCATTCATGCCGTCCATTCGTCCCGTAATTCGTGAAGTCGGCCCGATGATGGCATAACCCTGGTTATCTGGCTGAAACAGGCTGAAGCGCCCTTCGTAGGTCTGTGGATGAAAGTCGTAGTTCCGGACCATAAAATCCTGGCCGGTTACAATCGAGCAGCCCGATGGCATCGCGTCGATCCGGTAGCCTCCAAAATCACGCAATACATCTTCCATCGGTAATTTGAGGCTTTCCTGCAGACCGATCAGCTCTTCCCAGATTCCAGGGGCAAATTTACGGTAAGCCTGTTCCGTGTCTTCTAAGTCGATTTCAAACCTCGGCCTCTTCGCCTTCCATTGCTTTGTCCGATTGTCCAGGGTGATGCTGTCCTTTAAAAGTTCGCCTTGTCTGAAACCGAAATCGTAATGGCTCCCTCTAAATTCCAAAATATTACTATGTATGTGTCTCATCGAATTCTCCTTTGCACTGCAGAATCATCAATTATGTTTTAGCATACACATTTCCTGTACGAAACTCAAAAACTCCGTTCTGCAATTAATCCCACTACAAAATCCTGTCCTATAAACAAATAGGACAGGACCAGCCACTGCATTCACTTTTCACCCTTCGTATGCGCGCCGCAATTCAATGGGATTCAATTTCTAAAAGTGCAGTGGCTATGTAACAGTTTTAAGGAATTTTCCAGATTTCCTGTACTGGCGGACGATCCATTTCTCCAGTTCCACGATGATAAACACTGAAATACCGATTATAATCGGCCAGATCCAAAACCGCGCCTCCAACGGAACTGTTCCAAGCAGGATATTCATAAATGGCACGTAGGTAACCGATAGCTGCACAGCAATCAGAATTCCCGATACCAAAAACGCAATTTTATTCGAGAAAAAATCACGGTTTAACGCAAATTCTGTTTCACTTCGGCAATTGAATAAATACATCAATTGCGACATCACCAATGCCTGCAGCGTCATCGTATTGATGATCGCCGGATCCACCTGCTGATTGTCCAAAAGCCTATTCATCAATAGAATCCCACCACAGATGACAAATGAAACAAAAGCGACCCGGAAAATATAATAAGGGCTCAGCAATTTGGAATTCGATTTTCTAGGAGGGCGCTCCATGGCACCGTGTTCTAATTTCTCGAAGGCAATCGCCAAAGAGATGGTGACAGCGGAAATCATATTCACCCACAAAATCTGTACCGCCGTCAAAGGTAACGTCGTACCGAACAGGATGCTGACAAAAATCAAAGCGCCTTCCGACACATTCGTCGGCAAGATAAAAAGGATCGTCTTCTTCAGGTTATCGTAGACGCGCCTGCCTTCTTTCACCGCATTGACAATCGTACTGAAATTATCATCCACCAGCACCATTCCAGCTGCTTCCTTCGACACTTCCGTCCCTTTTATCCCCATGGCCACACCAATGTCTGCGCGTTTTAAAGCCGGTGCATCATTGACGCCATCCCCGGTCATCGCACAAACATGATTTTCAGCCTGCAGTGCTTTGACCAGCTGCAGCTTATTGTTAGGGCTGGTGCGCGCGAAGACATCGTAATTCAATGCAGCATGCGTCAATTGCCGGTCGTCCATACGGTCCAACTCTATGCCTTCGAGAACGCGTTCACCGTCTCCTATGCCCATCTGAGCCCCGATTGCCACGGCTGTATCTTTGTGGTCACCCGTAATCATTTTCACGATGATTCCGGCCTTTTTGCATTGCTGTATGGCTTCAATGACTTCTTCTCGTGGCGGATCGATGATTCCAGCCATTCCGATCAAATTGAATCCGGATTCCATATCTTCCTGATCAATGGAGAGTTTGGAACTGCTGACTTTTTTGACAGCAGCTCCTATCAGCCGCTCGCCTTTATTGGCATGCTGATACATCTTGTCCTGCCAGTGTCGCTCTTCTGCAGAAGAAAATTCCAAATCGGCCATTTTCACTAAACGCTCCGGCGCCCCTTTTACATAGATCCATTTACCGTCGTCATTTTCGACTAAAGCTGCCATATATTTATAGCTGGAATCAAATGGGATTTTTGATAGAATCGGAAGCCGCTCTACAGCATCCTCCGCTTTTTCAGCAAGTGTAATAAGGCAGCCTTCCGTCGCATCTCCGCTAATCACCCAATGTCCTTGTTCATCACATCTCAAATGGGCTTCATTGACCGTTTTAACAGCTGTTAAAAATTCCTGTAAATCTGGATAATCTTCAAGATTTGCTGATTTATTATCATAAAGAATCGTCCCTTTTGGCGAATAGCCGGTTCCCGTCACTGTAAACTCTTCACCTTTCAGCATCACAGACGTGACGGTCATTTCATTTTTTGTTAACGTCCCGGTTTTATCCGAACAAATTACAGTGACGGCTCCAAGAGTCTCAACAGATGGCAAATTACGGACAATAGCGTTTTTCCTCGCCATTCGCTGTACACCAAGGGCCAGGATGATGGACAGCACAGCCGGCAACCCTTCGGGAATCGCCGCTACAGTCAGACCGATAATGGCCAGTAGCAAATCAGCTGTTCCGTAATCATGGAACACATAGCCGATGCCAAACATTAAAACAGCACTAATGACAATAATCAGCGAAATCACTTTACCAAAAGCCGCTGTCTGCTTTAATAGCGGTGTCTGCAGCTGATCTACTTCTTCTATTGAAGAGCTGATTTTTCCGAGCTCGGTAGCTGCTCCGATCGCCACAACAATTCCCGTCCCAGAACCGGAGGCAATCGTTGTCCCAGCAAATAGCATATTCAAGCGGTCACCCAATCCCGTATCATCCGGCAGCAGCGCAGGATTCTTTTCAACTGCTGTTGATTCACCTGTCAGCGAAGATTCTTCTACATTCAAATTATCTGCTTCAAGAATCCGAATATCAGCTGGAATTCTGTCGCCTGCGCTAAGCACGACAATATCTCCAGGCACCAATTCGGAAGATGCCACTTCTCTCCTAACTGAGCTCCGAAGCGCTGTTGCTTTTAATGACAACATTTTACGAATGCTGTCCAATGCCTTTTCCGCTTTGCTTTGCTGGATATAACCGATGATTGCATTGATGACAACCACCATTAAAATCACCGCAGTATCGATATAATGTCCTAAAAATAAAGTGACGACAGCTGCTGCAAGCAGCACATAAATCAGCACATCATTAAAGTGCTTGAAAAATTTAATGAGTGCAGGGTCTTTCTTAGGTTCCGGAAGTTCGTTCGCTCCAAATTCTGCTTGCCGTCTGGCTACTTCTTCCATATTCAAACCCTTGTCTGCATCTGTCCCTAAAATTTTCAGTAGTTCAACCAGATCAATTCCATACCAATTTCTCTCCTGCATGACTGTCCCTCTTTTCAATTGTTGGAATGATGCTGTTGGCTTTTTTTATTCAGAACAGTATAACATGTTATTTCACACCTAATAAAGTATACATTAGGTCTTTCACCTTCATGTTTCTTTACATTTTCACATATTTTAACAACTGGTTCCCTACGTTTATTTCTTTAAATTTAATTAGATTATACATTTTTTATGTTGCACTTTTAAAATATAGGTTTATAATTGATGGTGAAAAAACATATTATTAATACATATATCAAAAATACATCAAGGAGGGAGTAAAGTGAAAAGGTTTATTGTCGCTCTCATGGTCGCGTTTCTCAGTCTGTCCTCTCTATCCAGTGTCAGTGCCCATCCGCATCACGACGATGATGATTACAGTGTCCGGGAGGAATTAGCTATCAGTAAAAAAGCACTTAAGAAGTACCGGGATATCGATGTCGCTTTAGATGAAGGGTTTGTCGGATTAGTACCTGGAGCCTGTGTACCGAATATGGGGATTCACTTAGTCAAACCGAGTCGAGCAGATGACGCGAAACTAAACATCAAAAAACCTGAAATATTGGTTTATGAACCGAGAAAAGACGGAAGCTATAAGCTAGTCGCTGCTGAATGGTATGTACCGGCAGAAGAAACGGACAAAACCCCAAAATTATTCAACCAGAAATTCCAAGGTCCAATGGACAATCACGACGGATCTAAAGGCCAGCACTACGACTTGCACGCATGGCTCTTCAAAAAGAACCCAGATGGAATGTTCACACCGGAGAACAAGCGCGTAAGCTGTAAATACGCTGAATAACTGTACAAATTCCCTGTGTATCTGAACCGTAAAAAAGCCGATGCAAAAGAACCTTTTGCATCGGCTTTTCAATGCCCTTTTCGCTGAAAAAAATATTTCGGGAAAAGAAAAAGGCCCAGACAATTATGTCAGGGCCTTGCTTCTCAACTTGCAATATACCGGCGGTCGGGGTCGAACCGACACTCCGGTGAAGGAACGGGATTTTGAGTCCCGCGCGTCTGCCAATTCCGCCACGCCGGCAAGTAATGATTTAGCGGACAAGAATTATTATAGCACATCTTATTTCATACGCCAATACTTTATTAATATAACAGAAAAATTTTTAATTAATTCTGTTTATCACTTTACTGCAGGAAAAGCTAAGAAGAAAATAGAACTTAGCTGCCAATACTGCTGAAAACCCTATTTCGATTAGTGAAGTAATAAGTAGGGATTAACAGTTCCCATTCCATACCTTTCATCTGGCATTTTGTCCCACTTTCCATCATAGAAGTCAAAATAATAGGCTGGGAGCAATGAGAGAATCTGACAGCATCAACAACTACTGCTGCTGTATCCTCCGCTGCTAATCCATTGGCAACTCGTCTCTCCCTGAATTGCCATATGAAAGTTCTCGAAGTCATACCCAAAGCCTACATCGACATCGCCTACAGCCAAGCAGAGATCGGGATGCTGGAAATACTGCAAACAACAAAAAAACCCCTTAACTATGATTAATCATAGTTAAGGGGTTTTTGGAAAGGGCAGGCAGGCCCTTTCATGATACCGGCGGTCGGGGTCGAACCGACACTCCCGTGAAGGAACGGGATTTTGAGTCCCGCGCGTCTGCCAATTCCGCCACGCCGGCAAATCATTATGGAGGCGGCAACCGGACTCGAACCGGTGATAAGGGTGTTGCAGACCCATGCCTTACCACTTGGCTATGCCGCCAAATATTGGAGCGGAAGACGAGGTTCGAACTCGCGACCTCCACCTTGGCAAGGTGGCGTTCTACCACTGAACTACTTCCGCATAAAGCTGGGGTACCTGGATTCGAACCAGGGCATGACGGGATCAAAACCCGTTGCCTTACCGCTTGGCTATACCCCATTAATATAAGATGGGGCGGACGAGGGGAATTGAACCCCCGAGTGCCGGAATCACAATCCGGTGCGTTAACCACTTCGCCACGACCGCCACTTTATTATTTATAAAGTACATTTATTGAAATGAAAACATGGGGCGGACGAGGGGAATTGAACCCCCGAGTGCCGGAATCACAATCCGGTGCGTTAACCACTTCGCCACGACCGCCATCATAAAATTTTAAAATTGGCAGGGGCAGTAGGAATCGAACCCACATCGGAGGTGTTGGAGACCTCTGTTCTACCGTTAAACTATGCCCCTAAAAACTGGTGGTGGGGGGCAGATTCGAACTGCCGAACCCGAAGGAGCGGATTTACAGTCCGCCGCGTTTAGCCACTTCGCTACCCCACCTTAAAATGGTGCCGGAGAAAGGACTTGAACCCTCAACCTACTGATTACAAGTCAGTTGCTCTACCAGTTGAGCTACTCCGGCATGGAGATATTTCATAAAAAAATGGTGGGTCAGGACGGAATCGAACCGCCGACACTTAGAGCTTCAATCTAATGCTCTACCGACTGAGCTACTGACCCACTTTGTTACATAAAAATGGCGGTCCCGACCGGGATCGAACCGGCGATCTCCTGCGTGACAGGCAGGCATGTTAACCGCTACACCACGGGACCATTTGGTTGCGGGGGCAGGATTTGAACCTGCGACCTTTGGGTTATGAGCCCAACGAGCTACCGAACTGCTCCACCCCGCGATAATAATATATCATTTACAAATCACATTCGCACTGTACAACCTTGATTATGTAAGAGTAAATGGTGGAGGATGACGGGATCGAACCGCCGACCCTCTGCTTGTAAGGCAGATGCTCTCCCAGCTGAGCTAATCCTCCATGAAATTGGTGACCCCTACGGGATTCGAACCCGTGTTACCGCCGTGAAAGGGCGGTGTCTTAACCGCTTGACCAAGGGGCCATATGTTTTTGGAATTTATCTTCTGGCGGAGAGCAAGGGATTCGAACCCTTGAGACGGTTGCCCGCCTACATGATTTCCAATCATGCTCCTTCGGCCACTCGGACAGCTCTCCAAAATTGGCTCCGAAGGTAGGACTCGAACCTACGACCATCGCATTAACAGTGCGGTGCTCTACCACTGAGCTACTTCGGAATAATTGATCAGACTGGCAACGTCCTACTCTCACAGGGGGAGACCCCCAACTACCATCGGCGCAAAAGAGCTTAACTGCCGTGTTCGGGATGGGAACGGGTGTGGCCTCTTTGCCATCATTACCAGACTGATTTTATTTTGAAAGACAAGATTTATTATACCATTATAACTGGTTTTTTCAAGCTTTTTGTCAAAAACTTTTTTCTTGTTCGTTCAAAACTGGATACACGACACCGGAACATGCAAGGATTCCGTACAATTTGTTGGTTAAGTCCTCGATCGATTAGTATTCGTCAGCTGCACGTGTCGCCACGCTTCCACCTCGAACCTATCTACCTCATCGTCTTTGAGGGATCTTACTTGCTTGCGCAATGGGAAATCTCATCTTGA
>NZ_JBOGCP010000004.1:0-426529 GCF_050686535.1 Planococcus sp. SE5232 | reverse complement strand
TCAAGATGAGATTTCCCATTGCGCAAGCAAGTAAGATCCCTCAAAGACGATGAGGTAGATAGGTTCGAGGTGGAAGCGTGGCGACACGTGCAGCTGACGAATACTAATCGATCGAGGACTTAACCAACAAATTGTACGGAATCCTTGCATGTTCCGGTGTCGTGTATCCAGTTTTGAGCGAACAAGCTCAAAAAAACAGTCCAGTGATGATGGCAAAGAGGCCACACCCGTTCCCATCCCGAACACGGTAGTTAAGCTCTTTTGCGCCGATGGTAGTTGGGGGTCTCCCCCTGTGAGAGTAGGACGTCGCTGGGCTATTCTATGTTTATTTTTTGTACCTAATGATTCTTTTACCTTGCTTCCATAGCTCAGCAGGTAGAGTGCTTCCATGGTAAGGAAGAGGTCACCGGTTCGAATCCGGTTGGAAGCTTTTGTTTTCTTTTAGGAGTTTCTAAGCAGGAAGTTAAACATATTTATTTTAATCAAGGCCCCTTGGTCAAGCGGTTAAGACACCGCCCTTTCACGGCGGTAACACGGGTTCGAATCCCGTAGGGGTCACCAATTTCATGGAGGATTAGCTCAGCTGGGAGAGCATCTGCCTTACAAGCAGAGGGTCGGCGGTTCGATCCCGTCATCCTCCACCATGTTTTTTCGTAAGTTTATACGGTGGGGTAGCGAAGTGGCTAAACGCGGCGGACTGTAAATCCGCTCCTTCGGGTTCGGCAGTTCGAATCTGCCCCCCACCACCAGTTTCTTATAGCTATGGGGTATAGCCAAGCGGTAAGGCAACGGGTTTTGATCCCGTCATGCCCTGGTTCGAATCCAGGTACCCCAGCCATTTTTTACTATGAGCCATTAGCTCAGCTGGTAGAGCATCTGACTTTTAATCAGAGGGTCGAAGGTTCGAATCCTTCATGGCTCATTTTCAAATTCCTTGCGCCTGTTCAGCGCGGGGCCTTAGCTCAGCTGGGAGAGCGCGTCGCTGGCAGTGACGAGGTCAGGGGTTCGAGCCCCCTAGGCTCCATTGTTCCATGTGTATTTGTACTATCCATGTGTAAAAAAGCCGTATCCATTAACTTGGATACGGCTTTTTTTTAGTTTCCGATGTATTCGGACTGTGGCCGGAAAATCACATTGTTTTCTTGTTGTTCCAATGCATGCGCGGTCCAGCCGACAATGCGCGCCACACTGAATGTCGGTGTAAACAGCCCTGTCGGCATGGCAATCGACCGCATGATGGCTGCGGCATAAAATTCTACATTGGTATACAGATCACGCCCCGGCTTGCGCTCGTTCAGCAGCTCGATGATGCGGGTCTCGGCAGCAGTCGCCAAGTCGAGCCATGGATCTTTTCCCTGCAACTCCAGACATTTTTTGCGGAGAACAATCGACCGGGGATCTTCTGTCCGGTAGACCCGGTGGCCGAATCCCATGATCTTTTCGCCGCGGTCCAGCTTTTCTGAAATCACGGCATCGATGTGGTCTTCGGTCTTCATGTCATCGAGCAGGTCGATGACACCGGATGGAGCGCCTCCGTGAAGGGGACCTTTCATAGCACCGAGAGCAGAGGTGATGGCTGATACGAGATCGGATTCCGTAGAGATGGTGACGCGTGCTGCAAAGGTCGAGGCGTTCATGCCATGCTCCATGGTCAGCTTCAAATAGGTCTCGAGTGCTTCCGTTTGTGCGCCGGTCGGTTCCTGGCCGTTGATCATCCACAGGTAGTTGGCAGTGTGCCCCAAATCCCTTCGGGGTGCAATCGGCTCCTGACCGTTTTGAATGCGGTAAAATGAAGCCGTCATCACCGGCAGGGCAGCTGTCAGTGCAATGGCTTGTTCTGCGGAAGAGAGAGATTGGAATTCGCTATGCGAATAAGCAGATACCAATGTCCGAACGGCGTCCATCAAAGAGGTTTCTTTTGGCAGCAGCTGTGCAATGTCAGCAATATGCGCCGGAAGCTTACGGTGGGCAGCCAATTGTTGCTGAAGCTGTTTCAACTGCTCAGCATCGGGCCACTGGCCGTGCCAGAGAAAATAAGCGGTTTCTTCGAATGACCGGCCTTCTATAACGCTTTCCACCAATTGTCCCCGGTAACGCAGTTCTCCCCGGTCCCCATCTACAGAAGCAATGGCTGTTTGGACAGCTACTACACCTTTCAATCCTTGCTGAAACATGTGGAATTCCTCCTTTTTCTTTTAGTTTACTCTTCGGATTTGATAAAAAAAATTAAAGATATATAATTGAGACAATTAAGAATAGTAATCGAGATGGGGGATGTCATGGAAGTCCAGTGGTTAAGAACCTTTGTGGACGCTGCAGAAACCTTGAATTTCAGAATGAGCTCGGAACGCCTGATGATGTCACAACCTAGTGTCACCGTCCATATCCGCTTATTGGAGGAAAGCTTAGGCCTCTCCTTATTCAAACGCAGCCATAACCGGGTGTCATTGACCGAGGAAGGGCGCTATTTTAAGGAAAAAGCAGAAAAGGTGCTTGAACAGCTGGATGACAGTGTGGAAGAGCTGCATTCATTCGCCCAGGGCTACCGCAAAAAATGGACCTTGGCGATTTCTCCTTTGATGGCAGAGACGATTTTGCCTTATATTTTGAAATCATTCACAGGGCAGCATCCGGAAGTGGAGCTGGTGATCCGGGTGGAAGAATCCGAACAGATCGAAGCGTTGGTTGAGTCGGAGCAGGTATCAGCCGGAATCTCTGCCTTGCCACCGAGTAGGCGCGGCATTGCACAGCTTGTGGTCTACGACGATCCACTGCTGTTCATCCTTCCAAGAGATGCCTATGATGATGAGACGGGGCCTGCGGTTTCAGTAGAGAAGGCCTTACGGACATCTGTATTGTTTACGCACCATCACCCCGTTTTTTGGGAAGAGCTGTTGGGGCAGCTGCGTCTGTATGTTCCTGGTATCCGCACCATGAAAGTGACGCAGGCGTATATTGCCAAACGGTTTATCCAGGAAGGTTTAGGTGCTTCTTTTTTGCCCAAATCGATGGTCCGTCGGGAGCTGGTCGAAGGGCGCTTGATGGAAGCGCATTTCGACTTGTTTCCTCTACCCGTCGTTTCCACTTATTTTTTGACGAAACACATGGGTGCGCTTGAACAGGATTTCTTGCAGCGCATCCAATCGGTATATTTTACTTAAAAGGAGAGATCGGGATGATTATTGAATCGGATGGTGTTCGTTTACGTTTATTGAAGAGAGACGATTTTGAAGCGCTATGGGCATTGTATACGCCAAAAATCTTTGAGCATATGCTCAATAAAGTCGAGGTTTTCGAAGATATGGTGGCGTGGCTGGAAGCGGGTCTGAACCAATCGAATGTTCTTATTTTTGCGGTGGAAAACCCGGGAACGGGCGATATTCTGGGGACGACACGCATATATGCAATTGATGAGGCCAATAAAAGCTGTGAAATCGGCGCCACTTTTTATGCGCAGTCCGCTCAGCGGACGCATGTCAATACGGCAGTCAAGCGTGCATTGCTGAGTTATTGCTTTGAAGAGCGCGGCATGATCCGGGTCCAATTCAAAACAGATGCCGAAAATATCCCTTCACAAAAGGCCATTGAACGCATCGGCGCTGTAAAAGAAGGCGTTCTGCGCAATGAACGCATCCGCTCGACGGGCAAGCCGAGAGACGCCGTGGTTTATTCTATTATTGATCGGGACTGGCCGAAAGTGAAAAAAGATCTCGCGAAAAAAGTGAATAAATATACCTGATTTTGTACGGTTGAGCCAAAGAGACCTTAGCGGTTACAATGAGTCTATCTTGCTAAGGGGGTATAAAATAATGAATAAATTAAATATATCTATTATCGGAGTTCCAATGGACCATGGGCAAAATCGCCGTGGCGTCGACATGGGACCAAGCGCGATCCGTTATGCGGGTGTCGTGGACCGCATTGAAAACCTGGGCCATACCGTTTCGGATGAAGGGGATATCCAAATCGGCAAAGCAGACGGCAGCGTCGATACATCAACGAACTTGCGTAATTTGAAAGCGATTACGGAAGCGACGGAAGCACTTGGCGACAAAGTGTTTGAAGTGGCAGAATCCGGCAATTTCCCATTGGTGCTCGGTGGAGATCACAGCATTGCCATCGGTACGCTTTCTGGAATTTCCGAACGCCATGAAAACCTGGGTGTCATCTGGTATGATGCGCATGCGGACATGAATACCAGTGATACCTCACCATCCGGCAATATCCACGGCATGCCGCTTGCAGCGAGCTTCGGGCTCGGCCATGAAAAACTGACGAACATCCGCGGCTACTCACCAAAAGTGAAGCCTGAAAATATCGTCATCATCGGCGCGCGTTCCGTTGATCCTGGTGAACGCCAGTTGATCAAAGAACGCGGCATCCGTGTCTACAGCATGCACGAAATTGATAAAATGGGCATGAATGCGGTTATCGAAGATGCGATCCATTATTTAAAAGAGGAACGCAAAACGGATGCTGTCCACTTGTCATTGGACCTTGACGGCATCGATCCAATCTACACACCGGGTGTCGGCACACCGGTTCCGGGCGGCATCAGCTACCGGGAAAGCCACTTGGCGATGGAAATGCTGTTTGATGCAAACATCATCACTTCTGCTGAGTTTGTGGAAGTCAATCCGATCCTGGATGAGAAGAATCGGACAGCTGATGTAGCTGTTGCGTTGATCGGTTCGCTGTTCGGCGAAAAATTATTATAATCAAAAACAGGCACAAGCCTTTTCAAGCTGTAGACCCTCGATCCGTTCGAGCTGTCTGCAGTTTTTTTATGCTGCAAACAGGAAACTTTTTCATTTTAAAAACGTTACAAAATTAGTTGGATTTATTTGGGTATTGTCTGATACGATAGAATAAGGAAAAATAAATGAAACTTTTCATGTTAAGGGACGTATATAAAGTACAGCCGCATAGGCGGAGGGAAATGAGATCATGGATGCGTTAGTCAATAAACGAATAGCTAAAGTATTAAAAGGCGATCAGAACGCATTCGCCGAAATCGTGGAGCTTTACCAGCACCAGCTGTATCAGATCTGCTACCGGATGCTTGGCAACAAGCAGGAAGCGGAAGATATTGCTCAGGAAGCTTTTATGCGGGCTTATGTCAACATCCACACGTTTGACCAGAAGCGGAAATTTTCGACCTGGCTGTACCGCATCGCCACCAATCTGTGCATCGACCGGATCCGCAAGAAAAAGCCGGATTACCACCTGGATGCAGAAGTGCGCGGAACGGAAGGCTTGAACATGTATTCGAAAATCGCCAATGATGACGAGCTTCCGGAAGAAGAGTTAATGCGGATGGAAGTGCAGGAGCGGGTACAGTATGAAATTAGCCGCTTGCCAGATAAGTACCGTGCCGCTATTGTATTAAAGTATATTGAAGAATTGCCGCTGGCGGAAATCAGTGAAATTTTGGATTTGCCGTTGGGTACGGTGAAGACGCGTATACATCGTGGGCGAGAAGCTCTTCGCAAGCAATTGAGCAATTTGTAGGAGGCGAGCATTATGAATGCGTGTCCGGAAAATGTGCTTCATCTAATGGATGATTACCTTGATGGAGATATCAATCCAACTGATGAACAGCAATTGAGAGACCACCTGGAGAGCTGCAGCGATTGCAGAAAGCAGTACCAGGAATTAAGCAGAACCATTGCATTTGTCCAAAGTGCATCACATATAAAAGCGCCATCCGATTTTGTCCAGAAGACAATGGGAAGGCTGCCGAAAGAAAGACAGCGTGCAGGCGTCCAGCGTTGGTTCAGAAGACATCCGATGCTGGCAGCTGCAGCGCTGTTCTGCGTGTTGATGAGCGCAGTATTATTTACAAACTTCAATGACGACCAGCAGTTTGCGTTCACCAAACAGCCGAATCTGGTGGTCGAGGGACAGACTGTCATCGTCCCTGAAGGGCAGACCGTAGTTGGTGACTTGACGGTGCGCAACGGTGATTTGCGCGTCGAGGGCGAGCTTCAAGGGGACGTGACGATCGTCAATGGCCAATACATGGCATCGAGCGGCGTCATCACCGGTGAAATCGAGGAAATCGACAAAGCTTTTGAATGGCTGTGGTACACCATCAAAAACGGTTTTAAAGATGCAGCCGCTATTTTTGGTGGAGATGACAGCCAAATAGAAGAGTAAAACCCATCCTCTCCTAAAGGATGGGTTTTTTCTATGAAGGCAAGCCCAATTCACTTATGATATACTGAATGCATATGCAGATGTAGAAAAGCGAGGGTTGCAGATGCCTTTTTTGGAGAATTTAACAGACCAAACACCACTCGAACTTCTAGGGAATATTATTGATATTTTATTAGTTTGGTTCGTTATCTATAAATTGATCACCGTCATCAAAGGAACGAAGGCTGTTCAATTGCTGAAAGGGATCTTTGTCATTATTATTGCACGCCTCGTGACACAGGCACTCAACCTGGAAACGCTCGGCTGGATCATGCAGCAGGTGCTCGAATGGGGCTTCCTGGCCATCATCATCATTTTCCAGCCGGAGCTGCGCCGTGCGCTCGAACAACTGGGCCGCGGCAAGCTGTTCTCCAGCAGTACGCTGAATGAAGAGTCTGAGCGCAACCGCTTGATCGAAGCAATGTCCAAATCCGTCAGCTATATGGCGAAACGGCGAATTGGGGCATTGATATCGATTGAACGCGAAACGGGTTTGAGCGAGTACATTGAAACCGGCATTCCGATGAACTCGGACATTACCTCTGAGTTGATCATCAATTTGTTCATCCCGAATACACCGTTGCATGACGGAGCGGTGATTGTACAAAAAAACCGGATTGCCGCCGCGGCCTGCTATTTGCCGCTCTCAGAAAGTCCGTTCATTTCGAAAGAGCTGGGAACGCGTCACCGTGCCGCTCTCGGCATCAGCGAAGTAACCGATGCGATTACGATTGTCGTATCGGAAGAGACAGGCGCCATCAGCCTGACGGCGAATGGCGATTTGCACCGCAATTTGTCACTTGAAGACTTCGAAGTGAAGCTGCGCCGGATCTGGTTCGGGGCAGAACAGCAGGAAGTCGCTCTTTCCTGGTGGAATTGGAGGGGGAAAAAGAATGGATAAGATGATGGACAATCGCTGGTTTTTACGAAGCACGGCGCTGCTGTTAGCCTTCCTTTTATTCTTTTCGGTGCAGGCGGAAGATAACTCTACGGGGACGACGGACAATAGCCGGACCTCGGAAGTGATTGAAGATGTGGAACTTGAGGTATACCATGATAATAGCCTGATGGTCAGCGGTGTACCGAAAACAGCTGATCTGCATCTCAATGGCCCTGTCAGTATTGTACAGACAGCGCGCCAATTGGAAGACTTTACGTTGTTTGTGGATTTGCGCAATTTGCCGATGGGGGAGCATCAAGTCCCAATCCAAACCGAAAATCTCTCTGAACAATTAAATATCCGAGTCGACCCCGCTTTTGTCAATGTAGTGATCGAAGAGCGGGTGTCACAGGAATTCCGTATCGATCCGGAAATAAATGAACGGATGCTGGCAGAAGGCTTTATTTTGGAAAGTGTGGCTGTCAATCCGGAAACCGTTACTGTGACCGGCCCGAAAAGCATGATTGACGCCATCAGCTTTGTGAAAGCGACGGTCTCGGGCGAGCAGGGAGTGAAGGAATCCTTTACGACTGGTGCACGTGTCCGCGTATTGGCAGAAGATCTGACGAAACTCGAAAATGCGGAAATCGAACCGCAGGAAGTCGAAGTGGATGTCAATGTCGTCGAATACAGTAAATTAGTGCCGGTAAGGCTTGAGCCGATAGGCGAAGCCCGTCCAGGCATCACCATCAATGACTGGAACACGACCACAGAAGAAGTTCGGATTTTCGGTCCGAAAACGGTGGTGGATGAAATCACTGAATATGTCATTGAAGTGGAAGCGTCAAGCGTCACGGCTGAAGATGATACCGTGGAAGTGGAGCTGGAAATTCCTTCTGGAGCTTCCGGCGTTTCACCGGGCCAAGTCTCGGTGGAAGCGGAAACAGTGATCGATGAGGCGGCGCTGATCCCGGAAGATCCTGAAGCGACGGACAATACAACGCCATAAGGGCTTTGAGGAACATAAAAAAGCGAAAGCTTAACTAAAACAATCAGAAGCAAATGATTGAAGGAGCGAAAAGTAGAATGGGAAAATATTTTGGAACAGATGGAGTACGGGGAGTCGCCAACAGCGAATTGACACCTGAACTGGCCTTTAAATTAGGGCGCATTGGCGGATATATCTTAACGAAAAGTGCGAAAGACAAACCGAAAGTGCTGATTGGCCGCGATACACGGATTTCAGGCGAAATGCTGGAAGGCGCCTTGGCTGCCGGACTGCTTTCTGTAGGAGCGGAAGTTATGCGCCTCGGCGTCATCAGTACACCAGGCGTCTCTTATTTGACACGTGTCATGAGCGCTGAAGCAGGTGTCATGATTTCTGCTTCCCATAATCCTGTGGAAGACAACGGCATCAAATTCTTCGGTTCTGACGGCTTTAAATTGTCGGATGCCCAGGAAGCGGAAATTGAAGCGTTGCTTGACAGCGAAGAAGATACATTGCCGCGCCCGACAGGCGGCGACCTTGGCAGCATCACGGATTATTTCGAAGGCGGCCAGAAATACCTTCAGTACCTGAAGCAGACAGTCGATGAGGAGTTTGATGGCGTCCATGTAGCGCTTGATTGTGCACATGGTGCGACTTCTACGCTGGCGACGCATGTATTTGCGGACCTGGATGCAGACATCACCTCTATGGGAGCTTCACCAAACGGCTTGAACATCAATGCCGGAGTAGGCTCTACACACCCTGAGAAATTAGCGGAGCTGGTTCTTGCCAAAGGCGCCGATATCGGACTTGCATTCGATGGTGACGGCGATCGCTTGATTGCCGTGGATGAAAAAGGCCAAATCGTCGATGGCGATCAGATCATGTATATTTGTGCCAAGCACCTGCATTCAGAAGGACGCTTGAAGAAAGATACCGTAGTTTCGACTGTCATGAGCAACATGGGCTTCTATAAAGCATTGGAAAGCCATGGCATGAAGAGCAACAAAACGGCTGTCGGTGACCGCTATGTAGTGGAAGAAATGAAGAAAAATGACTATAACCTGGGCGGCGAGCAATCTGGCCATATTATTTTCCTGGATTACAACACAACGGGTGACGGCTTATTGACGGGCTTGCAGCTGGTCAATATCATGAAGATCACCGGCAAGAAATTGTCTGAGCTGGCTTCTGAAATGACCATCTTTCCGCAAAAACTTGTGAATATTCGTGTGACGGACAAGCATGCCGTGACGGACAACGCCAAAGTGGCAGCTGTCATTGGAGACGTCGAGACTGAGATGAACGGCAACGGCCGCGTACTTGTGCGTCCATCCGGTACGGAGCCATTGGTGCGTGTCATGGTGGAAGCAGCTTCTGCGGAAGACTGTGAAAACTATGTAGAACGCATTGCGGAAGTTGTCCGCAGCGAAATGGGCTTGAATTAATCGAATAAGGGATTCTGGGGGCCGTAAGCATTCTTGCTTACGGTCTTTTTATAGTGAATCTCCTAACGGATATTCTGCCAAGCGACTGAAGCATCCCTGGAAATGGATTCTTTGTTCTTTATGTAGATGAGATGAAATATAAAAAGTAAAAGGAAAAAGAACCAGTTAACGGAAAAAAATGATGAGATAGACCTAAGTAACTATATGCTTTAATTGACGGGATTGTGTGGAGACTGTATGATGATAGAGTCGGTTTACGACCGCAGAAAAAGGGGGATAGAAGTTAGTGCGAGGAAAACAATTATAGCGCCTGTACTGAAGAAATCGGACGGACCAGTCATCTTCAGTAGACGAGGAGAAGGAGTATCGAGATTTCGGCGGATCCCTTCCGGCCGTGAAGCCCGGTCGTTATGTCCACTCTTAAAACAGTCGAGTGATCGATTGGACAACAAGATGGATGGGCTCAAGCAGAAGTGTTTGGAGAAACAGACAAACACTCATTTTGATTTTCAGAAAAACGGAGGAATTAGACTATGTGTGGAATTGTTGGGTATATTGGAGAAAATGATTCAAAGGAAATTTTATTGAAAGGCTTGGAGCGCTTGGAATACCGCGGTTATGATTCAGCAGGAATTGCTGTCCGCAACGGCAAAGGCGTAACGGTCTTTAAAGAAAAAGGACGCATTGCGGATTTGCGCGGCGTTGTGGAAGAAGAAGTAATGGGCACGACGGGAATCGGGCATACACGTTGGGCAACCCATGGTAAGCCGAACCGCATCAACGCTCACCCGCACCAGAATACATCTGACCGCTTCACAATCGTGCATAACGGCGTGATCGAAAACTATCACCACATCCAACGCGATTATTTAGCAGGAGTGTCGATGGAATCGGATACGGATACGGAAATCATCGTTCAATTGATCGGTAAATTCGTAGAAGAAGGCCAGACGACACAGGAAGCTTTCAGCAAAGCTCTTACCTTACTGAAGGGTTCATATGCGATTGCGCTATTGGACGCGGAAGAAGAGCAGACAATTTTCGTAGCGAAAAACAAAAGCCCCTTGCTTGTAGGACTTGGCGAAGATTTCAATGTCGTGGCATCTGATGCAATGGCGATGCTTCAATTGACGGACCAGTTTGTTGAATTGATGGATAAGGAAATCGTCATCGTCCGCAAAGACAGCGTGGAGATTTTGACGTTGGACGGCGAGGCAGTAAGCCGCTTGCCATTCACTGCAGAAATTGATATGAGCGATATTGAAAAAGGGACTTACCCTCACTATATGCTGAAGGAAATTGACGAGCAGCCGGCGGTTGTCCGTAAAATCGTTCAAGCGTACCAAAACGAAAATGATAAATTGACCATCAAACCTGAAATTTTGGAAGCCATGCAAGCTGCTGACCGCATCCACATCATCGCGGCGGGGACAAGCTACCACGCAGGATTGATCGGCAAGGAATACATCGAGAAATTAGCGGGCATTCCGGTTGAAGTGCATGTTTCAAGTGAATTTGGCTACAACATGCCGTTGCTTTCTGAAAAACCCTTGTTCATCTTCATCTCCCAATCAGGGGAAACAGCGGACAGCCGCCAAGTATTGGTGAAGATCAAAGAGATGGGCCATGCTTCATTGACCATCACGAACGTTGCGGGATCTACCTTGTCGCGTGAGTCTGACCATACGTTATTATTGTATGCAGGCCCTGAAATCGCGGTTGCTTCAACGAAAGCCTATACAGCGCAATTGGCTGTATTGTCGATTCTCGGTGCAGTGACAGCGGAAGCGCGCGGCATCGATATCGGCTTTGACTTGGTTCAGGAACTTGGAATCGTCGCTAACGCCATCCAAGCACAAGTTGACTCGAAAGAAGAAATGGAACAGATTGCTGCTGACTACTTGTCTACGACACGCAATTGCTTCTTTATCGGCCGTGTCATGGATTATTTCGTTGGACTTGAAGGTTCATTGAAATTGAAAGAGATTTCATACATCCAGGCAGAAGGTTTTGCCGGAGGCGAACTGAAGCACGGCACAATCGCGTTGATCGAAGAAGGCACACCGGTTATCGCACTTGCGACACAAGAAGCGGTTAACTTGAACATCCGCGGCAACGTCAAGGAAGTGGCAGCACGCGGGGCACACACATGCATCATTTCAATGGAAGGCTTGCAGGAAGAAGGCGACAGCCTGGTACTGCCGAAAGTCAACGAATTGCTGTCTCCGCTTGTATCGGTCATCCCGATGCAGCTGATCAGCTATTACGCAGCGCTTCACCGCGACTGTGACGTGGATAAGCCGCGTAATCTTGCGAAATCTGTAACAGTTGAATAATCAGCTAGTGTTCGGCTGAACAAAAAGACCTCTTTGGATTTGATTCCAAAGGGGTCTTTTGCGTTCCGGGCATTGAAATATGCGGATTCCCGCTACAAGAAACCTTTAAGCGGAAACGTAATGCTGCTCAGCACAGGGAGCAGCGAACGGGCAATTTGGGTGGCTGGCTTCTGCATAAGGTATTTTTCATCAAATGCTTCCGGCAGCATCGGTTTATCATAAAAGTATCCCTGGTGGATGGTGCAGCCATGGCTGGTTAAAAACAAAGCTTCGTGGGCTTCCTCGACTCCTTCGGCAACAAGGTCACAGCCGACACTGTTCACAAAATGAATAAGAGATTTAAGGACAGCTTCTGATTTTGGATCCTGTCCGATTTTGTCGATAAAAGATTTGTCCAACTTTATCTTATTTATCGGAAAATCCAATAAATATGCAAGTGAGGAAAAGCCTGTACCAAAATCATCGAGTGCGATGGAAATGCCTTTTGCTCTGCAAGCCAACAAATTCGCAAGAGTTGTTTCTGAATACCGCAGTTCGACGCTTTCGGTGATTTCGATTTCAATCAGCGCGGGAGAAATCGCAAAACTGTCCAACAATGCGAAAAGTTTATCAAAAAAAGTAGTGCTGTCGAGCAGGGAAGGAGTGATGTTAATAGCGGTCCGAAGCCTACTGCCGTATTGCTGTTCCCTTTTTTTCACATAAGAAAGAACCTCATCCAGCAAGTAGTCCGTCAATCGTTCAATCGTATTTGTTTCTTCAGCAATTTCAATAAATTCAACTGGCGAGATGAATCCCAGTTCCGGATGATGCCAGCGTGACAATACTTCCACACCGCGGATTTTGTCCGTGGCAGCATCAATCTGTGGCTGAACGGCGAAATGAAAGCCAAAAGACTTCAAGTTCTCAGATAGGTTTTGCTCAATCAGCATGCGTCTTGCCCGTTCCTTCCTCATCGTAGGATCAAAAACACAGAAAGAAGAGCCTTTTTGTTTTTTGGCTTTGCGCATCGCGACTTCACCGAAAGCCATCAAATCCTCAAAGTCTGTTGAATCGGCAGGAGAAGAAATAATGCCGATGCTCGCATTCACGTCCACACGGTTCAAGTGATCCAATTGAAACGGCTTGTCGAACAGCGTACTCACTTTCTCCGTGAAGGCTGACACTTCGTTATCTTTCTGATCTCTTCGCACAATCACCAGTTCATCGCCTTCAAGGCGGCCAACCAGATCGTGAGGGCCAATCAGCTCTTTAAGCCCTTCTACAATGCTTTTAAACACTTCATCACCGATTTTGTGCGTGTAGAGGGTATTGATGTATTTGAACTTATCCAAATTAAGATACAGAATGGAAAAAGAAGCATCTTTCTGCAAAAGTGCCTCGACTTCCTGTCCGATTTTTCTTCTGTTCGGCAACCCAGTCAGATAATCGGTAGAGGCAAACTTCTCCATTTCCTCTTCTGCGGTCAGCCGTTGGGGGATATTCTGAAAATAAACGGCCAATCCATCATTGTCGACGGGATGTATTTGGACTGTAAACCACGATTCCAATGACTCGTAGTATTCCTTGAATTGCACAGGAGAGCGTTCCCGCATCGCTCGAATAAAGTTCTTGTGAAATGCGGTTCCGATCGCTTCTGGGAATGCCTCCCATACGTTTTGGCCAATCAATTCTTCTCTTTTATGGAGAAGAATTTTTTCGGATTGCTTATTTAAAAAGTGAAAATTCATGTGTTGGTCAATCAGGTAAAAAGCATCGGATATATTTTCGAGAATATGCTTGGTCTGGAGAGAGTTAACGGATTGGAGACAAACTGGTTGATGATACAGAATAATGCCTGTTGAGCCGTTGTCCAATGAAAAAGGCCGGTACTTTGTGGACAGCCATTCGGTTTTTTCGCAAATATGGGAAGGGGAGAGGTGGATATGCTTCTGAATTTTCCCCTTCAAGATATCTTGGATGTTTTCAAACTCGACCAATTTTCCTGTACTCTTTAAAAATCCTGCGTAGTCCATGCCGGTTTTCCAATAAGCAGTAGGCAGTTCATGTTGATCACAGTAGGTGATCCATTTGTCATTAGCTAATAAAACGCAGCCATCAGCATCTAAAAGAACAACGAAATCGTCTCTTTCTTCTATTAATTCCTGTACTTGCTGTTTCAGCAACTCCATGATTCAGATCACTCCTCATAAAATAATGGTGCCTCGAATGGTGGGAAACGCTATGCAAAATATGATACTGGCTGTAATTTGTTGATGCCGCCAACACCGCTCACCAAATGCAGGTGTATTCTTTTTTGGATGATACTTCTATATCAACAGTTTGCAGCAGGTAACAAATATGGTGAAAGGCTTGGAGGTTTTTTAGCCGCATGGCTTTGTTTTCATGTTCATCCAAGTAAACGATAAGGTCTTTCTTATGGGAGAAAGAGCGGGCAACCGTGTAATAAGGAATGTTTATCCCTCTCTCTGCTTTTCCCTCGACTAAGTTGAACTTGAACTTCGACAATTGAAAAATATCGGCCACAATATAGCCGCCTTCCCATGAAGAAATCAGCACCAGATCGTATTTTTCATAGGTATTCAAGGTTTCGTCCCGTGTCATCAGCATTTTTTCGAGTGTGCTGCTGAGGAAGGCTCTTACGTCATCCAACTCTAAATCAGTTAAACCTTGCTTCCTTTTAAATGAAAACATAGTAGACCTCCTTTCCTTTAGCGAAATAATAAAAGCGTGTGTCGAGAAGACCTTAAATCATCTGTCTTTCCTCAGCTAGTGTTTTCTCACTTGTTCGGGAAGATTGAGTAAATATTATCTTTTATGAACTTTTAATTCGATTGGAGCGGTGAACGGCAATTGAGGAATACTGAAACCTGGAATGTATATTAAGTTGAACTAATGAACTTTCATCATCAATATTCTGCAAAGCAGCTGAGGCTTATGGGTCCACGTTTCCTCTATTCAAAGAACTGAAGTGATGTGTAAAGATCATGATTCGATGGATCGACTTATAAGAATGAATAATAGTTCCATAGGCTTATTATTAAAATTATTACTTAAAATTATATAATTTATTTGTATAAGGTAAAATGGTTATATATATCTAAATAAGGTAAATAATTATAATCATTTTCCATTAAAATAGGTCTATATATGTGTCTAAGCGTTACGGAAAGAGAAAATTCGAAAAGTATTTTATGTGATAAAAGAGTTGAGTTTATACTTTTTTTACAAAGATTATAACCATGACATTTGTTTTCGGATCCGCGGGATGCCAGTTTTGTCAAGGGTTCACATCGAACTTGGGTGAACATATCCCTCCCTTAAATTTCGTGAAGTGACACCGTATCGCTGGCCTGCACCAGCTCTTTTCTGAATACAATGAAAGATAGGGGTTGGCTTCGAATTTATTAAAATCTGGAGCATGAGTGTCAAGGTCGCCGATTATTGAATAGCTTTATGCACAGGCAAGGAAAAAACTTCCGGCTGTCGTCGGAAAATGGCGGGTTCCAAAAAAATCACAAAGATAGCGGTTTGATTTATCATCAAAACCCCTGCCAAATGGTATACTTAGTACAACATAAAGAAAAAAGGTGTGAACTGAATGTCTTCGTTTAATGACTTTTCCCAATACATAAGTGAAAACGCTGAGTCATTAGCAGTGGAAGTGGTTGAATCGGTAGTGCAGGAGATGAACTTGGACATTCCCCAGTGGGAAAAAGAACAAGCCAGCAGCATGTATGTGGAGCTTCTCGGGTTTTTCGGGCAGTCCCTCCAGGAAGAGGATCGCATTGAAGTTCCGGATTCGCTGATTGAATGGAGTAAAAAGAATGCTGAAATGCAGGTGGCTTCCGGCGGTAAGATTTCAGAGATTGTCGTTCGTTATCCACCGACGCGGCAGGTGTTCTCGGAGATTTTTACACGGCTCAGCCTGGATTTCGGATTGACGGTGGTGGAAAATGCCAAAGCGACACGCGGCATCGATGCCATACTGGATGTCAGCTTAAATGAAACCTTTTATGCTTTTGAGCGGCTGTCGGAGCGGTATCAAGCAGAAACCCAGATGGAGCTGCTCAATCTGTCGGCGCCGATTGTCCCAGTGCTTGACGACGTGGTGGTGTTGCCTTTGATCGGGGTGATCGACAGCTACCGGATCGCCCATATCGTGAACAACGTCATTCCAAGAATCGCGGAGATGGACGTCAACCATGTCATCACTGATTTCTCGGGTGTCCTGACCATCGACGACCATATTGCCCAGTCTCTCCAGCAGATCGGTGGAACCCTCCAATTGATGGGGATTCATGTGGTCATCGCCGGGTTGCGTCCAGATCTTGTCCAGACCATTGTCTACAGCGGAATCGATATGCTCGATGCGGATGCCTATGCAACAGTCAAGCAGGCATTGGAAAGTGTAAAATAAAGAAATATGTTGAAATGCACCGTGCAGCTCGAGCTGCACGGTGCATTTTTTGTGGGACAAACTGGACGGCAAAACCATTAAAAGGGTGGGAATTGAGTCCTTCGAATGAGTTAGAGGCGGCGCGCAACTAAACGATTTAATGTTATGCTAAAATAAGAAAGCACGGAATTTATTCGTTTCAGCTCTAAGCCTGAACGGAGAAAGTCCGCTATTTTTTTGTCTTTTGTGAATGAAGTTTAAGCTTTCTTCCTCTTCCAACCTCAGCACGACTCACTCATATCCACCCCCGCACGTAAACGGGAATAGGCCAAGCCTACCTGCATTCCCAAAGGACAATGAAAACTGAATAGGAAAGGATTTGATAAGATGAGATCTGAGATTACTGCAGATCAAGAGTTAGTCAAAAAGAAACAAAGCCATGGAGACGAAACAACAGGCGACTACACGTTTGACCGTGTTCCACGGGAAGAACGCAAAATGGGTTGGCTGAGCATCACCAACATCACCTTCGGCATCGCGACCGCCATCTTCTATTTCCAGATGGGGAGCGTCATGGCCCTGCAATTCGGAGCCGCCAATGCCATCATTTCCGCCATCTACGCGATCATCGTCGCAGGCATCCTCGGCACCATCATCGTTTACTTATCGGCCAAATCCGGTATGAACGTCAATTTATTATCCCGCGGAGGATTCGGTTACATCGGAGCCTCACTCACTTCCTTAATCTACGCATCGAACTTTATCATGTATTGTGCATTTGAAGGCATGATCCTGGTCGCTGCCGTCCATGCTTATTTCTCCGCCGTCCCCGTATGGCTCTTAATTGTCGGATTCGGTTCAGTGGTCATCCCCTTAAACTGGTTCGGCATCAAACAATTGGACAAATTACAAAAGTGGTCCTTGCCTGTGTTCGCAATTTTCCTGGTTGCGGCCATTGTCGTCGCTTTCAATACCACATCGAAATTTGATGGCAGCTTCTGGACCTATATGCCCGAAGGCGTCCAGATCGGCGGAACCGCCTTGCTGTTGTGCATCGGTATGCAGCACGGCATCATGGGACTGACTGCGTTGATCGCTTCTGATTACGCGCGTTTCCTGAAACCGAAAGACTTGAAAATCGGCTCGATCGCCATCGGATTTATTCCCCAGATTTTCTGCTTTGGCGTCATGGGCGGACTCGGCATCTGGTTCGGCGTAACACTCGGCGAATCCAATCCGGGCGTCTACATCGTCGTCCTGCTTGGGCTTGGCGGTGTGCTGTTTACGATGCTGACGCAAATCCGCATCAACATCACCAATATCTACAGCAGCTCCCTATCCCTGTCGAGCTTTTTTGAAAACATGTTCGGCTTTTCGCCGGGACGCCGTTTCTGGGTAGTGGTGTCCGGTGTCGTTGCCATCATCTTAATGCTAGGTGGCATCGTCGAACATTTGGATGTCGCGATGACCTTCCAGGGAGTTGCGCTGATGAGCTGGGCGTCGATTCTCGTGACGGATGCACTTGTCGTCAAGAAATGGCTGAAGATCGGCCCGGGTTATTACGAATCCAGGCAGCGAAACTTGTATAAATGGAATCCGGTCGGCGTTGTGGCGTTGATTGTGCCAACCGCGCTCGGAACCATCGCAGCACTCGGCTACATGGGCACATTCCTGCAAAGTACCGCAGCGTTCTTCGCATTGATTTTGGCTTCAATCTTGACTGTTGTCCTGGCAGTGGCAACAAAAGGCCGTTATTACGCCAAAAGAAAAGCTTTCGATATTCCGAAAGAGGATTATATTGCCTGAGAAAAAATTCTGCGTTACACTGGTGGCAATAAAGTTTACGGCTATCTAATCCAATTCGGAAAGGATGATCTAGATGACGACTTCTACAGTAACCTTATCGATGGCGCGCCGTTTCAATGCCAGCGACAAAGTAGTGTACGAAGCCTGGACCAACCCGGATTTGATGAAGAAATGGCTCTTCACGACTGAATCCACCAACCAGGTAACGAATAATTCCTTACGCGCAGGCGGCAGCTGGGAAATCGTCGACCGCCGGGAAGGTGTGGATTACCGCGCAATCGGCGAATACCTCGAATTGAAGCCGCCGCATAAACTGATGTTCAGCTTCAAGATGCCACAGTTCAACGACTTGGAAGACCGCATCACGGTATGGATTTCTATGGTGCAAAACAGCTGCGAGATGGCGTTTGTTCAGGAAATCACTGTGCCGCATGAAGAAGGTTGGACAGAAGAGGACGTCAAGCGGACCGGCACGGAATTCAGTGAAGAAAGCCGGAAAGGTTGGAGCTTGATGTTCGAGAATTTAAAGCAATTGGTTGAAACAGAATAACTGGAAAACCGCAATCTCTCGTAAGTCGAGGGGATTGCGGTTTTTTTGTGCGGGATTGCTGTAAATAAATAATATGGATAATATTGCATAACAGTAAAGTAAAGGATATGATCGACAAGAAACAATAAAAATAGCATAAAAATAAATCATTTTTGATTAATATAAGCTATTGGAGGAAGTTCATGACGGAACTTAAAGATTTGGAATTCAAGGTTCAAGAGCTGGTGACCTTACTGGAAGCCTCAAAGCAATTGAATTCTAATTTAGAGATGGAAGAGGTCCTTGAAAGCATCTTGCTGCAGATGGTACAGGTTGTCGGTGCGGAAGCGGGAACCTTATGGGTACTGGACAACGAACAGCAGAAGATCAAGGCATCAGCGGCGTACGGGCCTTCTGCGTCCGACATCCTCAACATCGAGCTGGAATTGGGCGAAGGCATCGTCGGCAAAGTGATTGGAACAGGAGCTGCCCAGCTGATCGAGAATGTAGCTGTGAATCCCGACTGGGCCCATCGCGTGGACCATTCCAGCGGATTCGTGACCAAGTCGATGATCACCGTTCCTTTGGCGGTCAAAGGAACGGTGCTGGGTGCTTTGCAGCTGCTCAATAAAAAAGACATCGCGTTTTTTTCCGAGCAGGACATCAGCCTGGCAGTGGCGCTCGCCAACCAATCCGCACTGGCGCTCCACAACAGCCAGATGTACGACGAACTGCAGCGTATGCTGCTGAGTATGATTCGCACGCTGGCGAAGGTGCTGGATGCGCGTGACCCCTATACAGCCGGCCATTCGGAACGGGTAGCGAAATACTCGTTATGGACTGCCCAAAAGCTCGGCTTCGATTCACAAGCCTGTGAAGAATTGTACAAAGCGGCTTTATTGCACGACATCGGGAAGATCGGCATACCTGATGACATCCTCAGAAAACCTGGACGGCTGACGGGGGACGAATACGCAGCTATCAAGCAGCATACAGTCATCGGGGCAGACATCCTGTCCAATATGGAACCGAAAGACGCCATGGAGCACGCGATTGAAACCGCATTGTCCCATCACGAGCGCCTCGATGGCACCGGCTATCCACACGGCTTAGCTGGAGCAGACATCCCGTTGTTTGCACGGATCGTCGGAGTGGCGGATGCGTTTGATGCCATGACCACTGCGCGTTCTTACAGCAAAGGCCTGTCGTTTCGTTTGGGAGCGGAAGAGCTGCTTCGCTGCCGGGACACCTTATTTGATCGCCAGGTAGTGGATGCATTCGCCGGAATTCTCGCTGAATGCGATTATCGATTGGAAACATACGAAGAGCAACAGGGAAGAGGCTACCGGCTATGAGCCAATTTGACGTATTATTGATCGGCCATTTGATCGGCGATTTTCTGCTGCAGACAAGCTGGATGGCTAAACACAAAGCCGTTAAATGGCTGCCGCTATTAACGCATGTCTCTATTTACACAGCCGTCATCGCGGTGTTCGGCCTCCTCTCAGGGGGCCTGTCCCTGCCGGCTCTGGCCATCATTTTCTTCGGTCATATCGTACTTGACCGAAGGGGCTTTGTGCTGTTTTGGGTCCGGCGGGTCCAGACAGCTAAAGGGCCGGAGAAGGTCTGGCTGTCGATTGTTGCGGACCAGATTTTCCATCTCATTTTGCTTGCCATTGCCATCGTGATTTCCTAGGAGTGAACAACATGAAGCCCAAAACCTATGTGCTTGAAAAAGAATATGCGGTAGACCGCAAAACCGCCTGGCAGCTGCTCGCAGACAATAACCGCATGAACTTGTATATCGGCTTGTTCCCAGTAAGTTTCAGTCCGGCGAAGCAAGACGGAGCGGAAGTGTTTTACCGGGAAGCCCATGCCAAAGTACTGGGGCTCGTCCCCATCTCTTGGCAGGAGTTTCCGTTCCAGTGGCAGGAAAACGACAGCTATACGGTCGAACGCCGCTACCTGAGTGGGCCACTCAAACGTTACACCCTGAAAGTGGAACTGTTCGACAGCGGACAGAGTGGAACACGCGTAAAATTGACGGCTGACTTTGTGCCGCTCAATCCATTGGGCTATGCAGGGATTTGGGCAACCGGGCTGCCGGCTGTCAAAAAGATCATGCGCTATTTGGATGATTACTTGGAATCCGGAGCAACGGATGCTTTCGAAGCACCGCAAAAACCGGCCACGGCCAAAGTCAATCTGTCGGAGCTCGACAGGCTATCGGGCTTGCTTGCCAACTCCCCGGTTAATGGAGACTACGTGGAAAAGCTGCATCGATATCTGGCTGAAAAAGGCGACCACGATGTCGCTCAAATCGAGCCGGTGCAAGTAGCAAAGTTATGGAACACAGATCTGGATGACACCCTGCGCGTGTTGTTGTACGCCACAAAAGCGGGCCTGCTGAACCTCAGCTGGAACGTCATCTGTCCGAACTGCCGGGTCTCGAAAGTCGAGCACAGCTCGCTGTCACAACTCGAGCAGCAGTTTCATTGCGACCTGTGCGGTGTAAACTACGATGCCAACTTCGATCAATATGTCGAGCTGAACTTCTCGGTCCATCCGGCAGTGCGCCAAGCCTACGCTGAAGTGTATTGCATCGGCGGCCCGATGATCACGCCCCATGTCAAAGCCCAGCAAGTCATCGAAAAAGGCAAGACAGCGCGCTTTGTGATTCCAGAGGGAGAAGATGCACTGCGTTTTCGTGTGCTTCAAGCAAACGACAGAGTGGCCGTGGATGAAAATGCGGACGCGGGTTCGCTGGTTTACACCGATTCGGGCTGGTCACAGGATTCCGTCTCTGGCTCTGGTGACGTCCTCATCAAAAATGCCAGTTCTGCGGACATCGTTGTCGCTCTGGAGCATGCCGACTGGAACAAACAAGCAGTGACAGCCGCCAAAGTGACGGCGATGCAGGAGTTCAGGGACCTGTTTTCTTCTGAAGTGCTGTCGCCCGGCCAGAAAATCGGCATCGACCACGTGACGATCCTGTTTACGGATTTAAAAGGCTCGACTTTAATGTATGAAACAATTGGCGACTCCAGTGCTTACGGCCAGGTGCGTAATCATTTCGAATTCCTGACTGGACACATCACCCGAAATTCCGGCAGCGTTGTAAAAACGATCGGTGACGCCGTCATGGCAGTCTTCCATAAACCGGAGGACGGGTTGAAGGCGGCCTTGGCCATCCAGAAAAACCTGAAAGCGTTCAATGACACCGCGAATGAAGACCTGGTGCTGCGGCTTGGCTTGTACAGCGGAGCGGCTATCGCCGTCAATTCCAACGACCGCCTCGATTATTTCGGGCGGACAGTCAACATCGCTGCGCGTATACAGGGGCAAGGCGAAGGCAATGACGTCATCATCAGCCGCGAGGTATTGGCGCAGCCGATGTCAGCGGCAGTGCTAGCCACAGCTGAAGTAGAGCTGGAAGAGTTCTCAGCTGTCCTGAAAGGGATCGACGGGGCTGTGGAGCTGGTGCGGATTCATTTGAGAGGAGAGTTGGAGATTGGAGAGCAAGCAGGTTGAACAGCTTCCAATAGATGGATGGGATTAAAAATTGATTGTTAATAAATGCCTGTTGAGATATGTTTATCTTAAGAGGCATTTTTTTGTTAAGGAAAGGGAGTTGGGCATGATAGTTCAAACAGAGCAATTCGGTGAAGTGGAACTGGTGGAAGAACGTGTCATCACGTTTGATAAAGGAATTCCAGGATTTGATGAATATAAGAAGTATGTATTGATTCCAGCGGACGCAGAAGGAGAGTCGCCATTCTTTTTCCTGCAGTCGGTGGAAGCGGTAGAGGTCAGCTTCTTCTTAGTTGATCCGTTTACGTTTTTTCAGGATTACGATATCAAGCTGGAAGAGCAGATGGTGGAGCGGCTGCAGCTGGAAGATCCGGCAGATGCTATAGTGTTGACGACTGTATCGGTTAAAGGCGACATCAGCGGATCGACGACGAACTTAAAAGCGCCATTGGTCATCAACAATAAGAAGCAAACCGGCATGCAAATTGTCTTGAACAACAAAGATTACCAAATCAAGCAAGCTTTATTCCAGAGCGGCGACACCGCTGCAAGGCAGGTGTAGAGAATGTTAGTATTAGGACGTAAAGAAGGCGAAACGATTATCATCAACGACGACATCGAAATCACGGTTACCTCCATAGAAGGGGACATGGTGCGGCTCGGCATCAACGCGCCGAAGCAAGTGACCATCCACCGGAAAGAAGTGTATTTGGAGATTCAGGAAGAGAATAAGCAAGCGACTTCGAATGTCATTAACTTGAGTGATTTTTTGAGCATGAAGAAGAAATAGTGTCGAAGCCTGCAGATTTTGCAGGCTTTTTACGTAGAGCGAAAAGAAAAAAGAAAAAGTTTCAAAAAACGCTAAACATTTGTTAAACCCCTCCGATATAACTATTGTAAGGCAGTTCAAAAGGATTTGGGCGCTTGCAAAAAATAAAAAACATTACACGGAGGTAATACACAATGATCATCAACCACAATATCACAGCTTTAAACACTCACCGCCAAATGAGCAGCGCAACTAACGCTCAGGCAAACAGCATGGAGAAATTGTCTTCAGGTATGCGTATCAACAGCGCGAAAGATGATGCAGCTGGTCTTTCAATCTCTGAAAAAATGCGCGGACAAATTCGCGGGTTGGAGCAAGCTTCAAGCAATGCTCAAAATGGCATTTCTTTAATGCAAACCGCTGAAGGTGCTTTGAATGAAACTCATGATATTCTTCAACGCATGAGAGAATTAGCTGTACAATCTTCCAACGATACTAACACTGATACGGATCGTACTGAAATTCAAAAAGAAATAAACTCACTAACTTCTGAAATTAACCGTATTGGTAATACAACCGAATTTAATACACAGAAGTTATTGAATGGCGACAAAAATGGTGCTGGTTCAGCAGCAGTAACAGCAGTATCAGGTGTCTTCTCAGTTGAAGTAGCTGATACAGTAACCGCAGGTATTACAATTGATGGGACTAATATAAAGGGAGCTGACTTAGCGGCAGTAGTTACTGCAATTGGTACAGATCCAACTTTAAGTACAAAATATACAGCGGCGGCAGGAGCAGGAGCAGATGCTGGTAAAATCGTCCTTACTCAAATTGCTACTCAAGAATCTGAAAATGCTCCAACAATTGCAGGTGGAAATATTTCTACTACAACTGAAGGCGTAGTTGCCAAAGCGGCAGTAGTAGCTGATCCAAGCAAGAGTCTTAAATTCCAAGTAGGAGCTAATGAAAACCAAAGTTTGACATTAGATATTTCTAATATGACGGCGAGTGGTTTAGGACTTACAACCGTCGGTACTGATACCAAATTAGGTGTTACTGATGGTACTAATAATACGATCGCAGAACAAGCGCTTGACGTTTCAACTCATGAATTAGCAGCAGCAGCTATTACAAAGTTAAATGATGCTATTGAAAATGTTTCATCTGAACGTTCAAAACTTGGTGCAAATCAAAATCGCTTAGAGCACACTATTAACAACTTGGGAACAACTTCTCAAAATCTAACTTCTGCGGAATCACGTATTAGAGACGTCGATATGGCGAAAGAAATGATGGAACAAACGAAGAACTCGATTCTTGCACAAGCATCACAAGCAATGTTGGCTCAATCCAATCAAATGACTCAATCAGTGTTACAACTGTTGAGATAATTGATTCTAGGGCGTCTAACCGGGTAACGGGTTAGAGTATAACTGGGTGAATTGCTGGAACTTCCTAAAGCCTCATCAACCACAACGTAACTGGAAACGGTCAGCGTGACGGTCTGAAAATGATGAGGATGCACCAATGGATAATCAGCAGCCAAGCTCCTGTGAGGAAACTCTGGGGAAGGTTCAACGACTAGGATAGACCGTCTAAGGCACAAGCTATGGCGATGAAATCCGTAGGGCGGCAAGCGCCGTTCGAAGTGCCCAGCCCCTCAAAAATGAGGGTGAAGATATAGTCTATTCTATGATCGAAAGACATAGCGGCAAAGCAAGCCAACCAAGCACCGCAAGCTGTTCTTCAGTTACTGCGTTAATCTTAACGACCAAAAGGAGCCTGATTTTAGGCTCCTTTTTTTATAAGGAGGCAATCTAATGGATATCGCTACATTATCAATGGCATTAAGCCAGATGAGCGTCCGAACAGAAGCGAATGTATCAATTATGAAAAAGACGATGGACCAGGCCGAAACAAATGGTCAGGATGTTGTGAAGATGCTGGAGCAGTCTGTTCAGCCTCATATTGGTGGTCGCTTGGATATTAAAGGATGAGTGAGGGAGTCTAAGACTGTAAAAGGTTATAGGCTTTTTTCTTTTTATTGTAAAAATATTTTATTCACCCCCACAATTATCCTATTCTTTTTTCACCCGTTATCTTGTACACTAAAAATAATTAATTCCGACAAAGGATGTGAGAACTAATTACCAGTCCGATTTCTTCCAATAACCTTTTATATAATACAATCGCCACAATGGCCAAGTCGATGCCCGCTTTAAGCCAGACCGATAGCGGCAGTAATTCCATCGGCAGTTCGACGAGCCCGAGCACATTTTTCGCGATGCTGATGAACGCCATGATGGAAAGTATGGAACAAACGGGTACTGGAACGACTCCGCAAACGGGAGCTCAAGTGTCCTTACCAACTTTGACTACACCTTTAACGGCGCCGTTAACCAATTCCTACAACCCAGCTATTTCCATCCCGCCGCTCAACACAAAAGAAGTTCCAACCGCAGCAACTGATAAAAGTGACTTAAAGTTCCGACCGACGCAATTTATCAAGCTGGATAATACCCTGGAAGGCAAGTTAAGCGGAACGGCCGCCCACTTTATCAATGCCGGGAAAAAATACGACCTGGATCCGAATTTATTATCAGCCATCGCCATCCACGAAACCGGAAATGGCTCGTCGAAAGCGGTCAACGACAAAAACAATGTCGCCGGCATGATGGGCAAGAATGGCCTGCGAAGCTATGCTTCTGTGGAGGACAGCATTTTCGACATGGCTCGCAACTTGCGCCAGAATTATTTGAATGAAGGAAAAGATACCATTGCAAAAATAGGAGCGAAATACGCGCCGGTCGGAGCTGCCAATGATCCAACGGGGTTGAACAACCACTGGACACAAGGCGTCAGCAATCATTATTCCAAACTCACATAAAATAAGACGGGTTCTTCGAGAACCTGTCTTATTTTTTTTGATTTAATGCTAAAAAAATCTCCTTTTCTGCCGATAACTAGTATAGAGAGCTTTTTAAGCAAGTTGGAAGATTGGGAGAGTGCCAGTATGGAAGTAACAAATCAGTCAGTTCCACATTTTCCGAAAATCAGTGAACCAGATCCGGTTGCCCTAAAAGAAATGGCAGCTCCTGAAGAAAACAAATTCCAAGAACCCAATAAACCCATCACAAAAGAAATGATCAGCGATAAAGTCGTCGGCATGAACGAATTTTTAGAGCCGACTTCGACAAGCGTAAAGTTCCAGCTCCATGAGAAGTTGGAGGTTTATTACGTACAGGTGATCGACTCGAAAACAGATGAAGTCTTGCGGGAGATTCCCAATAAAAAGTTTTTAGATATGTACGCCTCAATGGCCGAGCTTGCGGGTCTGATCGTGGATGAGAAATTATAAGATCGGAGTGGAAAGAGTATGCGCGTTGGCGGATTAGCATCAGGCATGGATACCGAATCGATCGTCAAAGATATGATGAAGATCCAAAAGATGCCTTTAGATAAATTAATGCAGCAAAAAACATTTACAGAATGGCAGCAAGAAGCATTTCGGGATACCAATTTAGCCATGAAGAGCCTACAGACAAGCGCCAGTAACTTACGTCTGCAGTCATCATTCAACTCTTACAGTGCCACGTCACCGGCTCCGAACAGTTTTACGGTTGCGACGACAGCAAATGCGATGAGCGGCTCGTATCAAGTGAAGGTGACAAGTGTCGCGAGTGCTGCGAAGTTGAATTCTTCAGCAGCCATCATGATTCCGGCTGTAACTGCTGCGGATGGAGCTGTCACCACAGCTGCAAGAGGAGCGAAATCTACCGATCAAATTGGTACAGCGGGGAAAATAACGATAAATAGCTCAAAGGGCAGTATCGTTATTGATGTTAAAAGCACCGATACGTTTGCAGACGTGGCCAAAAACCTTCAAGATTTAACAGCAGCTTCAGTTCCGGCTTTACGTGCCAGCTTTGACAACACGACATCCCGCTTTTTCATCGCATCAAAAGGAATGGGAACTGAGCAAGCTTTTACGATGGAGTTTAAGAATGCAGACGGAACAGAAGCAAGTGAGGAATTGGCTAATAAAATAATGAATAGCGGCGGTGCTACTACAGCAACAGCCACCGGAGCAGCAGACGGCGAAATCATGTTTGATAATATCAAAATCGAAGGATTAAAAACCAACCAGACGACCGTCAATGGACTAACGATTAATTTGTTACAGGCATCGACTACAGCCACGATCATCAACGTCCAATCCAACCCAGAAAAACCACTGGCCATGATTAAGGATTTCGTCGAAAAATATAACGAAACACTGGAAACCATCCAGAAGCAGCTGGTCGAAAAACGCTACCCGGATTTTCAGCCTTTGTCCGACGAACAGAAAAAGGATATGACAGAAAATGAAATTGAGTTATGGGAAGACAAGGCGCGGAGCGGCTTGCTGCGCAATGATCCAGTATTGAAATCCGCGATGCAGGACTTGCGGAGAGCCTTTATGGATAGTGTAGCGGGTATTGCAGATGGCAATATCAAACACCTATCGCAGATCGGTATCAATACAGGATCTTACACAGAAGGCGGAAAGTTGTTTATTGACGAAAAGAAATTAAGTGAAGCACTTACCAATAAGCCCGACGAAGTCATGGCATTGTTCACCACCCGAGATGCTGCCGGCAACGGTGTCGGAGCAAGAGTTTACGACACCTTGAACGCTGTCGTCAAAAACCTCAGCGCAAAAGCCGGCAGCGGATCAGGCTCTGTCGACAACAGCACACTTTCCAAAAAGATCAAACAGATGAACGATGAGATCAGCCGCTGGCAGGACCGTCTTACGCGTGTCGAAGACCGCTACTGGAAGCAGTTCACGGCAATGGAGAAAGCACTGAGCCAGATGAACTCACAAAGCGCCTGGATGCAGCAGAACATGTTTGGTGGCGCATGATGAATAGTTCAAAATCGATTATGCATGCATTTCTGGAACAGACACAGGAACTTTATAAAAAAGCTAAACAGGTCAATTCCCGGATGGAAGAGAATGACGAGGGGAGCGTTGAAGCACTGGAGACGATCTTTTACCGCCGCCAGCAATCCATTAAACAACTGGAAACCTTCATGAAGCAAAAAAACTTCCAGTGGACAGCTGAAGAGCAACTCATCATCGAGCAAGTAAAAGAAATCGATCAACAGCTTCACCTGTTGCTCAACGACCTGCACCAATCTTTTTTCATACAAATCAATCGCATTGCCCAGACAAAAGAAGTATCCAAAAAATACAGCAACGCTTACCAGACTGTATCCACTGAAGGTTCATTCATCGACAAACGGAACTAAAAGCTAGGGGGAAGAATTACATGGCAACGATCAATCCTTACCAGGCATACCAGAAAAACTCAGCAATGACAGCATCACCCCAGGAATTAACCCTGATGCTGTACAACGGTAGCCTGAAATTCATGAAACTGGCAAAACGTGCGATGGCAGATAAGAAGTTTGAAGAAAAAAATACCAACATCATCAAAGCCCAGAACATCGTACAAGAACTCCGCATCACATTAGACCTGAAAATCGAAATGTCAGCCGGCTTGGCCCAAATGTACGAATACATGTACACTCGCCTGTTGGACGCCAACACCAAAAGTGACCTGGCTGCACTCGAAGAAGTGGAAACACTCATGACAGACATGCGCAACACTTGGAAAGAAGCCATGGCATTAGCCAAAAAGAGTTAATTCAGCTACATAAATTGAGTTGACGACCTTCACTTATCTATAGTAAGTAATGAAAAGATAGTGATTTGCTTATAGCCAAAGAAATCCTTAGCGCCGGCGCGTCCTCGGGCTAGGCGAAGCAAGAAGACTGGCGTACTTTGCCCGGCTTCTTGTGGGAGTCATGCCCTAAGCGTCCGAAGCGATGTGTAACAGATAAATTCTTCAGTACTTATATAGATGAAATGAGGTATGAACGTGGATAAGACATCATGGGTAGGAGTCATATTGGGATTTGTCGTGCTGATCGGCGGAATGATCCTCAAAGGATCAAGCCCGATCGCATTATACAATCCAGCGGCGTTGGTCATCATCTTTGCCGGAACCATCGCCTGTATCCTCGTTGCGTTTCCGATGGACGAAGTGAAAAAAATCCCCAGCTTGTTCAAAGTGATTTTCAGTTCTCAGAAAATGGTCTCCATCAAAGAAATGATTCCGATGTTTACTGGATGGGCGATGCTTGCTCGAAAAGAAGGCTTGCTGGCACTGGAAGAAAAAGCGGAAGAAGTGGAAGATCCTTTTTTACAGCGTGGCTTGAAGATGGTTGTCGATGGTCAATCACAGGAACATATCCGTGATTTGATGGAAGAGGAAATCGCCGCGATGGAAGAACGCCATGAACTGGGCGCGAAGATTTTTGCGCAGGCCGGTACATACGCTCCGACACTCGGTGTACTGGGAGCCGTAATCGGTTTGGTTGCCGCACTTGGCCACCTGGATGATGTAGCTTTGCTGGGTAAATCCATTTCAGCCGCGTTTATCGCAACGCTTTTCGGTATTTTCTCAGGGTATGTCTTATGGCATCCATTTGCCAACAAGCTGAAGCGGAAATCGGAACAGGAAGCAAAAACAAAAATGATCATGTTGGAAGGCTTGCTTGCTGTCCAGGAAGGGCTGCCTGTCCGGACTGTAGAAGAAAAGCTGTTGACTTATTTGCCGGCGAAAGATCGTGTGCTTGAATCTGAAGAGGGAAGCGGTGTTCAAGTTGAAGCGTAAAAAAAAGCATGAAGAACATGTGGATGAAGCCTGGCTCTTGCCATATGCTGACATCTTGACGCTTTTGCTTGCTCTATTCATCGTGCTGTTTGCGTCCAGCCAAGTGGATGCCCAGAAGTTCAATGCCATCGCCGAATCATTCAATACCGAACTGCATGGCGGAACGGGCATACTGGATGAACAGGCGCCGGTAGAAAGC
Source organism: Planococcus sp. SE5232 (assembly GCF_050686535.1). NCBI lineage: Bacteria > Bacillati > Bacillota > Bacilli > Caryophanales > Caryophanaceae > Planococcus > Planococcus sp. SE5232. Next base: position 396,721 of record NZ_JBOGCP010000004.1, on the reverse strand, counting down.
TTCGACACATCGCCGACAGCTGAATTGAGCGAGGATCCGCCATCAGGTGAAAGCCCAGAAGAGATTCTGGCTGCCAAAGACCAGCAGGAATTGCAGGATTTTCAGACAAAGATCGATGCCTATATTGAAGAAAAAGGCTTATCACCTCGTCTCCAGACGGAAATGACGGTAAAGGGCCTGATGATCACCATCAAAGAAGGCGTGTTATTCGAATCTGGAAGTGCTGACATGCGCGATGGATCACAGACGATTGCGGAAGAGATTTCGAATTTGCTGATATCAGATCCGCCGCGGATGATCTTCATCGAAGGGCACACAGATAATATTCCAACAGGTACAATTGAATTTCCATCGAATTGGGAACTGAGTTCGGCACGAGCTGTCAATTTCATGAAGATCCTGCTGGAGAATGAGGATTTGGAGCCCGAGAAATTCAGTGCAACAGGCTATAGCGAGTACCATCCGATTGCGACGAACGACACACCTGAAGGGCGTGCGGAAAACCGCCGCGTCGAAGTGCTGATTTCACCTTACGAAAAAGAAACTGACGAATAAGAGGTGCACCATGCGAAAGATGGGGAAATTAGAGAAAATAATCAGCGTCATCATTATTGCAACAGTCATCGGCGGAGGAGCCGCATTTTATGTGGGGCAAAAAGATGCTGAAGCAGAAGAAGAAAAGCCGCTTAGCGCCGAAGAAATAGCGGAAATGAGTATTGATACCGATATCATTACAACTAATCTGGCGTCTCCCGGAAATTTCGGGATCGTCCAGTTCAATATCCTGTTAAGCGATAAGGATACAAAGGAAGAAGCTGAAAAGCGGACGGCTGAAGTGCGAGCCGCTGTCATTGCAACAGTTGCGAGCTTCAAGAAAGAAGAATTGGTAGGCGAAAGTGGGATCATAACACTTGAAGAAGAGCTTGCTGCACGCTTAGCCGAAGTTTTTGAAAAAGGTACGGTTAAACGGGTGCTCGTAACAGAATTTAAAGTACAATAATATGAAATTCCGCTAAACATTTTGGCGAAGTTGCCGATATAAATCTATAAGAGAAGATCAGGTGAGTGAATATGGGAGCAAATCAGCTGGATAATTGCCGGATTTGCGGTACATTATTCCTTAAGGACTACACTGACTATTGTTTGGACTGCTACAAAAAAATCGAGCAGGATTTCAAGGTAGTGAATGATTTTCTGAGAATCGAAAGCAATCGCTTTGCGGATATACAGGAAATCAGCCGAGGCACAACGATCTCCGTCAAACAGATTTCCGATTTTATTCGCGATGGGCGCATTTACGCGGACGACTTTCCGAATTTGGGTTACCCGTGCAAGCGTTGTGGTAAAGTGATCAAAAGACAGATATTGTGCGATGACTGCTACGAAGAGTTTTCGGCGGAAATCAATGTGACAATGAAAACCGATGAATTTATAGAAGCAACTGGAAGAAAACGGGAAAGACCGAAGATCAATGCGCAATACTGGAAAACACGTTAGTCGACTAAAACTAAACTAGAGGGCGGTGAAGGAATGAATATTGATAAAACGAATGGTTCTTCCTTTATTCAAGCTTATCAAAAATTGCAGGTGGCGCCGGTCGCTAAGATAAAGCCGCTGCAAAAAGAAGACGGGCTGGAAATCTCAAACCAGGCAAAGGCGATGTTCGAAAAAAATGCCAATGTCGATATTGAACGGCAGGAAAAGATCAAGCTTCTGAAAGCTCAGGTCCAATCGGGCGAATACGAAGTGAACAGCGACAAGGTAGCAGAACAAGTTTATAAATTCTGGTTTGAAAAATAGCATAGAGCACATGAAAAGGGAGGGTATCGGATGCTGAATTTAGTAGTAAACACGCTGGATGAATTGATCAGCATACAAAAACAGCTTATCCGTTATGCCGAACGCAAGCAGACGGTGTTGATCGAACGAAAAGTCGATGAACTGACAGAGCTTGTGAAAGAAGAAACGAAGCTGGTCAAACAGCTTGGCCAATTGGAAGACGAACGGCAGCAACTCGTGGCCGACGTACTGGAAGAGCATCCCGGCCTGACGTTCAGCCAGTTTGCAGAACAGATTCCGGATGAACAAGTAAAACAAGAGCTCCACTTACAATTGAAAACCTTACAAATGCTTTTGACCGAGCTTCAGGTGAAAAATAAAGTCAATGAAAAAATCCTGGAAGACTCGATGAGCTTTGTTCAACATATGATTACGCAAGTCACCAAATCGAAGCAGCAGCAGTTCAATTACCAGTCGCCGGCAGGGCAGCAAAAACCACAAACGAATAACCAGGGCTTTTTCGATACAAGAGCTTAAGGATTGTCAGAAAGTAGGGGAAATAATGGTTTCATCATTTCACGGATTAGAATTAGGGAAACGCGGATTATCCGTCGGCCAGGCAAGCATCGCCACGACTGGTCAGAACATTGCCAACGTCAATACGAAAGGCTATTCACGCCAGCAAGTGAACTCAAGTGCTTCGCCGTCTTTGGACGTCTGGACAAGCCAGGGCGCGAACACTGGCCAGCTCGGAACCGGCGTCAATCTCGATTCGATCACCCGTGTAAGAGACCGTTTTCTCGATCAGCAATTCCGGGACCATTCGGAAACACTCGGACAATGGCAGGCGAAACAGACCACATTGGACCGTTTGGAAACCATCGTCAACGAACCGAGCGACAGTGGATTGAACAGTGCAATGGACGGGTTGAAGAATGCGTGGCAGGATTTAGCCAACGAGCCGGATAGCTTGTCAGCGCAAGCAGTCGTCAAAGAACGCGCCCAAGGCTTTATCGAAGTGGCACAGTCCATGAACAAATCGATGGACAGCCTGAAAACGGAATTGGCGCAGCAGTCGGAAGCGGCAGTTGCAGAAGTGAACGGCTATTTAAAGCAAATTGCAGATTTGAATAAAAGCATCGTCCGTGACGGCAGCCAGTCAAACGACTTGAAGGATAAACGCGATGTGCTGGTGGAAGAGCTTTCAACCTTAATGTCCATTAAAGTCGAGGAGAAATCGAACGGCAGCTACACCATCAGCCTGTCTTCAAACAACCAGCCATTGGTCAGCGGCGAAAAAGTTTTTGAGATCGACCATAAAACCGGAGCTGGTGAAAATGAAATCTACGGCGGCAAATTGGCTGGGTTAAGTGAGTCGATGGATATCGCCAAAGATTATCAGGCAAACCTGAACAAAGTGGTTGCTGATTTTGCGGGAGCTAACAGCATGTCTACAACGGGTGGTAAAGATCAGGCTTTATTCATCGGCAATGCAGCTGACTTCAAGCTTTCAGAGCTGAAGGTCAATTACGAAGCGAGTCCTTTGGAGCAGCCGAAAGCAACAGGTGAAGCGGCGCAGAGTGATTTCCGGAAACTCGTCAGTCAGCTGGGTGCGCAAAGTCAGGCAGCGATCAACTCCGTTACGAATCACGGAGCAACTCTTCAAGCGACAGAAAACCGCAGACAATCAGTGACCGGTGTTTCCTTGGATGAGGAAATGGCCAATCTGATCAAATATCAGCATTCATACAATGCGGCAGCACGGTTAGTATCGATGACAGATCAAATGCTTGATACCATCATCAACCGTATGGCCGCCCGGTAAGTAGAGGGGGAAGCAAAATGAGAGTCACACAGCAGATGCTCAACCAAAATTCCATACGCAATATGAATCAGAACTTGAGCCGCTTTGAAAAAATCAACAACCAGGTGTCGACAGGGAAATTGCTTCACCGGCCATCGGATGATCCGAACGGCGTCAGCAAGGCGATGAACCTGAAAAGTACGATTGCAGCCAACGCTCAGTTCGAACGGAACACCAGCGAAGCGAAGTTGTGGATGGATGAAACAGACCAGCATATCGGCTCGATGACCGATGTTATGCAACGGGTTCGTGAGCTTGCGGTACAAGGCAATAACGGCAGCTTATCCGAGCATGACCGAACGTCGATTTCCGCTGAAGTGGAAGAATTGACCGAGCAGATGCGCCAATTAGCGAATGCCAAGGTCAATGGAAAGTCGTTGTTCAATGGCCAAAAAACAGGCGAAATTCCTTTCCCTGAAAAAGGAAGCTACGCTTTCAACAGCAGCGAACTGGCTGCGAGAACTTTCAATATCGGAGAAGGCATCAGCATTCAATCGAGTGTCTTACCGGATGAATTGTTCGGAACGGCAACAGATGACGAAAATCTGTTCAAAACCCTGCAAAGCATCTCCGTAAATTTGAAGGCTGGGACTTCCATCGATTTGGAAAAAATCGATGCCGGAATGGAGCGGCTGCTGAAAGTTTCAGCTGAAAACGGCGCACGCCAAAATCGTGTGGAAGCCGTCGAAAATCGTCTGCTCGACAGCAACCTGCAACTGAAAACGATGCTGTCGAAAGTTGAAGACATCGACTACGCAGAAGCGATCATCAAACTGACCAGCGAAGAAAGCGTCTACCAGGCAAGCCTCGCTGCATCCTCAAAAATAATTCAGCCAAGTTTGATGGACTTTTTGAGATAAGAAGCAAGTAAGTTTTAATATTCATTTGTTGCTGAAATTCCGCAAACCAGCTCCGCTTTCCTACGGCCTTGCGCCGAACTAACTCGGGCTAAACGCCCGAGTGGATTTCTTGTATGTCGTTGCACTGCTCCCGCGGGAGTCTCCGCTGGTTTGCTCCATATCTTAGTGATAATGTGAAAACTAAAATGTCCATTTAAGATAATAATACTTAGAAGAATGAGCGTAAGGCGGCGACTCCTGCGGAAAAGCGGAGTGATGAGACCCCGCAGGAGCTTGTGACGAGGAGGCTCAGCGCTTCGTCCGCGGAAAGCGTCCGCCTGAAGCGATTTCTTCAACATAGAAAAAGTTACATATCCTAAAAAAGCAGGCACCCCGCGGGGTGCCTGCTTTTTTCGTTATCCTTTGATTGTGTTGACCAAGCCCATCATGTCGTCTGCGTAGGAGATGGCTCTTCCTTGTGATTGAAACAAGCGCTGCGTCGCAATCAATTCGGTCATTTCATCTGATAACTCGACGTTGGATGCTTCGAGTGCACCTTGCTTAATGGCGATCGTTCCATCATTTGGCTGCGCCAAATTGATGAACTGCAAATTGCCATTGGCGAGTTGTTCAGCTTCCGTGCCCGTAAGGCGGAAAAGATTGCCGCCTATTTTTTCAAGTGAGTTCGGGCGGTTTACCTGAGCGATGCCAAGTGGGATTTCAGTCGCTTGTTTAGCGGGATCTTTGTAGGAGATTTCCAATGTTCCATTTCCAGTCAATTGGAAGCTGTCATAGTCATTGTCAAAAACGATCGGCTGGCTATCGGCTCCAAGAACTACATCGCCGTTAGCGGTAACCAAGCTCATTTGGTTTGAATTCGGGACCGGTTGCACCTGGAAAGAACCGTCTTTTGTGTAAAATGTATTGTTGTCAGACTCCACCCGGAAGTAAGCCGACTCGCCTTGAATCATAAAATCGAGGGGCCGGTCTGTTTGCCGGATAGAACCTTGCTCATTGCGTGTTGCTGTCTGCGACAGAATCGCTCCAGCGCCGATGCGCAAACCATACGGGGTCGTTCGTCCGACCTCATTTTGCGGACCAACTTGTTTTTCGATCGATTGCACTAGGGCATCCGAGAAACTGGCTTCCTGGCGTTTATAGCCGTTGGTGTTCACATTGGCGATATTATTGGCGATCAAATCGATTTTTTTCTGCAATTCACCCATGGTGTTGCTTGCAGTGTTCATCTGGATATTCACTTTTACACTTCCTCCTTACACGCGCCCGATTTCATTGACGGCTTTTTCCATGCTGCGATCGTAAGCTTGAATCACTTTTTGGTTTGATTCGAAGCCCCGGTAGGTCGTCATCATATCTGTCATGGTCTTAGTCAAGTCAACATTCGATTGTTCAATGAACCCCTGCTTGATAAAGCTATCGGTAGTATTCAGCAAGGCTACAGTATCAATGAATTGAGGCGTTTCTGCTGGATTCCCAGCCCACCGCAAAAGATTCTGTCCTTCTTTGACGAATTGTTCCGGACTTTCGGTGTGTCCAATCCAAAGGCGGGCTCCTTGCGTGCCATCTGCTAGAATGATTTGGCCATTGTCCTGTACGGTGAATTCTGTTGAGCCGACTTGAATGGGTTGCTGATTTTCACCTAAGACAGGAAAACCTTCACTGGTCGTCAGGACACCTTCAGCATTTACGGCGAAAGATCCATTTTTTGTATAGCGTACTTCATCATTACCGGCAGCTACTGCAAAAACCATGCTGCCTTTCTGTTGAGTTTCAGGATTCGTTGGAAGCAGTTCATCCAATAAGACCATATCCGTCAGATTTCCAGTTTCCTTCAAAGGACCTTGAAAAAAAGAGGGGATGCCTTCCTGAGCATATACTCCTGTGGTCAAAGTCCCAATATTATGTGGTACTATTGAACCTTTTTTACCGGCTTCAATCGCTTTAACCAACTGCTCCGGAAAAGCACGTAAGACCGTTTGATCTCCTTTAAATCCAGGGGTATTGGCGTTTGATAGGTTATTTGTCAATATTTGTTGCATCCTATTATTAGCCATCATCCCTGATGTAGCAGTGTATAATCCGCGAAACATGGGCTTTTCTCCTTCTTAGTAGCTTAATGGTAGTTATCGCGTAGCATAACATTTTAAATAGAATAAAAATAGAGACTTTTATATTAATATGGAAATAATATGATATTTTATTTTAAAAAAGAAAAATATACAAAATTGTATAAACATGATACTATCACTTTGTTATTATTTTTTGAATATAGTACGAAATGACGAGTTTAAAAATAGAATAGAGAATTATCATTGTGAAAACGGCAAATTTAATCGAAAGATAAAGACGCAAAGCCACGGGCCTAAATACATAGCGTACATGGCAGCCGGGTTACCAAAAATGGTAGATTTGATAAAAATCCACCTTTTTTAAGGGTGGGTTTTTATTAACTAATAATATGTTAAAAAAAGGAGTTTATTGATGAATATATTCCCTAAATCACTTGAGTCAATGCAGCAGGCTTTATCAGCTTCTACCTTAAGCCAGCGTGTCCATTCAGCGAATATCGCGAATGTCGATACCGCTAATTACAAAAGCAAAAAAGTCGATTTCCAAGCGGCTTTAGATACAGCAATGAACAACCAAAGTCTTTCCAGCTATAAGACAGATCCTCGCCATCTTTCGTTCAGTAATGAACTTTCCGCGACTAAAACTGAAGTTTTGACGAATAACTCCACCAAGTATAATAACAATGGCAATAATGTGGACATGGATGTAGAAATGGCAGAGTTGGCAAAAAATCAATTGTGGTATAACGCTGTAACTGAGCGGGTCAATGGCAAACTCAACAGTCTCAGCTCCGTTATTAATGGAGGGAGATAAAAAAGATGAGTTTATTCAATGGATTTAATATCAGTTCTTCGGGCCTGACAGCCAACCGGTTGCGCATGGACGTCGTATCTGCCAATATCGCAAATGCCAATACTAACCGCGCCGAATTGGTGGACGGCGAATGGATGCCATACCGCCGGAAAACAGTGGAACTGTCACAAAGTGGTGCCTCGCCTTTTGCCAATCAGCTGCAATCGGTAATCAATAAAGGAAATACGACAGTATCGGGCGTCAAGGTATCAGAAATCAGGGAAGACGAGACGCCATTCACGATGACTTATGATCCGGAGCATCCGGATGCCGGAGAAGACGGTTATGTCCGTTCATCCAATGTCGATCCATTGAAAGAAATGGTGGATTTGATGTCCGCTACCCGCTCCTACGAAGCCAACGTCACAGCGTTGAATGCTTCGAAAAGCATGTTCATGAAAGCGTTAGAGATTGGGAAGTAAATTAGTAATTCTCTTTTTGATATTCCGCAAAACAACTCCGCCTAAAACGGTAATTGAAAGTGAATACACCAATACAAAATTATATAGTTCATCAAGGAGGTCCCTATGGAAAAAATTAGCCAGATTCAGACGCCTTTCATCCAAAATCAATTGTTCGATAAAGTGAAACCCGAAACCAAAGTGGAAGGGTTCGGGGAAATATTCAAGGATGCGTTAAAAGAAGTAAGCAAAGCACAAAATGAATCAGATAAATTGACCAACCAATTGGTGACAGGAGAAGTTCAGGATGTACATGAAGTCATGATCGCTTCGCAAAAAGCCAGCTTGTCTTTGCAGATGACGATGCAGGTCCGCAACAAGGTTGTCGAGGCTTATCAAGAAGTGATGAGAATGCAAGTATGATGAGAACCGGCGGGATGATGAATAGATGAAAGAAAAGTTTTCGACATATAAAACAAAGTTGCGTGAGTCATGGACCAGTTTTTCTCCTGTAACAAAATGGTCTGTTATCGGCTCTTTTTTTATCACTTTGCTGATTTTGATCGTCTTCGTATATTTGAGCAATCGCTCCGATTTTTCGGTGCTGTATTCGAATTTGACGGCAGCAGAAGCGGGCGAAATCAAGACCGCGATCGAAGAACAGGCCATTCCGGTGGAAGTATCGGCCGACGGCAAAACAATCAGTGTACCGCAAGAGCACTTGGCTAATTTGAAAGTCAGTTTGGCTGCGGAAGGCATTCCGAAAAACGGCAACGTGAATTACGGCATATTCAGTGAAAACATGGGTCTCGGAATGACTGATCGCCATTTTGATGTGGTGGAGCGGGACGCTATGCAAAATGAGCTGGCGTATTTGATTGAACAGATTGATGGCGTGACGGAAGCGAATGTCATGATTACGCTCCCGAAGGAAAATGTTTGGATTACCGATGAAGAACAGACATCTACAGCTTCCATCGTCGTTAAAGGTGATCCGACATTCCAATTGGATCAGAAACAGATAAACGGACTGTATCACCTGATCAGCAAATCCGTTCCAAGTTTACCGGCTGAGCAGATTGTCATCATGGATCAGAATGGCCAGGTGTTTGAAGTACAGGATGCCAACCAGGCAGATACCAATCTGTCGGTTTACCAACAGCATCGTGAAATTCAAAAAGGCATCGAACAGGATATTCAGCGGGAGCTGCAACAAATGCTCGGTTTGCTTCTCGGCCAGGATAAAGTGGTCGTCTCTGTTATGACGAACATCGATTTCACGAAAGAAAAACGGGAAGAACAGTTGGTTGAACCCGTCGATATCGAGAACAATGAAGGCTTGGATATCAGTGTGGAACGGATTATCGAAACGTATTCAAGCGAAGGTACCATCATCGAAGATGCAGCAGGAACCGGTGAAACGGAAGTCGCCAATTACCCAGGGGTGGACGGCGCCGGCAACAGTGAGTCTGAACGGACGGAAGAACGGATCAACAGCGAAGTGAACCGGATCAACCGCCAAATTGAAATGAGTCCATACGTGATTGATGATATTACGATCAATGTCGGGGTGGAACCGCCAGTTCCTGAAAATCCAGCCAGTTTGACTCAGGAAAACGTTACGGATATCAGCAACCTATTGAAGAATGCAGTGAGTACTTCATTGAGTATGAATGAATTTGCTGCAACTGAGGCAGAACTGGAAGACCGGATTTCTGTTTTTGCAACAGAGTTCCAAGGACGTCCGGCAATTGAAGATGAAGAGCCGGAAACAACATTCTTTGCAGGAATACCGAATAATCTTCTGCTCGTAATCTGCGCAGCGATTGTACTCATCCTCATCATTATTGTTACAGTCCTATTGCTTCGCAGAAAGAAAAAAGAAGAAATTTTTGAGGAAGAATATGATTTTGGAGGGTTTGAGCAGGCGTTGGCCAAGTCAAACCAAGTAGATCTTGAAGAAGCGGAAATTGATTTGTCCGAATTCAGCAATCGATCGAATCCGAAACGAAAAACGATTGAGAAGCTTGCCAAAGGAAGACCAGAAGACTTCACTAAATTGTTGCGGTCATGGATGGCAGATGACTAGGAGAGTGGCCAATGGTTAAGAGTATGAAAGAGTTAACTGGAATTCAAAAAGTGGCTATCTTATTAGTCGGTTTAGGGCCGGATGTCTCGATTGAAATATTCAAGCAGCTGACAGAGCCGGAAATCGACCAATTGACGATGGAGATTTCCAATGTCCGACAGTTGAAGAACAGTCAAACGGAAAGTGTAATTGATGAATTTTATGAAATGATCCTAGCGCAGGATTATATGAATGAGGGCGGTTTAGGCTACGCGCGCAATATTCTTGAGCAGGCCTTGGGAAAAGAGAAAGCGATGGACACCATTAGCCGATTATCAAATAGGCTTCAGGTAAAACCATTCAGCTTTGCACGAAAAGCCGATCCAACCCAGATATTGAATATTCTCCAGCATGAACAGGCTCAGACGATTGCGTTGGTGCTTTCTTATCTGGATGCCAAGCAATCTTCTCAGATCCTGTCCCAGCTGCCGAGCGAAAAGCAAGCCGAAGTGGCGAGGCGGATTGCCTTGATGGAAAGTACTTCTCCAGACGTGATCCATCAAGTGGAGCAGATTCTGGAACGTAAGTTGACTGCCACAGGTACGCAGGACTATACGGCTACAGGCGGAGTGGAAGCGATTGTGCGTGTGTTGAGCAATGTCGACCGCGGAACGGAAAAATCCATTTTGACCGAACTTGAAAGCGGCAGCCCAGAGTTGGTTGCAGAAATCAAGAAGCGCATGTTCGTCTTCGAAGACATCGTCAATTTGGAAACCCGTTCTGTTCAGCGAATTGTCCGTGAAGTGAGCGACGCTGATCTGACATTCGCATTGAAAGTGGCGAGCGATGAAGTGAAAGACAGCATTTACCGCAATATGTCGACGCGAAGAGCGGAAGTTATCCGAGAAGAAATTGAAGTTTTGGGTCCAGTGAAGTTGAAAGATGTGGAAAATGCGCAAACCAATATTGTTGGGTTGATTCGCAGTCTGGAAGAAAAAGGGGAGATCAATGTATCCCGTGGAGAAGGGGATGAAATGATTGTCTAATATCATTCGTCTTCCACAGTTGCGCTCCACCGAAACGAAAGTTATCCGTACCCGGAAAATCGAGGCGAAAAAACCTGTTTTCAATGATCATGAATCGGATCCGAGACAGCAGCGTCAGCAGCTGATGGCAGAAATCACCCAATTGGAATCCCAGCGTGAGCAATTGCAGGCACAAATTTTAAACGACCAGCAGAATGCGCAGCGGGAAATCAGCGAGTGGTGGCAGGAAAAACAGCAGGAAGCGCAGCAGCATGCTGATGATTTGAGACAGGATTCAGAGCAGCAAGGCTTCCAAACCGGATTTGCGGAAGGTCTTCAACAGGCAGAACAGGCCAGTATTGAAAAACGCCTGGAAGTGACGCGTCTTTTGGAAATGGCCTATGAAGAAAAAGCGAAAATCATTCAGCAGGCAGAACCGTTTCTCTTATCGTTAAGTGTGACGATTGCCGAAAAAGTGATTCACAACGAACTAACCCAGGATACGCAGCAGTTGTTGCATATCATTCAACATGCATTAAAGCAGGTGGAGGAATCGGAAGACGTCACGATGCAGGTTTCTTCTGAAGACTACCCGGTCATCATTCCATTTCTGGAAGAACTGAAGACCTATATTAAAGCGGATTCGGAATTGAAACTGCTTCCGGTTGCCAACCTGACATCAGGCGGCTGCAGGATTCACACCGTGAGTGGCTCCTACGATGCAATGGTCGACAATCAACTGGATGAAATCAAAAATCAATTGCTCGCTTACTGTGAGGAGAAGACCAACGATGAACCTGTGGGAAGATGAATATTTGGAGTTATTGAGTGAAATCGAACCGATCCAAAAACACGGAAAAGTGATTCAGGTCATCGGTTTGACGATTGAGTCAAGAGGTCCAAATGCGAAAATCGGCGAGCTTTGTCTTCTTTATCCAAATCGCAACGAGCCACCGATTGAAGCGGAAGTGGTCGGCTTTAGAGAAAACCGGATTATGCTCATGCCACTGCAGGATCTTTCACAGGTCGGACCGGGATGTCTGGTAGTAGCAACAGGCGGACCACTCCAAATTAAAGTCGGTCCTTCGATTTTAGGGAAAGTCCTTGATGGCACCGGCATGCCGCTTGATGAAAGTTTATTGCCGCGTGGATTGAAAAAGTATTCGACCAATAATGCACCGCCCAATCCGTTGAAACGCCCACGGATCAATAAACCGCTTGAAGTCGGCGTCCGTGCGATTGACGGGTTGCTGACGGTGGGGCAAGGCCAGCGGGTCGGTGTCTTTGCCGGAAGCGGCGTCGGAAAAAGCACGTTGATGGGCATGATCGCCCGCAACACGGAAGCCGATATCAATGTCATTGCCTTAGTGGGTGAACGTGGCCGGGAAGTGCGTGATTTCATTGAACGCGACCTCGGTCCTGAAGGCTTGAAAAAATCGGTGGTAGTGGCTGCGACGTCGGACCAGACGCCGATGCAGCGCATTAAAGCGGCACTTACTGCAACAGCGATCGCCGAGTATTTCCGTGATCAAGGCAAGAATGTCATGTTGATGATGGATTCGGTCACGCGCTTTGCCATGGCACAGCGGGAAGTCGGGCTGGCGGTGGGGGAACCGCCGACCAGTAAAGGCTATACGCCGAGTGTATTTGCGCTGCTGCCCAAATTACTGGAACGCTCAGGCACCTCAAGCAAAGGCTCCATCACCGCTTTCTACACGGTGTTGGTGGACGGTGACGATATGAACGAACCGATTGCCGACGCGGTGCGCGGAATCTTGGATGGCCATATTGTATTGGACCGCAAGATTGCCCAAAAAGGACAATTTCCTGCCATCAATGTCATGGCCAGTGTCAGCCGCGTCATGCATGAAGTCGTCTCAGAAGAACACCAGCAGGCAGCCCGGGAATTTAAGCGCTTATTGGCGGCTTATGAAACTTCGGAAGACCTCATCAATATCGGGGCCTATAAAAGTGGTGCCAACAAAGAGATTGATGATGCCATACGGGCGTATCCGGTGATCAAGGAATACCTGCAGCAGGACGTATATGAAAAAGCCGAACTGGACCAAAGTATCGAACGGTTATCAGCACAATTTGGAGGCGTTTAAACTGACACAATTCAACTTTCGATTTCAAAAGATTTTGGATTTAAAAGAAAATGAAAAGGGCTTTGCGCAGATCCAAGTGGCTGAAGCCATTAAACAGCATGAAGTGGGGCACGAACGGAACAAAGCCATCCAAAACAAAATCAGTGATGTGGAACAATTGAAAAACGCCAAACAGCAGAGTGGCGTCAATATTTCGGAATTGAGGATGCTGGAAGAATATATCCATCAGCTTCAGGACCAGTCGCTTTCTTCTAAACGGGAACTGGAATATTTGCAGAAAAATGTTTCTGCGTCTCAGGGTGTATTGCAAAAGAAAGCGCAGGAAGAAAAGACCTGGGAAAACTTAAAGCAACAGAAGCTGGACCATTTTCAGGAAGAAAGCAAAGCGGCAGAACAAAGCTTTTTCGACGAAATGGCCAGCACACGCTTTTATCGCTTAGCCAAAGCAAATAGTTTAGCTGAAGGGAGTTAAGCGGATGGAGGCCTTGAAACTCTCGTTTCCAAAAACCATCAGCTTCATCGGAAAAACAGCTGTTTCACCGGTTCCAGACCAAGCCTTGTTTGCTTCTTTGATGAATTCATTAAGCGCAGAAGCAGAATTGGCGAGTGAAGAGCAGCCACCGGAATTGCTGGATAGCCTGGACAGTTTGTTGGCCCTTTTACAGGAATTGCCGGTTGAAGAGCAAACGGCTGAACAGCAGGAGCTTCAATATGCGGTCCTTCAATTGCAGGGAATCCAAGTCGAAAGTGAACAAGCTGGTTTTACAGCACGAAGTTTAACAGTTGGAACTGAAAAATTATTGACTGAAGCTGCGGACAAACTGATTGGGCTGTTGGAGAATATCCAACAGAAACTGCAGATTCTCTCCGGCAAATTTACTACAGAATTCGCAGACAGCCCTGTTTTTAAGGGGGCAGCAGAAAAGAATAGTCCAAATTTCAGCACCTTAACCCAAATTTCTAAACAGTTGGGTGAGTTGATCGGGATTCTTGAAAAGCAGGTACAAGCAACTTCGGGTCTTCAACAAGGAAAAGCGATCAGCCAAGAGCTGCCACCTTTGCCCCGGGTAGAAGAAGTCAAGCCTGTAAAGGAGTTGCCGAGATTTTTGGATGAAACGCTGAAACCGGTCAAGGAGCTTGTAAAAGTTCCTGTTGAAATCCAGGGGACGCCGCTAAGAACAGAGCCGGCAGAACTTCAGGCATCCCGGAATCTTGTGAACATGGAAGAACCTCAGTCTCCAAAAGCCCCGGTCGAAAGCAAAGCTCCTCAAGAGCCGACTCTGCAGCCCACTGTCAGCTTGATGGCTGAAGCTGGAAAAGCTGCTGGCAGTCAGGTCCGGACAGAAGCGAATGCATCACCTGTCACATTTGTCCGTCTCGCCAATCTTCTGGAGGACTTGGGTGGTATGCTGAAAAGTTCGATGCGTATGGCTGAGACCGCAGAAGGCATGAAAATGCGTGTGAATATTTTTCCTGAACATCTCGGCCATTTGGAAATCCTCCTGACATCAACGAACGGAAAACTAGCCGCTCAAATTATGGCGAGTACACCAATGGCAAAAGAAGCGCTCGAGCTTCAGCTGAATCAATTAAGGATTTCATTGGTCCAGCAAGGTGTGGCAGTCGAGAAAATCGAAGTGCTCCAGCAAAGTTCGCAGCAAGCTTTCAATCAGCAGCAGTCCAATACGGAACAACGATTTACTCAGCAACATAGAAATGGAAGCACAAAACAAGATAAAAATGGTTATTTGCAACAGGAAGAAGAAAAGACCGCTGAACGGCAGCCTTCAGTGGGCCGATTGATGAAAGTGGATTACACAGTTTAACAGAGAGGGTGTTTGGATGAACATCTCGACAGCAACAACCGGAACGGCTTCGACTTCGGCACAAGCGCCAGCCGCTAAAACAGGAGCAGCAAATGCACTTGGACAAGATGCGTTCCTGAAAATCCTGGTGACTCAAATGAAGCATCAGGATCCAATGGAACCGCTGAAAGACACAGAATTCATTGGCCAGATGGCTCAGTTTACGAGCCTGGAGCAATTAACCAACTTAAACAAAACCATGACACAATTCGTCAACAACCAAGGAACAGCTTCGCTGGCGGATTATGCACACTTAATCGGTACTTCGGTTAAATGGGAGTCGGAAACTGGCTCAGGTGAAGGAGTCGTCAAAGCCTTGTCCAGCAAGAACGGCGAATTGCTAGCGGAGCTTGAAGGGTCGGATATAAAAGTGCCGATCGAGTCGATTCAACGGATTGAAAAACAAACAGCAAGCGCAAATGAACAGGAAATCATCTGATCCATTACGGATAGCAGAAGATTCTTGAAAGGGGAAAATTAAATGTTACGTTCAATGTACTCGGGTGTGTCAGGTATGAAAAATTTCCAAACGAAATTGGATGTCATCGGGAATAATATTTCCAATGTCAATACCATCGGCTATAAGAAAAGCACGATCAACTTCCAGGATTTGCTTAGTCAAAACATGTCGAACAGCGGAAATAACCCAATGCAAGTTGGATTAGGATCCTCTACGTCATCCATCAACGTAGTCCATACACCAGGTTCATCGATGTCAACGGGTGTCGGAACGGACTTGACGATTATGGGCAAAGGATTCTTTGTAGTTGAAAACAATGGGGAACAGTATTTGACTCGTTCTGGAAATTTCATTGTTGATGATTCTGGAGAATTGATGACACCGCAAGGCTACAATGTTTTGAATAGCACAGGGCAGCCGATCAATATTCCAGCTGATACGTATTCTTCATTTGTCATTAACCGTGAAGGGCAGATTGTCGGGAAACGTGCAGATGATGGAAGTGAAGAAACAATTGCTGGAGGAACAGTAGGCATAGCAGCTCCAGCCAATCCAGAAGGACTTCGTAAATTTGGTGGGTCATTGTATCAGATGACTGCCAGCGCAGGTGAAAATTTGAATTTGGGCACAGCGACAGATGCCAAATCGGAAATCGGGTCCGGCATGCTTGAAATGTCCAACGTTGACTTAACGGAAGAGTTCACTGAAATGATTATTGCACAGCGCGGATTCCAAGCGAACTCACGGACGATTACTACTTCAGACGAAATTCTGCAGGAAGTCGTCAACCTGAAACGCTAATAGAGGGGGCTTAGGCTGAAGCAAAGCTGCTGCTTTGCCCGGCAACCGATATGATTCAATTAACCAGGTTAAACCA
This sequence comes from Planococcus sp. SE5232, assembly GCF_050686535.1. NCBI lineage: Bacteria > Bacillati > Bacillota > Bacilli > Caryophanales > Caryophanaceae > Planococcus > Planococcus sp. SE5232. The sequence goes on along the minus strand of NZ_JBOGCP010000004.1, from coordinate 380,492 downwards.
ATCAGCTATCGTATTGAATGCAATTTATATCGAACGGTTGGAATCGACACCGGATACAGTGGTGACGTTAACGACCGGCAAGAAAGTCCATGTACTGGAAACCGTAGGGGAAGTTATGGACAAAGTGACCGGCTATTACCGGAAGCTGAACATTTTACCTCGTTTGCATGAGCCGAACTTGGACGAATGAGGGGGCAATCAAGTTGACAGATGTTTTATCAGAAGAAAATATTGAAACCATTCTTTCGGCGATGGGCCAGCAAGAGCCGAAAGCGAAAGCCATCGAAAAGAAAAAGAATGTCCAAACATACGACTTTAAAAAAGCTTTGCGTTTTTCGCAGGATCAAATCCGTACATTAACCCGAATTCACGAAAACTTTGCCCGCTTATTGACTTCCTATTTTTCAGCACAGCTTCGGACTTTTGTGCAGATTACGGTTACGGCGGTTGAGCAGGTTTCCTATCAGGAATTTATTCAAAACGTCGAAAAAAAATCGATTATGGGAATTTTCGAAGCAACACCGCTTCAAGGCAGTATGGTTATGGAATTTTCTCCGGAGGTTGCTTATGTGATGTTCGACCGTCTTCTCGGGGGACAAGGCAATATTCTGGAAAAAAACAGTGATTTGACTGAAATCGAAATCAGCGTCATCGAGCGTGTATTTGCAAAGTCCTTGGACTGCTTTCAGGAAGCTTGGTCGTCAGTGTTAAAGCTGTATCCGGAACTCAAGGAAATTGAAGTGAATCCCCAATTCCTGACCATGTCGCCGCCGAACGAAACAGTCATCCTGGTCAGTCTGCACACAAAAATCGGCAAGGGGGAAGGCATCATCAACATCTGTCTGCCCCATGTCGTACTGGAACAGATTTTGCCGAAGCTGTCAGCGAAGCATTGGCTGGCAAATCAAAAAAAATCCATTGAGACCCATGAAGTTGAGGCTCTTGAAGAAAAACTTCATGGCACCAAAATGGAAATCAAAGCGGTGCTTGGAAAATCAATGATTGAACTTGGAGATTTTCTGAACTTAAAAAGTGGAGACGTCATTCGCCTGAACGAGTCGTACGAAACGCAGGTTACACTTCAAGTGGATGATAAGCTGAAATTCTATGCACAGCCTGGGGTTTCAAAAGGCCGGATGGCTGTACAGGTTACAGAAGTATTAGCTCAAGGAGCCATACTCGATGACAACTAATCAACCATCTCCGGAAGAACTTGCAGGCTTACTGAATCATAAGAAGACAGGGGGAAAGGTGATGTCTGAAAGTTCATTATCCAAAATGGAAACAGAAGCATTCACGGAATTGCTGAACGCCTCATTGGGTGGGTCGGCAGTTGTGCTGTCCGCACTGCTGTCGGAACAGGTTTTCGTAACTGCCCCAGCTGTGGCTGTCATTGACAGAGAGAATATGTTTGCTTCGATCGCAACACCTTTTTACGTGGCACTGAGTGAATATGCGGGAGCGGCCAGTGGAATACAGGTCCTGGGCATTTCGAAGAAAGAGATAGATGCGGCACTTTTGACTGTATTGGACGATGCAACAGCAGAAAAAGAGTTTCAAGCTGTTCAGGAAATGATCGGCAAGATGTTCGACTCAGTGGCACAATCGATGTCGGCGCTTCTGGAAATGGATATCGCCCATTCCTTGTCCGGTATGGACATTGTTGAACAGGAGGACGTTTTCCCATTAGCCAACTTCACGAAAGAGCAAAGGTTCGCCGCAGCCGAATTCCAACTGAATATCGGGGGCAAGCAAACTGTCCGTTTTCAACTATGCGTTCCAGTTCAGCTGGCCAAACAACTGGCAGGTATACTGACCGAACCGTTGGACGAAGAAGAAATAGAGGAGATACGCGAAATGCCAAAGCAATCAGATAATCAGCCAACTGAATCTACAGCAACAACACCGACAGTACAGAATGTCCAGTTTTCAAGTTTTGATAATACCGAAACAGCGAAGTCAGAACCGAATAACCTGAACATGCTGTTGGACATTCCGCTTCAAGTAACCGTGGAGTTGGGCCGGACAAAACGCATGGTTAAAGATATATTGGAGATCTCACAGGGGTCCATCATTGAACTGGATAAATTAGCTGGGGAACCGGTCGATATTCTGATCAATAACAAGCTGATTGCAGTTGGGGAAGTCGTGGTTATCGATGAGAACTTCGGCGTTCGCGTAACGGATGTGCTGAGCACTGCCGAACGCATCTCGAAACTGCGTTAATGCCTGATAGAAGGAGTTTACCGAAATTGAACAAATCAATGTATGGAACCATCGCACTGCTTCTGGCAGTCCTGTTTTTCGGTGCACTGTCGGCGCCATCGCCTGTCCAAGCCAATCCGAATGTCGTGGAATGGCTGAACAATGAAGAACCGGCAGAAGAAACACCGGCAGATCCAGTGGAAGCTGCGCCCATAGAAGAAAAAAGCCTGGCTGGCATCATCGTTCAATTGGTGCTTTATACACTATTGATCGTAGCGATGATCTACGGCCTGATCAAATTCTTGGCAGCACGCCAGAAAAACCTCCAGCCCAACCAGGCAGTCAAACTGATGGGCGGAACACCACTTGGCAACAACAAGTCGCTGCAGCTCGTAAAAGTTGGAGGACAGATGTACCTGATCGGTGTCGGCGATGAAGTAACATTGATCAAAGAGTTTTCGGATGAAGCGGAAATCAGCGGCATTGAAAAAGACTTTGAACAGCAGCCGGCACTTTCCAAAAACCTGCTGGACTTTACGAAAAAGAAAATCGGCAGTTTTTCGAAAAGCCCACAAAAAAATGGGTTTGATCAGCTTTTCAAACAAAGCTTGAACAAACAAAAAGCCAAACAGCAAGCGATTGAAAATGAGCTTGGGCAAGAACAAAAAGATCAGGAAGGACGTCCGCTATGATTCCGGAAATTCTATCATCCATTAATATTCCGGGCATTGATTTTGGTGGGGAATCGCCTGAAGATGTTTCGACGACCCTGCAATTGTTCTTCCTGTTGACGGTCTTGTCACTGGCTCCGGGAATCCTGATCATGATGACCAGTTTTACACGGATCATCATCGTCCTGTCATTTGTCCGGACCGGGCTTGGCACACAGTCGATGCCGCCGAACCAGGTATTGGTCGGACTGGCACTGTTCCTGACATTTTTCATCATGTCGCCGATTGCGATGGAGATGAATGAAACGGCTTTGCAGCCCTATCTGGACGGTGAGCTGGAACAGCAGGAAGCTCTGGATACAGCCATCGTCCCATTAAAGGAATTTATGGCACAGAACACACGGGAAAAGGATTTGGCCTTGTTCTTCAAATATGCGGAACTCGAAAAGCCTGACAGCATTGAAGAAATTCCGTTGACTTCATTGATTCCGGCATTTGCCATCAGTGAACTGAAAACCGCTTTCCAAATCGGCTTTGTCATTTTTATTCCCTTTTTGATCATCGATATGGTCGTAGCCAGCACGCTCATGGCGATGGGGATGATGATGCTGCCGCCGGTCATGATCTCACTGCCGTTTAAAATTTTGCTGTTCGTCCTGGTGGATGGCTGGTATTTAATAATCGAATCGCTGCTTGTCAGCTTTTGACGAAGGGAAGAAAACGATGACTCCAGATATGGTGATCAAACTAGCAGAACAATCGATTTTTACCATTATCCTCATATCCGCTCCGATGCTGCTGATTGCATTAGCGGTCGGATTATTGGTCAGCGTCTTCCAGGCAATGACGCAAATCCAGGAGCAGACCTTGGCGTTCATCCCGAAAATACTGGCAGTCTTCATCTCGCTGGTGGTCTTTGGGCCGTGGATGCTGACCTTGCTGCTGGATTATACGAGAGATTTGTTTCAGCAGCTGCCAAGAATCATCGGGTAAGCGGGCATGGAAACGATTTTTGATATCCTGCCTTATTTTCTGCTGATGCTCATCCGTTTAACCAGTTTTTTCTTGATTGCACCGATTTTTTCGATGCGGGGCGTTCCAGCGCAATTCAAAATCGGTATCGCGGCTTTTCTGGCATTTGTCGCCGTATCGACTTTGCCGATGGGCGACACGATCCCGTTGGACTCTTCCTATCTGTTATTAATCATCAAAGAACTTGGCACCGGTTTGGCGCTCGGCTTTACAGCGGCCTTATTATTATATGCAGTTCAGATTGCCGGTGCTTTCATCGACTTTCAAATGGGTTTTTCCATGGCCAACGTCCTGGATCCGCAGACGGGGGCGCAAGTGCCGATTATCGGCCATTTCAAGTACATGATGGCGCTGTTGTTCCTGCTGACAGCCAACGGCCACCATTTGATGCTGGACGGCGTCATGCAGAGCCTCCGCGTGTTTCCAGTGGAGCGCTTGGCGATTTCGGTGAAAGCTGAAGACATCGCCCAGTTTATGACCGGCCTGTTTACGGAGATGTTCCTGATCGCCCTCCAGATTGCGTTGCCGATTGTGGGCGCTTTGTTCTTGGTGGACATTGCCCTTGGCATCCTGGCGAAAACGGTGCCGCAGCTGAATATTTTTGCTGTCGGCCTGCCATTGAAGATTTTTGTCGGTTTTATCATGCTTTTTCTGACCATGCCCGTGTTCTTCTACATCCTGCAGATTCTCTTCGAGAAAATCCTGGTGAGCATGGCTCAGTTGATCAGTTTATTAGGAGGAACGTAAGTGGTGAAAAGGTATCCGTTGGACCTGCAATTTTTTGCCGGTGAGAAAACCGAAAAAGCGACACCGCAAAAACGCCAGGAATCCAAGCGGAAGGGACAGGTAGCCAAAAGCCCTGAAGTTGCTGCAGCGATGATCATCCTCGGCGGCATCCTGCTGCTGAATTCCTTGGGCGGCTGGATGTTGGATCGGATTTTGGCCATTTACCGAATCCATTTCACTGAATATATTTCCTGGGAAATAACGCCGGCAACCATCCGCACATTGTTTGAACAGATGGCCATGAATGCTTTCTTGCTGATGCTGCCAATCATGCTGATCGGCGTAGTCTTCGGTTTTCTCGGAAACTTCATCCAGGTAGGTGCCATCTTTTCAACGGATCCCATCATGGCAAAGTTGGAGCGGATGGACCCAATCAAAGGGGCGAAGCGAATCTTCTCTGCCCGCGCCCTAGTGGAATTGGGGAAATCACTCTTGAAGATCGCCATTATCGGAGGCGCTGCCTTTGGCGTCCTGTGGCTGGGCAAGGACGAACTGTTTTCCCTGTCCCAGAAAAGCATCAGCCATTCCTTATCTTTTATCGGCTCCTTAGTGTTTCAGATGGGTTTGATTGCTGGACTCATTTTATTGTGTTTATCCATTCTCGATTATATCTATCAGAAGTACGAATTTGAAAAAGGCATACGGATGTCCAAACAGGATATCAAAGATGAATACAAAAAAGCGGAAGGCGATCCGCTGATCAAATCTAAAATAAAAGACAAGCAACGGCAAATGAGCATGAATCGGATGATTCAGGACCTGCCGGGCGCGGATGTGCTGATCACCAATCCGACGCATTATGCAATCGCCATCAAGTACGATGCCGAAACGATGGCGGCTCCGGTCATCATCGCAATGGGCAAAGATCATCTCGCTTTAAAGATTAAAGAAAAAGCAAAAGAACTTGGAATTGTGACGATGGAAAATAAGCCTCTAGCACGTGCGCTGTATGCCCAGGTTGAAATAGGGGATACGGTGCCAGAAGAACTGTTTCTGGCTGTGGCAGAGGTTTTAGCATATATTTACCGATTAAAAGGAAAAATCCGATGAACGGGAAAGAGGAGGGAACCGCGTGAAATTCAGAGATTATGCCATCATGGTAGCCGTCATAATGATTGTTGTGATGATGGTGATCCCTCTTCCGCCGCTCTTATTAGATGTACTGATCATGATCAATATCAGCCTTGCCTTAACAATCCTGTTAGTGGCGATGAATACAAAAGAACCGCTGCAATTCTCTATTTTCCCTACCTTGTTACTACTCACGACTCTATTCCGTTTAGGATTGAACGTCTCGACGACCCGTTCGATCCTGACCAACCAGACCGGCGGACAGGTTATTGAAACATTCGGTTCGTTCGTAGTCGGCGGCAGCGCCATTATCGGGATCCTGGTGTTTCTGATCCTGGTCATCATCCAGTTCCTGGTCATCACGAAAGGATCGGAGCGGGTAGCGGAAGTCGCTGCACGATTTACGCTCGATTCGATGCCCGGCAAGCAGATGAGCATCGACGCCGATCTCGGCGCCGGAATGATCTCGGACCAGGAAGCGAAAAGCCGACGTGAAAAAGTCAGCTCGGAAGCGGATTTCTATGGTGCCATGGATGGTGCCAGCAAATTCGTCAAAGGAGACGCGATTGCCGGCATCATCATCACCATCATCAATATCATCGGCGGCTTGCTGATCGGAGTGATGGTCCACGGATTGCCATTCGGAGAAGCGGCTCAGCTGTTTACCCTGCTGTCGATCGGAGACGGGCTGGTTTCCCAAATTCCAGCGCTGTTGATTTCCACCGCTATGGGTATTGTGGTGACACGTGCGGTATCCGACGGTAATTTAGGGTCGGATATCACCAAGCAGCTATTCGCGTATCCGAAGATGCTGTATATCGTTGCAGCTACGTTAGTGATGTTCGCCGTGTTCACACCGATCAGCCCGATGCTGGTCGTGCCGATTGCCGGGGTCATCGCTTATGGTGCTTTCCAGATGCAGAAAACCTTAAATTCAGAAGAAAAGCAGGATGTTGAAATCAGCAAGGACGTAAAAGAGCTGGAAGGGATGAAAAGCCCGGAAAGCGTCATCGACCTGTTGCATGTCGATGCCATCGAGTTTGAATTCGGTTACGGCCTGATTCCGATTGCCGATAAAAGCCAGGGCGGCGATCTGTTGGACCGCGTCATCATGATTCGCAGGCAATGTGCGATGGAGCTTGGCATCGTGGTGCCGGTCATCCGGATCCGCGACAATATCCAGCTGCAACCGAACGAATACGTCATCAAGATCAAAGGCAACCGGGTGGCCTCAGGAGACATCATGCTCGACCATTACCTGGCCATGAGCCCGGGTGTCGACGATGAAGCCGTGGAAGGTATCGAAACGGTCGAACCCGCTTTCGGCATGCCTGCGTTGTGGGTCAATGAAGACATGAAAGAAGAAGCTGAAATGGCAGGCTATGCCATTGTCGATCCACCGTCTGTCGTTTCGACTCATCTGACGGAAGTCATCAAGCGCCATGCCCATGAACTGATCGGCCGACAGGAAGTCAAGTCGCTGATCGAGAACGTGCGGGAAACTGCACCTGCAGTTGTGGAGGAATTGGTACCGCAGCTGATGACCATCGGCGAAGTGCAAAAAGTATTGATGAAGCTCCTGAAAGAAAAAGTATCGATCCGCAACTTACTGGTCATTTTGGAAACCTTGGCCGATTATTCCTCGCAGACAAAAGATACGGACCTGTTGACGGAATATGTTCGCCAGTCTTTATCACGTCAGATTACGCTGCAATACGCAACGCAAAGAGAGCCGCTTCAGGTCATTACGGCAGGAGCGAGCCTAGAGAAAAAGTTCGCCGACTCGGTACACCGGACGGAGCAGGGCAATTTCCTGTCCATCGATCCGGAATCCTCCCAGACGATTTTCCAGAAAATCACGGAACAGGCAGCACAGCTTCAGCAAACCGGCGTACAGCCGATTCTGCTGACATCTCCCGCCATCCGTATTTACATGAGGCAGTTCGTGGAGCGTTTTGCGCCAGACTTGCCGGTGCTGTCCTATAACGAACTGGAACCGGAAATTGAAATTCAAAGTGTTGGAGTGGTTAATATCTCATGAGGCTGAAAACATATATAGTGGGAACGATGACCGAAGCGATTCCGATGATCAAGCAGGATTTGGGCGCAGATGCCTTGATTCTGAATACGAAAAAAATAAAGACCGGCGGATTTTTAGGGTTCTTCCAAAAAGAAAAATTGGAAGTTACAGCCGCTATCGACCCTGTCGCGGCACCAAAACTGCAACAGGCAGAAGCACCAAAGACACAGCCGATTGCAAAGCCAAACAGAAACACCGATTCCTCAGCTGAACTGATTTCCGAATTAAAGAATATCAAGCAGTTCATGATGCAGCAGGTAAAAGCAGCAGATCTTCCAGAAGCCTTTCAATTGCTGAAAGACCGATTGGGTGCACAGGAAGTCGCACCGGATGTGCAGACAGACTTACTGGCAAAACTGATGGTGAAAGACGAATTGAACACTGACCCAACGTTAGAGAATGTATGGCGGCTGGCACGTGAAGAATTGATTTCCATATTCGAGCAAAATCAGCCGCAGCCAGTGGTGAAGAATCCGGAAGTCATCTGCTTTATCGGTCCGACCGGCGTGGGCAAGACGACAACCATCGCCAAGATTGCGGCGGATTATATGCTGACGAAAGATAAAAAAGTGGGGTTGATCACGGCAGACACGTTCCGTATTGCTGCCGTCGAACAATTGAAGACCTATGGCAGCATCCTGAATATTCCCGTCCGGGTGGTCGAAACCTCGGAAGATCTGACGGTCGCCATCAAGGACTTCCATGACTGCGACATCATTTTGATGGATACAGCAGGACGGAATTATCAGCAGACCCAGTATGTCGATGATTTGACCCGCTTATTGCCTGAAGGCAGCAAAGTCCAGATTCACCTGGTGCTGAGCCTGACTGCCAAATATGAAGACATGAAAAAGATCATCGAAAACTTCCAGTCCATCGCGATGGACGAGCTGTTGTTGACCAAAAAGGATGAAACCAGTTCTTCTGGGGCAATTGTCAATTTGATCCGTCATTACGGTATTCCGATTCGCCACATCGCCAACGGCCAAAACGTACCGGATGATATATTGGCGTTCACGCCTGAATTGGCAGCGGATTTCATTTTGGGGGAAGACCATCATGCTTGATCAGGCAAATCAGCTTCGTGAAAAGATGATGGGCAAGAAATCCGAAAAACCTGAACGGAAACCTGTTAAAAAGACTCGGGTTCTGGCGGTTACCAGTGGCAAAGGCGGAGTCGGGAAATCTAATTTCGCCTTGAATTTCGGATTGAGTCTGATTGAACAGAATAAAAAAGTATTGATTTTCGATGTCGACCTGGGCTTTGCCAATATCGATGTGCTGCTTGGCCGGACGCCTCGGGAAACGATCGCCACAATGATTGAAAAAGATCTGTCTGCACAGGACATCATCGAAGAAGGACCGAATGGGCTACTGTTCATTTCAGGCGGCAACGGCTTTAATGATCTGTTCCAAATGGATGATTTTAAACTGCAGAAGTTTTTCCGTGAGCTGAGTACACTTCAAGGCCAAGTAGATTACATCATCTTGGATACTGGAGCAGGCCTATCTTACGAAAATCTTCGCTTTATCTTGGCTGCTGATGACGTCATTCTCGTAACGACGCCTGAACCGACTTCAATCACGGATGCTTACTCTGTCGTCAAGATGGTCCATGGCAAAGATCCGAATGTCCATATGAAGCTGGTGGTCAATCAATGCATCAGCACAAAAGAAGGCCTGCGGACAGCTGATAACTTCAAGCAGGCAGCTGAGCAATTTTTGGGTAAAGAGATTGGAGCTTTGGGCTATATTCCAAGCGATTCCCATCTTCCAGATGCAGTAAAGCGGCAAAAGCCCCTCTTGCTGGCTTATCCGAACAGCGAAGCGGCAGAGGCAATCCGACGGGCGGCCAATGAGTTTCTCCAGTTGCGGGTGCCGTATAAATTAGGGCTTAAAGGGTTTATCATGAAAATCCTTTTTAAATAAGAGCGGTGTTTCCGCTTGGAAATGGTGGTGGAATCATGCTGAATCATAAATTATCCAAAGAAGAACTTAGCTGCTGGAGCGATTGGCAACAACATCGGGACCCGGAAGCTGGCGAATATCTGGTTGAACAGTATCTTCCTTTGGTGGATTACGTGATTCAACGGTTCATGATCAGTCTGCCCAAAACTGTGGAAAAAGACGATGTGCGCAGCTACGCTTATGAAGGGCTTCTTGATGCCTTGAGCAAGTTCAATATCGAGCGAGATTTGAAATTCGAAACCTATGCTTCCTGGCGTATCAAAGGCGCCATTATTGACGGGTTGCGGCACAGCGACTGGCTTCCGCGCTCTGTCAGGGATAAAGTAAAGAAAATTGAAAAGGCCTATCTTCTGCTCGAACAGGAGAATGATTCCGCGGTATCCGACGAGCAGGTCAGCTCTTACCTGGGCATCACCAAAGCCGAACTCAATAAAACTGTTTCTGAAGCCGCCTTGTCGACGATGATTTCGATGGACGATGAGCATTTTGAAGAACGGGGAACGCTTGGGAACTATTATACGGATTCTCCTGAACGCCACCTTTCAGAACAGATGACTAAAGAATCACTGGTGCGGGCAATTGACCGTCTACCGGAAAAAGAGAAAATCACTGTTTCTTTATGTTATTTCGAAGAAATGAAATTAACGGAAATCGCAGAAATCCTCAACGTCAGTGTATCAAGAGTGTCGCAGCTCCACTCAAAAGCGATGCTTCGACTGCATGCTTCGATTTTAGCTGTTCATGATAATTATTAAGCTTGAAAAAAGAAATAGAAGGCCAGGGTGATGACCATGGAATGGCTATTGATTGTGATCAGTATCGGCCTGTTGCTGCTGAATGTGGTAATGATGCTGACAGCCTCAAAAAAGAAAATGGATGAAGATCCAGCTGGAGTTCATGAAAGTATGGTGGAGTTCGTGGCACAGCTTGAAAAAGAAAATGATGAACTTTACGATAAATTAACCACCTATATAAAAAACAGTGAAGCACAGTTGGCAGAACGAATTGAACGCTTGGAAAAAAATCCTGCTGCTGAAACTGAAGCAGTGTCAGAAAAAGCTTCTGAGAATCAGGAAAAGATACTTCAGCTTTCAAGGCAAGGATTTTCTTCCAAACAAATCGCCAAAGTTCTCCAAACCGATTACGGCAAAGTGGAACTCGTCGTCAACATGAAAAGCAAGCGGCACGGGAATTTTAAAGAAGACGAGGTGCTGTAAGTGCGCATTGACAGTCAAAGTACAATCCAAAACGAGAGAGCATCGGTGCAGGCCACTGGAAACAAGGCCAGTGAACTTTTTTCGAATGCCATGAAAAACTCCCAGTCCAAACTTCATAATGATTCCCTCAACCAGTTAATGGGGCGGGTGGATGCACAGGGACAGAAATTGGCCAACCAACGGACGCTTGAAAATCTGTTGAATTACAAACAGGCGGTTAAGCAATTTGTCGGAGAATCTGTCCGCCATGGTCTGCATTTATCGGACGAGCAGAGCCAAATGCCGGGTGGGGGAATGAAATCCCACCAGATCATCAAAGTGATTGATAAAAAATTGATTGAAATTCAAGACCAGTTATTGAATAATGAAGAAGATGGAATTGGTACTTTAGATCTAGTGGGAGAAATCAAAGGTTTACTTATCAATTTGTATATGTAAAGAGGGATGGAGAGGGCGAAATGTCAGAAAATCGTCGTGAGTTTTTTCGGGTTATTTTCAACAAAGCAGTGAATGGAAAGATTTCAATATACGGCACCAAGTTTTTACCGATTGAAATTTACAACGTCAGCGCTGGAGGTTTGGTGTTTTCTTCCCCGCTTAATATCGGCTTGGGGGAAAGTGTGAATTGCAGCTTTGAAATATTGGACAGTGCTTTCTTATTGGAGGGTTCCATTGTTCGGAAATCAACAGGCAGGGACATGGTGGAGTACGGCGTTGAATTTTCTGTCGATCAAGGAACATCTTCAGAATTATTCAAGCAGCTGAACTACTACCAGATCCGTCAACGTAAAAGTTTTTTAACTGAGTAATTCTATAAGCATACTGAAAAAAAGCAGGCCACGGGGTCTGCTTTTTTTCATATGTAGAAGTATCGAATAGATTAAGTTCTTTTTTCGATAGAAGGAATTTCTATGGAAAAAAGAGAAGTAATAGCCATACGAGAAAAGAGAAGGTGGAGAACATGCAGGCACCGACAGAGATTCTTTCCGTTTGGCGGCAGTTTGATGGCTTTCCGATGGAGACTTTAACCAAAGTCTGGTACTACCAGCGGTCAGGCGAACAGAAACAGCGCAGCGTGGAATTGATGGAAGAGCATCGTGTACAATACGGCATCACCGGTAATTGTTTTGATTTGGCGATTTGGTTGTTGGACGCTTTTGATCGAGCGGGTGTAAAAGCCTATCCGGCAGGCAGTGGACTGGGGACAGAACAGGCGCATGCAGCCATCGTGGCAGAAGACCGGGATGGCCGCAGATTTCTTTGCGATTTAGGGGACCAGTGGATTCAGCCAATCCTGGTGGATATAGACAGGCCGGAATTCAACGGAGACAAGTTGTGGGGATTTTTTCCGGGAGCGGAAGTTCAGGTGAAACCCACTGATAATGGGATTGAGGTTATTTATTTCCGGCCGAACGGCAAACAGTCCAATCAGGTCTATACCATAAAGCCAGTTGAACGGACAGAATTTCTGGCTGCGGCCGAGTATTCTCAGCACCATATTCATCCGGAACCGTTGGTCGAAGTTCGCTTGCAGGAAAAAGGCGAGACCGTCCACTGGGAATTCGATAATTGGAAAAGTTTTTTAAGCACGAGTACCGGCCTGTACCCTGACGAGCAGATTAAGACTTTGGAGGAATGGGTAGAAAGAATACATGGTAAAACGCATTATGATAAGGAATTTCTTACAGAAACTTTAGGGTTTTACCGGCGGCTGAATTTGGGCAGCAGTGAATGAAGGGATAGGGGAGTTGGCATGATCAAAGCCGTTATTTTTGATTTGGATGGGACCTTATTGGATCGGGACCGTTCGCCAAGCGCTTTATCGAATTGGATGCCAAAGGGTATGTCTGGAAAGACCGCGTCTATCAGCAATTGATCGAGGAGTTTGAGATTAAAGGGATTGGCTGGGAGACACTGCTGGATGATTACGTGAAAAATTTCCACGTTCACTGCATCCCGTTTCCGAATTTACTCTCCATGCTGGAAGACTTGGCCGGGAAATCAATTCGGTTAGGCATGATCACCAATGGCAGAGGGCAATTTCAGCTCGACAATATCCTGGCATTTGGAATTCAAGAATATTTTGAAGAGATTCTGATCTCGGAATGGGAAGGGATGTCCAAACCCGATCCGGCTATTTTCCAAAAAGCGTTAGCCCGTTTGGGTATTTCTCCGGATGAGGCGGTCTATATCGGAGATCATCCCCAAAATGACATTCAGGCAGCTCAGGCAATCGGCCTGAAAGCCATTTGGAAAAAAGATCCCCAGTGGAACTGCGTGGATGCAGATGGGGAAATTGATGATTTAAATGAAATCGGCAGATTGGTGGAGCAGTTTAACACCCAAGAATTAAAAGCGCAGCTGTAGTCAAAAAAGTTGTATGATAAAAAGTGATAGGAAGAAAAGGGCAGGTGAAGTACAGCATGGAACTTAAAACGCAATTACAGTTTGAACTGACCGAATTTGCAGCTGGCCGGGAAACGGAACGCATACCGGCAATCGGGAACTATGAGTACTGGCTCCTGCTGATGGAATACTTTCTGGCTAAATCCGATCTCTTTGAAATCCATTGTTTTGATGAAGAAGCGGCGATAATTGAAGAACTCAATTCAAATTTGCCCGGATTGTTCGAGGTCGATAAAAAGCAGGGGATGACCATTTTCTCCGGTCTTCTGACATTGGAAAACGCAGAATACCTCATGACCCGCCATGTCAGCGCGGAGAAAAAGCTGAAGTGGTTTTCAGTTTTCTTAAGCAGAGGCGAGCAGCATATTTTTTCATCGGAGCATTGGGGCACTGAATTTTTCGTTCCGGATGTTACAGAAGAAGACTTGCTGTTCATCAAACATGTCGCACCGGACGATACTCATTTTAACCAATACACGTAAACGGGCTTCACGGAAAATAGGAAATTCAGGAGTACGAACAAGAACCGGCCAAGTAGACAGCCGGTTTTTTGCTATGCTAAAGGAAAAAAAGGGGCATGAGAATGGAAACAGAAAAAATACGCGTATACGATGAAGAGGGAAATCCAAAAGGAATAGCTACCCGGCAGGATGTGCACGAAAAAGGCGATTGGCACGACACCTTTCATTGTTGGCTGGCAGGCCGCCAAGGTGATCGAGATGTTGTTTATCTCCAGTTGCGCAGCGAAACTAAAAAAGACTTCCCAGGACTTTTCGACATTACGGCAGCCGGCCATCTATTGGCGGAGGAGACGGTTGAAGATGGCGTCCGGGAAGTAAGAGAAGAGCTAGGCATTCCAGTGGATTTTGGCGACTTGTGCTCCCTTGGTATGGTCAAGGATCAACTTGCCTTGCCGGGGTTTACGGATAATGAGCGCTGCCATTGCTTCTTATACAAAGAGTTGGAAAACATTGACCTGAGGTTTGAGTTGCAGCTGGAAGAGGTGTCAGGTGTAGCGAAATTGGACTTCGGGGAATTAGCGGCATTATTTATGAGGGAAAAAGAAAGTGTGGAGATCGAAGGCTTTGAAGTAGCACCGGATGGCGGAAAAAGAACTTTTGTAAGGGAAATCAGCTTGCAGGATATGGTGCCGCATAGTGCGGGTTATTTGGAGAAAATCATTGAGTCCATTGCTCAGGAATTAAACAGGTGATTTTTTTGCTTAATCAGGTTAATTTTTGAATGGCTTAAGTTTATTACAGTAAAACGGCAATGCCCTTCCCGGACATTGCCGTTTTATCTAATTCTTTCTAATTCAAATAATACAAAGCGGAGGAAACCAGCAGACTGCTTAGGCAAAAGAGCAGTCCGATTTGTAGAAAAGAGGTTCGGTTCGGGAATTCCTTTCGGTAATCCGCTGACTCAAAAGAACGTTTTTCACTTTCCCGGATCAGCTGGTCTTTTTTATTTACTTTTGCAAAAAAGTTTCGGGTGCTTTTCAAGAAAGCTGTAAAAAATTGGCCCTCAATTAATACCATGATGAAATAGATCATGACCAGCAAAAGCCCGACCAAAAATAACGCATCAAACCAGGTTAGGATTGTCCACTGTCTATATAGGAAGAAAGGCAAAACGAGTGAGCTGCCCAGTGCTGCTAAAAATAAAAACCCTTTGAAATTCATGCATGTCGATCCTTTCCTTATATAATATAGAGATTACCATGTAATTTATATATTTGAAAATTTAAACATCTTGTTGCCATTTTTTGCAATAACAATTATGATTAAAAAGAATAATCAAAAAATTGGGGGTAGGAAAATGGGGAGAACGAGAAAAACACAGATTTTCATGATCATGATTGCATTCGTTTTATTCTTATCGGGTTGTAACTTCAATTCTTCCGAAAGTTCGAATGAGGAGAACGCAGCAGCAGAAGGGGAAGCTGGGCAAGTATTGAACATCTCGACTACGGCAGACATTCCTACTTTAGATTCGACAAAAGCACATGACGGCATTGCGTTTACGGTGCTGAATAATGTCAATGAAGGACTTTACCGACAAGATGAAAACCACGAACCGATTGAAGCATTAGTAACGGAACATACAGAAAACGAGGACCAAAGTGTACATACTTTCACATTGCGCGACTCGAACTGGAGCAATGGGGATCCGGTTACAGCACAGGATTTCGAATATGCCTGGAAACGCGTCATGAAAGACGCAAGCCCGTATAACTTTATGTTCGTAACAGCAGGGATCAAAAATGCTGAAGCGATCATGAACGAAGAAATGGATGCAGAAGAATTAGGCGTTAAAGCAATTGATGAGAAGACATTGGAAGTTACCTTAGAGGCAGCAAATCCATTGTTCCAGTCATTGATGACATTCCCGACTTTCCTGCCTCAAAACCAGAAGTTTGTTGAAGAGCAAGGGGACCAATACGCATTGGAAGCGGAAAACATCCTGTTCAACGGACCATTTACATTGGTTGATTGGACACATGAGCAAGGTTGGAAGTACGAAAAGAACGAAGATTACTGGGATGCAGATACAGTTCAGCTTGATGCAGTGAATGCCTATGTCGTCAAAGACCCGGCAGCTGGTGTCAACTTGTACGAAACAAACAAAGTGGATCGCATTGTCTTAAGTTCAGAGGCCGTTGACCAGAACAAAGACGACGAAAACTTTGACACAATCCTGGAACCGGAAATCATTTTCCTTCGCTTCAATCATAACCATCCGGTACTGGGCAATAAAAACATCCGCCAAGCAGTCAATATGGCGATTGATAAAGAAAGTTTAACAGATGTTATTTTGAAGAACGGTTCTACAGCATTAAACGGTGTGGTTCCGGAAGGGTTCTTTAAATCTCCGTCAGGCGAAGATTTCCGTGACTTGAACGGGGACTTTAACACAGGCACGGTTGAAGAAGCTCAAGCACTTTGGGAAAAGGGCTTGGAAGAAACCGGCGCAACAGAAGTCACAGTCTCCATTAACATCGCGGATTCTGAAGACCATAAAAAAGTGGCTGAGTACATCCAGGCACAATTGGAAGACAATCTTCCAGGATTCAAATTGGATATCAAAGCAGTTCCTTTCGCACAGCGTCTGGAAATCGAAAAGGCAGTCGAGTACGACTTGTCCCTTTCCTCATGGGGACCGGATTACAGCGACCCGATGACGTATTTGGATATGTGGCTGGAAGGCGGATCCGCTAACCGCATGGATTATTCAAATGCCAAGTTGGAAGAATTGGTATCAGCAGCAAGAACGGAAACAGATCTTGAAGCCCGCTACCAAATGCTGTTGGACATTGAGAAAATCCTGTTGGAAGAAGATGCAGCAATCGTGCCGCTTTACCAAGAAGGCGCAGCTGTCTTGATGAGAAGCAAAATCAAAAATCTATTGGTGCATCCAACTGGGGCTTCATTCTCCTACAAATGGGTGACGATCGAAGAATAAAGACAGGTTTACAGCTTATAGATACGAGGGTGTAGCCGATTGACGGGCGCCCTCGTATTTTTTGATGACTTGCGCATTTCGGGTTGTCGGGGCTTAACAGGCGCTTGCGCTTTTCTTCCTTGTCCAGGCTTCAGCGCCCAGCTCTTTGGGTCATAAGCCAACTCAGCTGTGCGGCTGAAAACATGCCACTTCGCTGATTCGTCTTATGCCCGGCAGAGCTACACGGGCGCTTGCGCTTTTCTTATTACCCTACAGAACTGAGGTGTTCGCATGAAACGTTATTTACTGCAGCGGATCGGCTTTATGCTCATTACGCTTTTCATCATTGTGACAGCGACCTTTTTCCTGATGCAGCTGTTGCCGGGTACGCCATTCACCAATCCGGAGAAATTGACCGATAGCCAGTTGGCTATTTTGAACGCTAAATATGGACTGGATCAGCCGGTCGCCATCCAATACATCCAGTACATCGGCAACCTGGTACAAGGCGACTTGGGTTATTCGTTTCAGCATGAAGGACGGACGGTCACCAGCATGATCAGTGACCGGATCGGCCCATCCGCCTTTATCGGCTTGCAGGCTTTAGTTATTGGGGCCATCATCGGGCTGGTTTTAGGGATCGTTTCCGCCTTAAAGCACAATTCCATCTTGGATTACGGCTCGGTGACTTTAGCCGTTCTGGGAATGTCGATTCCTTCTTTCGTTTTCGCGGCATTACTGCAATACTACGTAGGCGTTAAATTGGAATGGTTGCCTGTCGCTTTATGGGAAGGCTATTCCAGTACGCTGCTGCCGTCCATCGCTTTGTCGGTGACGGTGACGGCTACAGTTGCCCGGTTTATCCGCAGTGAAATGCTCGAAGTAATCGGGCAGGATTACATCATTACCGCGAGAGCGAAAGGCTTGAAAGAAAACCAGGTCATTGTGAAGCACGTCATCCGCAATGCACTGATTCCGGTAGTCACGATGCTCGGGCCGCTTGCGGTGTCGATTATGACGGGAACCTTGGTCATCGAAAAGATATTCGCAGTGCCCGGACTTGGTGAACAATTCACCTTGTCGATTCTGGTATTGGATTATAGCGTAATCATGGGAATCACCATTTTCTATAGCGCTTTGTTCATTTTTGTGGTCTTTGTTGTAGACATTATCTACAGCTTCCTGGATCCACGCATTAATTATAAGGGGGAATCAGCATGACGAAAAACACACCACACCTTCCCCCGCATCAGGACCTGCAGGCACAAAATCAATATGCCTACGATGACATTCCATCAGACTTATTTGTGAAAGCGCCGCTGGATCAGCGAAAAAGCGAAGAAATCGGAACGCCGTCGGTATCTTTCTGGAAAGAAGCTTTTCAGCGTCTCGTCAAAAATAAAGGGGCCATGATTTCGCTCGTACTGCTCATTTTCTTGATTGTGCTGGCGTTGATTGGGCCAAGCATGAATGAGTTTTCCTACCGCGAACAAAATCTGGTGCATTCCAACATGCCACCGAAAGTTCAAGGCTTGGAATGGCTGGGCTTCAATGGTCAAAATTCCCAGGGCGTGGATGAGTACGCTGAGCGGGATGTCCAGATCAATTACTGGTTCGGAACAGATGAATTCGGCCGCGATCTTTGGACGCGGGTATGGAAAGGGACGCAAATTTCCTTGTTCATCGCTTTAGTGGCCGCCTTTCTCGATTTGGTGATCGGCGTCATTTATGGCGGCATCTCTTCATTTTATGGAGGGCGCATCGATAATGTCATGCAGCGGATCATCGAAATCCTGATGGGAATTCCGAACTTGATTGTCATCATCCTCTTCATCCTGGTCCTGGAGCCGGGCATTACCTCTATTATTCTCGCGATGGTCATCACTGGCTGGGTCGGCATGGCACGTGTGGTGCGTGGCCAGGTGCTGCAGTTGAAAGGGCAGGAATTTGTACTGGCGTCACGGACGCTTGGTGCCTCGAATCCACGGCTGATTTCAAAGCATCTTCTGCCGAATGTCATGGGACCGATCATCGTAACAGTCATGTTCACGATTCCGACCGCTATTTTCTTTGAAGCGTTTTTGAGTTTTATCGGCCTTGGGCTGCAGGCGCCTCTCGCATCGCTTGGTGTATTGATTGAAGACGGCTACAAATCAATGCGGTATTTTCCGTATAAATTGATTTTCCCGGCCTTGGTCATCAGCATCATCATGATTTCGTTCAACTTGCTTGGCGACGGTCTGCGTGATGCATTAGATCCGAAAATGAGAAAATAGGGGAGGGTTCACCATGAGCAATACTATTCTGACAGTCGATAACCTGCATGTGGCATTTAAAACCCAAACCGGTAAACTGACAGCGGTGCGGGGAGTCAACTTTGAATTGAAAAAAGGCGAGACGCTGGCGATTGTCGGTGAATCCGGTTCAGGCAAGTCGGTCACCGCCAAATCTATTATGCAGCTGTTGCCGGCAGCCACTACCGAAGTGACCAAAGGCGACATTGTCTATAACGGCAACAGTTTGTTGAAGATGTCCAAACGACAAATCACCGACTTGCGTGGCTCTGAAATTTCGATGGTTTTCCAGGATCCGATGACTTCGCTGAATCCGACAATGAAAGTCGGCAAACAGATCATGGAAGGCGTTCAACGTCATGAGCGGCTGACAAAAGCGCAGGCACGTGAGCGGGCGCTGGAAATGCTCAAGCTGGTCGGGATTCCGCAAGCGGAAAGCCGGCTCGACAATTACCCGCATCAATTTTCGGGCGGTATGAGGCAGCGCGTGGTCATTGCATTGGCGCTTGCCTGCAACCCGAAAGTGCTGATTGCGGACGAACCGACAACGGCACTTGATGTCACCATTCAGGCGCAGATTCTGGATTTGATGAAGGATCTGCAAAAGAAAACGGAAACTGCCATCATTTTGATCACCCATGATTTGGGCGTGGTCGCCAATATGGCCGATCGGGTCGCTGTCATGTATGGCGGCAAAATTGTGGAGCAGGGAACGCTGGATGAAATCTTTTACAATCCGCAGCATCCCTATACATTGGGCCTGCTGCAATCCATGCCGAAGCTCAATGAAGACCGATCGCAGCCGCTTATGCCGATCGCAGGCTCACCGCCCAATCTGGCAACGCTTGGAGAAGGCTGTGCATTTGCTGCACGGTGTCCGCATACGATGTCGGTATGCCATACCTATACACCGCGCGATACGGTGACGGAAACAGGCCATTCTGTGGCTTGCTGGCTACAGGATGATCGGGTATCGGCATCACGTGATCTTGTAGAGACAGGCAGTTCTTCTTCGTAAACTAGACAGTCAAAAAACCAGTAAGGCCAATTGGCCTTACTGGTTTTTTTTGCTGTGGGCAAGAGGCTTAAAAAAGTCTGTTGTTGCCGTTATTAAACGAATTCGCCTACTTTTGCGATGTCGATCCCGGCCTCTTTCAAGGATTTTGAAATCCGGATGGCAAAATCTAGTGCGTGGATACCGTCACCGTGAATGCAGATAGTATCCGCCTGTAGCTCAGTATCGGTCTGGTCAACGGTCGCCACTTTGTTTTCCTTGACCATCCGAATGACTTGGTCGATGGCAACCTGCGAATCGGTGATCAACGCGTTGCTTTGTGTCCTCGGTGTCAACGAGCCGTCCCTTTGATAAGTTCGGTCGGAAAACACTTCATTGGCCGTCCGCAATCCTATTTTCTCTCCGGCTTTGATGATTTCACTGCCGGATAATCCGAACAGCACCAGCTCCGGATCGATTTTGTAGACAGCTTTCGCAATGGCTTCAGACAAGGCAGCATCTTTAACTGCCATATTGTATAAGGCGCCATGCGCTTTGACATGCTGCAGCTGTCCGCCTTCGGCTTTGACAAAGCCCGACAAGGCACCAATCTGATACACGGTCAAATCGTAGGCTTCCTGAGGCGACAAGGCGATGTTCCGGCGGCCAAAGCCAACCAGGTCCTGCAAACCGGGATGGGCACCAATCCCGACGTTCTTATCGAGAGCCAGTTGAACCGTTTTTCGCATCGTCGACGGATCTCCGGCGTGGAAGCCGCAGGCGATATTCGCTGATGTTATGTAATCGAGTATTTCTTCATCATTGCCCATACGGTAGGCTCCGAAACTTTCTCCCATATCGCAATTCAAATCCACTTTATTGATCATGTCCATTCCTCCCATTTTAATTGGATGGCGGCTTTCAATTCCCGGATCGATTGTTCCTGCTCGATCAACCGCTGCTGGGCATTGGCCAGGGAAATCTCCTTGAAGCGCAACTGCTGGCCAGGCTTTAATTGGCTGATGAGCGGCAAATCGACAGAAGCGGCCTGTCCGATTTTTGGATAGCCTCCTGTCGTTTGTCGGTCTGCCAGCAATACAATCGGATTGCCGTCTGCTGGTACTTGGACAGAGCCGAAAGCCACCGCTTCCGAAATCAGTTCTGCAGGGGTTTCGAGTGCTAGGCGAGGACCTTCCAACCGGTAGCCCATGCGGTCTGAGTTGGAAGAAACGGCAAAAGCTTCACTGAAAATCCGCTTTTTGCTGTCTGCATCGAATACATCGAATTGCCGTCCCGACATCATGCGAATCACCGGTTCACTAAAATAACGGACAGGGGGCACGAGCCAATCAAACTCGTTTTCGGTCTTCTGTTGTAATGCTTTTTGCTGCTGCAGTGTCATTTGGCCAACTGCAAGCAAGTCTCCTTTTTCCAGCGCGCGCCCTTGAAAACCACCAATTCCAGCACGCAGGTAAGTGGATCTGCTGCCCATAACTAGCGGAACATCGATGCCGCCCGCAATTGCCAAGTAACAGCGGGCGCCTATTCGAGGCTCACCAAACGTCAGGGTGCTGCCTTTGGCGACAGTGAGCATCCGCCACATTTTAACGGCCACGCCATCTATCTCAGGTTCCAGGTCTCCACCGCATAAAGCGATGATGGCATCTTCGGCGAATTCGATCACCGGCCCCATCAAGGTGATTTCAAGTGTGGCATCCTTTTCCTCATTGCCGACCAACAAATTGGCTAGCCGGTGTGCAATAGGGTCCATAGCGCCGCTGGCAATGACGCCATATTTCTGGAAGCCGGTCCGACCCAGATCCTGTACAGTGGTCTGCAGGCCGCTTTTACGGATTTTCAGCATCTGGCTCTTCCTCCCATGTATGATAGTCTTCTTCTGAAATTTCCCGGAAAATAACTTTGTCTCCTGCCCGAAGCAGGCTGGGAATTTCGTTTTCAGGCCGAAACAGGCGAAGCGGCGTTCTGCCGATTAATTGCCAGCCGCCCGGTGTTTCGATCGGATAGACGCCGGTCTGCATACCGGCAATGCCTACTGTCCGTTCGGGAATGCGGAGACGCGGCGAATCGCGCCTTGGTGCTGAAATTTGTTCGGACATCCCGCTGAGAAAAGGAAAACCGGGGGCGAAACCGATCATGTTGACCGAATAAGTGCCTGCGGTATGGATGTCGATGACTTCGCGTGGAGTCAGTCCATTATGCTGCGCTACGAACTCCAGATCAGGACCGAACTCACCGCTATAACAGACGGGAATTTCAACAGTGCTGAATTCGACAGCCAGATCATCGCCGGGATGCATCAGTAGTTCCGCCAGTTCCATTTGGACATTCTCGTATAGAGCCACGCAAGGATTATAGAAGACTGTAACGGTCACGAATGCGGGAATAAATTCAATCATCCATTCCGGCTGCTGGCTTTCCAGCAGAGCCGAGACTTTTCTGACCAGCTGTTCTGTGTGTGCATTGATGTCATTGCCGAGTTCAATGACAATCGCCTGATCACCGAGCGGCGAAAAAGAAGGGTTCATCTACTCATCTCCATTTACAGACTATTCGTGCTTATTCCATTTAGTATAAAGCTTTTGGGAGAACAGGGAAAGATGGTGCAGGTGCAGCTTTCCTGTCGACTGAAAGTATCTGGGCGGTATTGGTAAGTATTCCGGCTCAATTGAAAAGTATGTTGGGTGAAATGGAAAGTATTTTTGCCCAATCAGAAAGTATCCCCAATTAATTGGAAGAAGCCACCCGGCAACAGAAAAAGAAGCCACTCCATCAAGAGCGGCTTCTTTTGTCTCATTCTTCAATATCAACTTGTTCTGTCACATCAGCGCCGTTAAAGAACTCTGCTGAAATTTCGGCGATTGTGCCGTCTTCCAGCATTTCTTCGATTACGCGATTAACGTTTTCGGCCAGCTCTTCGTTGTTTTCATTCATAACAACGCCAACCTCGGATGGACTGTACTTCAAATCCGGATGGATAGTGATCTCCAGTTCCGGAAATGCAGCAATCGCTAATGTCTGCAGGTAATAATCGTTCAAGATGACATCCGTGCGGCCGATGGCAACATCACGCAAATAGGTTTCATTGGTCGCATTGTCGTAGACCACTTCTTCAGCGCCATATTCACGTGCGGTCTCCATATAGACGGAAGTTGAAGCACCAGCAGCTTTTTTGCCTTCCAGGTCCTCCAATGTCTCGATGCCGGACAAGTCACCTGAACGGACGATTGCCGTGCCGTAAGAATATTTGAACGGTGTAGAGAAAATAAAGTTATCTTGGCGGTCTTCCGTAATTTCAATATCGTTGGCCGCAATGTCCACTTGGCCAGTTTGGACGGACGTCAGCATTTCATCAAATCCGAGTTCCGTGAATTCGACTTCCAATTCAAGGCGTTCCCCGATTGCGCGAACCACTTCCACTTCGAAGCCGGTCAATTCGTCCGATCCTTCTTCGCGGTAGGAGGTAGGGTACAAGGTACCTGATGTCGCGACAGTCAGGCTCCCTTCTTCCTGGATTTCATCCCAGGCGGTTGTTGTTTCTTCAGAAGCTGTATCGTCGTTGTTTCCACAAGCGCCCACGAGCAATAACGTCATCAGGCCGGCAACTGCTGCAGCATTTTTACGGGAAAATAATGTTTTCAATGAGTCTTCCTCCTCTAATATGATTGCACCTAAAAGATAGCATTCTATGAGAGCGGGAGCAACGGTTTAATCTGCAAATTAAGAAATCAGATTATTTAGATGAATGTATTGACCCGTATGGTCGAAAGGTGTATTCTGTAGTCGACCACGTTGGTCTAAAGTTCAGAAAGAGGGCATGGATATGGAGAAATTTGAGAATCTCGATCCTCAAAAGCAGCAGAAAATCCTTGAATCGGCATTGATGGAATTTGCCGAAAATGGTTATGGGAAAGCTTCGACCAATCGCATCGTCAAACAGGCGGGTATTGGGAAAGGGATGCTGTTCTACTACTTTAAAAATAAAAAAGACTTATATGAATACCTCATTGAATACAGTTTGAATTTCATCATCGATGAATACTTGAGTTTGGTGGATATCAATGAAACCGATTTTATCAAGCGGCTGAAAGGAGCAGCTCAAATAAAAATGAAAGCGCAGTTGGAAAACGAGCAAGTCTTCAACTTTATGGGGACCTTCATGCTGACGAAAGATCTGGATCTGCCTCCACATCTGCAGAAGCGCTATGAAAAATTGCAACAGCAGGGATATGCATTGCTGTACGAAGGCATCGATAAAAAGCTTTTTAGAAAAGACGTGGACGTGGACAAGGCGTTCAATTTAATCCGTTGGGGAGTTGATGGCTATCAGCGAGATCTCCTGCAAAGGTTGCAGGGGAAAAAGATGACCGAACTGGATTTCGAACCGTACTGGGATGAATTTTATGAATACCTCGATATTTTGAAGAAAAGTTTCTATACGAATTGAGGAGGGTTAGCCATGACAGTTTTGAGAACGATCGATCTGACGAAGAAGTTTGGGGATTTTGCGGCGTTGGACGGAGTGAACATTGAAGTGGGCGAAGGAGAGATCTACGGCTTCATCGGACCGAACGGGGCAGGAAAGTCAACGACGCTGCGTGTTCTTCTCGGTATTTTGAAAGCTACTGACGGCCGTGCTGAAATTTTCGGAAAGGATTCCTGGAAAGACGCCGTGGAAATCCACAAACGGGTGGCTTATGTGCCGGGGGATATCAGTCTATGGCCAAACCTCACAGGGGGAGAGGTCATTGACCTGTTCGTCAAATTGCGTGGGGGCAATAATTTGGACCGGCGGCAGGAATTGATCCAGAGATTCGATTTGGATCCGACAAAGAAATGCCGCACCTATTCCAAAGGAAATCGGCAGAAAGTGGCTTTGATTGCAGCATTCTCGTCCGATGTGGATCTGTATGTCCTGGACGAGCCGACTTCTGGACTCGATCCCCTCATGGAACGGGTTTTCCAGGAATATGCGATGGAAGCGAAAAAACAAGGGAAAAGTATTTTGTTATCCAGCCACATCTTGTCGGAAGTTGAAAA
Source organism: Planococcus sp. SE5232 (assembly GCF_050686535.1). Lineage (NCBI taxonomy): Bacteria > Bacillati > Bacillota > Bacilli > Caryophanales > Caryophanaceae > Planococcus > Planococcus sp. SE5232. The sequence goes on along the minus strand of NZ_JBOGCP010000004.1, from coordinate 355,269 downwards.
GCTCTGTGACAAAGTGGCGATTATCCGCGAAGGGAAAATCATTGAAACGGGCACGCTGAAAGAACTTCGGCATTTGACGGGAACGATTCTGCTGGTCGAAACCAAAGAGCCGATTGCCGGTCTGGAAGAACTCAAAGGAGTCAGTGGCATCCAGCAGAAAGGTTCGGCCCTGTCCTTTCAGGTCGAAACAAGCGAAGTGGATCATGTCATCCGCTACATCAGCCGGTTTGGCGTGAGCCGAATCGAAAGCTCGCCGCCAACTCTGGAAGAGCTGTTCATGCGCCATTATGAGGGAACCGGCAAAGCGGTGGAATCAGGAGCAGGAGGCGAATCATAATGACCAGACATCTTTTTGATGGCACCGGAACACTGATTCGTTTTGTCTTGCGCCGCGACCGTCTGCGCTTGCCGATCTGGCTGGTGTCATTTGCGGCTGTTTCTGCAATCATCGCCTTAGCTTTTGTTGGACTGTATCAGAACCAAGAAGAACGGCAGGCGATGGCTGAAACGATGCGCAATCCAGCCATGACTGCGATGGTGGGGCCAGGCTATGGGCTTGATAATTATACGGTCGGAGCCATGACAGCCCACGAGATGCTGTTGATGACTGCAGTGGTGGTCGGCTTGATGAGCATTTTGCTGGTGACCCGCCATACGCGGACAGACGAAGAAGATGGGCGCATTGAAATGGTCCGTTCGTTGCCTGTAGGGCGCTTGTCGAATCTCCTGTCGATTTTGCTGGTATTGACCGGCGCCAATATTGTTCTGGCGCTGTTGACTGCTTTTTCCTTAACCGCTTTAGGCATTGACAGTGTAGATTTGGAGGGGTCTCTTGTGTACGGTGCTGCTTTGGGAGCCACCGGAATGGTCTTTGCCGGCATTGCGGCTGTTTGTGCACAGCTGTCGCCGAATGCCAGAACTGCGCTTGGCTTGTCGATCACCGTTTTGCTGCTGGCCTATATGATCCGGGCCATCGGGGACGTAACAAACGAAACCTTGTCCTGGTTTTCACCGCTTGGCTGGATTTTACGGTCTGAAGCGTATGTGAATAATTATTGGTGGCCGATTTTATTGACGGTGGCGGGAGCGGTGCTGTTGATGGCACTGGCTTTGTATCTCAATTCCATTCGTGATCTCGGCTCCGGTTTTCTACCTTCACGGGCTGGAAAGGCAAATGCCTCCAGGTCACTGTTAAGCCCATTCGGACTTGTCTTCCGGCTACAGCGGACCGGACTGATCGCCTGGGCAGTGGGATTGCTGCTGATCGGTGCTTCGTATGGTTCGGTTCTTGGAGACCTGGAGTTGTTTTTTGAAGACATTGACCTGATGCAGCAAATGATTGTTCAAGCAGAAGGATTTTCACTGACAGAACAATTTATTCCGGTGCTGATGGCTGTCATGGCTATTTTAGGGACCATTCCTGTGTTGTTGGCTGTTCTTAAACTGAAGACTGAGGAAAAGAACGACCGGCTTGAACATGTCGTAAGCCGATCGGTTTCCAGAAACCACGTGATGGGCAGTTACCTTGGGATGTCTGTGTTGACCGGGTTCATCATGCTGTCTTTAGCAGCGCTTGGCCTTGGATTGGTGGGGAATGCCATGATGGATGAGCAGCTGTCGCTGGGCATGTACTACGGCTCCGCAATGGCTTACTTGCCTGCGATGCTTGCCATGATCGGCTTGGCTGTGGTGCTTCTTGGCTGGGCTCCGAATCTGGCCAGTGCCATGTGGCTGTATCTGGCTTTCTCATTTTTCGTCATTTATTTGGGCGGCCTGTTCCAGTTTCCGGAATGGGTAGGGAAATTGACACCTTTCGGCTATGTATCTGAAATACCGATTGAAGAAATGAATTACCTCAACGCGGTCATGTTGACGGTAGTGGCAGTGATTCTGACGGCAATTGGCTTCGTTGGATTCAATCGCAGGGATATTGGAAGGTGATGATAGGTTTGAACAACATGAAAAGGATATTTATATTATTTAAGTAATGAAGATTCATTTCATCATTTTTAAACCGGATGCTGCGCTTCAGGCGGACGCTTTCCGCGGGTTCGCGCCGAACTAACTCGGACTGGCGCCCGAGTGGATTTCGGCACTTCACTGTTCCCGCAGGAGTCGCCGCCTGGCGCTCCGGATCCTTGAGTGAAGGATTTACCAGGTTTGTAGAGACTACATTTCCTGATATTGACTAGCAAGCTTCTCTCTTTGATTGAAGCAACACGCCCCCAACCGGGCTGGCCACGAAGACTCCTGTGGGAGCAGCGCAGCGACGAAAGCTGAAGACCCCGCAGGAAAGGCATTGGCCGAAACTTGTAAGGCCAAGCCTTTGCGACGAAGCTAGCGCAGCGATGCAGGAGCATGGTTTTCAGTGACGAGGAGGCTGAAGCTGAGCCCACGGAAAGCGAAGTGGCTGGACCGGTTGGGAATTGTGTACCGCTGTTTATTTTGGATAAATTTTGTCTACAGTAAAAGAGCCCTCTTTCCGGTTTGGAAAGAGGGCTCTTTTAGGTTTTACAAAAGCAGCAGCCAAGCAGCTACCGGGCCTAATAAAGCGCCGAATACTGCACTCAAGGTCATCGCAACCGAGCTCATCGAGGCTTCCTGTTGGCCATATTCAAATGCTTTTGCAGTTCCCATGCCATGTGCCGAAGTACCAAGGCCGATGCCGCGGCCGATCGCCGAGTCAATATGCAGCCAGTTGAGCAGGGCAGGCCCGACGATATAGCCCGTGAATCCCGCCACCATCACGAAAACTGCGGCTAGTGAAGGGATGCCGCCAAGGTTGCCGGCAACCTGCATGGCGACTGGTGTCGTTAGTGATTTCGGCAATACCGTCAGAATCAGCTCTTCTGAAAAGCGGAACAGCTGAGTAAACAGAATACCGCTTGCCATCCCAACAACTACGCCTGTCGCAATACCCGAAACAATGGGCAGCAGGTTAGTGAAAAGCAACTTCCTTTGTTTGTAGAGCGGTACCGCCAAGGCGACAACTGCAGGGCCGAGGAGTGTGCCGATCCAGCTTCCGCCCATCATATAAGTATCGTAAGGAATGTTTCCCACTACTAAAATAACGGCGATGATCGCTGTAGAAGCAAGTACCGGATTCAGTAAGGTCTTTCTGTACTTTAGATACAAGGAGTTGGTCAGCAAGTAGATCGCAACGGTCAGAACTGCGAAAAAAGCGGCCAGCAGATTGAATTCCATAATCAGGATCGCTCCTTTCGTTCGGGACTTGCTTTCGCTGTATATTGGCTGACCCACCCCGCAGCCGCCATTGTGAGGAATGTACTGATTATCACGATCGGAATCAGCAGCATGCCTTTCCCTGAAAACAACTCCCCGTATTCAACAACGCCAACGGTAGCCGGGATAAAGTAAAGGGAAAGGAATGCCAGCAGGAAATGCGCTCCGGAATCGATCCATTGGAGTGGATAGATTTTCAGCATAAGTGCAGCAAACAACAAAAGGAACCCGACGATGCTTCCTGGCAACGGAATGTTGAAAAAGTCCTGTACCCCTTCTCCGATCAAATAAAATCCGGTGATGGCGAGAAGCTGAAGAATGATGTGAATGATTTTCAAAGGGAACGCCACCTTCCGGTTAGTTATGAAATGAAAGCCAAATTGTTTCCATAATGAGTTATTTTACAGCATTTCATTTGAAAAGCGAGGACAGATTCCATGCTTCTTCAATTGAATCAGAAATTTCAATGAAAAGTCGGTGAATGTATTTTTAGTGGATAGCTGCATGTCTAGGAGAGTCTTGCAACCTTATGGAATGCTGTCTTAAACTGCATCAGTTTATCTCCCGCAATCGAGTTTTTATGCAGCTCAAAGTATATATACTATATTAAAAAAATGAAGATAAAATTCCGATTCCCGAAATAGACAGAATTTAAGAAAACTTTGAATTATAAAGCTTGCTTTTTAAACGATTTGTTGTATTATTACTTTATGCAATATATCGCATACATTTTTTAAAACGAAAATGTATTATTTCAAGATTATGGATAAGATGATTCAAGCCACCGGCTTTAAATTTAGGAGGAAATGGAAATGGATAGTAAGTTGTCATTTAAATCGTATGCAATAGTAGGGATGATGTTGTTTGCATTGTTCTTTGGAGCAGGAAACTTAATTTTCCCCGCTCAGCTAGGGCAATACGCAGGAACGAATGTCTGGATAGCGATATTCGGATTCTTGATTACCGGTGTCGGTTTGCCTTTGCTTGGAATATTGGCAATCGGTTATTCGAAAAGCAACGACTTGCAGGATTTATCGAGCCGTGTACATCCGGTATATGGACTGATCTTTACAGCCATGCTGTATTTGACAATCGGACCCTTCTTCGCATTGCCAAGAACAGGCGCAGTTTCATATGAAGTGGGGATTGCACCATTTGTTGGGGAAGGGAATGCCGTAATCGGTCTTCTTGTATTCTCCCTCATCTTCTTTGCAGTGTCGTTGGTTGTATCACTGAATCCATCAAAAATGGTGGACAGCATCGGGAAGATTCTTTCACCGGCAATTCTTCTTACGTTGGGAGCGTTACTGGTTACAGCCTTTGTCAATCCAATGGGCAAGCAGGAAGCACCACAGCCTGCTTATGCAAATGATGCGTTCTTTACGGGCTTCACGGAAGGCTATAACACGATGGATGCACTCGCTTCATTGGTTTTCGGGATTATCGTCATTTCAGCCGTCCGCAAACTGGGTGTGAATTCGCCTAAAGGCGTCTTAGCTGCTACGTTGAAAAGTGGAGTGGTGGCAGCGGCAATTTTAGCAATCGTCTACACGGGAATTGCTTTACTCGGATCAACAAGTACAGGAACTTTGGGCCTTTTGGACACAGGCGGACCTGTTTTAAGTGGAGCTTCCAATCATTACTTTGGAACTTTCGGTGCCACTTTATTGGCGGTCATCATCATCTTGGCTTGTTTAACAACTGCAATCGGCTTAACAGTGGCCAATGCTGAATTTTTCCATAAACTGACGCCGAAAATCAGTTACAAGACTTATGTGGTCATTTTCTCTGTCTTTTCGCTGGTTGTCACCAATGCCGGCCTTTCGAATATCATTACGTATTCGATTCCTGTCCTGATGTTCCTTTACCCATTGGCGATCGTGCTGATCATTCTGGCTTTCTTGTCGCCATTGTTCAGACACGCTCAGTTGGTTTACGTATCGACAATCGTCGTTACGTTCTTCATCAGCATCATCGACGGATTAAAGACCTTGACTTCTTCGCTGGGTGTCGCTAATCCGACTTGGCTGCAGGCAGTTGTCGATTTTTACACAGCTTCCTTGCCGCTCTACAACAACGGTCTTGGATGGCTTTTGCCTGCATTGATCGTCATTGCAATTACGACTGTCATTGCCCGCAGCAAGAAACATGTGAAGGTCCAAACGGCTCAACACAACGCTTAATCATCGGCAACAATGGCTGGTCCGGAAAACCGGATCAGCTGCAAAATAAAAAGCTGTATCAAAAGCCCCCTCGCTTTTGATACAGCTTTTTCAATTGTTTAAACACTTATACAGCCGTAAGCTCTTCTATGGTGCGTACCCAATTGGATTTCATGATCTGTGACACTTTTTCCGGATCTCTTTCCTTCAGCGTTTGAATGATCTGGACATGCTCGTCGTAGGAGCTTTTGGTCAACATCAGTGAATGATGGAAAAATTGTCTTCTGACATGGGATTGAAGGCTGCCGAGCATTGAATGGATATAAGAATTATTTGCAGCATCAACGATGATCTGATGGAACTCCTGATCAATTTTTAAAGCTGAAAAACCGTCCTGGCTATCAATCGCTTTGATGAACCGCTCATTGGTTTCATGCATTAATTGGAACGTCTGATCATCGAGATTGGGAATGGCCAGCTCCGCTGCAAGTGCCTGCAGAACAGCAAGTGGCGGCAGAAGATTCTTGAGATCATCTTTTTTTATGTTCGTGACACGAGTGGCTTTGCCAGGAAACATCTCGACAAATCCCTGAACTTCCAATAATTGAAGTGCTTCACGGATAGGGGTTCTGCTTAAGCTCAAAGCTTGTGCCAGTTCCGTATCGATTAATTTTTCTTCTGGTTGCAGAGTGCCGTCAATGATCCATTGCTGCAATTGAAGATAAGCGCTTTCTTTTGCTGAGACACGAACGGGCTTCGAATGATCGACTGGAATAGGCATTGAAAGCTCTCCTTTTTTACTGCTTTTTTTATCAAGCTCCGAGGAACAGCGGGATTGAAAAGTTCCTGCTAAATTGAAGTTGTTGTTTGTCCCATTATACACCAATTCAGACTACCAATGAAATATTTTATGCAATATATCAGTGAATAGCATCAATATGTCTATAGGCTGCCGTTTGCTGACTGCCAAATAGGGAATAGGAAAAGTAACATCAGACCTATAACGGATGGGGAGGAATAGAAATGCTGTCATTTATTCCGAGTCAGGATCCACAGACCCTCGCTTTTGAAGTGAGTGGGACGGTGACAAAAGAAGACCTGCAAAAGCTGGAGCAGTCGATTGAAGAGAACTTTTCAAAAGATCAGCCGTTTAATGCCTATGCCATCATGCAGGAAGTGAAGATGCCGACAGCCAAAGCACTTATGGAAGAAGCCAAAATCGATATGAAGCGCTGGAGCCAATACAATAAGCTAGCTGTCGTCAGCGAAAAGAAATCACTTGAAACGATGACCACTATCAGTGATTTTCTCCCAGGCATCAAAGCCAAACATTTCAATATGGATGAAATGGAGCAGGCATGGAGCTGGATTAAAGAATGAGCAGTTTAGACAATGAACCGGAGGAGGGGACATATGCTATCTTTTGTGCCAAGTAAAGACACAGAAACCATCGCGATTGAATTTGAAGGAACAGCGACGCGTGAAGATGCATTGAAGATCGACAAGATTATCCAGGAGAAGTTTGAAGACAAAGGAAAGTTCAATATTTATGCCGTGATAAATGGCGTTGAAGACGCTGTTTTTACGGGTCTTGGAGAAAGCATGCAGGTGAATATGGATGCATGGAACCAATTCCATAAATTCGCCGTCATCAGCTCCACTCATTTGAATGAGCAGCTGACGGAAATGGAAAGCCTGCTGCCGAAGCTTGAAGTCAAGCATTTCCAAATGGATGAAATGAATGAAGCCTGGGAATGGATCCAGGAGTAGGAAAAGCGCAAGCGCCCGTGTAGATTCGACGGGCATAAGACGCGCTGGCGAAGCGGCGTTTTTTCAGCCGCCCAGCTAGAGTGGCTTATGACCCCAGAATCTGGGCGCTGGAGCCTGGCCACTAAATGGAAAAGCTGAAAAGTTTATTTTATAAGCATTGAAAAAGCGTTTCGCAGATAGCATGCGAAACGCTTTTTTTTTGCAGATAAAGGATTTATCCCTCCACTTTAATCAAATCCGCTTTGACGATATGAAAAATGCTCAGGACAATCGTTTTTCCTTCCATATCCTCGACAGGGAACAGACTTACCGCGACACCGGAGAAATGGTCTTCCAAAGGCCCTTCAATCCGGATATTCTCCAGGTGTTCCCCGGTCGTCAAGAGAATGTTGTAGACATGGAACTTCTGCTTCATGGCAATTCCTCCTATGGGCAGTCTTGGAAAATTCACATGGCCAGGGTGGGAATAAGGACAGCTATCGTATACACTAATTATAAAGCAAAATGGTGTTTTACAGATAGGATGAGAAACGATGAAATCGGAAATTTCAATTAAACTAACAGATAAATTCAAGGCGGAATATGCCAAGGGCTACCCGTTGATCACCAAAGAGGCGTTGGACAATCCGGAGGTTCTGCAAACCGAGGGCAGCATCCTGAAGCTGACAGACAAGCAGGGACGGTTCTTGGCAAAAGGCTATTATGGCCAGCAAAACAAAGGCTTTGGCTGGATTTTGACGCGCGATGAACAGGAAGCCATTGATCAGGCGTTTATTGAGCGCAAGCTGGCAACAGCTATTGCCCATAGAAAATCGTTTTTCAACAACCCAGAAACGACGGCCTTCCGCGTCTTTAACGGGGAAGGCGATGGTTTCGGAGGATTGATCATCGACTATTACGACGGCTTCTATCTGCTCAGCTGGTACAGTGAAGGGGTATATACCTTTAAAGACCAGGTGATTGCGGCGCTTCAGAATGTTGCTGAATGCAAAGGCATCTACCAGAAAAAACGCTTTGATACAAAAGGGCAGTATATTGAAGAAGACGATTTCGTTACAGGCGAGCGCGGTGAATTCCCATTGATCGTCAAAGAAAACGGTGTGAATTTTGCTGTTTACTTAAACGACGGAGCCATGACGGGGATTTTCCTGGATCAGCGGGATGTCCGTAATGCCATTAAACAGAAGTATGCCAAAGGCAAAACCGTACTCAATACCTTCTCGTATACAGGTGCTTTTTCAGTAGCGGCAACACTTGGTGGAGCGGTGAAGACGACGAGTGTCGACCTGGCGAAAAGAAGCTCCAGCAAGACAATCGAGCAATTCAGCGTCAATGGCATCGATTACGAGACCCAGGATATCCTGGTGATGGACGTCTTCAATTATTTTAAATACGCCAAGCGGAAAGAATTGAAGTTCGACGTGGTCATTTTAGATCCGCCAAGCTTTGCGCGTTCAAAAAAATACACGTTCAGCACTTCTAAGGACTATACGAATCTGATGAAAGAAGCGATTGCCATTACGGAAAAAAATGGCGTCATTGTCGCTTCGACCAACAGTGCCTCTTTTGGCATGAAAAAGTTTAAAGGGTTTATCGATAAAGCCTTTAAAGATCTTGGCGGAAAATACAGCATTGTTGAGGAATTCACATTGCCGAGTGATTTTCGCGTACAAAAGGAATTTAAAGAAGGCGATTACCTGAAAGTTCTTTTCGTGAAATTGGGCTGAAGGAGTAAGTGTTGGATCGGCGTTTGTGACGAAAAATTGCAGAGGGAGCCAAATGCTTCTCCATTTCTATTGCTAATCCCTGTACAGCAATCTGCTGTGCTTCTATAATGGAAGCAGATTGTGAGGGATAGTGGATGTTTAAGAATGCATTGGGAACATTTCGTTTCATGGGCTTGCTTGAAGGCGGTTCGTTATTGATCCTGCTTTTTGTTGCGATGCCATTAAAATATTTTGTTGGATTTCCGGAAGCGGTCAGCGTGATCGGACCGATTCACGGAGCACTGTTCACTGTCTATATCTTAGTGACTGTCTACATGACATTCATCTTCAGATGGCCGTTCCGTTTCTCCATCGGAGCCGTTGCTTCGGCGTTCCTGCCGTTCGGCAATTTCGTTTTAGATAAACGGCTTGAAAATTGGCAGCAGCTGAAAACTTCTGCTGCATAAATGCCTCAAAATTGATGAATCAGACACCTGCAGGCTTTCCTGCAGGTGTTTTTATTTGGGGTTATCGAAAGGTGCCGAACTCCTCTATAATGGAACTATTGTAATTTACAGATTTGTATTGGGGGTAACACCATGGCGAAAGCGATAAGTTCTTCTTCTTTAGCCGGAAATCCAGTTTATCCGGTAATGTTTGCGATTGGCGGCTGCCATTTGCTGAATGATTCTTTACAGGCAGTAATTCCGGCGATGTTCCCGATACTTGAAGCGGATCTCGGATTAACGTTCACTCAGTTGGGCTTGATCGCTTTTGTGCTGAATATCGTAGCATCTTTGCTGCAGCCGGTTGTGGGATTCATCAGTGATAAAAAGCCGATGCCTTATGCACTTCCGCTCGGCATGACAAGCTCATTTTTTGGCATTGCAGGATTGGCGTTTGCCCCTGAATATTGGATGATTCTCGTTTCGGTCATATTCCTGGGTCTGGGTTCTGCTGTTTTCCATCCGGAAGGCTCGCGTGTCTCCTATATGGCGGCTGGGTCCAAGCGAGGCTTATCCCAGTCGATTTACCAGGTAGGGGGGAACTCGGGCCAGGCGCTTGCTCCACTGATCAGTGCTTTCATCCTCGTGCCGCTCGGCCAGATAGGCGCTGCCTTGTTCCTGTTTGTCGCTGCGCTCGGTATTTTTATCCTGACGAAAATCTCCATCTGGTACAAGCGGCAGCTGGAGCAGGAAAAGCTTCAGAAAGTGAAGAAAGTGTTATTGTCTTCTCTGCCGGAAATGACGAAAAAACAAGTAGGTATTGCATTGGCCCTCCTGATGATTATTATTTTTGCCCGTTCTTTCTACGTCACCAATATGACAAGCTTTTATATTTTCCACTTGATTGAATCTTATGGCCTGACAATTCAGCAGGGCCAGCTGTATGTGTTCCTGTTTCTTGGCGTCGGAGCGGCCGGTACCTTTTTCGGAGGGCCTATGGCGGATAAAATCGGCCGGAAGAACGTTATTCTTCTTTCCATCATCGTCCCGATTCCGCTTGCCGCTTTATTGCCGTACCTGCCGCTTTACGCTGTGCTGATTTTCCTGGCATTGATCGGATTTTTCATTATGCTGAGTTTTTCCGTCACGGTCGTCTATGCCCAGGAACTCGTGCCAAGCAAAATCGGCACGATGGCTGGATTGACCGTTGGCCTGGCTTTTGGCATGGGTGCGATCGGTGCTGTTGTCATCGGTATTTTAATGGATGCCATCGGTGTCTACGAAACGATGGTGGTTGTATCCTTCCTGCCGATTATCGGCTTGGTCGGCCTTTGGCTGCCGCGTGACCGGAAAATAGTCGCCGCTTCTTAAAGGGGAGTGTGGCCGTTGGAATGAGTTAAACGAGTAGAGGAGAATGCTGGATGACGAAAAATTTGCCGGAAGTGCCAACAGAAATAACAACGGAGCGTTTGCTGCTGCGGATGCCGATGCCTGGAGATGGAAAGGTGGTGAATGCAGCGATTCAAGCTTCACTTGAAGACTTAAAACCATGGCTCGGATTTGCGCAGGAAGAGCCGTCTCCAGAGGAAACGGAAATCAATCAACTGGAGTCGCATTTGAATTTCCTGAAACGGGAATCCCTTCGTTACCTGGTTTTTGATAAAGAGACAGGAAACTTTATCGGCTCTACTGGCTTCCACGCCATTGAATGGGATGTGCCGAAGATGGAAATCGGCTATTGGCTGGATTCGAGAGCGACCGGAAAAGGATACATGGCAGAGGCCGTTTCGGCATTGACCGATCTGGCTTTCACCACACTGAAATGCAATCGCCTTGAAATTCAATGCGACGCTGAAAACCTCAAAAGCCGCGCCATTCCTGAAAAGCTTGGGTTTATCCTGGAAGGGACGCTGAAGAATGACGAGCGCTCTGTGGACGGAAAACGCTTGACCGATACATGCATTTACGCAAAATTCGCTTGATGCGACCCAAAGAACAGGGGCTTTTATTATGAAGAAGCAAGACAAAGACAAAGATGCAGGTCTGAAGCCGTTCATTTCGCTGTTATTGACACTGAAGATTCCGAAGCTCGCACTTGCAGTGGGGTTGCTTGCCAGTTTAATTACGACGCTCGTCGGCCTGGTGGTCCCATTGTTGACGAAAAACCTGGTCGATGGTTTTTCACTCGACTCGCTCAGTGTTCCGTTGATTGCTGGAATCGGCGTTGCTTTTATCGTGCAGGCCATCATCAACGGGGTTTCGATTTACTTGCTGAGCATGGTGGGGCAGCGGGTAGTAGCAGGCTTACGGGAACGGATGTGGGCTCAGTTGATCCGGCTGCGCGTCAGCTATTTCGATCAGCACTCCAGCGGTGAAACGGTGAGCCGGGTCGTCAACGACACGGGCATTGTCCGGAATCTGATTACGGACCATTTTCCATCCTTTGTCACGGGCATCATCTCCATTATCGGGGCCGTGATCATTTTGGTCATTCTGGACTGGAAGATGACACTGGTCATGATGTTGGCGGTCCCGCTGACGATTGCGGTGATGATCCCTTTAGGGCGCCAAATGGCCAAGATTTCCCGGAATCTGCAGGATGAGACTGCGCATTTTACAGGCCATGTCCAACAGACGTTAGGGGAAATCCGTCTGATGAAATCCTCGACAGCTGAAGATACGGAAGAAACCAAAGGCGTACAAGGCATCCATAAATTGTTTGCGCTCGGCATGAAAGAGGCGAAAATCTATGCCTTGATTGCTCCGCTGATGTACTTGGTGGTCATGGTCGTCATCGTATCGATCATCGGCTACGGCGGAATCCGCGTGGCGAATGGGGAAATGTCCACAGGATCGCTGGTCGCTTTTCTATTGTATCTATTTCAAATCATCGTCCCGATGGCGACTTTTGCCCGATTTTTTACAGAACTTCAAAAAGTCAAAGGCGCCACAGAACGCATCATCGGCATTTTGGAACTGTCCTTGGAAGATCGGGAGCAGAAGCCGGACATGGATATTGCCGGTAAGGTGCTGAGAGTAAGAGGATTGAGCTTCGCCTATGAAAAAGGGGAGCAAGTCCTTGAAGATGTAAGTTTTGAAGCGCAGCCTGGGGAAATGATTGCATTTGCGGGACCGAGTGGCGGCGGGAAAACAACGGTTTTCGGCTTGATTGAGCGATTTTATGAGCCGTCATCCGGTGAAATCTCGATTGGAAATATCCCGATCAATGAAATTTCAATCGCTTCCTGGCGCGATCAGATCGGTTATGTCTCCCAGGAAAGTGCCATGATGGGCGGTACGATCCGTGCCAATCTGACCTATGGCTTGCCGGATCCTGAAACAATTTCAACCGAAGAGCTTTGGCGCGTGGCGCGTATGGCTTATGCGGAAGATTTTATCCGTGGCTTCGCTGATGGATTGGATACGGAAGTAGGAGAACGCGGCGTCAAATTGTCAGGTGGCCAACGTCAGCGGATCGCGATTGCCCGGGCTTTTCTGCGCGATCCGAAAATCCTGATGATGGACGAAGCGACTGCAAGCCTGGACAGCCAGTCAGAAGGCATTGTTCAGCAGGCGTTAAGCCGTTTGATGGAAGGGCGAACCACTTTGGTGATCGCCCATCGATTGTCGACGATTGTGGATGCGGATAAAATCGTCTTTATTGAAAAAGGGCGCGTCACGGGCATTGGCACACACCGGGAACTGACAGCTTCCCACTCCCTTTACCGTGAGTTTGCTGAACAGCAATTAACTTGACTGGATCACTTGACCTTGACGCAACGTCAAGGTGTAAGCTGGGTTTATCAGGAGGTGGTGAGATGGAATACACCGTACAAAAACTAGGGAATTTGGCTGGAATCAGTACAAGGACATTGCGCTATTACGATGAGATCGGGCTCTTGAAGCCGGCAAGAAAGAGCTCGTCAGGGTATCGGATCTATGGCCAGCAGGAAGTGGACAAGCTGCAGCAAATCCTTTTCTATCGTGAACTAGGCCTGGATTTGGAACACATAAAGAACATCGTCAACGATCCCGGTTTCAGCAGCTCCCAAGCTTTAGAAGAGCACCGGGAAAAACTTCACGCCAAACGACTGCAATTGGACCTCTTGATAAGCAATGTGGAAAAAACCATTTCTGCAACAGAAGGAGAGAGCATCATGGCTGATAAAGAGAAATTCCAGGGCTTTAAACAACAGCTGGTGGAGGATAACGAAAAGCAATATGGAGATGAAATTCGCGGCAAATACGGCGATGATCTAGTCGACCGATCCAACGTGAAAATGCTGAACATGAGCGAAGAGAAATACCAGGAGTTCATACGCCTGGAGCAGCAGGTACTGGACCAGTTGGCAAAGGCCCTCAGAACAGGCGACCCATCGAGCGAAGCGGCGCAGCAAACGGCTGATCTGCATCGCCGGTGGCTGGGCTTTACGTGGCCGACCTATAGCAAGGACGCGCATATGGGGCTTGCCGAGATGTATGTGGCAGACGATCGCTTTGCTGCCTACTATGACAAAGTAGAGCCGGGAGCTGCACAATTCCTGCGGGATGCGATTGAGGTCTATACGGCACAGCAATAACAGAAGGGAATTTTAACTGCGGACAACTCCGAAAACGGGTTGTCTGCATTTTTTTATGTCTGGATTGATTGTGGGTGGAGGTGTACTGGATTTAGATTTCAATGAACGTGCATAAATTCTAATAAGCGTGCGTAAGCTTTCCGGAACGTGCATAAAGCTGAAATCAGCCACAGAAATAGACTGTTGTATGGATCAAAGATGAAGTTATTGCAGCGGGAAGCCTCATTTTTAGCTTATCCGTCTCCACTTTTCGTGTTGTCCAGTTGCAAGTGCCTAGCTCTTCGGGTCATAAGCCAACCCGACTGCGTGGCAAAGAGCGCCACACTGCCGGTCTGTCGTATGCCTTTCAGAGCTGATCAGGCACTTTCACTTTTCGTGTTGTCCAGCTCCACCGGCCAACTCCTTGGGATGTAAGCCACGCTGGCTGTGCGGCTGAAAACATGCGGCTTCGCCAGAGCGTCTTACACCTGTCGGAGCTGAACGGCGTCTCCGCTTTTCGTGTTGTCCAGCTCCAGCAGCCAGCCTCTCGAGTCGCTTCAGCCTGACCGGCAATGGCAAAGAGTGCCATTACCGGTCAGGCTTCCAGCGCTTGTCGAGGCTTAACGGCCGCTTCCGCTTTTCGTGTTTACAAATTCATAACAATCATTTACACCCTTGTTATAGCAATTTTTTTTCAACTTGGTATACTGAAACCAATTAAAGCAGCTGCCAACGATTCGTTTTATTCGAAAAGGAGAGGTTTGCATGCACGGGAAGAAAAAGAAGGCGCCAATTGTAAAAGTCATGTCGTTCAATATTGCTCATGGTCTTGGGATGGATGGAATAGTTGATTTGGAGAAGACAGCTGAAGTCGTGGAAGATTCCTGTGCCACAATTATCGCCCTGCAGGAGGTTGACCGTTATTTTTCTGCCCGCAGTTCATTTGTCGACCAGGTGGAATGGCTGAGCCAAAGACTTGGCATGTATGCGGCTTATGGCGCCAATATGAATTTTGTGCCTGAGGATTCAGAGCGGCCGAATCGGCAGTACGGCAATGTGGTGCTAAGTAAATACCCGATCAAGTACGTAGAGAATCATTTGTTGACCCAGGTCTATTGCCCTTTCGGCAATAACGAGCAACGTGGAATTTTGGAAACCGTCATTGAAGTGGATGGCAATTACTTAAGCGTCTTCAATACGCATTTGGCGCTGAAGGATAGCGAACTCGCCGTCAGCATCGATGAAATTCTGGGGATTACAGGGAAAAGCCGTTTCCCGCGCATCATTGCAGGTGATTTCAATGCTTCTTCTTCAAACGTTCACATGCAAAAACTGACAAGCCATTTTGAAGATGCCTTCCTGCAAATGAAAAGAGGAGATGCCTATACGTATCCTTCTCCTTATGTGAACAACGAAACGGAAGAAGTTTTTTGGCCGGCGACCCGGATCGACTATATTTTTTCAGACAGTGAAGTTGAAGTTGTTCAGACAGCGGTTATTGAAACATCGGTTTCCGATCATTTGCCGATTGTGGCAGATCTGGTACTTGCTGGTGTTAAAGCGGGCAGTAAAGAGCGCGCACAGAAAGCACGCGCGAGAGTATAAGCAATTGCTCTTATAATCTACTATAACCATAAAAAACCGGAAGCTCTATTGGAGAGCTTCCGGTTTTTGGTGTCCGAAAATTTGTTTGCCGGATTGCATTTCACGTCTGCATACTTTGACCAACAAATAAACCAGCGGTGTATCCGCAGCAGCGACCAGTAATTTAAACAGGTATTGTGTGAAAATCATCCCGAGTAATGCGCTGGCGGGCATGGTTCCGTAAAAAGCAATGGAGATGAAAATGCTGGTATCGACCAATTGGCTGGTCATTGTAGAAGCATTATTGCGTACCCACAGCTTGGAATTGCCATGGCGCTGTTTCAGCTTGTGGAAAATGCTGACGTCCAGGTTCTGGCTGATGAAATAAGAGACAAGGCTGGCCAACGTCACCCGGAAGCCTGCGGAAAAAATCGTTTCAAAAGACTGCTGATCTGCAAAGAAGGGTGCAGACGGCAGATGGATGGCGAAGAAAATGAAAGCCAATGCGCAAAGCTGGGTGACAAATCCTGCTGTAACAGTTTGTCGCGCAGCTTCTTTGCCGTATACTTCCGCAATTGTATCTGTAATGGGGAAGGTAAAGACATAGACGATGACAGCCGCCGGCAAAACAGCCCATTCACCGATGCTGAACAACTTGACTGCTAAAATATTCGATAGGATCAATAGGCCGACAAATGCGCCGTTCAAGTAAAGTAACATTTGTTCGGCCCCTTAGCGATTGGTAATCGTTTCCGGATTCATGTCGTGGTTCATCATCCGGTACGATGCCATTTCTTCGTATTTTGTGCCTGGTTTGCCGTAATTTGTATAAGGGTCGATGGACAATCCGCCGCGCGGCGTGAATTTCCCCCATACTTCGATATAACGCGGGTCCATCAACTTGATCAAATCATTCATAATGATATTGACTACATCTTCATGGAAGTCTCCATGATTGCGGAAGCTGAACAGATAAAGTTTCAACGATTTGCTTTCCACCAGTTTTTTGTCTGGAATAAAGCTCAAGTAAATGGTTGCGAAGTCAGGCTGTCCTGTCTGCGGACAAAGCGATGTGAATTCAGGACAATTGAATTTCACGAAGTAGTCCCGGCTGTGCAGATTGTCGATCGGCTCCAAAATCTCCGGGTCGTATTCAAATTTATACTTGGTGTTCTGATTGCCGAGCAATGATAAATGATCGAGTGTATCTTCGTTTCTTCCTGCCATGAAAAACGGCCTCCTTTAGATGGCCGGCTTGAAAGAGGGCTATAAAAAACGGACAAAAGAAAAAGCCAAATCGCATGTGGATTTGGCTGAGTTTCGACAATCCATAGTTTTTTATAGAGGGTGAAATGCTATGAACCTCTCCCGTTGCCGGGTTATTTACTTTTCCTCATCTATCGTATAAGACTTGCTATTCGTTGTCAATCGGCCAATTTTGGTAAAATAACAGCAAGAAGATGGAGGCGATTGCGGCATGGGACATCATCATGAACATAATCATTTTGAAGCGGCAAGGGCCGGCAATAAAAAAGCATTGGTTCTGGCGCTCGCCATAACCGCCGGCATCATGGTGCTGGAATTTTTCGGCGGCCTATTTACGAATAGCCTTGCCTTGATTGCGGACAGCGGCCATATGTTATCGGATACCGTTTCACTTGCACTCAGCCTATCAGCGATCTGGTTTGCTGGAAAAGCAGCTTCTGCGAAAAAAACCTATGGCTATTTCCGCTTTGAAATCATAACCGCCTTCATCAATGGCGCGACCTTATTTGTCATTGCGGGCTTTATTGTTTATGAAGCCATCGAACGCTTTTATGAACCGCCGGAAGTACAAGGTGGCTGGATGCTGATGATTGCGGCAATCGGTCTCGCAGCTAATGGTTTAAGTGCGTGGGTGCTCAACCGCAACGCAGATGTCCAGGGCAACTTGAATATGAAAAGTGCCTATATGCATGTTATTGGGGATGCGCTTGGTTCAGTCGGTGCCATAGTGGCTGGTCTGTTAATTCTCTTATTTGACTGGACGCTGGCGGATCCCATCATTTCCGTATTGGTTGCTTTGCTGATTTTGCGGAGTGCCTGGGGGATTCTCAGAAATAGCCTCCATATATTGATGGAAGGCACGCCCCATACAATCGATGCACCAGAAGTGAAGAAACGGCTTCTTGGAATTGAAGGGGTATTGGATGTCCACGATCTTCACATTTGGACCATTACGTCCGGACTCAACCTGTTTACCTGCCATATCGATGTGACAGTCGAAGCAGATGAGCAAATAGTTCTTCAGGATGCGTTAAAGCTGGTTCATGACTATTGTGGAATCGAACATGCGACCATTCAGATTGAAAAACCGGAAACTGTGCACCACTCACTGGAAGTGTAACTTCGTGTACTCCAAGGCAACTGGATTTCGGCTATTCTATAGAAGAACAATCAGTATGTTTACCAGCAGTCAAACACGTTACTAAATTATAGAATCCTTATTTGTTCATGGTACACTAAAGCTAAAAGATAGGCAGAAAGGAGTGTCCAGGATGGCAGGAAATGAACAGCCCGGCTTGCAGGCGCAATCACTGAAATGGATAAAGGCACAGCTTGGAGAAACGGTAGAAATAACAAGCGTTAAGCCATTTAAAGGCGGAACGTCCTCCACCTTGTTTGAATTAGCTGTTCAAGAGAATGGAAATGTCCTCTCGTACGTTCTCCGATTTTTCCATAAAGCTGATTGGTTGGAAAAAGAACCTGATCTGGCAAAACACGAAGCAGATAGTCTTCAGTTCGCTGAACAAGCCGGCTTCCCTGTTCCTCACTTAATTGCTTATGATGAAACAGGAGAGGAGAGCGGGATGCCTGCCGTCTTGATGACGAAGGTGCCTGGTTCTGTGGTACTTCAGCCAGCAAATGATGAAAAGTGGCTGGAAGGCTTGGCAGCAGCTTTGGCTGAATTGCATCAAACACAGGCAGAAGGCTTTCCTTACGAATACTTTTCCTACAATAATGCGTTTTTATTGGAAAAACCCAAATGGTCGAAAAGACAGAACGATTGGATGCGTGCTTTTTACATTGTAGCCGGCAGCCGTCCCGCAGCTGAGGAATGTTTCATTCATCGTGATTTCCATCCAGCTAATGTGTTGTGGGAAAATGGGGAAATCAGTGCCATCGTGGACTGGGTGAATGCTTGTCGGGGGCCTGCAGGAATTGATGTCGGACATTGCCGGGTCAATTTGGCCCAGATGTACGGAATTTCTGTAGCCAATGATTTTTTGGCAGCTTATCAGCGCAATGCCGGCAGTCTATTCACATATGATCCTTACTGGGATCTGGTTTCGCTGACGGATATATTGGATGGTTCGCCAGTAGTGTATCCGGGATGGGAAGCTTTTGGCATGAAAGGCTTGTCTGATGAGTTGATGCGTCACCGTTTGGATGATTATTTATTGAGTTTGCTGGACCGTTTTGACGATTTTTAAGCGGAGTACGACGATACTTTCAGGTTTGATTTCCCCGATAAAGGCAATATATAGGATAAGTGAGTTTTTTGAGGAGGAAATCGGATGAAAGATCAACAACTGAAACAATTGAAAAAGCAATTGGAAGAACAAGTGGAATCTCTGGAAGAGCGTGTGGAGAATACAGAAGAGTTCGAGACTACTGAGCTTTCAAATTATGATAACCATCCTGCTGACAATGCTACCGATTTATACGATCAGGAGCGCGGCATGGCGTTGACACAGTTTAAAGAAGAAGAACTGGAGGAAGCGAAAGCAGCTTTGGCAGCAATCGAAGACGGCACATACGGCAAGTGCCCAGTTTGCGGAAAAGACATTCCGTTTGAGCGGCTGGAAGCGTTGCCGACTGCATTGACTTGCATCGATCACGCGGATCAAGTACCTGATCTGGAAAGCCGGCCGCCAGAAGAAGATGTGCTCCAAGCTTCCACAGCCCAGCCGGTTGAGAAGGAAGACAGTGCTGTTCGCGATTACCAGGACAGCTTTGAAGACGTCGAAGATTTCGGGTCATCTGATACGCCTCAAGATCAGCCAAATGAAGATCCAGAGGACTTCTTTAAAGATGATAAATGATATGGCCCCCTGCCGTTAGGCAAGGGGTTATTTATATACTGAGTTCATTTCCCGGGAAATAATAGGTGAGGAGAATAGGAATGGATAAATTGACAGAAGAGATTTATGAGTTGGAATGCAGTCACTTGAAGCCTGAGTTCCGAGTTTCAACAGAAAAGCTGGGCCAAGTGCTGGACGATGAGTTTTACGAATTTGGCAGTTCGGGCGGCATCATCAAGCGCTCGCATTATAATGGGAATCATCCGTTGAATCCGGATTCTATGGAAATAAAGTCTTTCGTTATGCACGAATTGGGTCCGGATGCGGTCCTGACCACCTATCAAGTCCATAATCACAAGACTGGAAAATTAACGAATCGAAGTTCAATTTGGAAAAAAAGACAACATGGCTGGAAATTATTTTTTCATCAAGGGACAGTTTCAACCGGTAAGGTGTTTCAATAAAGGCAAAAGAGGATATTTAGATAACAGAACTATTTTCGGCAAAGGAGGAAACCAATATGGAACATGCCATTGTTTTATTTGATGGAGATTGTAATTTTTGCGATTCAAGTGTTCAATTCATTATAAATCACGATCCGGCCGGCTATTATCAATTTGCTTCGCTGCAAAGTGAAGTCGGACAGGAACTTTCAAAAAAATATAAGGTGCCTGAGGATGTCGACAGTGTGGTTTTGATAAAAGATGGACAGGCATATGTGAAATCTGAAGGTGCTTTAATGATTTCAAATCATTTAACCGGTCTTTGGAAGCTGGCCTATTACCTGAAACCATTCCCACGCGCGATCCGTGACGGAGCGTATGATATAGTAGCCAAAAACCGTTACAAGGTATTTGGCAAGCTGGACAGCTGCATGCTGCCGCCGCCTCATATCCGTAAACGTTTTTTAGATAAGTAAGAGAGTAAAGGTGGAAGCGCCTCTGTAGATTTGAGAGATATTAAACAAACTAGTGAAGTTTGAATAACTAAAATAAACAAAGCCCGAATCCGGAGTCAGTTCCGGTTCGGGCTTTGTTTAATGAATGAAACAGTGCTCAATAGAAATTAGAGATCCGCCAATACTGGCTGGCAATCGGTCCGGCCATATAGGCCAAGCCTTCACTTTCGGTCTGATGAATTTCCATCCATTCACCATCATCGAGCTTTAAGTACACTTCATGATTTGGTGATTGGTCATGTATTCCGATAATGTCATAACTGCCGTCCCGGTAAAAGGCAGCAGATACTTCATAATCGATATTCGGCGAAGTGGTGATCGGGTTTCCGATACTGTGCTTTAATGTGACGGAAACTTTATGGCCTGTTTCTTCAATCTTTTCCAATTCGATTCCTTCAGAAGAAGCTACGTCCGCCTTACTGAATTTTTTTCGCCAATTGTATCCGATGGTGGGACCGACATCCTTATCGTACTCGAATGACGACTCTTCTTCTTTCAAGTCAACAGTGAAACTCACTTGTGTACGGTAATGCAGTGAGTCCGGATCGAACTCCCGGCCGTCACCTTGGAAATAAGGGAAAGGCGATAAGAGATTCGGATTTTTTAATATCAGCTCAGGCAAGAAGGTGTTGTAGCGGAACTGCCAGACTGGATAGATTTTTGGTTTTTCCTCATCAGACAATAATGAATCCAAAGGAGCGATTTTTTTAGTCAGCCAAAACTCTTCCATGGCCGCTTTCTCCTTTGACGAATTCCAATTCAGCGTGCCAAAAATTTTGGCCAGAGTGAATTTTTCTTCACTGAAACGCTCTTCGGATTTTGCTACAGGACGTTTTCCGCGAATCCAGTAGGTGAATTCTTCATTCATGGGCACTTGGCGGTCGGTGTATTGATTTCTTTCGACAGTTTCAATAAATTTTCCGTTGCAGTAAATATCGAATTGGGTAATGCCTTCAATTTCTCCCCATGCTAAAGAAATCCGGCTTTTAGAAACGATGGTTGTCAGCACAATTTCTTCCAAGCGGTTAATGCTGTCTTTTTTTCGGTTTTCCGTTCCCGTATGCAGCTTGATCTTATCTGTCCAACTTCCTGAAGCGTCCAACCGTTCAAGGGTATAGGTATACAATTCGCCTTTTTTTAATCCTTCATCTTTAAACAGATTTTGAGTGCCGGTATAAACAATCTGTTCATCTCTTTTTACCCGGCAGACATCTTCTGTATCAGTCCATCTAAAATAAATCATTGTTTCGGATTGTTCCAATACCAAAATATCCATTTCGTTTGCCATTTCCCCACCTCCACATGCTATTGTTATGCATATACCCTTTTTAACAAAAGAATGAACCCGTTATTGAAGGAGCGAAATATTTGTTACACAAATTAAATGTAGATTTAAGTATTTTAACTGTATAATTAAGGTAGTAATATAGGCATATTCGGTTTTTATTTATTTTCCAAGCGGATAACATGCAGCTTGCATACCTTTTTTTCTATTGCGTATCTTTACATAATAATTATTTACTCATCGATTTGAATCTTATCAAGAAAATATAGAGAACAAAGAGATTGAACAAAAGGGATGGGGGAATGGCAATGGATACTATTCAGAAGGCAAGAGCTTTCAGCAACTTTGATGAGGCGGCGGCTTATATTCTACAGCTGCTGAGTAAGCAAATTGGGATCAATTCCTTATTTATCGCCAGAAATGATGGGACAACAAACCACATTATTAAAGTTCGCAACTCAGAAAAAGAATTGGTCGAAGAAGGCAGTTCCATGCCTCTTCCTCACTCCTTTTGCAGCTTGAGCATCAACCATGGTCCGAAAGCATTGGTTATTGAGGATGTCTCTAAAAATGAGATGACCCGTTCTATGGACATTGCAGCAGATTATGGACAAGGCACCTTTGTCGGCGTTCCGGTTTATTATAACGATGGCACTGTTTACGGCACTATTTGCGGATTGGATGATCAATACTATCGGCTTTCTGAAGATCAGCTCTACACATTTGAAATGATGTCGACATTATTGACTTATGTGCTGGAACTCGAGAAAGCCAATCATCAGATTCAAACATTGACTGCTCCGATTGTCCCCGTCACTAAAGGGGTGGCCATCGTTCCGGTAATCGGAGAAATTACGGCACCGCGTGCACAGGTGATCATCGAGCACGTTCTGGAACAATGCGGCAAAGAGCCGATGGAGTATTTGATCATCGATGTTTCAGGGGTTTTGCAGATCAACACTGTCGTTGGGGAATACTTGCTGAAGCTCGTGAATATCCTTAAAATAATTGGCGTAACACCGGTCATCACAGGAATTCAGCCTTTTATGGCGTTGAAGGTTCCTCATTTTGCGGCTGCACTGAAAGGTGTATTAATTGAAGCCAATTTGGAATCGGCATTAAAGCAGCTGGGCTTTGTATTAATAAAAGACTGCAAAGAAAAATCAGACTCCCTGTGAAGGGAGTCTGATTTTTTATTGGATAAGATTAGTAGTCCAATTTATTGTGGCTTTACCCTTCGGGGCGACTAGCTTTCCTTATCAAAAAAGACATGCTTGAGTTCCCAGGAATCGCCGATTTCGAGTAAACCGAAGGAATACTGTTCCTGCCTGCGCTTGTCGGTTGGGGAGCCGGGATTGAACAGGGTGACCCCTTCGACTTCCCGCATAACCGGGGTATGGGAATGTCCGAATACGATGATGTCGACATCATCATTACTGAAGCTGTCAAAAGCCTGCTTCTCAGTAGGTTTTCGGTCACTGTCGCCATGGACCACACCGATGGTTAAATCTCCGAACGTGAGAATCTTTTTCCGGCCAAACTTTTCGAGGATGTCCCATGGATCGACATTGCCGGTGACGCCATCAATTTCTGCATATGCCGCCAGTTCATGGTAAACATCCATCGTCTGCCAATCGCCGGCATGGATGATGAAGTCAGCTTCCTGACATGCATCCACTAGCTGTTGGGGCAATTTCTTGGCGCGGAATGGAATATGTGTATCTGAAACAATAACAATCTTCTTCATCTGAACGCCTCCAGTCAAATTCTTTCTTTCACTTTACCAAATAAACCCTCTGACGTCGAAAGCCAACTGTCAGGATTACATTTCCAATAAACAGGGAAGTAAAGAGTATAGGACGACGAAGATAATCGGAGGGATATTCATGAAAAAGAATACTACCAAAAAATTTGTTTATACAGGAGCCGCAATGGCGGGCAGCCTTCTTTTGTTGACTGCCTATAAAAAGAACCAAGCAAAAAAGGTCTGGGTTTATGAAGATAATGACATGAGAAACAGTGTAACGGTCGATCAGGAAGAAAGCGTCAATGCTGATATGGATGAAGCGGAAATCGGGTTGACCCAATTGGATTCTGCTTATCGCTCTGAATGGCAGGCAAATGGCTTTCCTCAAACCCATAAAGCAATGAAAGAACTGAAAGAACTGGAAAGCAAATAAAAACAAGGTCTCAGTTTTGATGCTGGGGCCATTTTTTTGATAGCTTCATTGAAAAAATCGTTAAGGAGGAAGTCGTATGGTGAATGAAAGAAAAATTGTTTGTTACATCGCGGCTAGCTTGGACGGGTATATCGCAACTGAAGACGATTCCCTCGAATGGCTTTTCAAGACAGCGGGGGAAGAAGAAGGAGGCGCTGGATACGACGAATTCATGGAGACCATCGATACAGTGGTTATGGGACGCAGAACCTATGATTGGGTAATGGAAGCTGAAAAAGGGAAATTCCCTTATCAAGACATGGAAAGTTATGTCTTTACTTCTTCTTCCGCAGAAGAAAACCCTTATGTGAATTTCACGAATCAGGACATCTCCAGCTTCGTAAAAGATCTCAGAGAGAAACCTGGAAAGGATATTTGGGTGATTGGTGGGAGCAAGCTGCTTCATAGTTTTTTGAAAGAAGATTTGATTGATGAATGGATCATTTCGCTCGCTCCTGTCCTTATCGGAAAAGGAATACCATTGTTTCAAGAGCAGGACGTTGAGCGCCGCTTGAAGCTTAAGTCGGTAAAATCATATGGGCAATTTGCGCAGCTGCATTACGGAAGATTATAGGGAAAGACAACAGGCGGTCGAGGATTTCTCGGCCGTCTTTTGCTTTGCTTCAATCAGGACATTCACCTCTTTTTATAATAATAAGAGAAAGTACCTAATTTCTAGAGATAAAAAACCCTTATTTTTTGCATAAAGACAATAAACTATTACTTTTGGTCATTTTATCGACAGAATTTGAGTAGTTACGAGGGATTGAATTCTTATAATTCCAATTATATACTATTAAGAAGAATCATTTGTAGATTCTTGGAATAGAAGGGAGAGAAAGCATGAAGAAATTAAAAGTATTGGTATTCGCTTTATTTACAGTTCTATTCTTAGGGTTTTCTCAAACCTCCGCAGAAGCACATTCTCCAGATTTGTATGAAGGGGTAGCTGGACAGGATGTGTCAGAACTTCAAGCAACCTTGAAAAAACTGGGCTACTTCCAGACGGCACCTACAGGTTATTATGGATCTATCACTAAAAATGCAGTCATTCAGTTCCAGCGTGATTTCAATGTTCCTGCTACTGGTTTTACAGGTCCGTTGACACGAGCGAAACTTTCGGATGTTGATATGATGGCACGTGTCGTACACGGAGAAGCACGTGGAGAAAACCATACAGGTCAAGTAGCGGTAGCAGCTGTTATCCTGAATCGTATCGATTCTTCCCTATTTCCCAATAGTACATACAATGTCATTTTTCAGCGTAACGCGTTTACTGCTGTAAATGACGGGCAGTACAAATTCAAGCCGAACGCTTCAGCTTATCAGGCTGTGAAAGAAGCTGTAAAGGGCTCAGATCCATCACTTGGTGCAACGTATTATTACAATCCAAGCGGCGTGACGGATACGTGGATTTTCTCGCGTACAACTATCACGAAAATCGGCAAACATGTATTTGCAAAATGATTTCAAGCATCGCCCTGAAAAAACAGGGCGTTTTTTTATGGAATGAAACAGAGCGCTGAAAAGAGTTATACTGAGAAGGAATAAAGAGAGGTGGAGTAGAAATGTCAGAAAAAAATGCGCAGCAAATGCCGCCGAAAACCTGCAGTGTCGAAAAACTGGTGACCAATAAGCAGGACGTAGAAAAAGTTTTGGCTGGCACGAAGTCAGCAACTCGAAGAAATGGACGCTATGCAGACATAGGGGAAATCATGGTACTCAAAGACAAGAGATTTGTGGTGAATCAGGTATATCAGCAAACACTTGGTGAATTAACAGATGAAAACATCACTCGGGAAGGTTACGCGTCTGTAGAAGATTATAAACAATCGATCTTGTCGTTTCACCCAGGTATGCCCTGGTTGCCTGAGATGACTGTTTGGGTCCATGAATTCCATTTGGCAACAGAGTAAGTAAACAATGTATACATTTATTCTATACGCCCATATTTTAAGCGCTGTGTTATCCATCGGTCCTTTTTTTGTGCTGCTTCCTTTAATCAAACGAATGGAAACAGCAGCCGGCATTCTATTGGACTCGCATATCACGACGTTCAGATCGGCGACACGTCTTGTAAAACATGCAGGGCATGTGCTGGTAACGACAGGCATCCTGTTGATTTGGCAGGGGCCGTGGGAATGGGGTACTTCTTGGATAGTGTGTACGCTGGCCGTGATGATCGCTTCTGTCTTTTTCTTAGCGCGTGCATTTACACCGACTCTTCGCCAATTTGGGGAAGAAGAAGCCGACCAATTGCGGCTGGTTAAGAAGTTAAACCGTTCTTTATGGATTTATATTATATTATTATTGCTGATGCTATGGTTCATGGTCGATAAACCGATGTTTTGGTGATGAAAAAGGACGACACCCTCTGTAATGAGCGGTGTCGTCCTTTTGCTTATCCTTTGACAGCGCCTGCTGTCATACCGGCAACAAAATAGCGTTGCAGGAAAATGTAGGCGATGACCATCGGTGCTGAGGCGATGATGACGCCTGTAAAGAGCATTGGATAGTTGGTCGAATATTCACCCTGGAACTCCAGCAAAGCGAGAGGCAGGGTCTTGTAGGCATTATCCGTAATGAACAGCAAAGGATACAGCAAATCATTCCAATGCATCACAAACAGGAAAATGGCTGTAGCTGATAGGGAAGGAAGTGACAGCGGAATAGCCACTTTGGTGTAAATCTTCCAATTGCCTGCCCCGTCTATTGTAGAAGCTTCAAACAATTCTTTCGGCAAGGTCTTCATGAAACCGGTCAGAATAAAAACAGCGATCGGCATGGTTGTAGAGATGTTGACGAGAATGAGCCCCACTAAGCTATTGGTCAGGTTGAGATCGAGCATCAGCGAATAGAGGGGAATCATACTGACTTGCGCCGGCACCATCATGCCGAGTGTGAACAGGATGAATAAGGAATTGCCAATCCAATTGTTGAGACGGGTAATGCCATAAGCAATCAACGAAGCAAAGAACAATGTCAACGACACGGAAAACAAAGTGACGATTGTGCTGTTAACAAAATAGCCGGCCATCGTCTGCTCCTGGAAAATCGCCGTATAGTTCTCAAATTGAAGACCAGCTTCCGGAAAACCGAGTGGGTTTCTGAACGTTTCCTGAATGGTTTTCATGGAAGTCAAAACCACAATCAATAACGGAACCAAAATCAGCAGCGCATAGGTGATAAGGGAAAATCTGCGGAAGAACAAGCTGTTGTCCTCCTTTCCTTAGGCTTGAAAAATCAAAATTTCCTCGGTTTGTTTTCTGTTGTCCAGCTCCAGCGCCCAGCTCTTCGGGGTCATAAGCCACTCTGTTGTCCAGTTGCAAGTGCCTAGCTCTTCGGGTCATAAGCCAACCCAGCTGTGCGGCAAAGAACGCCACTCTGCTGGTCTGCCTTATGCCGGTCAGAGCTGACCAGGCACTTTCACTTTTCGTGCTGAACGGCCGTTTCCGCTTTTCTATTGTCCAGCTCTTCGGGGTCATAAGCCCGCCCAGCTATGTGGCTGAAAACATGCCACTTCGCCGATCTGTCTTATGTCCGTCAGAGCTACATGGGCGCTTGCGCTTTTCTAGTGATCCAGACTCCGGCAGCCAGCCCCTCGAGTCGCTTCAGCTTTACCAAGAATGGAAAAGAACGCCATTCCCGGTAAAGCTTCCAGCGCTTGTCGGGACTAAACGGCTGCCTTCGCTTTTCTAATAAGAAATTCTATCAGAACGCAAAGCTTTGAATTGCAGGAATGTAATAATCGCGATGATGATCATGAAAATAACGGAAATGGCGCTGGCATAGCCGAATTGGTAGCTTCTGAAAGCGATGTCGAAAATATAAGTAGCCACAATCTGCGTTGAATTATTGGGTCCGCCGCCAGTCATTGCAAAGACCAGATCGAATGCTTTGAACGATTGGATTGTGGTATACGCAACGACGATCGTAGCGGAAGGTGCCAGCAGCGGCCACGTTACACGGCGGAAGGTCTGCCATTTGTTGGCTCCTTCTATTTTTGCAACTTCATAGAGTTCATCCGGAATGGCCTGCAATCCTGCAACGAATATGATGAGCATTTGTCCGGCATGGAACCAGATTTGGGTTACAGCTAACGAATAGATGGCAATGTTCGCATTGCCAAGCCAGTTTTGCGTCAGGAATCCAAGTCCGACCAGCTCCAATACCTGATTCAGGATACCAAGTGACGGATCGTAGATGAATGACCAAATAAAGGCTACTGATACAGATGACAAGATGGTCGGGAAAAAATAAAGCGCGCGCAAAAAAATCGTGGTCTTTGTGTTTTTTAAGACAATCATCGCAAAAGCAAGGGCGACGAGTGTCTGGAAGACAACAACGACAAGCATGAATTTCAGGTTATTGCCGATTGTCTTACGGAAAATTGTGTCCCCGGTAAAGGCACGTTCGTAATTGGCGATTCCCACAAACTGAAAACTTGAGCTGAGGCCGTCCCAATCCGTAAACGAATAAAACAGGGCGCTGATTGTCGGGTAAACAAAGAAAATCGCGTACAATAGCAACCCTGGCAAAAAGAATAAGTAGATGGATTTAGAAACTCTCATCCCGTTATTCCCTGTTTTCTTCTACGAGCTGCTGAGCTTCTTCAGCAGCTGTCATCGGATCTGCTCCGCCCAACACGTTTTCGATGGAGCTAAGGACTGCGGCCTCGATTTGAGCATTTGTAATCAGGAAACGCGGCTGGAACCGGGTTTTTCTTTCATCGATCCAATAAGCTGTATTCTGCAATACTTCTGATTCATATTCAACATCATTGACCGTTAGATGCTGACCAGTTTCATTAGCGTATTGGGAAGCGATTTCAGGCTGGCTCAGAAACGTGATAAATTCTTTTGCCTGTTCTTTTTTCTCGGACTGGCTATTGACTGCCAGCATGAAGGTGGCTGTATTGATGCCTTCATAGATAGCTTCGCTTTCTTCAACAGTGATCGGGGCCATTAAATCCAGCTGAAGATCAGGATTCAGATCCAGCAAAGCAGACATATGGTAGGATCCTGTCGCCAGCATAGCGGCTTCTTCATTGGCCACCATCGCCATTGCGGAATCTTGGGAAGTCCCCAGAGCATCAGCCTGGATATAGCCTTTTTGCTCAAGCAATTGGAAATCTTCCAAGGTCTTAACCCACCATTCGTTGGTCAGGGATTCTTCACCGTTCTGAAGTTTCTCGAAAACGTCTTCATCCGGCGCATTGTTCATCATCATGCTGTTCATGAATTGGTTAGGGCCGATGTCTGCCCCAGGAAAGGCGATGGGTGTAATGCCATTCTCAAGGAGTGCATCTGCCATTTCCTGGAATCCACTCCAACTCTTCGGCACTTCCAGTCCAAGCTCTTCGAACATGCCTTTATTATAGACAGGCATATTGAAGACCAGCTGATAAGGAAGTGCAAGCTGAGTTCCATCTTTTTGTCCGACGCTGATGAGTTCCTGATCAAAATTGGAGACAAAATCCTCGCCGCTCAGATCTTCAAACAGACCGGCACTGGCGATGGCTTCGAATTGTGCGCCCGGGAAGGATGTAAAGACGTCGCCCGTCGACCCGTCCTGCAGCAGACGTTGTCCGGTAGCCTGGTATTGCTCAGATGGATAAATGGTCATTTCTACGGAAATGTCAGGATTTTCATCTTCAAACTGGGCAATGATATCATCCAGTACTGCTTTGTCTTCGCCTCTCCAATGGATAAAGCTGATCTGGGTGCTGTCTTCTGCACCTTCATTGCCTGTATCGCTTGGGCTGTCACCTGCGCATCCGGCAAGCAGTAAACTTGAGGCCAAAACTCCTGATGATAAATATGCAAACTTTTTCATCCTCTGTCTCCTCCCTCTATTTAAAAAATTGAAATGCTTACTTTATTTATACCCCAATCTTTCTCTTAAATACAGAATTATCTAAATAAGTCATGTTATCAGTTGACAAATGGGCGGAAATTGAATAAAATTGGCACAACCTTTTTTGTACGGATTGCGGTTGAAGGGGTCGAAAGCGACACCGCCGAATTCCAGTTGAGCAGAGCATAGCAGAGCTAAATCGATGAATAAGAAGAGTAGCGCAGATCAACCTCTCAAAGAGAGCCAGTGGCAGGTGGAAACTGGTGGGGTATCTGAGTGAATGGGCTTATGAGTGGTTCTTTGAACAAGCAGTAGAAGAATCCGTTTTTCCCTACGTTATCGGGGTTCAAGTGAAAGCTGTTTCAGCTTTAACACGAGGTGGTACCGCGGTCAATCCGTCCTCTGCAAGGAACAATTCTGTTCCTGCAGGGGGCTTTTTTGTTTTCAAATAAGGTAAATACATTAAAAAGCATAAGCCGGATAATTTCATTTGCATGTGGTATCCAGCTTTGGCGATCAGACTCTCGAAGGCACCAAACCATGCCGCTTCGCCGGACTGTTTTGTGCTTGTCGAGTCTGGCTGATCGCTTCCGCTTTTAAGAATAGGAGATGAGCCGAGATGAGCAAGGAAATGAAGATGAGAAAAATTGATGGGGATTCTTTGACGCCGATTGCGGTGTTTAATCGATTGACTGGAGAACGCAAATGCCTGCTCGAAAGTTCATTGAAGACCAGTGTGACAGGCCGCTATTCCTTTATTGGAGCGGACCCCTCAACGGGTTATATAGGCCACGGCCAACAATTACAGGAAATCGATTACCGGACAGGCGCCGAAAGAACACATGAAGGCAAACCGTTGGAGCTGATTAAAAAACTGATGCCCCGTTATGAAGCGGAAGTGGAAGGCCTGCCTTTTACAGGCGGTGCACTTGGGTATATCGGTTACGACGCGATCCAGGCCTATGAACCGATCAAGGCTCCGAAAAAAGACAGCCTCCAGATGCCTGATATCCACCTGCAGGTTTATGAAACCATCGTGGTTTTCGACCATGTGAAAAACGACGTGACGATTTTATCGTTTGAAGACAAGTTGGATGACATTGAACAGCAATTGTCGGTGCCGGAAAACCCAGCCGCAGCAGTGGGGCAGGAATCGCTGCAATTCGCTTCCAAAACCACTGATGCTTTTTTTCGGAAACAGGTCGAGCAGGCAAAAGACCATATCCGCAAAGGAGATGTCTTCCAGTTGGTGCTGTCGCAGCGCTTGTCTGCCAGCTATCAAGGAGATGCTTTCGCATTGTACCGGAAATTACGCAAGCAAAATCCGTCTCCTTATCAATTCTTCATCGATTTTGACGGCTATGCCATCGTAGGCGCTTCACCGGAGAGCTTGTTGACGATCCGGGACAGCCATATGGTGACCAATCCGATTGCTGGAACACGCAAGCGCGGCAGAACAGTTGCCGAAGACAATCAGTTGGCCGAAGAATTGGCGGGTGATGAGAAGGAGCAGGCGGAACATAAGATGCTGGTCGACCTCAGCCGCAACGATGTGGGGCGCGTAGCGCAAATTGGCACCGTGGAAGTGCCGAAGTATATGGTCATCGAAAAATACCAGCACGTTATGCACCTGGTTTCGGAAGTGACTGGTGAGCTTGATGGGAAAATGCATCCACTCGATGCATTGGTGTCCTGCTTGCCTGCTGGAACTGTCTCAGGAGCTCCCAAAGTGCGGGCGATGCAATTGATACAGGAATTTGAAGAAGAGCGCAGAGGCGTCTATGGAGGAGCTATCGGGTACTTGGGATTCAATGGCAATCTGGATGTCGCACTGGCCATCCGCACTTTTGTCGTCAAAGACGGCATGGTTCATGTCCAGGCGGGCGCCGGTATCGTCTTCGATTCGGATCCACAGGCAGAATACGAAGAAACGCTGCATAAAGCGCGTTCACTAACGGAGGTGTTCGGATGATTCTTTTAATCGATCATTACGATTCGTTTACCTATAATATTTACCAGGCCATCGCCGCGATGGACGTTGAAGTTGAAGTGGTCCGGTACGGCGTTTTGACACTTGATGAAATCAAAGCGAAAAATCCGCAGGCCATCATCCTTTCGCCAGGGCCCGGTCATCCCTTGGAATTGCCTGAATCGATCGAGCTGATTCAGGAGCTGTATCAATCCATTCCAATTCTGGGTATTTGTCTGGGGCAGCAATTGATTGGAGCGGCGTTCGGCGGAAATATTGTTCAAGCGCCCTTTATCCGACACGGCAAGGTCTCGCAAGTTTCGCATGATCAGCAAGGTTTGTTCCAAAACATGCCGATGCCACTGCCGGTCATGCGTTATCACTCGCTGGTATTGGAACCGGAGACCTTGGCTGATTGTCTGGAAGTCCAATCCCGGGCACTTGACGATGACACAATTATGGCCGTAAAGCATCGGCAATATCCCGTTTACGGAATCCAATTCCATCCTGAGTCCATCGGTACTCCAGATGGTGTGGAATTGATGAAGGAATTCATTGTGCAGGTACAGCAGGAAAAAGCTGGAATACGATAGACAGAAAGAAAATCCCAAGCCATATCGGCTTGGGATTTTTAGGGTGTTAAAAAAGTTATCATACTTTCATTTCGCTGGGAAATCTATTCACGGATCAATGGCATCGTGCAGCAGCGGAAAGCTCCGCCTGATTTGATGATTTCGGAATAATCAACTTCAATCACATGGAATCCGCGAGACGTCAATTGCTTATTGACCTGCCGGTTCTGTGGTTGGCTGAAGACTTTCCGGTCGCCGATGGACAGTACATTGGTGCCGAGCGCAAACTGCTCTTTTTCGTTGACGCGAATTAAGGTATAGCGTTCTGCGAGCATCTTGACCGTCTCCATATCGAGTGCTTCAGGGAAGATGAGGGCTTCCGTGGGCGACAGGATATTGAAGACACAATCAAGGTGCAGGTATTTCTCGTTAAATGAAACAGGGATGACTTCGAAATCCGGTAATTCCAGCTGCAGATCACGGATGGCTTTTTTGGAAGTCCGGCTGCTGACTCCGACAAAGACAGTATCGCGGTCGATGATGACATCGCCGCCTTCTATGCGATGGCCGGCCAATTCCTTAACGTTCACATCATGTGCCTCCATCCATTTTTGGAGTTCCTGTTCCTCTCCCTGACGGATTTCAGAAGCCATTTCGCTGATGAAAACTGTGTCTCCGATAGTGAATCCGATATCGCGTGTAAAAACCTGTTCAGGATAGTTTTCAGAGGGCTCGATCAAATCGGTTTGAACACCTTGCTCTATCAATGCCTGGACGAATTCATTGTGCTGGTGAAGTGCTTTGTCCACATTGATATTTTCATCTTTGTATCTTTTCTGGACATCGTTGATGACATCTTTTATTTCCATATAGCGTGGCGGGCAAAGCAGGACGCGCCGGAGTGGATCGTATTCGCTTTGGCAACGGGCAGATGGGCTTTCTTTGATATATGACGACATATGGTTTCCTCCAAAAAACATAGTTATTAATTGTATATTCCTTTTAGATGGAAACTTAAAACATTGCAAGAGAAGAAGATGCACAAAATATCCAAAGAGTGAGAAGATGGAGGAAGACTATGAAATCAATTGAAAAAGGGGATTCCAATGAAAATCATTCAACAGGAAGTAGCGGAGGACCGTGACTTTATCCGTAAAAAGGTTATTGAACACAATAATGCGAGTTTACCCAGAGAAAAAACATCTCCATTTGAACAAATGAGCTTTATCGTCCGCAATGAGGAGGGAGAAATCGTAGGGGGATTGACGGCCACCGGTTTTTGGCGGCATCTGCACATTGATTTCCTCTGGGTGGACCCGGCAGCCAGAGGCCAACGGATTGCCGCAAAGCTGATGGCTCAAGCGGAAGTTTATGCGCGCGGCAAAGGTCATCGATTGATGATTGTCGATACGTTAAGCTTTCAAGCTCCTGAGTTTTATAAAAAGCAGGGCTTCTCGGAATTTGGCAGAGTCAATGATTTTCCGGAAGGCCATAGTCACTATTACTTTGAAAAAAGGCTGACGAATCTATCTGAAGATGGAAACTGAACCAATAAAAAAACGGAAGCCTTTTGGGCTTCCGTTTTTTTGATTATTGCTCTTGGTAGAATACTTTATCTACATTGTATTTAGCTTTTTGCGTATTGATCAAATACGTTTCGTAGATATCGCGCTCCATTGGATCTTCCACAATGGAAATGGTGATGCGGTATACTTCTTCGCGGTGATTTTTCAATGGTGATACCGAATCTTCGAAATGCTTTTTCACACGTTGGCGAAGCTTGCGGGCTTTTCCGACAAACAGCAATTCTCCACTATGGTTGAAAAACTGGATGATGCCGCCTTTATCGCGTGGAATTTCATGCAGATCGATAAAGCCGTATAGTGGTTTGATGACGGCTTCGTCACCTGTAATTTCCTGTTTGCGTTGTGTAATCGTCACGTCCGCTTTTGGTGGTTGGATATTAATCATGCTTATCACGTCCTCAAATTATCGTATTGCCTATTTTAACATAAAAAAGAGCGGAAATCCATCCGCTCTTTTTTGCTCGCTCTTCCAGTCTTTTCTATAAGGTCTTCAATTGTTCACTTGCCGGCTGATCGCCTTGCAGCACTTCAAATACTTTGTTATAGGTATTGCTGCGGTCAAGCACATCGACCAGGACATGTGCGACGTCCGCTCTTGGAATGGATCTTCCTTCCATAGAAGAAAAGCCTTCGAGCGATACTTCGATCTTCTCGGACTTGTCTTCGTCTGAAAGTGCACCGGGACGGACAATCGTATAATCCAAATTGGTTGCCTGCAGCAATTCGTCTGCTGTCCGTTTGGCGACAAGATAAGGCTTCATCGCCTCACCGCCGGCATCCGGATCATTCGATCCCATCGAACCTAATTGGACAAAGCGTTTAATGCCTTTATCCTGCGCGTATTGAGCCGCTTTGACAGAGCCCCATAAATCGATGGTCAAGGTCTTGTCAGCTCCTGTCGACGGGCCGGAACCTGCTGCGAAAATAACAGCATCGACCCCTTCAAAGGCATCACTGAAGTCTTTTTCCAGGTCTGCAAGTACGACCTTGGACGCGCCAAGTTCTTTCAACTTATCTATTTGTTCCTCTTTACGGACCATAGCGGTCGCTTCATGTTTTGATTCGGCTAATTCTTTGACAACGTTGCGGCCGACTTGACCGTTTGCTCCAATAACTAATACGTTCATTCGATTTCCACTCCTTTAATTGTCTTCACCTTCCTTATCTTCCCTTTTGTGAATGCATTAAACGTTTTATTTCGCCGTGCAACTGTCCAAAAAGGCACAGACAAGCTAGAATAGAAGAACGGAGGTGTTACAATGCAAATTACAGATTACGTGTTTCACAAAATCAACGACCCTACAGGCATCATGGTGGGCGATCGTTACGAATTCTTGTTGAATGTCGAAGTTGATGAAGATGATGAACTATATACCGATGGTGGCCTGGAACTGCGCGTCATTATTGCTGCAGAAGAAACCGGCGCCCGCATAGCGCATTACAATTTTATCGATAAGCAGACAAGAGGCGCACTTGAGTTTGGACTTGAAGAAGAGGAAGAAGAAGAAATCCTCGCTTACTGTTCAGAAAAGCTGGCATAACAAAAAACATCCTGCTCATTGTGAGCAGGATGTTTCTCTTTGTTTACAGTTTAATGTCAATTTCCGCGTTTTCTTTCAGCTCTTCGATGCGGGCAAATACCGCTTCCTGGGTTTTTTGCTCTTCCAGTGACTTCCGTATAGTCGGTTCCATTTCTTCAAAGGCGGGTGCTTCCTCTTCGGAACTCTCGACAAAACCATCATAAGCTTCTTTCACGTCTTCATCCGTGACTTCGCCACGTTGGACTTCCTCTGCAATATACTGTTCATAGATTAACTGTTCACGAAGCTGGTTTTCCATATCATCCAGTGTAAAGCCGGTTTCCTTCAATGCTTTGTCCATTGCTTCTTCCGTCTCAAACTGGCCTTTCAACTCTTCCAAACGTTCTTCGACTGCTGGTTCATCAGCTTCATAGCCTTTTTCTTTAGCATCCTGCATAATGACCTTATTTCCGATCAATACAGACATCGCCTGCTCTTTTACAAGTTCGTTCGTTTCAACCGATGTCGTGTGACCTTGTGCAGCTAATGTGGTTTCCAATTGGCGTGCCACGCTATTATAGACATTCCCTAAAATTTCATCTCCATTGACTACGACGACAACCTCTTCTTGATCCGGCAATTCCATAGAAGATTCTGCAGGAGTAGCATCTGCTGCCGCTTCTTCCGTGGTTTCAGGTTCTGCGCTTTCTTCAGGTGCAGTTTCTTCATTATCAGAGCACGCGCCCAAGGTCAGCAATAAAAGTAAAGGGACGAATGCGAACTTCATTTTCTTGATCATGTTAAAACTCCTCTTTCAATCTGTCTCTTAAAAGTAAACCATATTTTATTATCCGATACAAATAGTTGGTTAAACGTGTTTAAATAATGTCGCAATTCTGTATAATGAAAGAAGCAGAACTTGTTTTTTCCCTCAGCTCTTACGGCAACCCCAATCGCTACTTTGTACATAAGCTCCACAGCCTTGGAATGAAATCAAAAAAGTTCATGACAAGCCAGGCCATCTGGTTAGTTTGTTCGATTGAACGATAGGAGTTAGATGGTATAATTATAAGAATATATTAATGATGATACAACACTTACATCTTTTGGAGGAATCACTATGACGAGTTCAAACCATATTCAAGCACGTAAAACCCTGGATAAAATTCAACCCTATTCGCCTGGAAAGCCGATTTGGGAAGTACAAAAGGAATTGGGATTGGACCGCGTCATTAAATTGGCATCCAACGAAAATCCACTTGGCCCATCACCTAAAGCCGTAGCTGCCATCCAACAGGGACTGGCGGAATTGAACCGTTATCCCGATGCAGATGCCAGCGCATTGAAAAAAGCCATTGCCGCGGAATTCAATGTAAGCCCGCAGCAGGTCATTCCGACAAACGGCGCGGATGAGCTGATCACGCTGATTTCCGAAGCTTTCCTTGAAGAGGGGGACGAAGTGATCGTTCCTTCGCCATCGTTCAGTGAATATGATTTTGGTGCACATATCATGGGTGCCACAGTCGTACCGGTCAAGTTCATCGAAGGCTTTGAGTTTGATGTGGACGCAATGATTGCGGCTGTGACCGACAAAACCAAGATCATTTACATCTGTACACCGAACAACCCGACAGGCACCTATATGTCCAAACCGGATTTGGACAAATTAGTGGAAGCGATTGATGGGGTATTAGTGGTTATCGACGCTGCCTATAGCCATTTCGCAGATGCCGCTGATTACACCCATGGCATCGAATACATCAATGCCGGCTATCCGGTGCTGACCCTGCAGACCTTCTCGAAGATCTACGGCATTGCCGGAGTGCGGGTCGGATTCGGCATTGCTTCCGAGCCGATCATCCAGTCGATCCTAAAAGTGAAGGAACCGTTCAACGTCAATACCTTAGCGCAGATTGCTGCAACGGCTGCCATTGAAGATATTGAACACGTGAAGACCTCTCAAGATGCCAATAAAGCCGGCCGGGAACAATTGTACAAGGCTTTTGAGGAGCTGGGATTAGCGTATATCGAAAGTATGGCCAATTTCGTATTGGTGCAGATCGGTGAAGATGGTGAAAAGCTGTACAAGGAATTAATGGCGAAAGGTGTCATTGTCCGCTACGGAAAAATCTGGGGCTTGCCTGATTACGTACGGGTTTCTGTTGGAACGCCGGAAGAAAATCAATTCTTCATCGATACATTAAAAGCATTATTAGTGAAACAAGCTTAGAAGAGAGGCTCCTGAAACTGGGAGTCTCTTTTTTTTATTGTGATACTCACAGTAAGCCAAACGGCTTTCCATCATTCCATAAGCAAAGATTATCAGGACAACAAAATATAAATGAAACGTTTGTTTAGTAAAGGGAAAAAACGGGAATTTTCGGGGAAATGACATTAATGAGGGATGGATGCTATGATTTATGATTGCGCAATAATAGGAGGCGGACCTGCGGGCCTCAATGCTGCATTGGTACTGGGCAGATCCAGAAGGAATACATTGCTTTTTGACGACGACAACGGACGCAATTTAGTGACGAGGGAATCGCATGGCTTCATTACACGGGATGGCATTGAACCGGAGGAACTCAAACGCCTGGGCCGTGAAGATATCGCAAAGTACGGTTGCGTGGAGATTAAAGAGCAGCGGATCACCAGTGTCAACCGGATCTCTAAAACCCATTATGAATTGGTGACAGAAGATGGAGATGTATTCCACAGCATTAAAATCATCATCGCGGCAGGCCTGAAAGAAGAGCAGCCGAACATTCCCGATATTGAGAGGTTTTATGGCACCAGTTTATTCAGTTGCCCCTACTGCGATGGCTGGGAATTGCGTGATCAGCCGCTGGCAGTGATTGCGGATAAACAGGTATTCGAACTGGCGAAGAAAATCTATACATGGAGCCATGACTTGATTGTCTTTACAAACGGTGAAGGCCGTTTGGAGGAAGAGGAAAAGCAAAAACTGCTTCGGAAAGGCATAAACGTAGTGGAGGATCTCATTGGCGGCTTGGAAGGTGAAAACGGACAGTTACGCAGCGTGAGGCTTGAAGATGGTACATTAATCGATCGGACAGGTGGCTTTGTAACCCCTTTATGGAGTCATGCGACTCCATTTGCGGAGCAACTTGGCTGCAAGCAAAACGAACATGGCGGAATTTTGACGGACGATTACGGACGGACGAATGTCTGGAACGTCTATGCAGCGGGCGATGCTTCATTGATTGTACCTTCCCAGCTGGTCATTGCAGCCGGCGAAGGCAGTGCGGCAGCCATCGGCGTCAATGGGGATTTGATCAACGAATACTTCGATACGGAGTAGCAGGTCACGGGTTTTTAATGAATTTTTGAAACAGCAGGTATTGGACAAAAAACAAAGCCAAAGTTGTCAGGCACAAATTGAAGTAATACCACAGCCCATCGCCGAAGAAGTCAAGCGGAGAGGCAGTATTCGGGCGCTGCCTCAAATAAAGAAAATTGGAATCTGTCATTGGGTTGACGAAAAAACCGATGACGGCGGCATAAGCAAGCAGCAAGGCGTAGACTGAAAAAACTGAGTGCATCGTAAGGGCTTTCGGCTGGCATAAAGCTAAAAATAGGCAGGCCCAGGAAATTGCCGTGTGATGGACAAAGAATTTCCAGAAGCGGAAATGGTGATAATCATAGGGCAGTTCAGGGGTGATCAAAGCAAGGAAAGCTGGAAGTATGCCGATATAAAAAGAAAGTTGGATCCAGAAAGGCCGCATCGTCAACAAACCAATCATAGCAGTGATCGATGCCACTCCGCATAGGTGAAGCGGCATTTGTCCATTAAAGCTCCAGACGTCATTCGTGATGGCCCAGTAATGATAGGAGAACTCTGAAGTGAAAAGGATAGCCAGCAATGGCCAGCGCAGCCATTGAAAAAGATGTTTGCTTTCCTTCAATCGCCTCTTTGCTGAGATTAGGGCAATAATTCCAGCCACAGCAATCGCGAGTGCCAGCAGATGGCTTGGAGAAAAAGGATTGAAAGAATAAGTGGATGTCGCAGCAAACCAGTTTTCCATGACAGCCCTCCTGATCGAGAAGTTATTTTGTGTGTAGTTTATCATTTATTCAGTCAACTGGTCCATTTACTTGAAAACGGCTATTTTACCCTGACATAAACGTATGCTTTGCGTAAAACCCTCTCTATACGATAAACTTCTAGAAAAGGATCCGTAGGAGGAATGCCCGCGTGGACCAACTGAATTTACTGTCGTCCATCACTTACATCGACACGGAGCGTTCCATCGAGGCTGGTGAAATGAAAATCGTTGAAACTGAATGTAATATTCAGCTATACGAAGATACATTGGTGACTTCTGCGACAAAGTTCCATGTAGCGAATGTCTGGGATATCTCCTATAAATCATTTTCTTCTGAAGCCAGCTTATTATATCTTCACACACATCGCGGAGTATTGACTTATAAAGTCTATACAGATCCCGATAAATTTGTGGAGACGTTTAAAAAATTGAAAAACGAGAATTACTAAAGAAGATAGGTTTTTTTCCTATCTTCTTTTTTCAACCTTATAGAGCTGCAGCAAAAGCAGGGCTACGTCTGGAGGAAGGGAGATAAGAAAATGGAGGACAATATCAAAATTGCGGATCAGTGGACAAAGAAAGTAAACGAGCGGGATATCAAAGGCGTTTTGGAAGTGTCAGATCCCCATATTGAATTGGTAGGCCCAAGGGGGATGGCAGAAGGTCATGATATCCTGGAGCAATGGATCAAAGAGTCAGGCGTCAAACTGGAAACGCAGAGCTACTACGCCAAAGGCGACGAAGTGATTTGCGTCCAACAAGCTACATGGGAAAACCAAAACGGCCATGTAACGATTTACACTTTCATGGAAATCAAAAACGGGAAAGTCCACCGCTTGGGCAGGTATGATACCCTGGATGATGCTTTAGGGCAGTGCCAGTTAAATGAAGAAGATAAAGTTGAATAAGAAAGGGGGGCGGGGAAAATTTTCTCGTCCCTTTTTGGAATTGCCTTTCATTTATTAGACGGCGGCTGACCGTCTTCCGAAAGTATAAGACTTTCGAAGTGTTTTGAGAGGTAAACCAAATTTTCTGAAAAAAAGTATTGATTTTAAAAAATCTTTCAATTATACTTTCCTAAAATGACTTACTAAACCGGTTTAGTGCAAGGAGAAAAAAATGAAGAAAATCACAATGCAAGATGTAGCATCGAAAGCGGGAGTTTCCAAAAGCACGGTTTCCCAGTATATAAATAATCGTTTTGAATTTATGGGAGCCTCGACAAAACTGAGAGTAGAAGCAGCTATCAAAGAATTGGGCTATATTCCAAACCAGGTAGCCAAAAGTCTGAAACAGAAAAAGACTGGAACAATCGGAGTGATCGTAGCAAATATTCTGCACGCATTTTCTACAGAGATTATTCGGGCGATTGAAGACGAGTGCGAAAGAAACGGCTTTCATTTATTTGTTTGCAATGCAGACGATCAGCCGGAAAAAGAGCGTTCCTATATTGATATGCTAGTGGCCAAACAAGTTGACGGGTTAGTCATTTTCCCGACAAACGGCAATAACGATTACTACAAGCAATTGAAGAATGCAGAATTTCCGATTGTCTTTGTGGACCGGATGATCAATGAACCAATTTTCCCGACACTTTTGCTCGACAATGAAAGCGCTTCACGGATTGCAGTAGAACAACTGGCGAAAAAAGGACGGAAAAAAATAGGTTTGGTGT
This sequence comes from Planococcus sp. SE5232, assembly GCF_050686535.1. Lineage (NCBI taxonomy): Bacteria > Bacillati > Bacillota > Bacilli > Caryophanales > Caryophanaceae > Planococcus > Planococcus sp. SE5232. The sequence continues at coordinate 314,028 of NZ_JBOGCP010000004.1, read as the reverse complement.
CGACTTCCATTGCCCAAAACGTGACGCCAAGAATCGAGCGCATCAGGGGTTACAAAAAGGCATTGGCATCCCACGGACTGTCAGTCGAAGAAGATTGGATTGTGGCAGAGGAGCGTCAGGAAATCGGGAAGAAGCTTCAAAATATATGGGATACCGGCAGTCGCCCAGAGGCATTTTTTGCCACGAATGATTTGGCTTTGATTGAATTGTTGAAGTTCATCAAAAAAAACAAACTGGCTATTCCAGAGGATATTGGTGTGATTGCAATCGACGATTCACCATTTCTTGAGACGGCTACCACACCGATTTCCGTCATTAAGCAACCGACTTTTGAGATCGGGCAAAACGCGGCGGAGACCTTGCTGAAATTGATTGTCAGCAAAGATTTCAAGGAAGTATATGAAGAGCGACGGTATCCACCGATTTTGGTGGAACGGGAATCCATCTGAAGCAAATGAGTTGGAGTCGAAAATTTTCTCGGCGATAAAAAAGCCGTTGAACGAGAGGAGAAACGCCATGGCAACTGTTACTGCAGCTTTTATGGAAGTTCAAACATTAATCGCAGAGAAATTGGAAAGTGCTGGCGTCAACAAAGAACATGCAGCAAAAGTGGCTGAAATTCTTATCCATGCCGATCTGCGCGGAGTGAATTCCCATGGGGCCCTTCGTACGGAACATTATATGAACCGGCTCGAAGCTGGAGGCATTAACCCGGCACCTGAGATTTCATTCACTCAAACCGGTCCGGTGACTGGCGTGGTTGATGGGGATGATGGCTTTGGCCATGTCGTAGCGGATATCGCCATGAATCACGCCATCGGGATGGCTAAGGAAAATGGAGTCGGCATGGTGACAGCTATGAACAGCAGTCATTGTGGAGCACTCAGCTATTTTGTTGAAACCGCAACAAAACACAATTTGATTGGCATCGGAATGACCCACACTGATAAAATCGTTGTTCCTTTCGGCGGGAGAGAATCTTTCCTCGGGACGAACCCTATCGCTTATGGAATCCCTGCTAAATCTGAGAAGCCCTTCATTTTGGATATGGCAACGTCGAATGTGGCGCTGGGTAAGATTCTTCAACACAAAGAAGAAGGCAAAGGGATTCCTGAAGGCTGGGGAGTGGATCGTGACGGATCCCCAGTGACTGACCCCGCGGAAGTGGTGTCTTTAATGCCATTCGGCGGCCCGAAAGGATCTGGGTTATCGATGATTGTCGATATTTTCTCAGGTTTGCTTGCAGGTATGGCGTTTGGTCCTCACATCAATCCCATGTATGAGGACTTGGACAAAAAACGGAAGTTGGGACATTATTTCTGCGCCATTAACCCATCTTACTTTACTGATACCGAAAACTTTCTGGAACAGATGGATCGAATGATCAAGGAGATCCATGAGGTTCCGGCAGCTGAAGGGTTCAGCCGTGTCCTGGTTCCGGGAGAAATCGAACAGGAAAACGAAGAGCGCAATCGAAAAGAAGGCGTCCAGATTGCAGCAACTACCTATGAATATTTGAAAACACCAATAAAAAACAAAGGGGAGAATAAAAAATGAAAAAGAAATGGTTAACAGGTATTTTTGCATCCGTATTGGTATTGGGAGCTTGTGGTTCAAATGGAGGAACAGAAGAAGGCGGTTCAGAGTCAGGCGAAACAATTGAATGGAGATTCGGCCATTTAGCTGATGAAAACCATATCTGGCACCAGACAGCCATGAAATTTGAAGAACTGGTGGAAGAAAACTCAGATGGGCAAATGGAAATCACCATCTATCCGAATAACTCACTGGGCGGAGAAACCGATACCATCAACTCGATTCAAGCAGGAACAGCCGACATGGTTATTTCAGGGGAAACTTTGCAAAACTGGGCTCCGAATGCTGCACTGATGGCAGTTCCTTACGCTTTCCGTGATTTGGATCATGTGAAGTCAGTGGTTGAAGGTGAAATTGGTGAACAGATCAAGCAGGAAGTCAGCGATCAAGCAGGCTTAACGGCTCTTTACTACCATACACGAGCTCCACGTAACTTAACGTCAAACGAGCCGATTACATCTCCAGATGACTTGAGCGGATTCAGTATGCGTGTACCGAACGTACCATTATTCCTGGACGTATGGCAGGCTGCCGGCGCATCTCCACAAGTAATGGATTTCAATGAAGTATTTACAGGCTTGCAGCAAGGCGTAATCGATGGCCAGGAAAACCCGGTTGACTTGATTCAAAGCGGTGGATTGGCTGAAGTACAGGATTACGTAAACCGCACTGAGCATGTCTATTCATGGATCTACATTCTAGTCGGCAACGATCAATACAATGAACTTTCTGATGACTTGAAACAAGTTGTCCAAGATGCAGCAGCAGAAGCACAAACTTTCGGTGATGAGCTTTATGAAACGGAAATTGCTGAAATCGAACAGGAATTGATGGATGCTGGAATGGAATTTGTAGACGTTGACCAGGATGCATTCCGTGAAGCGATGACACCGGCTGTCGAAGCTTCGTTATCCCCGGAGCAATTGGAATTGTACGAACAGATCCTTGCAGTTGAATAATATGTGAGTAGGGCATATTTGGCTGTCATGGTCAAATGTGCCTTTCCATTGGGAAGGGAATGAATTCGGATGTCAAAGTTCCGGAAATTGATTGATAGTACACTCGCTTTTTTGACAGTCCTTAGCTTTGCCGGCGTTATCCTTATCGTCACGGTTCAGATTGTTTCACGTTTTGCTCCATTTTCCTTCATATGGACTGAAGAATTGACACGCTATCTTTTCTTGTACGGCATTGCTTTCGGAGCTCCGCTTGCTTTGATGCGCAATGAATTTATCAACGTGGACATGCTTCTTAATCGAATGTCCAATAATTTCAGAAGATATTACGAAGTGATCATTTACCTGGCCATCATCGTGTTAAGTTTGGTGATGGTTATTGAAGGATACAATTTCACTTTGCTCGGTGATAATCAACGATCGGCAACGATGCCTTTCCAAATGTCAGTTGTCCATGCTTCTTTATTGATCATGAGTGTTTTCCTGGTATTTTACGCAGTCATCAAAATTGTCGACCTCATCAAACACAAACAAGATTACAGTCAGACTTACGGAGGTGACGATCACTGATGGCTACTCTTCTCTTTGTATCCTTTATCGTATTGATTTTCCTGGGCGTTCCGGTTGCCTTCAGTTTGGGGCTGGCTTCCTTTATCTACCTGATGTTGGCTGGAATTCCGCTCAACATCATCCCGCAGCGGATGTTCGGAGGATTAAACTCATTTGTGCTGCTTTGTATTCCGGGCTTTATCCTTGCTGGAAACTTAATGAATGCAGGCGGAATCACCGGGCGGATCATCCAGTTTGCCAATGATCTTTTTGGACATATCCGCGGCGGGCTGGGGCTTGCAAACGTTGGTGCTTCAATGGGCTTCGCGGGAATTTCAGGGACCGCGCTTGCTGATACCGCAAGTATTGGCTCTATTTTGATACCGGCCATGAAAAAAGAAGGATACGGCGCAGGGTTCTCAGCTGCTGTAACAGCATCTTCTTCTACAGTTGGGCCGATCATTCCACCTTCTTTGCCGATGATCATTGTAGGTACGTTGGCCTCTCTCTCTATTGGAGATCTCTTTTTAGCCGGAGCACTTCCAGGTATTCTTCTGGGAGTCGGCTTAATGATCCCTGTGTACATCATTTCGGTCAAACGGAACTACCCGAAAGGTGAACGTCAACCGATAAAGGCCATATGGAAAAGCTTCACGGGTGCTTTTTGGGCATTGTTGATGACATTCATCATTCTTTACGGAATTTTAGGTGGGTTCTTTACGCCGACGGAAGCGTCAATTATTGCCGTTCTTTATGCCTTTGTCATCGGTATTTTTGTTTACAAAGAATTGCCGGTTAAAAAAATACCGGAAATTATGCTGTCTTCGATGACAGCTACTGCATCCATTATGTTGCTTGTCGGGTTTGCCAACCTATTTGGCTGGATTATGGTGCGTGAACAGATTCCACAGCTGGTTGCAGAATCAATTCTTGGCATTTCGACCAATACCATTATCGTTATTTTGTTGATCAACCTACTTTTGCTTTTTGTCGGGACCTTTATGGAAACGATTGCGGCATTGGTTATCCTGTTTCCTGTACTATTGCCGGTTGCCTTGACAGTCGGAATGGATCCTATCCAATTCGGAGTCATGATGGTCTTGAATCTGGTAATCGGATTGGTCACTCCACCGGTGGGCGTCTGTCTCTTTGTGGCTTCCCAAATCGGGAAAGTCTCCATTGGAAAAACAGCAAGAGAGTTGTTGCCGTTTTTAGGTGTCAGTTTAGTGGTGCTTATGCTGGTTGCATTTGTTCCTCAGATTACATTGTTCTTACCAAGTCTATTTGAATAGGTGGTTGTAAAAATGAAAGCAGTTCAAGTTCCAAAAGCGCATGATATGCAAATTATCGAGCAGGAAACTCCGGAAATTCAACAAGGGGATGGAGTCTTAGTTAAAGTGAAGCGTGTCGGCATTTGCGGTTCAGATATGCACATTTACCACGGTACAAACCCTTTAGCTACCTATCCCCGCGTAGTCGGGCATGAAGTGGCTGGAGAAGTGGTGGAAGTGGGAAGCTCCGTAAAGCAACTGAAGGTCGGTGACCATGTGGTTGTAGAACCCATCAATTATTGCGGCGAATGCTATGCATGCCGAAAAGGCCGCCCGAATGTCTGTGAAAAATTATCGGTCTTCGGTGTCCATGAAGATGGAGGCATGCGTGAGTTTATTGTATTACCCGAAAAGCAGCTTCACGCTGTTGATAAAAAGTTGAGCTGGGACGAAGTCGTTTTGGCTGAACCATACACAATCGGTGCACAGGCGGTCTGGCGTGGAAATGTTGAAAAAGGGGATACGGTTCTGATACAGGGATGTGGTCCTATCGGCATCTGTATTCTGAAGTTGGCCAAAGTTGCAGGAGCCACCGTTTATATGACTGATCTCAATGAAGAACGGCTTGCCTTTGCAAAAGAAAGTGGAGCCGACGAAGTGATCAATGCAGGCAATGAATCCGTAAAAGAACGCATATTGGAGCTGACTTCAAACGAAGGGGCGAATGTGGTCATTGATGCGGTCTGCCTTCCTGCTACGGTAGAGCTGAGCATTGATGTGGTTTCACCAGCAGGCAGTGTTGTCGTTCTTGGATTTGACGAGCGGCCATCAGCGATTCCGCAATTGCCGATCACCAAAAAAGAAATCACCATTGTCGGTTCAAGGCTGCAAACCAATCAATTTGGAAAAGTAGTGAGCCTGTTGGACAGTGGAGAGCTGAAATCAGCTGGACTGATTACGCATAAGTTCTCACTAGACGAAGTAAAGGAAGCATTTACATTTGTTGAAAACAATCCCGATAAAGTGAGAAAAGCATTAATTGTCTTTGAATGAGGAGAGATGCAGATGATTCCTAAAATGGAAGTATACCAACAGATCCTGGATGCCCGAATTGTTGCGGTCATACGCGGGAAAGATGCGGATGAAGCAATAGCCGTTGCAGAAGCTGCGGTGGCAGGTGGCTTGAAGGCCATCGAATTGACCTATACGACGCCGAATATTTCGCGGGTTTTCGATAAATTGGCTGATTCGAAGGCATTGATCGGCGCTGGAACAGTTCTTGATGCAGAGACTGCCCGGCACGCCTTATTGCATGGCGCTGAATTTGTTGTCAGCCCAAATTTCAATCCAGAAATCGCCAAGGTTTGTAATCGCTATAATGTCCCTTATTTGCCGGGCTGTATGACGATCAAAGAAATGGTCGAAGCGACGGAATGGGGTTGCGATATCTTGAAGTTGTTTCCTGCCAATGGATTTGAGCCTTCTTTTATCGGTTCGGTCAATGGTCCGTTGCCGAAAGTACGCATCATGCCGACAGGCGGCATCAATATCAAAAACATGAACGTATGGCTGGCTGCAGGAGCTGTAGCAGTCGGGATCGGCAGTGATTTGACTAAAGCTTACCGGTCAGCTGGAGAACAAGGTGTTACTGAATTGGTTAAGGATTATCTTGAAGAACTAGTTTGAAGAGGAGGACTTTCATGAATATCACATTTCGCTGGTATGGCCGCGGCAATGATAGCGTGCAATTAGAACAAATCAAACAGATTCCAGGAACCAAAGGGATTGTCTGGGCGCTCCATCAGAAACCGGCAGGAGAAGTTTGGACGAAGGAAGAAATCGGTTCTGAAGTGGACTACATCAAATCTCACGGGTTCCACGCCGACGTAGTGGAAAGCGTCAATGTCCATGAATCCATTAAGCTGGGCAACAAAGAGCGCGACCAGTATATTGAAAATTACAAGGAGACCATCCGTAACTTAGGTGAAGCCGGTGTCAAAGTGATCTGCTACAATTTCATGCCGATCTTCGATTGGACCCGCACCTCCCTGTATCACCCACTTCCGGATGGCTCGACTGCTTTGTTCTTTGAAAAGGAAAAGATTGAAGCCCTGGAGCCTGCTGAACTGATCGAAACGGTTGCTTCTGCTTCTGATTTGACACTTCCGGGATGGGAGCCGGAGAAGATGGCACGCATTCAAGAACTTTTTGCAGAATACGAAGGAATGGACGAAGAACAGCTATGGGAAAACCTCACTTACTTCTTGAAGGCGATTTTGCCGACAGCTGAAGCGAGCGGTATTCAAATGGCCATCCATCCGGATGATCCACCGTGGTCAATTTTCGGCCTGCCGCGCATCATGACGGGCGAGAAGAGCTGGGAACGGTTGATTTCCATATCGGATTCACCTGCCAACGGCATTACCTTCTGTACCGGATCCATGGGTGCCAATCCGGAAAACGACATGGTGGATCTGGCTTCAAAATACGCCAAGCATTCACCTTTCGCTCACTTGCGCAATGTTAAGATTTTCGACAACGGCGACTTTATCGAAACGTCCCATTACACACAGGACGGCTCTATCGACTTGAATGGTGTGGTCCGTGAATTGTCGAACCAAAACTACACAGGGTATGCCCGTCCAGATCATGGCCGCCATATTTGGAACGAGGAATGCAGACCTGGATATGGTCTATACGACCGGGCGCTTGGAATCATGTATCTCCTCGGATTATGGGATGCACATCAAACAAAGTAAAGGAGGATCCTATGTTTTCAACTCATGAAACTATTGCAGGACGGACCGCCGTCATCACTGGCGGAAGCGGCGTCCTTTGTTCAGAAATGGCTCGACAGCTGGCTGCTCAGAAAGTAAACGTAGCCATCTTGAATCGGACAGCCGAAAAAGGGCAAGGCGTGGCAGATGAAATCAATGGATCAGGCGGCAAAGCAATTGCCGTGGCTGCCGATGTGTTGGACCGGGTATCTTTGGAAAAAGCCAAAGAGCAGATTCTTGAAGCATACGGACGGATTGATATTCTGATCAACGGTGCGGGAGGCAATCACCCTGATGCCATTACAGATATTGAACTCCATGAAGAAGGCGCAACCGGAAAGTCCTTTTTCGAATTAGGAGAAGACGGATTTTCCCGCGTTTTCGCGAGCAACTTCACCGGTTCTTTCTTAGCCAGCCAAGTATTCGGCAAAGAATTGCTGAAACAAGAATCACCGGTTATTTTGAATATCTCTTCTATGAGCGCTTATTCACCGATGACCAAAGTGCCGGCGTACAGTGCGGCCAAAGCAGCCATCAACAACTTTACGATGTGGATGGCAGTCCATTTTGCAGAGGAAAATCTGCGTGTCAATGCAATTGCACCAGGATTTTTCCTGACAGCGCAGAACAAGGATCTGCTGACCAATGCAGATGGTTCGCTGACTCCCCGTTCAGGCAAAATCATGGCCAGCACGCCGATGAAGCGTTTTGGCAAACCGGCAGATTTAGTGGGAACCATGCTGTGGCTCCTTGATGAAAACTATTCCGGCTTTGTCACAGGCATTACGGTTCCTGTAGATGGCGGCTTTCTGGCTTACTCAGGCGTATAGAACAAAAAACCACATTCCTTGGAATGTGGTTTGAGCTTGTAGACAAAAGAATATTGATGTCATTTAAAGAATGAACACACACTTCATCATGTTTATACCGGATCCTGCACTTCAGGCGGACGCTTTCCGCGGGCTCGCGCCGAACTAACTCGGACTGGCGCCCGAGTGGATTTCGGCACTTCGTCGCTTCGCTGCTCCCGCAGGAGTCGCCGCCTGGCGCTCCGGATCCTTGAGTGAAGGATTCGCTAGATTTGTTAGGATTATTTTTTACTAGCAGGCTTCTCTCTTTGATTGAAGCAACACGCTTCCAAGCGGGCTGGCCACGAAGACTCCTGTGGGAGCAGCGCAGCGATGAAAGCTGAAGACCCCGCAGGAACGCAGTGACGAGGAGGCTGAAGCTGAGCCCACGGAAAGCGAAGTGGCCGGACCGGTTGGGGATTATGCACCGCTATACATTTTTGTCAGACTTTGTCTACAGTCTGAAGCGGCATGCTGCCGCTTTTGTTCTTCAAAGAAATAGACAGCATGACCACTCCTCAAAAAGAAAAGAAGGTACGGCAATCGGGTTCCCTACGATTGCCGTACCTTCTTTTTTCATTTCATTTCACTGTTGATCAAATCACCTAATTGGTCCCAGTCTTTAACACGCGGCAAGTCTAGGTGGCGGTTATACGATTGGTCTTTGACAATGACTTTCACAGGATCATTCATTAAGGTATCCAGGACTGCCGGCTTGTCATCGAAATAATAATCCAGTTGCAGGTCTTTGATGATGCCTGCCTTTTCCGAATCCTTCATGCCGCAGAAGAAGTTTCCACGCTCCACCGGGAAACCTTGTTCAATCAGCCAATTGAATGTGTTTTCCGTATGTTCTGGAGGCCGGGATGTAATATAGAAAATCTCGTGCCCATCCGACTCGAGCTGCTTCAGCAATTGGAGCGCACCGGGGTAGAGGGGGCAGTCAGTGAAATACAAAAACTCCAACGAGCGGTTCCACATATTCTTTCCTTCTTCATCACTCAATCCGAATGCCTCGTGTATTTCCACACGATTCAAGGCATGGAAGATGTCGATATCCACTTCCTGATCCAATTGCTTCTGATAATAATGGAAGGCGTATTCACGCAAATTAATCAATGTATCGTCTATATCAAAACCGAATCTCATATACTGCCTCGCTTTTCGGGATACCCCGTAAATTTGAAATCCTTGCCGACTTTGCTGAATTCACCGTCACGCAGATCGATGGCGTCTTTCATCCATTCAACGCCTGTTCCCTCGATGAATGTCGGTGCGATTTTGCCGCCGACAATTTTAGGTGCAAAGTAAAATATCACTTTATCGATCAAGCCATTCTCCAGGAATGCGGCATTGATGGTGCCGCCGCCTTCAATAAAGAGCGAAGAAATGCCTTTTTCACCGAGCACGCGAACCACATCAAGTACATCGACCTGGGTTTCATTGCTGGTTTCGTAGATGGTAATCCCCAAATCCTCTAATGCCTTCCGTTTATCAGCATCATGATTTTGGCTTGTAAAGATCCACGTATCCACTACTCCATCCGTAACAAGTTTTGAATGGAGCGGAATGCGCAAAGTGGAATCAAGAACAATGCGAAGTGGATGGCGGCCATTTGGAATACGCGCCGTCAATTCAGGGTCATCTGCAATGACAGTGCCAACACCCACCAGGATGGCCATGTGCTGGCTGCGCAGAAGATGAACATCCAACCGCGCTTCCTCAGAAGTGATCCACTTGCTGTCCAGGGTATGGGTAGCGATTTTTCCATCTAAGGTGGAGGCTGCTTTCAAAGTCACGAAAGGGGTCTTTTCAACGATGAATTTGTTGAATACCTCATTCATCTTCCGGGATTCCTCTTCACGGACTCCGACAATCACTTCAATGCCCGCTTCTTCCAGCATGCGGACACCGTTTCCGGCAACAATCGGATTTGGATCCAGCGTTGCCACGATCACCTTTTTGATGCCGGCATCAATGATGGCTTGGGCACAAGGTCCGGTCCGTCCGACATGGGAGCATGGCTCGAGCGTTACATAAATGGTCGCACCGCGGCTCAGTTTGCCAGCCATGCGAAGCGCATGGACTTCGGCATGGGGTTCGCCCGCTCTCAAATGGGCACCGATGCCGACAATGCGGTTGTCTTTAACGATGACGGAACCGACCAAAGGGTTCGGGTCTGTCTGGCCTTTTAAGCTGTTCGCATTGCTGAGTGCGAGGTCCATATAAAATTCATGGTTTGACATGAACAATGTCCTCCCCGTCTTTAAGATGCCCTGAGCGATCGATTTTAGTCTGGAGGTAGTTGGCGTTGTATTCGGATTCATCTCCCCAAAGAGAGGTTCTTGAAGCGATCTGGAGTCCGGCTTTTTCGATGGCGGCCACTTTCTTTGGATTGTTGGTCATCAAGGTCACCGGCTTGGTGCGAAGTGCCTGCAGCACAGCAATCGCATCCCCGTAATTTCTGGAATCGTCCACGTATCCCAATTGTTCATTGGCTTCAACTGTATCGTATCCATTTTCCTGCAGGACGTAAGCCATTGCTTTACTGAAGAGTCCGATGCCGCGGCCTTCATGGTTTGCTAAATAAAACAGGGCGCCGGTGCCGTGGTCCGTGATCCGTTTCATGGACTGTTTCAGCTGGTAGCCGCAGTCGCAGCGTTTGCTGCCGAAAATATCGCCGGTGTGGCAGATGGAGTGCATCCGGATCAATGCTTCTGCGTCGTTTTCGAAATCTCCATAGACAAGGACGCTCGATTGCTGATACTCGGCAAGGTTGGCTGAGCTCAATTTTTCGATGATGCTCTCGTAATCTTCGGTGACTTCGTCGAGGCTCAACCAACAATACCAGTTGAATATATAGGTTTCCTCATATAAGTTTACAGGCAGCCGAATGGGGCCGACCAGATACACGGCACCTTCTTCTGTCTGGATCATTTGAATTTTCTCTTTTAATATGGAAAAGACCTTTGGGTCTAGCTTCATGTCTGTCATTTCAGTTTCCCCCTATATGAACACTATCTATATGATATCTTACTACATCTTGTTACTAAAAGTAAGTTATATGTCTTCAATAATCTATAAACAATAATCATTATCGTTTAGGAAAAGAAAAAATCCGTTTTAAATGATATTTATTCTCAATTAAATATTAATATTCTCATTTGATTTGATTATCTGATGAGGCTGTGGTATATTATCTACATTATAATAATTCTAAATAAGAAAACAGGAGGAATAAATTATGTTATCAGAAAAACTAACGAACGCATTAAACGATCAATTCAACAATGAATTGCAGGCAGCTCATGCGTATACCGCAATGGCAGCGTACTTTTCCAAAAAAGGTTATCACGGTTTTGCGAACTTCTATTTAATCCAATCGAGAGAAGAGCATTATCATGCGATGAAATTCTATCATTATTTAGTGACGATGGATGAAAAGCCGGTTCTTCAGGCGTTGACTGAACCGAAGAACCATTTTGTCAGTGCATTGGATGTGTTGGAAAACTCATTGTCGCAGGAAAAAAGCGTGACCAGCAACATTTATGCATTGGTGACATTGGCGGATGAGCTGCAGGAACATGCGACACTTTCCTTCCTGGACTGGTTCATCGAAGAACAGATGGAAGAAGAAAAATCGTTCCGCGATATCATTGCAAGAGTGAGAGCTATTGAAGAAGGCGGCGAATACTTCCTGAAAATGGACGATGAATTTGCACAGCGCAAACTGGAAGAGTAATAGCACTGCAAGCAGCACATAGTAAAATATGTGCTGTTTTTCTGCCCGAAAGGAAGTGGGATCCATGTCTGTAAACTATAAACCGGCTATCCATTTCAATCATGTAGATTTTTCATTTGGGGAAACTCCGGTTTTAAAAGGCATTACCGGCTCTTTTCCTGAAGGGAAAATCACGACATTGGTGGGACCTTCGGGAGCTGGTAAAACAACCCTATTGAAGCTATGCAATGGATTGCTGTCAGCCCAATCAGGGGAAGTCTATATAAAAGACAAGCCAATTGAAGACTATGAACCGGTTGAACTGCGTCGTTTAGTCGGCATTGCGCTCCAAAGCGCTCCGATGGTTGGCGGCAGCATCTACAACAATTTAAGCCTGCCGTTGGAGCTGCAGGGACAAACGCTGTCTAAAGCTGAAGCTGTGGATCTGCTGCAGGATGTCGGGCTGGATGGGGAACTATTGGACCGGAAAGTTAAAGACTTGTCCGGCGGCCAACGCCAAAAAGTTTCCATTGCCCGGACCCTCGTCAATAAACCTGAAGTTCTTTTGCTCGATGAAATCACATCTTCTTTAGACCGGACCTCTTTAAAGGAAATCGAGGAATTGATCATTAAAATCAATCGGAAGTATGGCACAACGATTATCTGGATTACCCATAATCTTCAACAAGCGTTGGAAATCGGTGATTTCACCTGGGTGATGATGGATGGCGAAGTGGTGGAAACGGGCGAAAGCGACTTGCTCAATGACCCATCGAATGAAAAGGTCAGACGGTTTGTCAGGGGGGAAGCGGAATGAGCTACTTAACTTTATCGATCACCTTGATCTTTGTGGTGATCCCTCTTCTTTTATCCAAAACCCTGAATCTTGGTCTGGAACGGGATACGATTGTCGCCACATTGCGTTCAATCGTCCAATTATTGGCGGTCGGCTATGTATTGAAATTCGTTTTTGATTCGGAAAGCTTGATCTATATTTTCCTGATGGTTGCTTTGATGATTGTGGCAGCTACGCATAACGCCCAGAAAAAAGGAGCAGCCATTCAAGGCATCACCTCGAAAGTGGCGGTCACCTTGATCTTTGTGGAAGTATTGACGCAGGGCATCCTGCTTGGCTTCAATATCACACCGGCAACCGCCCAATACATCATTCCCATCAGCGGGATGGTCATCGGAAATTCCATGGTCCTGTCGATTCTCTTCCTCAATCGTTTTACGGCGGAGGTAGAGTCGCATCAGGATGAAACCGAGCTGATCCTGTCGCTTGGCGGTACACCTAAACAGGCCATCCACACGCAATTGATCAATTCGATCAAAGCCAGCATGATTCCGACCATCGAAAGCCAGAAAACCGTGGGGCTCGTGCAATTGCCCGGAATGATGAGCGGACAGATCATTGCGGGAGCAGACCCGATCCAAGCGGTTCAATTCCAGCTGCTGATCATGTTCCTGTTGCTGACGACAGCCGCTGTGACCAGCGTCATGCTTGGTTTCCTGTCATATCCGACTTTGTTCAATCAACGGATGCAATTAATGAAGAAAGAATTTACTTAAAGCTTGAAGACAAATCCAGGTATCCTGGATTTGTCTTTTTTTATGGAAAATGGTGTTCAGGAATGTGATTCATATGGCGTTTAGAGCATCGCACCAGTAGAACTGTTTAGAAATAGTCTCCAGCTCTGTATATTAAAGATAAAAAGTATCGACTTCAAAGGTGCCAGAACCTGGTAGGCTTTCCACTAAGCTTGAACCAAACAGGCCTGCAGGTGTATAGTATCCGCCTTCGACTTTTAGCTTCAGGAGACGGCGGACAACCTCCAGCGAACCATAGACCGTCAGATCATAGACATTCGCTGTTTGGATTCGGGCGACTTTGACGACGCCTTGCTGATTTCTTGCCTCTCCCCATATATAAGCCGGTGAATTAGCACGGAGCTCGCTGTCCGGCCCCTGTACGCGTTTCTCCACCTGCTTCTCGAGCTTATCTCTTACCCAATCTGTTGCCAGTAATGGCCCCGCGGCTCCCATCAGACGCGCCCCGTATAGTTGCGGTTTTGCCATGGGGATCCAAGCGGAAATATTCGGAATACCGGTCGTATAGAAGGCAGTTGAAACATCGCCCCACGGGATTCCCATTGCGGAACGCGAACCGCGCCCAAAATCGATGGTCCGGTGCTGGCTGCCAATCGGGACAGTGGTCAAAACGCCAGCTTTTCTGTGCATGCTGCCCGAACCCAATCCTTGGATCATGGTTTTGAAAGTGCCCGGTGAGATGCCGGAATCCGAATCAAAGCCGAGCGATAATTCGATTGCTTCCGGCATTTCCTCTTTCAGTTTTAAGGCGACGCAGTCTGTGGGTACGACATCAAAGCCGACTCCCGAACAGAGAATGATTCCTTTTTCTGCAGCTTCAGCATGCAGTGAGTGAGTATGTTCAAATACGGAAACTTCTCCTGTAATGTCCAAATAATGTGTTTTTGCTGATAGACAAGCATGGATCATGGGTTCGCTGGTTACTTGAAAAGGACCTGCACAGTGGAGGACCAAATCAATATCGTCCAATTGCGCTGCTGCATATTCATCCAATGCAAAGGCACGGAATTCCAGTGATAGTTCTGTGGCAAGCGGTCGGATTTTATCGGCATTGCGTCCTCCAAGTACAGGTGACATTCCTCTGGAAACAGCTTCGCGGGCGATCAATTCACCCGTGTAGCCATTGGCACCGTAAATCATCCATTTGTTCATTTTATCGGCTCCTCATTTTCGCTCTCCTGTTACTATTCTGTAAAAACTAGTGAATCCCTTTGTTCATTTTTGCCAGACATTAAAAAGCCTCTGTAGAAATGGCTGTTCAACGATCTTATCGTGAGGTGCAGAATGAAACAGGGAGTAAATAAAGGATTCGGTGCGATGATGCCGAATTAGGAAAGTAAGAAAATAGTTGGAAATTATGAGGAGTGATTTAAATGGCGAATCTACATTTAATTCCTTATCGGGTAGAAGAAATTGCTGAGCAGGCACCGCAGATTCCCGAAGGCGTGCGGATGATTCAGGCACCGGAAATATGGGCAGAGGCGGAAAGAGGGAAAGGAAATATTGTGGCCATCCTGGATACGGGATGCCAGATGGACCACCCTGATCTTCAGGATCGGATCATTGACGGCAAAAATTTCACAGCCGATTTTAGCGGGGATGCAGCAAATTTCGATGATAATAATGGGCATGGCACGCATGTAGCCGGAACGGTTGCCGCCTCTTACAGAGAAGATGGCGGGATAGCGGGTGTTGCCCCTGAAGCCCAGCTGCTCATTTTGAAAGTATTGACGGGAGAAGGCAGTGGCGAATATCAGGGAATCATTGATGGCATCCATTTTGCGATTGATTGGAGAGGGCCGGAAGGTGAGACGGTAAGCGTCATCTCCATGTCGCTGGGAGGCCCTGAAGATATGGCTGAGCTCTATGCAGCGATTAAACGGGCAGTGGACGCAGGCATTCCAGTTGTCTGTGCTGCAGGCAATGAAGGGGATGACAGCCACGATACCGATGAATTCGCTTATCCGGGAGCATATGGAGAAGTGATTCAAGTCGGGGCAGTGGATTTTGACCGACGGATTGCCAATTTCAGCAATACTAACGATGAAATCGATTTAGTGGCCCCTGGCATCGATATCTATTCGACCTTTCCAGGAGGGAAATACGCCAGTCTGTCAGGCACTTCGATGGCAGCGCCGCATGTTTCCGGCGCGCTGGCTCTGATAAAAAACATCGCAGAAAAAGAATTCGTCCGTAAACTGACGGAAGCGGAATTATATGCCCAATTGGTGCGTCGTACCATGCCTATCGGCTACCCGAAAACCGCGGAAGGGAACGGTTTGTTGGCGCTGGATATTTTGAATAAGTTTGAACAATTATTAATGCTGGTTAACCCTTCCCATGGGGCAGATACCCATAGAAGTGAAAGAAGATAAGACAAGTAAAACCATTCCGGTCAGAGCGACCGGAATGGTTTTTGAGGTGGTAAAAATTATGCCGTTATTTATTACAGGTTCAGTGCTCATACAGTGAACGTAAATGGTTCGTTCTTTTACGTATGCGGTGCCAGAAACTATCGGTAGTGAAGGCTGGTTAGCTCAACTTCTATTGCTTCTGCTAGTTTGTAATTGCAAAAATTGATGGACAACCTGGTTAAATTCCGGGAAATGCCGTGGGGGAACTTCGTGGCTGGCGCCTTCAATGTAGACCACCTTCACATTGGAAGCGTATTGCTGGAAAGGCAAACGGTAATGGTGCATTGATTTTTCCTGTGAGCCATAACCCAATAATACCGGGACCTTTAAACGGTAAAGCGAATGAGTGGAATTGTAGCTAAGACCAGCTTTGCAAAATTCGTAAACACTTTGAGAATCAGCCAGCTTGCCATATTGATAAAACTCCGTTTCATCTTCTTTAAAGTATTTATGCGACTTAGCCTGCATCTTGGCGACTATTGGAACTTTTCGGATTTTAGCCATCGCCATACCGAATCTGAGCATGCTCTTTAAGTTGAAACTGTCCACTCTTGAATAACCACCGCTTAAAATAAGTGCCTCTGTACGCTCAGGATATAGTAATGCAAATTCCTGAGCAACGGTGCCCCCATTTGAAAATCCACAGATGACAGCTTTTTGGATATTCAATTGATCCAACAAACAGTTTATATCCTTAGCTAACAGCTCTATTGATAAGGGGGTGTTTCCTTTTGAACTCCGTCCGTGGCCGCGAAGATCATAAAAAATGGTCTGATAATCTGCGGCAAGCCTTTTTTGATGTTTAAAAACCAGATGGCCCATAATGGGAGGATGGATAAACACAATAGGGGTTCCTTGGCCAGTAATTTCATAATACAAAGCTGTAGCATCTTCCATTAAAGCGTATGGCATACAAATTCTCCTTTTCTAAAATATGAGATTAGTCGATATAGATGTGAAAATATTATGAAGCATAAGAACCCTATACCCTATACAGAAGAAAGATGTGCATTTTTACGCATCTTTTTTGCCGTATTATGTATGCATGGATTGAATTATCAAAAAAACCGAAAGTGTCGTCAGTAGGTGTTTAAGATAATCAGAAAGGGAAAAGAGGTAGCAGAAGATTAAACCGCTACTATTTTAAGAAATGAAAAGAGGAACTTTAATGGCCCATTCCAAATGGTTGAAACTGGGGACAGCTGTATTTTTGTCCATTGGAATGCTGTCAGCTTGTGGGGATGCAGAAGACGAGCAACCTGTGGATGAAGATATCGATGTAACACCGGAAGAAGGGGAAGAAGAGATTATCCCAGAAGAACCGAAAGAAGGCGAAGAAGAGGAAGATTAAGCTTTAAGAAGCCGATTGCGGAATGACGGGATGCGATTGGTTTTTTACTTTTTGCATCTTTTTAAACTGGGAAAGCCGAAGGAGGGGTTGAAATTTCATTCGAATGGATAAGCACCTTGAGCAATCTGTTCATCATTTTAAATGTGGTACTGGCATTTTTCATTTTATTCTTTGAACGGAAGTCGGCTTCTTCAGCGTGGGCCTGGATATTGATCCTTTTCTTTATCCCCATTCTCGGCTTTATCCTCTACTTGCTATTTGGCAAGCCGCTAAGGCGCAAGCGATTGAATCGGCCGGTTGCTTATGAAAATCAGGATTTTAAAGAGTTGATGGATCGCCAGCTGAGCGCAATGAAAGATAATGGCTTCAGTCCTTCTTCAAGGTGTGCGGAAGAATGGACGGATCTCATCCAAATGAATCTGGCAAGAACCGACGCACCATTGTCGACAGCTAGTGATATACAGCTATTCAACGACGGGAAAAAGAAATTCGATGCCTTGTTTGAAGATATACAACACGCAAAAGACCATGTCCATTTACAGTATTTCATCTTGAATAATGATGACCTTGGGCGTCGTCTTCTATCACTGCTCACTGAAAAAGCACAGCAAGGGGTAAAAGTGCTGTTTTTATATGACGACCTGGGATCTAAAAATCTGCCGAAACGCTTTTTTGATGAGTTTGAAGCAGCCGGCGGGAAGTCTGCTGCCTTTCTGCCGGCGATGCTGACCACTATAAATCCACGGCTGAATCACCGGAATCACCGGAAACTGGTAGTTGTGGATGGTGCGATCGGCTACCTCGGAGGATTTAATGTCGGTGACGAATATCTTGGAAAGAAGGAGGAGTTCGGCTACTGGCGCGACACGCACCTCCGGCTTGAAGGGGAGTCGGTACACTCTCTGCAAAACCGTTTTTTTATCGACTGGAATCAGGCGGCAGAAAAATATCCGATAAAGTATGCGGAAAAATATTTCCCGAAGATGCACAATACAACAGGGATTGCCATGCAGATTGTCGCGAGCGGACCTTTGGATATGCACGAAAACATAAAGAAAGCTTATTTGAAGATGATTTATCATGCACGCCATTCCATTTACCTGCAGACACCCTATTTTATACCGGATAAGTCCATCATGGATGCCCTTCAGGCAGCTGCACTTAGTGGCGTCGATGTTCAGGTCATGATTCCCCATCAAGCGGATCATCTGTTTGTCCATTCTGCGACCCTGTCGTTTATCCGTGAATTGCTGCCGGCCGGTGTCAAAGTTTACAGCTACAAAAATGGATTTCTGCATGCAAAGACATTGATTGTGGATGATAAAGCTTATTCAGTGGGATCGGCCAATATGGATATCCGCAGCTTCGCCCTGAATTTTGAATTGAACGCCTTCGTCTACGATTCCCAGTCAGCATCGAAAATGGCAGCACTCTTTGTCCAGGACAAAAAGCTATCGGTCCCATTGAAGGAAGAGACATTTGAAAATCAGTCATGGGAAGAAAAGGTGAAACAAGCCATTGCAAAGCTCGTTTCACCGGTATTGTAAGGAGATTCTTCTTTGGGTAATTGATCAGCTCCCCCCTTTTTTTATGTTATATACCCAACTGTCTAGTGAATATGGGGAAGAAATGAAAAAAGATGGATTTTGTTGGACGATATAGATTAATTGCAAATAAGGAATAAAATATAGCAGGAAAGCTTTTTGAATCAGCCTGCAAACCTCTCCCATAAAATAATCGAGTATGGTAGAATTTCATCATATGTGTATTTATTATCTGGCATTTTTCTAGAGGGATGCGAGAAAGAGCAGGTGCGGAAATGATTGTCGGAATAGATGCGGGGGGTACGTTGATTAAAGTGGCGTATACCGAAAATGAAGAGGTCCATTTTAAAAAGTACCCAATTGCTGAAATTGAGCGCGTTGCCGACTGGGTCAATGGTCTAGATGACTGTAAAGTATGTGTCACGGGAGGAAAGTCAGGCGTTTTGGTTTCCTTGCTCGACCAGCCAGCACAGGAAATGGTGGAATTCGAAGCGACACACCTTGGTGTGCAGGTTCTTCTCGAGGAGATGGACCTGCTTGAAGATGCTTATTTGGTGACGAATGTCGGAACCGGAACTTCCATCCATTGCATCCAGGACAATGTTCAGGAGCGTTTGGGCGGCACCGGAGTGGGTGGGGGCACCTTGATCGGCTTAAGCCATCTGTTGACAGGCGTAACCCGTTACGATGAAATTGTCGCCTTGGCAAGCCAGGGATCCCGGGACCGGATCGATTTGAAGGTCAAGCATATTTATGAAGGCAAAGAACCGCCGATTTCCGGAGAATTGACAGCCAGTAACTTTGGCCAGGACTTGTTTTCAATTTCGGGCGATTTGACGAAGGAAGAATTGTTGGCGACGGTCATCGGCTTAGTAGGCGAGACGGTCAGTACAGTGAGTGTACAAGCAGCCAGTCAGTGCAGAAGCTCGACCATCGTCTACATCGGCTCTTCCTTCATTGATAATCCTTTGTTGAAAGAAGTGGTAACAAGCTATACCATTCTGCGTGGCTCGGTTCCTGTGTTCCCTGATAATGGAGAATTTTCCGGTGCGATGGGCGCCATGTCGGTATTAACTAAAAAGACTGTGTAGTTTCCCTAGAAAAAAGGCGTCTTCTGACCGGCCATTGCGATGGCTGATGGAAGACGTCTTTTTACAAGTGGTTATGCTTCGGCAGCCTTTACTTTCGCCAGTTGCAGACCGCTCCAGGCAAAAACGGCAGAAGCGATATAAAAGATGCTGGCAATCGTCAGGAAATCGACGAGATAACCGGTGGCGATGACGGCTATGGCTGCGGCGACAGAAGTCCAGAAGTGGTAGCGGCCAATTTGTGAGCCGGCGATTTCTTTTGTGACGTAGCGGGCCAATACCGTTTTTTCCGAGTTTTTCTGGACAGCGCCGAGCACGCCCATAAGAACCTGCAGAATATAGACATGCCACACTTCTGAAGCCAAGGGAAAGAACAGCAGAAGAATCGCCATTCCCCACGAATAGACAGCAAGAAAGGTTTTATCCCCCACACGGTCAGCGTACTTACCAATCAGCGGGTAGCACAGTGCGGCCGTCAAGGCGAACAGACCGTAGGCCCAGCCAAACTGGGCGTAGCTGTCCCCGACATTCCTGATGAGCAGAATATAGAACGGGAAAATCATGCTCGATGCCATGCCGATGGTGCCTTGGTAATAGATAAAGCGTTTATAGTTCATGGCCGATACTCCTCGTAAAAGAGATTCATAAAGCGGTGCTCCGGATCAAAGCGGTCTTTCAAGTCGAAGAATTCTTCGGTTCTTGGATAAGCTTCCTTCATTTGAGCTTTTGTCGGATAGCCAAAATACGGCAGGTAATAACTGCCGTTATGTGCGAGGGTCACATCGATCATCTGCCGGACGACGTCCTGTGTCGCTTGGATACTTTCCGCATCGGTTCCCTGATTGATCAACAGCACAAGTGAAAACATGTCTTCTTTGGCATAGGACAGAACCGCATTATCGTTTTGCTCAACGTAGCGGATGGTGACATTCAATAAATTAAAATCAGGGTTGGCTTCCAGTACGGTTTTCAACGCTGGGATATAGTCTTCGAATTGATCTACCGGAACAAAATATTCCTGAAGAATTTCAGTTTTTCGGCTATTGTCATACTCCATGAATTCTGAATCCGACCGCATGACATTATTCCGTGAAACAAGGTTTCCATTGATTTGTTTAGTGTAGGTTTTTTGTGCCTTCCAAAAGTTGTCTTTTCCAGCATCGTTGATCCGCGACAGTCCGAGGAAAAATTTCGGCACCGCCACCAGGTTTTCGGTTTTCAGCTTCTGATGCTCAGGGAGCAGGTTCTGATCTTTAGCGGACTTGTATGTAATGGCATACATGTCTTCCATGAAAGAATCAGGTGCAATTGAAATACGGGCCAAATGCATTTTGGCATCCGGATCATTTTGTACCTGCTGCTTGAAATAAGAAGGGTAGGCGCTGTATGGCATGCTAGCCGTTTGGGTTTCATATAATTCGTCATCGGTCAGCTGCAGCGTAACGTCCAAAATGATGCCGAATAAACCATAGCCGCCAAGCACCGCAGAAAACAACTCGCTGTTTTCCGAAGTGCTTAATTGAAGGATCTCCCCGTCAGCGTTCATTAAGCGCATGGAGAGGACCGTATCCGATAAGCCGCCATTTCGGATATCCAGGCCATGGGCATTGACGCTCAATGAGCCGCCGACAGTGAAAATGTTCTGCGACTGGCTAACTTTCAGCGATAAACCATAGGGATTGATGGCTTCCTGGATATCGGCCCACCTGGCCCCGCTTTGCACAGTCACTGTTTTTGCATCTTCATCAACTTCGATGATTTGGTTGTACGGCTTCATATCAATCATGATGCCATTCGGATACATCGTCTGCCCGCCCTGGCTATGTTGCATGCCGGCAATGGAAAGCACGTCACCGTCTTTTCCGGCATCCAGCACGATTTCCTGAAGCTCATTTTTGCTTGTGCCGGCCTTCACCGTTTTGATTTCGACGGGCAAGAGGCGCTGATGCAGATCGGCATCCGGTCCATTCAATTGTGTGGAATACACATAAATGGATAAACCAAAAAGGCACACGTATAAAAGAGCGATCCAAACTGCTTTCATGACACCGCCACCCTTTTTCAGCAAACTTCTGAGTTCTTTCTCTATTAGACAGAAGTCAGGTGAAATAGTTCCTGTAAATTCAAAAAAATTACAGTGGGGTTTTGGTTTCCTAATGATAGCCATGCGTTCAAAATTACTTCCCGCCATTAAAAGAGATGACGCAATCTGCGCCATCTCTTTTATCTTTATTAGTCGCTGATAATGGTCAATTTCTCGCGGATGTCTGTCCGTTCCTGTTTTGCAGGGACGTGCGCTGGATAGCCGATCATCATGGTAGCCACAATTTTTTCGCCAGGCTTTACGCCGATGGCTTCACGGAACACCGGATTATAGATCCAATCGTTGGAGCGCCAGATCATGCCGATGCCGCGTTCCCAAGCAGCCAGCTGAAAGTTCTGCAGCATGGAGGAAACCGCGCCATAATCTTCGTCCCATCTTCTTTGTCTTGGATCTTCCGGCATAATGACGACCAGGTGCAGTGGAATGCTGCGGAAATAATCAGCCTTGTTGAGCACTTTTGAAGGGATTTCCCCGTCTGGTGTGCGCATGGATTCAATAAATGCATGGACAAATTTCTCTTTTCCGGCGTCCGTGTACAACTGGAAACGCCACGGTTCATTGACTTTGTGGTTCGGTGCCCATTTGGCTATATTCAACAGCTCGATGATTTCCTCGACATTGACTGCATCAACCTTGAATTTCTTGATTGAACGTCTTTCTATGATATTCTGATCAATAGCATTCATCATTGAACGTCTCTCCTTTTCGCAAAGAAAATGCGGTTATCTACCCTTTATCCTAACATGGGGAGGAGAGAAAAGCGTATCAAAAAAGACAAAAAGATCCCTGCCGGCAGGCAGAAATATTGGTAGAATAGAAGCATAGGCAAGGAGTGGATAAAGTTGAAAAAGGCTGTAGTCATCGGCGGAGGCATCACTGGTCTTTCCGCTATGTATTATTTACAGAAGCTGAACCTGCAGGAAAACCTCAATCTGGAATTGGTGTTGATTGAGCGGGAGCCAGAGTTAGGCGGTAAGATCAAAACGGCAGTAGACAATGAATTCATCATGGAAGTTGGAGCGGATTCGATCGTTGCACGCCATGCCAGCGTCATGCCGCTGATCGAAGACCTTGGGCTTAAGGACCGGGTTGTCTACAACGGCACAGGGATTTCCTATTTGTATGCCAATAATGTGCTGCATGCCATTCCGAAAGATACAGTGTTCGGTATTCCTATGAACAGGGAAGCGCTATTCAGTTCGACACTTGTTTCTGAAGAAGGCAAGCAAGCTGCGTTAAAGGATTTTGACAGTGTCAATGAAAGCTTTACACGTGATAGCTCAATTGGAGAGTTTCTTGAGGCATTTCTTGGCAAGGAATTGGTTGAAAACCAGATTGCGCCTGTCTTGTCCGGCGTCTACTCAGGAAATCTCCATGAATTGACCCTGGCCTCGACACTGCCATACCTGGTTGATTATAAAAATAAATACGGCAGCATCATGAAGGGATTCGAAGCGAACAAAGAATTCTTCCAAGGTGCGGCCAATAAGAAATTCATTTCGTTTGATCAAGGCATGCAAGTATTGATTGATGAAATGGAAAGCAAGCTTGACCATGTGCGGATATTGAAAGGCATAGGAACCAAGTCGGTCAAAAGAGACGAAGAACGCTACCAGGTTGAGCTTGAAGACGGCGAGGCGATAGAGGCGGATTTCGTGATTCTGGCCACCCCTCACCAAGTTGCCCAGCAGCTTTTAGGGATAGCGGAACTGAATGCCGAATTCGATCAATTCCTGAATTCCTCATTGATCAGTGTTTATCTTGGATTTGATATTCCGGATGAACAGTTGCCTGAAGACGGAACCGGCTTTATCGTATCCCAGGAAAGTGACCTGCATTGCAACGCCTGTACCTGGACCAGCCGGAAGTGGAGCCATACATCAAAAAGCCATAAATTGCTGGTTCGGCTGTTCTACAAGAGTTCACATCCCTCTTATGGCATGTTGAAGGATTTGTCTGAAGAAGAGTTGGCGAAGGTAGCGATGGAGGATGTACGAAAGAGTTTAGGGATTGAAGAAGAGCCTTTGACTGTTGAAGTGACCGGTTGGAAAAATCTGATGCCCAACTACCACATGCAGCATAAAACCGCTATTAGCGAGCTGGAACTGAAAATGGAAAAAATGGTTCCAGGCGTGAAACTGGCAGGGTCTTCTTATTTTGGAGTGGGAATCGGTGCCTGTATTCAAAATGGTGCGGATTTGGCGAAAATCATCACCAATCAATTAGTGGATGTAGAAGAATCGTAGAAAAAGAGACCGTAGCTGGTCTCTTTTTTATTTACAAAAAAGCCGTTTATCCAAATTTCGGATAAACGGCTAATTGAGAATATGAGTAATATATTATCAATTAATTATTTTGTTTCAGTAAGGTCAGGAACTGAAAGGCCAAGGCCTTCAGCAACACGCGTACCGAACTCAGCATCCGCTTTGTACAAATGGCTGATTTGGCGAAGTTTGATGTCTTCTTTGTCAACAGCGCTTAAGCCGCCGACGAAAGTTGCAACAAGACGCTCTTGTTCTTCAGCACTTTGCAGACGGTAAAGGTCGCCCGGTTGTGTGTAATGATCATCTTTGAAGTAGGGTACGGAATCCGTAACGCCGGATACTTCAAGTGGAGCCGGTTTAGCAGCTTCAGTTTCAGTAGGGCCGCCGTAGCTGTTCGGCTCGTAATAGACAGAACCGCCGCCGTTATTGCCGAAGTTCATCTGGCCGTCACGCTGGTAGTTATTGACTTGGTTTTTCGCTGCGTTGATCGGCAGCATCTGGTGGTTAGCGCCTACGCGGTAACGGTGAGCATCATGGTATGCGAACAAGCGGCCTTGCAGCATTTTGTCCGGTGAAACGTCGATGCCAGGAACCAATGTACCAGGAGAAAAAGTAGCTTGCTCAACTTCAGCAAAATAGTTTTCAGGGTTGCGGTTAAGCACCATACGGCCAACTTCCATTAATGGATAGTCTTTGTGCGACCACGTTTTTGTTACATCGAATGGGTCGAAGCGATATGTGTTCGCATCTTCCAAAGGCATAACCTGTACATATACTTTCCATGCTGGGAAATCACCTTCTTCAATTGCATTGAAAAGGTCTTCCGTGTGGAAATCAGGGTTTTCGCCAGCAATTTTATCAGCTACGTCCTGAGTGATGTTCTGGATGCCTTGTTCAGTAAGGATGTGGTATTTGATCCAAACCGATTCGCCTTCAGCGTTTGTCCATTTGAATGTGTGGCTTCCGAATCCGTGCATGTGGCGAAGTGTTGCAGGAATTCCGCGATCGCCCATCAGGTAAGTAACCTGGTGCAATGATTCCGGTGACAATGACCAGAAGTCCCACACTGCGTTAGGGTTTTTCAAGTGGGTGCGTGGATCGCGTTTTTGTGTATGGATAAAATCAGGGAACTTGATCGCATCTTGGATGAAGAAGATTGGCGTATTATTGCCGACTAAATCGTAGTTTCCTTCTTCTGTATAGAATTTTAGAGAGAAGCCGCGCGGATCACGGACAGTATCGGCAGACCCCAGTTCACCGGCAACCGTTGAGAAACGGGCGAATAAATCTGTTTTCTTGCCGACTTCCGATAGGAAAGCAGCTTTCGTATATTTAGATACATCATTAGTTACTTCGAAATAACCGTGAGCACCTGCGCCTTTAGCATGTACTACACGCTCAGGAACACGTTCTCTATTGAAATGTGCAAGCTTCTCAAGAAGGTGGACATCTTGTAATAGGACAGGACCGCGTTGTCCGGCTGTCTGCGAGTTTTGGTTGTCTCCGACTGGGGCACCCCAGCTGGTTGTTAAACCTGTTTTGTTTGTACTCATGAATCGAACACCTCATTCTCTTTTTTTATGTAAAACACTACATATCCAATGATAACATTTTTTAAATTAAAATCAATTCTAAGTGATAATGATTATAATTAATGGAAATCTTGTTGTGTCAAATGATTGATTTAAAACAGAAAAAACACCAAAAGAAAAGCAGTACCGGCTTAACCGATGCTGCTTTTTTTTTCCTCTATTGAAAGGCGCTTGCGCTTTTCTTGTTGTCCAGCTCCAGCGCCCAAAACCTCGGGGTCTTAAGTTCGCTTGCCTGTGCGGCACAAAACGCCGCTTCGGCAAACTGCCTTAAGCCTGTCGGTTCTATACGGGCACCTCCGCTTTTCCTGTTGTCCAGTTGCAAGTGCCTAGCTCTTCGGATCATAAGTCAACCCACCGACGTGGCAAAGAACGCCACTCTGCTGGTCTGCCTTATGCCTTTCAGAGCTGACCAGGCACTTTCACTTTTCTTGTTACCTCATTACATTTAAACGCTGGTAACTGTCGAAGTGTTTGCTCCAGTAGCTGTCGCTCAGGCTGGTGATTTGGACGCGGTCGCCCCCGGCATGGATAAAGCTGTTATTACCGATGAAAATACCCATATGTGAAATTCCTGGGCGGTATGTATCTTTAAAGAATACAAAATCACCGACCTGTGGTGAACTTACATTGGAAGAGATAGCATCGAGTCCGGTCGTATTCGTACGCGGCACGCTGATTCCTGCCTGATTGTATACATAATAGATGAAGCCGCTGCAATCAAATCCACCGGGTGCTGCGCCGCCCCATTTGTAAGGTGTACCCAAGAAAGAGTTGGCGATCGATACGAGTGATGAAACTTTTCCGGAAGTCGATGGTGCCGCAACTGGGTTTGAAACCGTCACTGGTTTCTTGCTGACCGATTCGCCGGTTACTTTCAATACTTGGCCGATACGGATCGAGCTTGTTTTCATACCGTTTAAGCTCATCAGTTGGGAAACGGAAGTGCCATGGCGCTGAGCGATATTGGTCAATGTATCGCCGCTGACCACGCGGTATGTACTTGTTTTAGAGATAACTGGTGCGGCTGGCGTTTTAACGATTACAGCCGGTGCAGCTGGCTGTAATTTTCCACTGACCGTCAATTTTTGCCCTGGCTGGATGTTGCTCCCGGATAGTTTGTTCAATTGTTGAATGGAGCTGACGCTGGTGCTGTGAACCCGTGCGATATGTGATAACGTGTCACCGGCTTTTACGGTATAAGTAGTTGCAGAGTTCGTTGGTGTTTTAGGGATGCTGGTTTTCTGTGGAGGAGCCGCTGGAGTTGAAACAGCTGCGACTTTGATGGTCTGGTTCGGATGAATCGAATTGGACGAAAGTTTATTCCAAGTCAGCAATTGATCCACTGATACCTTATTACTTGAAGCGATTTTCCATAATGTATCTCCTGGTTTCACTGTGTAAGTGCTGGCTTCTGTATCGGAAGCCCCGATTGCAAATGTTAATGCAGTAGCTGCAAATAATGTAAAAATAATTTTTCGCATTCCCAAACCCCTTTTTCTTTGTCTATTTATAGATAATTCAATCTATTATCTGTGGATTCCTTAATTCTATATAATTACTAAGGTGTAGGCAATAAGTTTCGATATTACATTTGTGTTACAAAGATAAAGGTAATAAAAAACCATTTTGCTAATTCGCTTTTACTTCAGTTTTCTCCATCTGATAAAAAAACTATTGCATACCTATAGATATCGGTCTTATTAGAAAAAACTTAAGAGCAGATGCAAAATAATCCTAATTATTTTATGGAACTATGTTTTAAAGACTCCTAAAATACTAATGAGGGATCCTTAAAAAATACTTGAATGAAATTGATTGGTTTGGATGAATGTTTATAAGAAAGGGGACTAATCTCCTGCTACAAAATGAGACTTTGAATTGTTGCAATATTGCGTTTTTTCTGACATCATGAAAGGGGTGAAACCGATTCATTATAAGGAGGAAGAAAAAATGTATGCGACACTTGGCAAAATCTTTGATCAAACGGTAAGCAGATACCCGGATAAAGAAGCCTTGGTTGATTTGAGAAGAGAGGAAAGATGGACCTATTCGCAATGGAGCGAGGAAGTTCATCGCCTGGCGAATGCTCTAACAACGGCGGGCGTCAGTAAAGGGGACCGTGTTTCAAGTTTTTTGTTCAATAATAGTGAACTGCCTACTGCATTATTTGCCTGTGCGAAAATCGGTGCTGTGTTCAATCCCATCAATTTCCGTTTAAAGCCTGAAGAACTGGCGTATATCTTAAATGATGCAACACCCGAAGTCGTTTTGTTTGAAGAAGCTTTAAAAGAGACGATTGAGGGAGTTGCTGCGCATTTTCCAAGTATTCAATTCTGGTATATAGATGAAAAAGTTCCAGACTATGCAGTTAGCTACCGGGAGCGGCTCAGCGAAGCATCTGTGACAGATCCATGTGTGCAGGTCGATGAGATGGATACGTATGCCATTATGTATACAAGTGGGACTACAGGAAGGCCGAAAGGTGTCATTCACCGCCATCGCGACATGGCTGAACAAAGCATGACATGCATTGCGATATTGAAATATACGAAAAATGATGTAGGTCTGGTTATTGCGCCGATGTTTCATTGCGCAGAACTGCATTGCTGCATCATTCCGCGTGTCCAGGCTGGAGCTTCCAGTGTGATCATGCACCAATTCAATCCTCAAGAAGCTCTGGACACAGTCGAAAAAGAAAAAGTTACCGTCATGTTCGCGGTACCAACCATGTGGAGCATGATGACTGAATTGGACGGAGCGGATGCGAAAGTCAAAACTTTGCAGCGGGGATTATATGGAGCGGCTCCAATGGCACCTGTGCTGGTCAAACGTGTAAAGGAAGTATTGGGAATCGATTTGATTCAGGCATACGGCCAGACGGAAATGGGTCCGGCGATTACATTTCTGGCTGAAGATGAGCAGCTGACCAAAGCGGGGTCTGCCGGCAAACCCGCCTTTAACCATGAAATTCGAATCGTTCGGCCAAATGAAAAAGGTCCATCAGAGCCGGACGAAAGATTAGAGGCATTTGAAGTCGGTGAAATCATCGTTCGTGGGCCGAGCATGATGGCCGGATACTTCCACCGCCCACAAGCCACTTCTCGTGTTTTATATAAAGGCTGGTATCATACAAGTGATTTAGGGTATTTGGATGAAGACGGCTATCTGTTCGTGGCCGATCGGGTGGACGATATGATCATCAGCGGCGGTGAGAATATCTATCCACGAGAAGTGGAAGACGTGCTGCATGAGCATGAGCTCATTCAGGATGTGGCGGTGCTTGGAATTCCTGATGAAAAATGGGGCGAAGCGGTAATGGCGTTTGTTGTCGTTAAGGATGCAGGGCTGACCGAACAACACCTAGAAGAATTCTGTCTCAATAATGATAAGCTTGCCCGCTTTAAACGACCCAGAACCTATTGCTTTGTTGATGAGCTGCCGCGCAATGCCAGCGGGAAGATCCAAAAATTCCTCTTGCGTGAACTCTATGCAAAAAGTAATGTATAAGAAATGGGATATGGCTCCTCAGCCGAATACAAGCAAAGGCTGAGGGGTTTTAAAATGGAAAAGGAGAGTGCCATGATGCAAATGAAACCGGTGGAAGAAACGATTGTAGGTGTTCTAGGAATTGAATACGTTGAAATCACCCCGGATAAAGTAGTAGCGACCATGCCCGTTCATGCAGCAACCCACCAGCCTTTTGGACAGCTCCACGGAGGAGCTTCCGTCGTATTAGCTGAATCGGTCGCCAGTGTGGGAACCTGGCATTTAATCGACCAGGAGAACGAAATTGCCGTCGGCTTAGAAATCAACGCCAATCACCTTCGCGGCAAACAGGATGGCCTAGTGAAGGCTACCGGCACACCCTTACATAAAGGAAGAACAACGATGGTCTGGGACATCAAGATTGTAGATGAAGAGGAAAAGCTTATTTGCATTTCACGATGCACCGTAGCGATTGTCAAAAAGAAAAAATAATCAGCAGCAATCCATTACTGTCGCCTTGAGGTGTGTAATGGATTTTTTTTAGATACAGAAATCGAAAAATACTGTTAACAAAATCTACTTGTTCATGTATACTGAATTTTAAGAAAACTAAAGCGCTTACATTCCTTTTATGTCTCCTGTCGTAAAAGGTTTTTTAAAAATATTAACATACCGTCCGTTCAGTATTAAGTACCGACCGTTCAGTATGTATAAGGGGCGAGGTAATGATGGATTCTTTATTTGACTTGACGGGCAAAACAGCTTTGATCACTGGAGGTGGAAGTGGCCTTGGCCGGAATATAGCAGAAGTCTTTGCAGAATACGGCGCGAATATAGCGGTCTGCTCCCGCAAAGTGAAAAATTGCCAAGAGACGGCCGATCAATTGGAAAGCCGCTTTGGCATTAAAGCCCGTGCTTATGAATGCCATGTGGGTGACGAGGAGCAGGTAAAAACAGTGGTTCAGTCGGTACTGTCCGATTTTGGCAGCATCGACATCCTGGTCAATAACAGTGGGGCAACCTGGGGAGAAGAGACGGAAAGAATGCCGCTGGATGCCTGGGAAAAAGTGATGAATGTCAATGTTACGGGTACTTTCCTCATGTCCAAGGAAGTAGGCGTGCATATGATCCGCAATGGCTATGGAAAAATCATCAATATCGGTTCGGTCGCCGGATTGAGAGCGGAACCTCCGGAAGTGCTGAATGCCATCGGTTACAGCACCAGCAAAGCGGCTGTCCATCATTTCACTAAAGATTTAGCACGTAAATGGGCAGGGCATGGATTGTACGTCAATGCTATCGCACCTGGATTTTTTGAAACGAAGATGACGCAGCATGTCATCGAAAAGCATACGGAGACGCTCGTCAATAAAAACCCGATGAAAAAATTAGGGGATCCGAGATCGCTTCAGGGAGCAGCGCTTTTCCTGGCGGGTGCTGCAAGTGATTACATAACAGGCCAAGTAATTGCGGTGGATGGCGGAAGTTCTTTATAAAGAGTTTTGATGAACCTTGAAACAGTATAGAAGGCTGAAGGAGGAAAAGTATGGATAGACCTTGGTTAAAGCATGTAGCAGAAGGAAATCCAAAAAGCATTGAAATACCGGATATATCGCTAGTGGAATTGTTCAAGCAGTCAACAGAAAAATATCCAGACCATACAGCGGTCAGCTTTTTCGAAAAGACTTATAGCTATAAGAAACTGGATGAGGCCATCGGAAATTTTGCGGAAGAACTTTACGGAATGGGCATCCGGAAAAATGATCGAGTGGCCATCATGCTGCCGAACTGTCCGCAATATCCCATCAGTTTCTATGCCGCACTTTCCTGTGGCGCAACAATCGTCCAGTTGAATCCGATGTTTCAGCCGGCAGAACTTCTCCACATCCTCAATGACTCGGAAACAAAAGCTTTACTCATACTGGATCGCTTAATGCCTTCGTTCGATAGCATCAAAGATAAGACTTCGGTCCAGCATGTAGTGGCTCTGGCTCTCGATGGCGACCTTGAAAAAGGTGGTCCAACCGGCAATAGGCCCCGCATCTCGATAGAACCAAAAGAGGATGTAGCGGTTATCCAATATACAGGAGGGACAACCGGGCTTCCAAAAGGCGCCATGCTGACGCATCGGAATATTGTCGCCAATACTTTGCAAAGTGCCGCAACTTCGGAAATCAGGACTAGAAAAGGAGAAGAGAAAGTGCTGACCATCTCGCCTCTATTCCATGTTTACGGGATGACCAGCGGAATGAGTGTCACTTTTTATAACGGAGGCAGTATGATTCTGGTCCCCAAATTCGATGTTGGCCAAGTAGTGGAGCTGATCGAAAAAGAAAAACCCACTGCGTTTCCAGGAGTGCCTACCATGTATATTGCTCTGCTGGACTATCATCGCTCAAGAAAATTCGACTTGAGTTGTTTGGTATCCTGCAGCAGCGGGTCAGCTCCTTTGCCGTTGGAAGTGCTTGATCGCTTCAATGCAATCAGCGGAACAACCGTCGCGGAAGGTTATGGATTATCCGAAGCATCCCCAGTAACACACCGCAATCCGGTTCAAGGTTTGCAGAAAAAGGGCAGCATCGGGATTCCCTTACCCAATACGGATTCGCGGATTGTCGATATCGCGACTGGGGAAGAGACCTTGCCTGTCGGTGCGATAGGCGAGTTGGTTGTCCGAGGCCCGCAAGTGATGAAAGGTTATTGGAACAGGCCGGAAGAAACGGCATCCGCAATCCGTGATAACTGGCTGTATACCGGAGATCTCGCGAAAATGGACGAAGATGGGTTCTTTTACATTGTTGGCCGGAAAAAAGAGATGATCCTGGCAAGTGGTTTTAATGTCTATCCGATCGAAGTGGAAAATGTCCTCTATCATCATCCGGCTATCCGCGAAGCAGCGGTGTTCGGGGTTCCGGATGAGTACCGTGGAGAAACGGTCCGAGCGGTTGTGGTCTTGGGTGAACAAGCCACGGAAGAAGAATTGATCGCGTATTGCCGAACCCAGCTATCTGCTTATAAAGTGCCGGAAGCCATCATTTTTGCGGAAGAACTGCCAAAAACAGCTGTCGGGAAAATACTGAAACGTGTTTTGCTAAAACAATATGCCAATTTATAAACAAACAAGGAAACGGGGAGATTAGCATGCATTTACGTTTATCAGAAGAACAAGCGATGGTCCAAAAAACGATACGCCGGTTTGTGGAAAAAGAATTGATTCCGCTGGAAAATGAAGTGCTGAAAAATGAAAGGGAAGGGCGTCCGAGCCTGGACCCCGGAAAAATGAAGGAATTGCAGAAAAAAGCAAAGGATTTTGGCTTTTGGGGCATCAACACTCCCGAAGAATACGGGGGATCGAATCTTGGGCAAATGATGCTGGCCATCGTTTTGATGGAAGTATCGAAAACTTTCGTGCCTTTTACATTCGGAGGATCTGCCGATAACATCCTTTATTACGGCAATGAGGAACAAAAAAAGAAATACTTGATCCCAACGATCAATGGGGAAAAGAAATCCTGTTTTGCAATGACCGAACCGGAAGCGGGATCCGATACTCAAAATTTGAAGATGACAGCTGTCAAAGACGGCAATGAATGGGTCTTGAATGGCGAAAAAACCTTTATCACAGGAGGCAATGAAGCTGACTTTGTTATGGTGATCGCCATCACAGACAAAGAATTGCATCAACAAACGGGCCGTTCCGGTGTCACCTGTTTTATCGTCGACCGGGAGATGGGCTGGAAATCCGAATACATCGATACGATGGGCGAATGGGGCCCCGCCGGACTGGTTTTCGACAACGTTCGTGTGCCGGAAGAGAATATTTTGGGCGAAATCAACGGCGGCTATAATTTGGGGCTGGAATGGATCGGCTTTGCACGTTGGGTGGTTGGAGCACGGGCTGTCGGGATGAGTGAACGATTGCTGCAGATGGCCATCGATTATTCAAAAGACCGCAAAACCTTCGGCAAGCCGATTGCGGAACGCCAAGCGATCCAATGGCCGATTGCTGATTCAGCAGTGGAAATTGAAGCGGCGAAATGGCTAGTGTTGAATGCGGCCTTCACATTGGACCAAGGGGAAGATAATCGCCATCTTGCGTCCATGGCGAAACTCTATGGGGCGAATATGGGCAACCGGGTTGTGGACCGGGTTCTTCAAATTCATGGAGGTATGGGCTATACAAGGGAATTGCCGATTGAACGTTGGTACCGTGAAGCGAGATTATGGAGAATTTATGATGGAACAGATGAAATCCAACGCATGATCATCTCAAGGAATTTATTGAAAGGCCACATAAAAGTGGGGCAATCGGTTTAATCGAATGGGAGAAAAGGGAGGCATCTCAATGGGGAATTCATTTGAAGGAAAAACAGCGTTTGTTACAGGCGGCAGCCGGGGGATCGGCCGTCAGATTGCGCAACGGTTTGCAAGTGAAGGGGCAAATGTAGCAATCATCGACGTCAACGAAGAGGCGCTTCAGACAGTACAGGAAGAAATGAACGGGCAGGGCTATTCCATCTACACGAAAAACGCCAGTGTCACCGACAAAGAACAAATAGAGCAAGCGATGAAAGAAGTATTCGAGAAATTCGGCTCGATTGATGTACTCGTTAATAATGCAGGGGTCATTCGGGATAATATGCTGTTTAAAATGACCGATGAGGACTGGCTGACGGTTACAGACGTCCATTTAAAAGGGGCATTTTATGCGACACGTGCTGCGCAGCAGTACATGACCCAAAACAAATATGGCCGGATCATCAATATTTCCTCAACTTCCGCACTTGGCAATCGTGGACAAGCCAATTATGCGACAGCAAAAGCCGGGCTCCAAGGATTTACGAAAACCTTGGCAATCGAACTTGGAAAATATGGAATCACAGCGAATGCCGTGGCGCCCGGTTTTATCGAGACGGATATGACGAAAGCGACTGCTGAACGCATCGGTGTCCCTTTTGAAGAATTGATCAAAGCAAGTGTTTCCGCTATCCCGGTCGGCCGAAGCGGAAAACCGGAAGATATCGCAAATGCGGTCGCCTTTTTTGCAGATGAACGTTCCTCGTTTGTCAGCGGACAAGTCTTATATGTAGCTGGCGGACCGAAAAACTAAAGACGGAGGTGCACGTATGCTGAAAGAAAGCATTGGGAAACGTTCGGAAAAAGTGAAGAATACGATTGAAAGAGGGGCAGTCCGGAAATTCGCTGAGGCGATCGGCGACCCGGCACCTATTTATATCGATGAACAGGCAGGTGCTGCTTCGCGGTACAAACGAAACATTGCACCTCCTACGTTTCCGGTGACTTTTGATGCCGGAAAAATCGATGGATTAGATCTCCCGTCGAAAGGCTTGATCCACGGGGAACAGATTTACCATTACGAACGGCCGCTGTTTATCGGCGAAGATGTCTATTGCTGGATGGAAGTGAAAGATTATTACGAGAAAAGCGGCAACTTTGGAGAAATGGGATTTTTGGTCGTCATAAAAAAAGGGGAAAGTGCAGATGGTGAATTGTTGTTTACAGAAGAACGCATCGTCATCATCAACGAAGCCGCTAGAAAGGGGATGACGGTATGAACCGGATAACGGATTTTCAGGAAGGCGATAGCTTACCGCCAATTCAATTGGCACCTGTGACGCGTCTGGATTTGATCAAATATGCAGGCGCTTCTGGTGACTTTAACCCAATCCACACCATTGATGCTGAAGCTGAAGGAGCAGGATTACCCGGGATAATCGCCCATGGCATGTGGACGATGGGGAATCTGGCGAAAATTTTCACCCCTTACCTGGAAGAAGGGTTTATTCAGGATTATGCCATTCGTTTTAAAGGCATGGTTTTTCTGGAAGACGTCATTACGTTAAAAGCGACCGTTGTTGAAAAGAAACAGAGGCAGGTTATATTCCAGGTTCAAGCCGTCAATCAAAGCGATAAAGATGTGCTGAAAGGTGATCTTGTTTTCTTGTTGTAATTAGCGGCTTTTTTATGAAAGGGAGGCGAATATCCATGGAAAGGGATGCAGTGATCGTATCGGCAGTAAGAACAGCAATCGGGCGGCAAGGCGGTGCTTTAGCGTCGGTCCCCGCTCATGTTTTCGGAGCGGAAGTGATCAAAGCGGCAATAGCGCGTGCGGGCATCGATGCGGCTGTTATAGATGACATCATTATGGGCAATGTCCTGAGTGGAGGAGGGAACATTGCCAGATTGGCGGCATTGGAGACGGGGCTTGGAATAGAGCTGCCTGGATTGACGATTGACCGCCAATGCGGCTCCGGCATCAACGCGATTAATCTTGCAGCGCAAGCCATCTGGGCAGGAGACGGGGATATCTTTGTAGCTGGAGGGCTTGAAAGCATGAGCCGCGCCCCTTATTTAATGGAGAAGCCTGAAAAAGCGTATAGCCCGGCACCGCCAAAATTCCGGAAATCCCAATTATCGCCAAAAGAAATAGGAGACCCACCCATGGGCATAACAGCTGAAAATTTGGCGGAACAATACGGCATCAGCCGTGAAGAACAGGACCGGTTTGCATTGGAGAGCCAAAAACGCGCTGCACAAGCAATGGAAGAAGGGCGTTTTGATGAGCAGATCGTGCCCATTCAAATCCCGGTTCGCAAAGGGGAGCCCATTGAATTTAAAGAAGATGAGCATCCGCGTCCCCAAACAACCCTGCAAGCACTGGCAAAATTGCCTCCAGCTTTTCTTGAAAACGGAACAGTGACGGCCGGAAGCAGTTCAGGTTTGAATGACGCCGCTTCAGCTGCAGTCATCATGTCCAGAGAAAAAGCGGAAGAGCTGGGTTTGAATGTTTTAGGAGTTATACGGGCTCAGGCTGTGGCGGGTGTTGATCCGAATATTATGGGCATTGGACCGGTTCCGGCAACACAAAAAGCTTTGAAGAAAGCGGAGCTGACTTTAGCTGATATCGATATCATCGAAATCAATGAAGCTTTTGCATCTCAAGTGCTTGCCTGCGATAAAGAATTGAAGATGGATATGGATAAGGTGAATGTAAACGGAGGGGCGATTGCACTCGGCCATCCACTTGGGGCGACTGGGGCCATTCTGCTGACCAAAGCGGTTTATGAATTACAGCGTTCTGGTGGAAGATATGCTCTCATTACAGCTTGCATCGGCGGCGGACAAGGCATTGCGACGATTATTGAACGGGAGGGGTAAGAACGTTGGAGAAGATACCCGATATTAATGTTTACGTCAGATTCTGCGAAACCGACGCCGGTGGCCATGTCAGCAACATCAGTTATTTCATCTATTTGGAAGAGGCGCGTTCGAAGTTTTTCCAGGCCATCGGTTTTACCGGCAATGAAAAAAGAGGCAATATCGACTTTATCGTCGCTTCCACAAGCTGTGATTTTTTGGTGCAGGCGTATGCAGGGCAAACTTTGGCGATTGCGACAAAAGTGGAGCGGATCGGTTCTAAGAGCTTTGAACTGGTCCACGAAATCTCCAACAACGAAATCGGTGGACGGATTGCTTCAGGACGGGCGGCGATTGTCTGCTTTGATTACCAGAAACAGCAGACCGAAAAGATTCCGCCAGTGCTCCGTGAGATGCTCGAAAGTTTTTTGGTGAAAGTTTAGGGCTGTTGCACAGCGTGAAAGAAAAGAGGGATGGAAATGGATTTCAACTTAAGTGAAGATATTCAATTTCTCAAGCGAAATATTCGTCTCTTTATCCAAAATGAAGTGGAAAAAGTGGCGATGCAAATTGAGGAAGACGATGAAATTCCAGAGCGGATCATCCAACTATCAAAAGAAATGGGATTATTTGGTTTGAGCATTCCGGAAGAATACGGAGGACTAGGCATCGATATGGTCGGGAAATGTGCACTTTATGAAGAAATCGGTGCAACACACAATGGCTACACGACTTTAATCGGAGGTCATACAGGAATAGGGACTGTCGGAATTGTTGAAATGGGCAATGAGCAGCAAAAGAGAAAGTATTTACCGGACATGGCTTCGGGAGAACGGCTCGGCGCTTTTGCATTGACCGAGCCACAAGCCGGATCGCATGCAACGAATTTGAAAACGACTGCCGTTAAAAAGGGCGATAAGTATATATTGAACGGCCTCAAGCATTATATTACCAACGCCACAAAAGCGGATGTCTTTACAGTGATGGCAGTAACCGAACCTGAAAAAGGTGCGAAAGGGATCACCTCATTCATTGTTGAAAAAAATTTTCCGGGTTTCTATGTAGGGGCAGTTGAGAAAAAGATGGGCCTTCACGGTTCCCATTCTGCGGAAGTCATTATGGAAGATTGTGAAGTGCCCATTGAAAACGTCTTGGGCAGCGAAGGACAAGGTTACGTCAATGCTTTGAAAATACTGGCGAATGGCCGAGCGGGGCTTGCTGCCAGAAATTTAGGGTCTTCCCAGCATTTGCTCGACTTATCCGTCAGATTCGCTAAAGAGCGTGTGCAATTCGGCAAGCCGATCATTGAGCATCAGGCTGTGGCTCATATGCTTTCTGAAATGGCGGTGGATGTGGAAGTGCTGCGGTCGTTTATGTATCGCGTGGCATGGATGGTCGACCAGGGGCAGCAAGTGATCAAAGAAGCAGCGATGGTGAAATTATTCGGTTCTGAAGTGTATAACCGCGTGGCCGACAAAGCGCTGCAGGTCCACGGAGGCATCGGCTATATCGCCGATTATCCGATCGAACGTTACTACCGTGATGCAAGAATCACCCGAATTTACGAAGGAACTTCTGAAATCCAGAAAAATATTATCGCGGGTCGTTTGAGCAAAGAATATTCTTAGCGGCTGATTCTGGCCAAAGTATAGGGAAGAGGAGGGAGAAAGATGGACTTATTTTTGCAGCAGGTTTTTAACGGGCTCACTCTTGGAAGCGTTTACACGCTTGTCGCTATTGGTTTAACGCTGGTTTTCGGCATTTTGCATATCCCGAACTTCGCGCATGGTGCGCTGTATTTAGTGGGTGGCTACGTTACGTTGATGGTGATGTCAGCCACGGGCGTCCATTATTTTATTGCCATCATCGCCTCGATCGTTGTTGTAGCGGTATTGGCGGTTCTGATGGAGCGATTGGTGTTTCATCCGCTCCGAAATTCACCGCCAATTCACGACAAAATCGCCGCCATCGGATTGGTGCTGTTTTTTGAAGCCCTGGTCCAGCTTGTGTGGGGCACTGAATACCTGCGCATGCTGACGCCGTTCGACAACAATATTTCTGTGGCGGGCGTGTCGATGACCAGCCAACGGATTCTGGTGATTGCCGTTACAGTGGCTGTCGTCTTCCTACTGACCTTGTTTTTGAAAAAAACCATGATGGGCGCCTCGATTCTGGCGATGGCGCAAAATCGGGAAGGGGCCTTTCTTGTCGGCATCAATGCCAATAAAGTGGCCATGATGACATTCGCGATTTCAGGGGCCTTGGCTGCAATTGCTGCTTCTCTCGCTTCTCCTATTAACCTGGTATTCCCGGCAATGGGCCATTTGGTCATCTTAAAAGCTTTTGTGGTTGTCATTATTGGAGGGATGGGCAGCATTCCTGGAGCCATCATTGCAGGGCTTGTCCTCGGATTGACTGAAAGTATGGGTGCAACTTATATTTCGAACGATTACAAAGACATGATTGCGTTTTTATTATTGATCATCATCATGACCGTCCGTCCTAAAGGCTTGTTCGCAAAGGGGGTCTATTAAGTGGATAAAATTTTTAATCACCGTACCCTTATCGCTTTATTGGTTGTCTTTGCTTTGGTATTTCCACTGATTTATGCAGATAACCGCTATGTGCTGCATGTCATGACCATCGGTTTCATTTTCACGATCAGTGTCTATGGGATGAATATCATTGCCGGTTTTACGGGTCAGCTGTCTCTGGCGCATGCTGGATTTTTTGCCATCGGCGCCTATTCACTGGGGATTTTGACGACACGAACGGAAATGAACTTCTGGCTGGCGCTCCTGTTGGCGGTTTTGATCACTAGTGCGGCAGGCTTGTTGCTGGGCGCTATTGCGCTTCGGACAAAGGAACATTTTTTCGCTATCTATACCTTGATCGTCGGCTACCTGATTTACCTGCTGATCGATAAATGGGACGGCTTGACGGGCGGGATCCGTGGGTTGATCGGCATTCCGATCCCCGATCCAATCGGGCCCTTGAACTTCGAGTCGGCCACTGCCATGTATTATCTGGTTCTGTTTTTCCTCTTATTGTCCATTTTCATCGCGGTTCGCATTGTCCACTCCCTGACAGGCAGAACGTATATTGCAATCCGCAACAGCGAGGAACTGGCACAGACACTCGGCATCAATACAAAAGTGAACAAGTTGATTTCGTTCGTGATCTCAGTAGCTTATGCCGGATTGGCAGGTGCTTTATACGCTTCTCTCACACGGTTTATCGGCCCGGATGTTGCAAGTACGAATATGGTCTTCAACTTTTTGATGTATTTGATTGTCGGAGGGATCGGAACACTTTCCGGCCCTCTCGTCGGAACCATGCTTTTTGTCTGGTTGGAACAATTCCTGAGAAGTTATCAGGAATACCATCTATTGATCTTTGGTCCGATTCTGGTCATCATGGTCATTTTCTTTCCAACGGGAATTGTCGGCGGTTTTTACCGGATTAAAGCGAAGCTCCAACAGAAGAAAGTACCGAAGGACAATAAATATTTCAATCCAGTTCCGGCGAAATCTACAAAAAAATAGAGGGGGGTTCAATGTGGCGTTTATTGAAGTGAAAGGAATCACTAAAAAATTTGGAGGCCTGACTGCTGTCGACAGTGTGGATTTTGAAATAGAGGAGGGCAAGATCACCGCGATCATCGGTCCAAACGGAGCGGGGAAATCCACTTTCTTTAATTTGATCAACGGTTTTCATAAGCCGACATCGGGCAGTATCTTGTTTGAAGGAAAAGACATTACGAAAATACCCGTGCACAAAGGTGCTCATCTTGGAATCGCCAGAACGTTTCAGACCACACATTTATTTGAACAATCGACTGTCATTGACAATGTCATCGTGGGGCATCGGTTGCGGACAAAATCGAATTTGTTCGATGCGATATTCCGGACGCGCCGGGAAAAACAAGAGGAAGACAAGGCATATGAAATAGCGATGGCGTCTTTGGAATTTGTCGGAATGGCACATTTAGCGGATACGCCGGTATCGACCATCACCCAAGAAGCGAAAAAAAGGGTGGCGATTGCTTTAGCACTTGCGACGGGTCCGAAAGTGATGTTCCTCGATGAACCGGCTGCCGGCATCAATCCGGAAGAAACAGACGGGCTGGCGCAGCTGATGAAGAAAATAGCAGCCAGCGGAATTACGGTTTGTACAATCGAACACAAGATGCAGATGATCATGGGGATGGCTGATAAAATCATGGTCTTGAATCAAGGCGCAAAGATTGCGGAAGGTACGCCTGATGAAATAAAGAATAATCCTGTGGTCATCGAAGCTTATTTGGGGGGCGAAGCGATTGCTGAAGTTAACTGACGTAACAGTAAGGTTCGGAGCATTCCAGGCACTCAGCAATATCAACATCGAAGTGCAGGAAGGTGAATTGGTGGTGTTGCTCGGAGCCAATGGCGCCGGAAAGAGTACGATTTTTAATGCCATTAGTGGACTGAATAAACCTGCAGTAGGCGATATTCAATTTTTAGGAGGGAGTGTCAAAGGCAATTCGCCTGACCGAATGGTGAAAGTCGGCGTTGTCCAATGCCCGGAAGGAAAAAAGCTGTTCCCGGATATGACAGTCCAGCAAAATTTGATGATGGGCGGCTACGTCCATCGCGGCAAAAAAGCACAATTGAAGAGTTCGTTGGAAGAAGTTTATGAACTGTTTCCAATTTTAAGGGATAAGAAAGATGATTCAGCAGGCTCTTTAAGTGGAGGGCAGCAACAGATGCTTGCGATCGGCCGGGCATTGATGTCCAAACCGAAGTTGATCATGCTGGACGAACCCTCCATTGGGCTCGCGCCGTTAATCGTGGAGCAGATGTTTTCCATCATCCAAAAAATCAACAGGAGTGGAACAACCGTGCTGCTCGCAGAACAAAATGCCAATGCCGCTTTGAAGATTGCTGACCGCGGCTATGTGATCGAAAATGGCACGGTTGTTTTGAAAGGCAGCAGTGCAGAATTGTTCAATAATGATGCGATTCGGAAAGCTTATATCGGAGCTTAACGGATGAGAATAGGCATTTAAGGAGGTGAGACACCGCTGCTCGGGTTGCTGATATAAAAAATCAAGATAAAAGGGGAGATAACTTTATGCACTCATTAAAAAAAATTCTGTTTGGCGGATTGTTGCTGCTATTGATTTTCATTGTTTCAGCTTGTGGGAATGACGATGCTTCACCGGAAGCGGAGAGCGGCTCGAGCGGTTCAGGTGGAGAGATCACCATCGGCTATAGCGGACCTTTGAGTGGCCCCGCTGCAACATACGGGGAAGAAACTTTAAAAGGATTGGAAATGGCTGTTGAGGATATCAACGAAGAAGGCGGAATCGAAGTGGACGGACAGAATTATACGTTTGCTGTTTCCACTTTGGATGATAAGTACTTGCCGAACGAGACTGCGGCCAACGCCAAACGTCTGGTTCAGGAAGAAGATGCAAAGTTCATCTACAGTCCCCATAGCGGCGGGATTTATGCCATGCAAGTATTTAATGAAATGGAAGACTTTGTGATTATGGGATACACGAGCGAGCCAGGAGTGACAGCCCAAGGAAACTCTTTGAATGTCCGCATCCCCCCACGTTATGATCAGTATTTAGAACCTTTTACTGAATATGAGATGGAACGTTTCGGCGAAAAAATCGCA
The DNA here is from genome assembly GCF_050686535.1 of Planococcus sp. SE5232. NCBI lineage: Bacteria > Bacillati > Bacillota > Bacilli > Caryophanales > Caryophanaceae > Planococcus > Planococcus sp. SE5232. Next base: position 272,034 of record NZ_JBOGCP010000004.1, on the reverse strand, counting down.
TTTCTTCCAACTGCGAGCCAATACGGAAAAGATTGGTCTGAAATGCTGCAACCGGTATGGGAAGAAAAAGGCGGAGAAGTGGTCTTTAATGAATCCATCGATTTCAGCAAAGACACGGATTTCCAAACTATTGTTGCGAATGCTTTAGAGCAGAATCCGGATGTCATGTTTATCGGCGGCCCATCTGAACCTACTGCACTTGTAGCAAAGCAGGCACGCGACCTTGGGTTTGAAGGCGGTTTCTTGATTATGGACCAAGCGAAACTGGATGAAATGGCTGCGGTGCTCGGCGGCGATTATAGTTTGCTTGAAGGAGCGATCTCGACAACACCACTGGTCAATTCAGAATTCCCTGGTACTGCTGAATACGTTGAAAAATACAAAGAAAATAACGATCGGGACCCAAGTGCGGAGTCTGCGTTCCATTACGTTTCTTTGTATGTATTAGCGGAAGCGATGAAAGCAGCCGGATCAGTGGACGATACAAAGGCCATTATGGCGACGATGGACGAGGGCGCCAAGAATCTCCCGGAGGACAAGCAAGTTTATGTGATTCCTGAAGTGGGAGAAGACGGGGGCTTTGGCTCGATGCTTCGTGTTTCTTATATCGAGGATGGCGAACTGGTAGTGGTTGGTGAATAACACCGAATGTGGGGGAGTACAGCCTGTACTCCCCTTTGCTTTATATTTATGAATGGAGGCAAAAGAAATGTTATAATACGACAAGGCTTTTAAGACTAAGAAAGGCAGTGGGCTGCATGAAAAGCGAATTAATCAAACAAAGCATCAATCTTTTTGTAGAGAAAGGATTCAGTGCCACTTCCATACAAGATATTGTCGATACCATCGGCGTAACAAAAGGCTCTTTTTATTACCATTTCAAGAGCAAGGAAGCGCTTTTAATGGATATCCATTCCCATTATATCGACGATCTGTTAAGAAGGCAGAATACCATCCTGGACACGAAAAAAAGCCATAAAGATAAATTGATGGCAGTGGTCGAATTGATCATTGGCGATATCGAAAAACAGGGAGCAGTTGGCCGGGTGTATTTTCGGGAAATTCGTCATTTAAAAGAAGAAAATGCAGCAATAATCAGGGGGAAACGGGCAGCTTTTCGGGATAATATCGAAACCTTGCTGGCAGAAGGCATTGAAGCGAATGAATTTAGAAAAGAGCTGCAGCCAAAAATAATTACATTTGCCATTTTAGGCATCACGAATTGGAGCTACCAATGGTTTAATCCGGAAGGCAGCTTATCGGTGAAAGAGCTTTCCGCCATGTACACGGATTTCATCTTGTATGGCATTCATTCTTCCGGCGCATCCAATTGAAAACGTACCCCCACTTCAGCTGCTGAAGTGGGGGTTTTCATTACTCTTCTTTAAGGTTTTGGGTTTCCAGGTCAAGCAAAAACCGTTTGAAGTCAAGTCCGCCTCTGTAGCCGGTCATGGTGCCGTTCTTGCCGATGACACGGTGGCATGGAACGGTGATGAGCAACGGATTAGCACCGATTGCTGTGGCTACTGCACGGACGGCTGATGGCCTGCCAATGTGTTCAGCGATGTTGGAATAGGAAAAGGTCTGTCCGTATGGAATCTCTTTTAGTGCCCGCCAGGTCTGTTGCTGAAAAGGAGTCCCTTGGACATCGACAGGCAAAGAAAAGGTCTGCTGTGACCCTTCCAAATATGCAGTCAATTCCTGTTTATATCCTTCCAACAAGCGATCATTCTTCTCTAATGAAGCTGAAGGGAAACGCTTTTGAAGATAGGCCGTAAACTCTTCGAAGCTTTTACCGGGTGAGCCGATGTAACATAAGCCCTTTTCTGTTTTCGCGATGTATAGCTTCCAATGGCCATGTTCGGTGATCGACCAATAAATAATGGGTTGTGTGCCAGTCATGTTATTCACCCTTTCCGCTAAGCTGAATGGCAATAAAAGATCTTGGAATTTATGCACGCTGCGTATTCCTTTTAACCAACTATAAAATAAAATGTTGCAGAAAGAAAAGCAAGAGGATGAAATTTTTGAAGAGGGATGGTTTTCAGTTTTAACATTTGCCATCCGGGAATAAGAAAATTAATAGAAGACATTAAGGAGGGATTACGATGGCACGAGATAAAAATTTAGAGGAATTGAAGCAAAAGCAGCTGGAAAAGGAAATGCGGGAACAGGAAAAAGACATGGAGATGACAGACAGCGGACGGATCCCGAATATTGAGGACGATACTGAAGATAGAGAAGGCCAGGAGAAGCAATAACAGTTACAATGATTTCCCGCATTTCGGTTTCGACCGGGGTGCGGGTTTTTCACGGGGAGGCATGTTACTATAGACATTATTAAAGAGCAAAGAGAGAGTGGTTTATATGTTCAATTCCTTAACCGAATTGATGGAAGAGAAAAATCTGACGGACAAGCGTTCAGTTCCCTGGAACCAGATTTGCCAGGAAGAGCGGTTATCGGAGCAATTCATCAAAGAAAATCTCGATCAAGTAAATTGGAAACAGATTTCCGGACATCAGGAATTATCGGAAGGCTTTATCCGAAAGTACAGAAGCCGCTTGTACTGGGATGAAATCATTAAAGCGCAAAAGCTTTCTGAAGGCTTTATCGAAAAATTTGCAGATAAAAAGAAATGGCACCCTATCGCTAAAGAAGAGCTGAGCAAAAAACAGCAAAAGACGTTTGAAAAAGAAAGCAGACCATTCGATGCGGTGGAATACTGGAAGCTTGTCTCGATGAAGCAGCAGTTGGCCAACTCGAAAGGGCTGTCGCCCGCGTTCATCGAAAAGCATCAGGATAAATTAGCTTGGGCAGAGCTGTGCCGCTGCCAGTACTTGCCGATGCCGTTGATCCATCGCCATGCCCGCCAGGTGGACTGGACCTTGGTGACACGCCATCAGGTTCTATCCGAACGTTTTATCGAGAAATACAGCAACGACGTGGAATGGGAAACTATCACGTTTCATCAGTCTCTATCCGAACGCTTCATCACGCGGCACCAAGCTAAGATGAGCTTTATTTCAGCAGAGGAAGGACGCTCGGAAGCCTTTCTCTATACTCATTTCAACAAACTGGATGCCGCATCGATTCTTGAGCACCAGCAATTGAAAGATGTGAAAAGATACAAACCGCTGGATGTCTATGTGCTGACTAAGAATGGCGAGAAAAAATACATCCTCAAATTTCATGAGTTGACGGAGGAATTAGAGCCAGTCCGAAAAGTTGATGAAGAAGAGCTTTATGATCACTTGGAGGAAAACGATTTATTGGCAACTGTGGAAGAAGACTTCCCGGAACTGATGATCATCGGTGATGTGCGTTTCTGAATTTTTAACGGTGCATGAATCCAAATTGCTGTTGATTTTCAGCATTTTATAGAAGGCGGAAACCCAGCAGTTAGAAACTTTCTTTCAGTCTTTGTAGATAGAGTAACCGCTTCTCAGAAATTTGGAGAAACGGTTATTTTTTTGTTTTAGCGCAAAACAGGTTATACTAAATAAAAAAATTGAAAGTTGGGATTACTTCATGGCGTTTACAGATTTATCGATTGCAAGCGAAGCGACGATCCACCCGATCCTGGACATAGCAGAACAGGCAGGCATCTCAAAAGAAGCATTGGAATTATACGGAAACTATAAAGCGAAAATCAATGTAGACCGATTGGCGCCTGTTCAAAAATTAGGGCAAGTGGTACTGGTGACAGCAATCAGCCCGACGCCTGCTGGAGAAGGGAAGTCTACTGTAACTGTAGGGTTGGCGGATGCTTTCAAGCAATTGGATGAATCGGTGGCAGTAGCGCTGCGTGAACCGTCTTTAGGTCCGGTCATGGGTGTGAAAGGCGGAGCTACTGGCGGTGGCTTTGCACAGGTCCTGCCGATGGAAGATATTAATCTGCATTTCACGGGAGACATCCATGCCATCACTTCAGCGAATAACGCGTTGGCGGCCTTGATTGATAATCATCTCCATCAAGGCAATCTGTTGAATATCGATCCGCGCCGCATTACATGGAAACGTGCGCTCGATATCAATGACCGAGCGCTGCGCCATGTGACCATCGGACTTGGAGGTCCCGGCCAAGGCGTGCCGCGGGAAGATGGTTTTGACATTACAGTCGCTTCGGAAATAATGGCAGTTCTTTGTTTGGCAACTTCCTTGGCCGACTTGAAAGAGCGTCTGGCACAGATGGTGATCGGCTACACCTACGACAGAGAGCCGATCACCGTAAGAGATCTTGGCGTGGAAGGGGCTTTGACTTTATTGTTGAAAGAAGCTTTCAAACCGAACTTGGTCCAGACAATTGAAGGAACACCGGCTATTATCCATGGTGGTCCCTTTGCGAACATCGCCCATGGCTGCAACTCGCTGATTGCGACGAACACAGCAAGAAGAGTTGCAGATATTGTGGTGACGGAAGCAGGATTCGGAGCGGATTTGGGCGCTGAAAAATTCATGCATATCAAGTCGAGAAAAGGCGGCTTCCATCCGGATGCGGTTGTCATTGTGGCGACTGTGCGTGCACTTAAAATGCATGGTGGCGTGGCCAAAAGTCTATTGGCGGAAGAAAACGCAGATGCTGTAAAACGTGGAATGGTCAATTTAGCGAAACATGTGGATACGATCCGTCAATTCGGCATCGAGCCGGTTGTGGCGCTGAACCGCTTTTCCGGAGACAGTGAAGCGGAGTTGGCAACAGTGCTGGAGTGGGCGGAAACAGAAGGTGTTGCGATTGCCATGACGGAAGTCTGGGCAAAAGGCGGACAGGGTGGCATTGTCTTGGCCAAGCTGGTCAAAGAGGAGTTGCAGCGTCCGACGGATTTCCATCATCTTTACAAAGAAGACGATTCAATCGAAGAGAAACTTCGCACCATCGTTCAAAAAGTTTATGGTGGAGCGGACATCCAGTTATCGGATTTTGCGCAAAAGCAACTGGTCGAATTGAAGAGGTACGGCTGGGATTCGTTGCCGATCTGCATGGCGAAAACACAATACTCCTTATCGGATCAGCCTAAATTATTGGGGCTTCCTGAAGGATTCACCATTACCATCCGGGAGATCATCCCCAAGCTGGGTGCAGGATTCCTGGTTTGTCTGACTGGTGACATCATGACCATGCCAGGTCTTCCAAAACAGCCTGCCGCTTTGAATATGGATGTTACGGCTGACGGAAAAGCTGTTGGTTTGTTTTAAAGAATGAAGACCCGGACTCGTTTCCGGGTCTTTTTTTTATCCAACCGTACTCAGGAAGATTAATTTTTTAATTTAACTAAATAATCAGAAAAAACAAGGCTAATCCTGAAGATGAATGGTAGAATATAGGGGTCAAAGCATCATCAGTTAGGGGGAAGACAATGACATCAACCATTGTTGAAAGTATTTACGGCAAGGTGCGGGGCCAGCAGCAGGGCAATGCCGCCGTCTGGAAAGGCATTCCCTATGCAAAACCGCCTATTGGTGACCTGCGTTTTCGTGCACCGCAGCCGCCGGAGCCATGGACGGAAGTGCGTGAGGCTACTCTATTTGGACCAGCGGCTTTACAAGTCAGCAATGGCATTATGGAGTTTCTGGGCAATCAGACAGACAATACCAGTGAGGATTGCCTTTACTTGAATGTCTGGTCGCCAGCAGCCGACAATCGGCGCCGTCCCGTCATGGTTTGGATTCACGGAGGTGCTTTTACTGCCGGGGCAGGTTCCGGGCAACTATACGATGGACATTCTTTTACGACTGAAGGCGACGTTGTCATCGTAACATTCAATTACCGCTTGGGAGCGCTCGGCTTCTTGCATCTTGGCGGCATTGGAGGAGATGACTTTTCGGGTTCCTGCAATTGTGGAATTTTGGATCAAATGGCTGCACTTCAATGGGTTCAGGACAATATCGAGAAATTTGGAGGGGATCCTGAGCGTGTAACGGTTTTCGGCGAATCCGCAGGTGCCATGAGCATCGGCGTTCTGATGGCGGTGCCGAAAGCGAAAGGCTTGTTTCATCAAGCCATCATGCAAAGCGGAGCAGCCGCAAATGTCCTTAGTTCATCTATTGCAGAAAAAGTCAGCAGTCGCCTTTTGGCCGCATTGGAAATCGGACATGGTGAAGTGGACAAAATCAGACAGATTCCTGCCCAGCAATTAGTGGATACCGCTGCTTTATTGCCGGCGATGAGCCTGGTTCCCGTCGTGGAAGGGCATCTGCTCCCCGTCCATCCGGAGCAGGCGATAGCAGAAGGATCGGCAAAAGAGATTCCGGTGATGATCGGTACAAATAAAGATGAATACCGGCTTTTCAGCTTTTTTGATTCCCGTTGGAAAAATGGAGACGCGGAAGAGATTTCTTCGATTTTTGAACATGCATTTGGTCTTAATTGGCTGAGGATTTCACAATACCTGCTCAACGGAGAAGAGTTGAATCAGGATATTTACGATAAGTTGATGACCATGAGCCTGTTCACATTCCCGGCATTGAAACTTTCAGAATTACAGGTAAAGCAGGAAGCGCCGGTATGGATGTATCGGTTTGATTGGGAGACGCCTGCTTTTAGCGGAGAGCTGAAGGCCTGCCATAGTTTGGAGCTTCCCTTCGTTTGGAATACAATTGCAAAAGCCGGAACCGAGCGGTTGACCGGTGCTGCTGAGGAACGAAAGAAATTAGCGGAAGAGATGCACCATTCCTGGATACGGTTTGCCAGAAGCGGTAATCCGAATGCACCCAAGCTGCCTGAATGGCGGGCGTATAATCTTGAGCACCGGCCAGTCATGATCTTTAATCGCGAGAACGTACTCGTCCATGATCCAAACAGCGGTGAGCGAAAGAAATGGGAAAACCTTATGGTGCATCTAGAAAAATCCCGCTGACAGAAAAAACGGACGAACGGGAGGAACAACTATGGGCTGCCAAATTACCGTCACGGATTTTGTTGAACAGGGAACGGCGATTTACATAAAAATAGAAGTGTATGATCTTCAAAAAAATCAGAGATACAAAGAAGAATTGCGGTTTCTGGGAGATTTGCTGTATGGAGATTTGATCCATCCGAAAAGGTCTCCGTTAACAGAGGAATGCCGCCTGAAAACCATTGTTTACCTTAAACAGTATTTTGGCCGCTGATTCAAGCAGAGCTCTGGCTTTCACCTGTCACTGACGCTAAAGAAGAATTTTTTTGTGCCATTCACTGAGCTCCAATAGGTTCTTGGAAGGGAGAGATCTGAATGAAATTCCATTCAACACGCCAGCAGCAGACATCTTCAAGTTTAACCGTCTACAATGATGGATTTGGATTGGTCAAAGAAACGCGGATGATTCCAGGAAACAAAGAGATAAGTGAAATCCGATTTATGGATATTGCTTCAGGAATCGAAGCGGATTCCGTCCTGATTCATGGCCTCCATGTACTGGAACAAAGCTACGATAGCGAATTGATCAGTAAAGAAACACTCTTGGAAAAGTACATTGATGAAGTGATAACTGTAAGAAATGCTGAGCTGGGCGAAGAGATGAAAATCCGATTGCTCAGTGTTTCAGGAAGTATCATCGGTGAACGGACTGATACTGAAGAAATTGTCATTGATCCGATTGGACAACTGGTTTTACCTGCGCTGCCCACTGGGTTATTGACGAAGCCTGCTTTGTTATGGAAAATAGCAGCCATTGAAACAGACCTTGAAGCGAAAGTCTCCTATTTGACGCAAGGGATGGAGTGGCAGGCAAATTATGTCGCGGAAATCAGCGGTTCTCGCCTGACGCTCATGGGGTGGATCCAACTTTCCAATACTAGCGGCATGGATTTTTACGACAGCCGGCTCAAGCTGGCGGCCGGTAAGGTCAATCGATACAGAGACCCGCACCCATTGAATCAAGCCAGGTTGTTTGCCAAAGCAGAGGAATCGGGTTCTTTTTTTGAAGAGGATAGCTTTGCTGATTACCATACTCACAGTCTGGAGCATCCGGTGTCCATCTCACATGGGCAGAAAAAACAAATCAGTTTCCTGAAAATACAGGATGCGGCTTTCCGGAAGATATATAAGGTGGAAGCAGAAAGCAAACAAGCGAAGATTATCATGGAATTCGATAATACCAAAACCAATAAGCTTGGAATCCCATTGCCTAGAGGGATTCTTAAAGTATATGAACAGGATCGTGACGGTGAAATGGAGTTCATCGGAGAGAATGCCATCAATCATACTGCAGCACAGCAGAAAGTCTCTTTGTTAATTGGTGAAGCGTTTGAGATCGCCAGCAAAAGCTGGGAGAAAAAGCGGGACAAGCGAGGAAATTTTGAGTATGTGACCTATATCTATAAATTGCAGAACCACAAATCAGAATATGTGCGGATCGAAGTCAATCATCATATTCCTGAGCGGATATGGCAGATGGAATCATCCACCCATGACTACGAACTAAAGCAATCAGACGAACTGGAGTTTCGCGTACACATTCCGGCCGGTAAACTTGTAAATGTGGAGTTTACTTATAAAGTGGACAGAACTGCCGATGAGCGTATCAAGTGAAAATGGAGCGGGTTCTTCAGTCCCGTTCTTTTTTTATGGATTCCTGTTTCTGGTGCTGTTTTTTCGATTCTTTGATAGAATTAAGTTAATGGAATCACCACTTTATGGATAAAGGGGAATACTTGCTATGTTTAAAAAGATGGCTTCTGAAGCACTTGGCTTATCGGATATCGGGAAAATCATTGATCCGCAGGACTTCGATAAAACAGACTCCGACGATTACGTCATGAATGAAGATGGAGAAAAAATCTACTTTTTGATCAAAACAAAAGCGGATGAATATTGTTTCACCAATCTGGCCATCATCCATGTTGATGGTGAAAGTGCAATGTCCTCCAAACGGACGTTGAGGCGTTATCCTTATTCCCAGCATACTATTTCAAGCGTCGTTTTGGAAACTGCGGGACGAATTGACTTGGATTTGGAACTAGCTTTTACTGTAGGTTCCGTTCCTTTTAAAATTGATGTACAAAAGCAGCAGGCAGCTCGGTTAACGGACCTCTATAAATCGCTATTGCGAATCGCTGAAATTACTCATGAAAATTCAATTATCATCGGGATGGCTGATGACAGCCTGGAAAAGGCAGTGACGATTCTGCAGAATTCACGAGCAGGTGATGTGAAGTTGGATGACCAATACTCGAAACTGACGGATTTCGGCTTTACCTGGATGACTTCTGTCCGCAACCAATACCATGTTAAAGACTTTGGTGATGTATTTGAGAAGTACATCAACAATTAAGAAAGGAAAGGTGGATGCCGAACCGGGTCCATCTTTTTCTATCTGATTTTCTTTCTGCCATGCAATAATCAGCACTGAAAAGAATACCGATGAAGAAGGAGGAGACATATGTATAAAACGATATTGACACCAAGGGTTTCAGAAACAGATGCAGTGGGCCATATCAACAACACGACCTTGCCGGTATGGTTTGAAGCAGCCAGGAATCCGTTGTTCGACTTATTTACACCTGATCATGATTTTGCGAAATGGAAAATGGTCATCGTCAAAACCACTCTGGAATTCACCGGACAAATCTATTTTGGCCAGGATGTGGAAGTAAATGTGTGGGTGAAGAAAATGGGCGGCAGTAGTCTGGAATTGTATGAAGAACTTTATCAGGATAATAATCTTTGTGCCCACAATACAGCGGTTTATGTAAATTATAATTTGCATAAGAAAAAATCCGAACCGATTCCGGAAGAGATCCGCTCGGAGCTCGGTAAGCATTTATGGGTGAAGAATGAAGAAGAACCGCCTGTTGTGTCTGAATAAATGGAATACTTTTTTAACTTAAGCCGCCCTTGAAAAGCGTAAACAGCGTGCTATAATAAGACCATTCAAATACGATTCACTCATATAATCGCGGGGATATGGCCCGCAAGTTTCTACCGGTTTGCCGTAAACGAACTGACTATGAGAAGCAACGAAGCAACTGGATTGCGCCTTTTGAGGTGTCTATTCTTTTTTGTTTCCTTTCGAATTCAAGCTCGAAGGACATTGCTCCACTCATGGTATGAATGGATGCACGTTCTGAGGGCTTTTTTTCATGCCTTCAGCCGTGACAGAAGAGGAGTTGGCAGCATGAAAAAATTGCAGGATAAGATTTTATCGGACGGCAAGGTTTTGTCGGAATCGGTATTGAAAGTAGATTCATTTTTAAATCACCAAATTGATCCGCCTTTGATGCAGGCAATTGGGGAAGAGTTCGCTTCAAGGTTTAAGGAAGATGGGGTTACAAAAGTGTTAACCTTGGAATCATCAGGAATCGCTCCAGCGATGATGACAGGCTTAGTTCTTGGTGTGCCTGCTGTATTTGCAAGAAAGCGCAAATCACTGACATTGGTCGATCATTTATACACAGCAAGCGTCCATTCATATACGAAAAATGAAACCAACGATATTTCCGTGTCAAAGGATTTTATCCAAAAAGATGATGTCGTATTGGTCATGGATGATTTTCTTGCAAACGGACAGGCGGCTTTAGGATTATTGGATATTGTGGAACAAGCCGGCGCCAAATTGGCCGGAATCGGTATTGTCATTGAAAAAGGATTCCAGCCGGGCGGCAGTTTGCTTCGTGAGCGGGGTATCCGTGTTGAAACATTGGCAAACATCTCTTCTTTGGAAAATGGGCAAGTGACATTTTTTGAGGAGGCGAAAGTTAAATGAAAAAAACACTGGGTGAAACAGCTTTAGGATTCCAGCATGTCCTGGCGATGTACGCAGGCGCCGTATTAGTTCCCTTGATTGTCGGAGAAGCACTTGGATTGACACCTGAACAATTGACGTATCTGGTGGCAATCGACATTTTACTATGCGGTGTAGCGACAATTCTTCAAATCGTCAGCAACCGTTTCTTCGGCATCGGGCTTCCGGTTGTTCTGGGTTGCACATTTACTGCCGTTGGACCAATGATTGCAATCGGTGGCCAATATGGCATTTCCGCTATTTATGGAGCTATTCTTGTTTCCGGAGTCTTTGTCGTTTTGATCAGCGGCTTTTTCGGCAGCTTGGTCCGTTTCTTCCCACCGGTTGTTACAGGAACTGTTGTAACGATCATCGGTATTACACTCATTCCCGTAGCCATCAATAATATGGGGGGCGGACAGGGAGCCGCTGATTTTGGTTCACTTGCCAATATTGGCCTGTCTTTCGGCACTCTTTTGTTCATCGTCTTCATGTATCGGTTTTCTTCCGGTTTTTTAAGAGCCATTTCCATCCTAATGGGATTGATTGTTGGAACAGTTGCTGCTTTTTTCCTTGGGAAGGTGGATTTTTCCCCAATCGCAGACGCTTCCTATTTCCATATGGTCGAGCCTTTTTACTTCGGAATGCCGACTTTTGAATGGCCAGCCATCCTGACGATGATCTTAGTGGCCATGGTGTCATTGGTTGAATCGACAGGCGTATATTTCGCGCTTGGGGATATCACGAAAAAGAAATTAAAAGAAAAAGACTTGGCAAAAGGGTATCGTGCGGAAGGGTTGGCCATCGTACTCGGAGGGATATTCAACTCCTTCCCGTATACAGCATTTTCGCAAAACGTAGGGCTGATTCAGATGTCCGGCGTCAAATCACGAAAAATTATCCTGATTGCAGGAATTATGTTGATTACACTTGGATTTGTTCCGAAAATTGCTGCCGTGACTACGATCATTCCGCCTTCAGTTCTTGGTGGGGCTATGATTGCGATGTTCGGTATGGTGATTGCGCAAGGCATTAAAATGCTGAGTACCATCATCACCGACTCTCAGGAAAACTCCATGATCATTGCCTGTTCGGTTGGAATCGGGCTTGGTGTTACAGTAGTTCCTGAACTGTTTGTCCAATTGCCTTCAAGTATTCAAATTTTAACGAGTAATGGAATCGTAGCCGGAAGTGTTACGGCCATTGTCCTGAATATTCTTTTCAATATGCTTCCTACCAAAAAGAGACAGCAGGCAGCTGCTCCTGTTATTAAAGAAAGCACAGTAAATCAAGGATGAAAAACAAAAACGAGCAACCGCTTTTCTGCGGAGTGCTCGTTTTTTTATTTACCATGGACAAAAAGAAACTGAAGGGTTTTTTCAAGCGTGCTCCGTGCGTCCTCTGTGCTCAAATCATATTGATACTCATGCTTCAGGTTTTTCTGGGTGCCTTCGAAAAAGACCGAGCTGACCTGTACTTCATTGGCCTGCAGCAGTTCGACCAATTCAGCAGACTGGGAAACGAATGGATCCGCATCGCCGACAGTTATGAAGACAGGCGGAAAGTTCGGGCTGATATGCTGGACAGTGGAAAGCTCATCGATTCTCGGAAACGACTCGAATGGTTCGGCACCTGTATAGGCTGTAAGAAAAAGGTCGATGTTTGGAAAAGCGGTGGCTCGGACAGTATCCAGGTTATACAAGCCGCATAATAACAAGGCTCCTTGAAGCTGGCTATTGGCGATGGCCGGTTGAATGGCCATCGTTTTCGCCAATTCTACATTTGATATAAGAGCGGCTACCTGGCTGGCAATCTGTGCACCCGCAGAATCGCCTCCTACGAAGACGCGTTCCATGTCACCACCATATTCAGCAGCGTGAAGCTGCATAAAAGCAAGCGCCTGGTTAGCTTGCAGCACTGGACCTGGATAGAGAGATGCTGGAGCCAGTGCGTAATCGATGTTCGCGACTACGTAGCCGGCATCTGCCAAAGCCATAGCGTAATCCTGGCGGCTATCTTTAGAACCCCCAACATAGCCTCCTCCATGGATCCACAAAATGACCGGCATCGAAGCGGAAGCGTCTTTAGGATGATAAATATCCAAAAGGCTGTTTTTTGAATCGCTGTATACTAAATTTTTTACAACCTTAACGCGTTCATTGATTTCATGGATATCGGGGGGAGGGCTGAAAGCCGCAGAGCCTGAGATTTGGATAGACGCTGAAGCATCGGGAGATGAAGTAATTTCTTCAAAAACAACCACAGCAAATAAAAGAGCAATCAACGTAAAAAAAACAATCCATTTTTTTCGCTTTTGACGTCCAGTTTGAGTTCCCACAGTATCCGTCCTTTAAAGTGAATTTTTCGCGTATGATATAAATAAGATAAAAAGAAATCCGGTCAGCTAGTGGCCTACTCGGTTAAAGTATTGCCCGTACCCACAGGTATTAACTGCTAAGACAATTACTTGAACTTCTTTATATAATAGCTATGCTAACACGAATAAAGACAGTGACCAACGAATTATATTTATGAAAATGAAATATATTTGTAATAGGGTATAAGCGGGAATGCAATATAAAGGGGGTACTTAAGCAGGTATGGCTTTTTTAAACTTTTAAAGGGAGTGAGTAAATGTTTGGAATAGCCGATTTGATCGCATTGATAATTTCTGCATTTATTATTTTACCCGTAGTCGTCTTTTTACGGGAATCGGGTTATTTAATAATGGGTTTAATAGTAGGGGTTAAAAACCCACGAATGACGATTGGCTCGGGACCAAGAATTGTTAAAATAGGGATGTTCGATATACGAAAATATTACCATCTATATAGTTGGTTTTCGTATGATTCATTAAGAAGAGAAGGAAAGATTGCTTATATATCCCTTTATGCAGGTCCGATTTTAGTGAATATGGTTGTGGCATTTACGATAAACGCTTTGTTAGCAAATGGCATGCTGGAAGAATATGCAACGTTTTGGGATCGTTTTGTCTTTTATGCATTCTATTATGTAGTGTTTGATATCGTGCCGATGAAAACAGCCAACGGAATGCCGAATAACGGTCTGATTATCTATGAAATGCTTCGCTACGGCAGAAGAACAGACTATAACGATGAGCCATTCCTTCCGTCCACTTCAGAAGTGGAAGAACAGTATCAAGAGGATATGGAAAAAATAGAAGAAGTCAAAGAGCAGCAAAAAGATCAGGTGGAAGAACAACAGGAAAATTCGGACATGTCCAAGTCTGAGGAAAGAGAAAGAAAAGAGGAAATCGAAGAAGACAAAAAAGAAGATCAGGAAGATTTAGAGCAAATCAAAGATCAAAAGCAAAAGCAGATGAACAAGCATGAAGACAATCTTCCAAAATAAAGCGTTTTGTACAGATGAACATCAGTTTTAGAACTTCGAGTGAATATCTTTAATTCGAGATAATAGAATGATAAGATAGGCAAGTAGAGTTGAATATAACGAAGGAGTGCTGCACAATGACAAAAAAATCAATGGGAATTCATCATATTACTGCAATTGTCGGGGATCCGCAGGAAAATGTGGATTTTTATGCCGGCGTCTTGGGGTTGCGACTGGTCAAAAAAACAGTAAACTTTGATGATCCAGGTACCTATCATCTGTATTTCGGGGATGAAACCGCAAAACCGGGAACCATCATCACGTTCTTCCCTTGGGGAAATGCTTATAAAGGGAAAATTGGGGATGGCCAAGTTGGTGTCACCACTTATGCAGTTCCAGAGGGGGCTCTAGCATTCTGGGAAAAGAGATTCGGGAAATTCAAGGTGCCCTTTACAAAAACAACGCGCTTTGAAGAGTCTTATCTGTCATTTGATGATCCGCACGGTTTGCATTTGGAATTGGTTGAAAGACAGCAAGGTGAACCAAATACATGGGCAATTGGTGAAGTAACGGAAGAAGTAGCCATCAAGGGGTTTGGTGGTGCCACTTTATACACAGCCAACTCAGAAAAAACAGCAGAGTTGTTGGAAACGGTCATGGGCCTCGAAAAAATAGGGGAAGAAAATGACCTTATGCGTTTCCGCGCAGCCAGCGATCTCGGCAACATCATTGATGTCAAGCTATCCAGAGTTGGCACAGGGCAGATGGGTGTAGGAACTGTCCATCACATCGCCTGGCGCGCGCAGGACGACGCGGATCAATTAGATTGGAAAGAACAAGTGGAAACCTACGGACTCGGGGTAACGCCGGTTCAGGACCGCAATTACTTCAACGCTATCTATTTCCGGGAATATGGAGACATCCTTTTTGAAATCGCCACCGATCCCCCAGGATTTGCAATCGACGAATCGCCGGAAGCACTGGGAGAAGCATTGATGCTGCCAGCGCAATACGAAAGACACAGAAAAAACCTTCAACGAGACCTTCCGCCGATTCAAGTAAGAAATTTAGATTGAAGCAAAGAAAAGCGTAAGCAGCCGTGTAGATTCGACGGGCATAAGATGCTCCGGCGAAGCGGCGTTTCTTCAGCCGCACAGCTGGGTCGACTTATGACCCGAGGAGCTAGGCACTTGCAACTGGATACTGGGTTGGCTTATGAGCCAAAGAGCTGGGCGCTGGAGCTGGACATAGAGAAAAGCGTAAGCATCTCCTATAAAGCGACAAACGATAAGAAAAACACCTCCGAAAAAATTTCGGAGGTGTTTTTCCTTTATTTAGATAGTAAACTTTTCAACGCCAAATTGATGTTTTGAGGCCTTTCTGCCAATCTTCTCATATAATAGGCATACCAATCCTGACCGAAAGGCACATAGGTAGTGAAGGCATAGCCTTCTTTTGCCAAATCTTTTTGCATGTCGGAACGGAAACCGTAAAGCATCTGGAATTCAAAGCGATCCAGTGGAATATTTTTTTCTTTTACGAATGTTTTGACCTGTTCAATAATATGATGATCATGTGTTGCGATTGACGTATATCCAGGCGCTTGAAGGTGGAGCTTGATGAGCTTCAAATAGTTTGCATCAATTTCTTCTTTGTCCTGGAGGGAGACTTCTGCACTTTCTTTATACGCGCCTTTTACGAGACGGAGACGGACATTCTGCAAGTTCTCCACATCTTTTTCGGATCGGTATAAATAGGCTTGGATAACGGTACCGACATTATCGTATTCCTTGAGCAGGGCTTCGAGAATATCGAGTGTTTGTTGCAGGTGGTCGTAATCTTCCATATCCAAATTAATGAAAATATCATAGTTGGCAGCAGCTGCCACAATTTCCTGGATGTTCTTCAGACAGAAGGCAGGATCGACGTCCAGGCCAATTTGCGTTAATTTAACGGACATATGCGCATTCACACCATGAGTCTGAATGGCTTCCAATGTGTTCAATATGGCCTCTTTAGCTTTTGTCGCTTCTTCTTTAGTGCGGACAAATTCGCCAAGACTATCGATTGTTGCACTAATGCCATTGGCATTCAGTTCTTTTACGGACTGCATCATACTTTTGATGTCAGTACCCGCAACCATTTTTCCGGCGCCTAATTTCAAGCCCCATTTTTTAGCGGCACTGTTTAATGGCTGATTTTTGGATAACGCAATGAAAAAACTCTTTGTTACACCCACGGTTAATTCCTCCCATACTGTTAGAACATGTCATCGATAAGCCGAGCCGATAAAACAGGGAAATGCTTTGCTCAATGAAATACAGTTTATTTTCCGGAGGAAGTTGCTGTATAATTCATTGTTATCTCAGAGCATATCACAGATTAACTGAAAACAAAAAATCGTAAGAAACATCGGGAAACCTTTAAGCAGGTCTCCCTCATTCGATTTAGAACTTGATTGGAAACCGTGGGATTAAAATAACTAGTTGTTAAAAAAGTGTAGAATGGGGAAAGATGATGAAAGTCGTCAGAGGAGGGATGAAATGAACCGGAAAGCTGCTAGAGGATTTATTTTTTCAGTTTCGGCATATGCTTTGGTGCATTTTGTCACTTACTTTTATGAGAATGCTGCTTTAACCGGAATGCTCTCTGTCTTGGGTGTTCTGATTTTAGTATCGGCTTTTCTTTTCCTGCCATTCAAGAAAATTCAGTTGCAATTATTCCTCGTTCTTATGGCTTTAGTGGTCCTATATTTTACGAGTGATTCGTTCGGTCCCGATTTGGTCCAAGGGTTACAGCAAATGAGAAATTTGATTGGGTTGCTGTTGATTGTCCCCATGATCAGTTGGGTGCTGAAGGAAGAGCCTTATATTGAAGAGATTATGAGTTTCGCCCACAATTTCCTCAATAAGAGCCAGAAATTCTACTTTGGCTTGATGGCAATGACACAAGTCATCTCCCATTTTCTGTTGTTTGGCGTAGTGCCGATGATGTATCGCTTCATTGATACTTTTTTAAAGGAACATAAAGATGAAGCATGGGAGAATTTTAAAGGGACAGCCATTCTGCGCGGTTTTGGACTTTCCACCTTATGGGTCATCAGTATCCCGAGTTTCATCTTTGCGGTCGAAGCATTGGAAGCGACCCTGTGGAAGTCGATGGTGCTGGGATTCGCTTTTGCTTTAGCAGGAACAATCCTATCGGTAATCTTTTCCTATTACCAGGAAAAGAAATATGGAGTGGATTTCACCTTTGTTTTACGGCAGGAAATTGATAAAGCCATGAAGAATTCACGGAATCCCGGAAAGTGGAACAAGGATGTTGCGGAATTTGTTTTTTTGTTCGTTTCTTTGTTCGGGACTATTTTTCTTGTCCACGAAATAACTGGATTGGAATTTTTACTGACCATCCCACTGGTCATTCTTGTCTGGACCTTGTTCTACTTTTTGATTAAAGGAAGAACTTCCAGCTTTGTTGTGGAAACCCGCTATTATTTCTCAGCAGGCATTGCCAAACAAGCACAGCAGTTCAGCATTTTAATGGCAGCTGGGGTGCTTATCTTTGCGTTGAATCAGTCGGATGTCGGCAACTATGTAATCAGCGGCATGAATTTTTTGACTGGAATCATTCCAGTTTTGAATATCCTGTTCCTGGTCCCGTTCATAGTCATTTTACTTGGCTTTATCGGCTTGGGCCCCTTGCCGGTTATCGTGTTGGTGACAGGAGTCCTGGAGGCGATTCCTTTTCCGTACCCTCCCGAATTAGTGGTGCTGGCGGTAACTTCAGGAAGTGTCATTTCCATCATATTGTCACCTTTTGTCATGCCGGTGATTATCTTGAGCAGTGTCAATGGATTGAGCGGAATCCGAAACGGTCTTCAATTCAATTTAAAGTTCGCTGTCGCTTTTTATATCCTGGTTCAATTATTCATTCAGACAGTTATTCATTTGTGATGAAAAGAGCATGAAGGCTTTTAAATGCCCTCATGCTCTTTTCAACAGGCTCAAAATTGAAAGCTTATAATTGATGGCGTATAATTTCTACTAACTGAATATTAAAACAAGGAAGGTGGTGAGGAGAGTGCTTGCCAACGAAAAAACCCGCCATTTATAGATGGTGGGTTTGATTTTCACTTGGGCTGAGGGGCATGGATCTCCCAGGATAATTTCAACGCGTCAGCCAAATACTCAGCTGCTTCTTCCGCTTGGAAATTATCCACTTGGAATTTGGAATGATTTAATGAATAAATCGATTGCCGTTCCAGAAACAGTATTTTCATATCTTCAAGAGAACGTCCTTTTAACAAAGGACGGTTGTCAACGAGGATATGGATTCGGTCTTTCCATGACTCCCATGAAATATCAAGAAACAAGACGATGCAATTGGCCATACAAATGTCTTGTATTTCCTTTTGCAGAAAAGCTCCGCCGCCAACAGAAATAATATTCAAGGGCTGTTGGCTGTATTTCACAATCAACTCTTTCTCTTTGGCCCGGAATGCCTGTTCACCGTAAACTTCGAATATTTGCGGAATCGGCATAGCAAATTCCTTCTCGATCTCGACATCGATATCAATAAAGCTCCGGTAGAGCTTTTGGGCCAGCAATTTGCCGACGGTTGTTTTGCCGACTCCCATAAAGCCGATGCAGACAATGCTTTTTTCACGGATGGATAAACCGAAATTTCTCATGAGCAACCTTCTTTCTCTTTTAGTGGAATTGGTCAGGTTTCATAGCTAACTTTACCTCATCTGTACCGTAAATTCACGGGAATTATAGAATTGATAAGCAAAATGAAGCAATTGGTCTTAAAAGGACTTTTTCGACTCTTTCTTCGGGACCAATGAAAGGCAATCTGTGTGGATGATTAGTCACCTCAACCCGTTAGTGTAGACTCTGCAAAATAATAGAGGGCACCAATGTTGTTTCATACCATTTAGTCGAGGAGGAATTTGATGGCAGCCAGCTATCTGCTGACAGGATCGTATTCATCAGAACAAGAACCGGGCATTAAACTTTGGGAATTCGAAGAGGCCAGCGGGGAATTGACCGAGTTGGCTGGTATAGCGGGCATTGAGCGCCCTTCTTTTCTTGCCATCCACCCGAATGGTACAAGTTTTGTCGCCACCAGTGAGGTGGGGGATGGCCAATTGGTCAGTTATTGGATTCATCCGGATGCGAAAAAAATAGTGGAACTCAATCGACAATCGTCCAATGGCGATCATCCGGCTCATATCACCATTGACGAAACGGGACAATGGCTCCTGTCTGTTACATATTCCGGCGCTACAGTTAACGTTCACTCTCTACGTGCAGATGGTGGAATTGGAGACTTGGCGGACTCTGTGAGACATGAAGGTTCCGGTCCGAATAAAGAGCGGCAGGATGCTGCTCATCCGCATTCGGTCATACAAGTTCCGGGGAAGAATTTATTTTTGGTTTCGGATCTGGGCAATGATACCATCACCACCTATAAGCTGAATTCCGATACCGGAAAATTGACACTTCAATATACTGTCCAAGCAGAAGGAGGAGCTGGCCCCCGCCATTTAAGCTTCCACCCGACAAAACCGTTTGTCTATTCAATAAATGAAATAAATTCCACACTGATGGTTTACAAGATCAGCCAGCAAGGCCAATTGGATTTCCTGCAGTTGC
The DNA here is from genome assembly GCF_050686535.1 of Planococcus sp. SE5232. Classification (NCBI taxonomy): domain Bacteria; kingdom Bacillati; phylum Bacillota; class Bacilli; order Caryophanales; family Caryophanaceae; genus Planococcus; species Planococcus sp. SE5232. The sequence continues at coordinate 252,327 of NZ_JBOGCP010000004.1, read as the reverse complement.
TGCCTTTATTGCCCGACAACTACCAGGGACAAAATACCAGTGCGGAAATTGCTGTTTCGGGTGATGGCCGGTATGTCTATGCATCGAACCGAGGGCATGACAGCATCGCCACATTTGCCATACAAGATAATGGAACGTTGGAGAACATCGGGTTAGCAGGGGCGGGAGGAGAAGGGCCAAGGCATTTCGCCATAATTCCCGGCGATGAATGGCTTGTAGTGGCGAACGAAAATTCCCATACGCTCGCGGCTTTGAAAATGGGGCGATCAGGTGCTCCCTGCACAGTCGAAAATATTGTCCAGACGACCGCTCCGGTTTGCGTCAAAGTCATCAGGTCGAGACGGTAAAAAACAGGCAGAGAAAAACTCTCTGCCTGTTTTTTAATTACCAATCCTGCGATTCTTTTTCCATGATGTCCAATTCTTTCAGCAGGCGGATAAAGCCGCTGTCCTGATTTCCTTCGAATGCTTTTTCAGTACAGGAAGAATGCGGAGGATAATTGAGTTCCTGTGCCTGCTCCAGAGTTGATTCTTCCAAAAAGTTGGTAGCGTCAGCCTGTTCAAAACACGAAGGTGCAATATAGGTCCTGAAGGTATGCTCCAGAATCACACGGCTTTCGGGTGCCGGCATATTTTCTCTCGGGATAAAGAAAAGCAGCAGCAAAAGGAAGGCGGCAAGCAGCAGCGCAACTATCCAGATTTTTTTCTTTGCCATGTCTTATTCCTCCGTCAATAGGATTTCCGCATCTGCCAAAATTTCTTCGACCGGGGGGTTCAATCCGTCATAGGCTTTCATGATGACGCCAGCTTGGTCAACTAGATAAAAGGAGGTCCCATGAATGACTTGATCGTCATTTTCAGGCTTCCGGGCTAAAGTCTGGAAATTATCCATAGCAAATTCATCGATTTCCTGTGGGGTATAGCCCGTCAACAGATTCCAACTGGATAAATCAGCTCCGTAATTTTCCGCATAGGATTTCAGGATTTCCGGTTTATCAAATGCAGGATCCACACTGAACGAAACAATCTGAACATCGAGGCCTTCCTGTTTTAATTGTGCCTGCAAATCTGTCATATTCGCCATCATCGGCAGGCAGACGGTCGTGCAATTAGTAAAAACAAAATCAGCTAACCATACTTCACCTTCCAGATCGGCTAAGCCGAAATCTTCATTGTTATGATTGGTGAATGTAAAATCCTCTATTTCCCATTTGAGGGGGTCTTCAATGCCCTGATTGCATGCAGCCAAAAAAATGCTGAAGAAAACAGCCAGTAACAGTCCTCTATAGTTTCGCAAAAATTTCAGCCTCTCTTTCAATAATCGGATATCCTCCTAAGCGTAGTGGATATTCTTCCCCCAAACAAGGGTATAAAGAAAAAGAAATGTGTAGACATTTCGAACGGAAATACCGAAAAATTCTTAATTTAACTAAATTTTTGGACAATTAACTTTCTTAACAAGGGATTTACATGGCTTATGTAGAATTAAAGGGGACACGGGACTGTTAAAATTTTGGAGGTGTGAAGATGAATGATCTGCAAAGCCTTCTGACGCAGGAAAAGCTGGATTCTTTCCATGTTGGACTGATGAAAGATGCGTATCTATACTTTGGAGCGCATGTCACTGAAGATGAAACAAGATTCACTGTATGGGTTCCGGGTGCAGTTGGCGTAAACGTAGCTTGTTCAAATCCTGAAAGCGACGTGGAAGAAATCTTTGGAATGGAGCAGCACCCCTTGGATCCGACAATCTGGCATATACAGATTCCTGGGAGACTGATTGGATATTCTTATGAATACATCATTGAAACTTCGGATGGGCAAATAGTAAGGAAATCCGATCCTTACGCACAAGCGAGTGAAATGAGGCCGAAAACCAAATCGGTTGTGGCAGCAGCCGCTAAGCACACTTGGTCAAAAACTGTGTTGCAACACAAAAAAATTCAAAATAGAAATCATTTTGAAAAGCCGATGGCTATTTACGAATTACATATCGGGACATGGAAGCGTAATGCCCAAGGTGGTTTTTTGAATTACCGTGAATTGGCTTCGGAGCTGATCCCCTATATCTTGGATATGGGCTTTACCCATATCGAAATCCTGCCCATTACAGAGCATCCTTTGGACGAGTCCTGGGGCTATCAGACAACCGGATATTTTGCGCCGACCAGCCGATATGGAAATGCTGATGATTTGAAATACTTTATCGCCAAATGTGCCGAAAATAAAGTCGGGTTGATTCTGGATTGGATTCCAGGCCATTTCTGTGTAGATGAACATGCGCTGGCTCTATTCAATGGCACGCCTTTATATGAGGAAGAGCGGTTGGAACGGCGCGCCAATCCGGATTGGGGCACATTGAATTTCGATGTCCAGAAAGGGGAGGTTGTCAGCTTTCTCACATCAAGTGCCCACTATTGGCTGAATGAATTTAAATTCGATGGCATACGGATGGATGCACTGGTCTGTCTGCTGTTCATCCCCAACAGAGAAGAACGCCCTCATAATGTTGAAGGTGTTGAATTCCTTCAGAAGCTGACAGATAGTTTGAAGGAATTTTATCCGGAAACAATATTAATTGCAGAAGATGCCTGGCATTATCCGAAAGTGACACATGAGGTTTCTGAGGGGGGAGTCGGTTTCCATTACAAATGGAATTTTGGTTGGATGCGCGACACGCTGGATTACATGGAAACGCAGCCTGATAAACGTTCTGAAGTGCATCGGAAAATGAACTTTTCCCTCATGTACCAGTATGAAGAGCGTTATCTTCTTGCGCTTTCCCATGATGAAGTGGTGAATGGTCAAGGTTCTTTGTTGAACAAGCTTCCGGGAACGTTGGATGAGCGATTTCTTCAACTAAGGCTGCTGCTCGGTTTCTGGAGTGCCCACCCGGGAAAGAAATTGCTGTTCATGGGTCAGGAGTTTGGGCATTTCGAAGAATGGGAATTTAAACCGGAACTGGATTGGCTTTCTTTGGAAATGGAAGAGCATAAAAAAATGGCTGATTTCACAAGAGAATTGCTGGCCTTCTACAGAACTGAAAAAGCGTTTTTTGAATTGGATGATCATCCGGACGGCTTTTCCTGGATTGACGCGGATAACCATGAGCAAAGCGTAGCTGCCTTTATTCGGAGAGGATATATGCCGGAGGACGAATGCATAATCGTCTGTAACTTCTCGGACAATCATTATGAAAACTTTAAGTTGGGTGTCCCGAAAAGCACGGAGTACGAAAAAATCTTTACGACAGGAAATGACTACCCGGAAGCTGTTGTCGGAGCGGCAGATGATCCATATGATGACTTGCCCTATTCCGTAGTATTGGATTTGCCTGCATTTACGATGAATGTGTGGAAACAAAAAAGGATGGGAGTGGAGCCAAATGAACGATAAAGTAATCGCAATGCTGTTGGCCGGCGGACAGGGAAGCCGGTTGAAATCACTGACGTATACGATAGCAAAGCCAGCGCTGCCGTTTGGCGGGAAATATCGGATCATCGATTTCCCGTTGTCCAATTGTACCAATTCAGGAATTGAAACCGTCGGGGTTTTGACGCAGTATCAGCCGCATGTTTTGCATCAATATATCGGGTTGGGAACACCGTGGGATTTGGATCGCCGCAATGGCGGAGTGACCATGCTTCCGCCGTATGCAGAAATAGATGGCATCAAATGGTACGCGGGGACAGCCAGCGCAATTTATCAGAACATCAGTTTCCTGAAGTCCTGTGACCCGGCCTATGTGCTGATTTTATCGGGAGACCATATTTATAAAATGGATTATGAGGCATTGGTGGACTACCACAAAGAACATGAGGCAGACGTAACGATTTCCGTCCTGGAAGTTCCTTGGGAAGATGCCAGCCGATTTGGAGTCGTTAACGTCAACGACAGTATGGACGTCATGGAATTTGACGAAAAACCTGAAAAGCCGAAAAGCAATCTAGCGTCTATGGGGGTATATGTCTTCAAATGGGAGAAGTTAAAAGAGTATTTGGAGACGGATAACGTAAATGAGGCTTCCTCCCATGACTTTGGGAAAGACATTCTGCCAGCCATGCTGGAGAAGGGCGAAAAAATGGTCGCCTATCCGTTTAAAGGCTATTGGAAAGATGTTGGAACCGTTGAAAGCCTCTGGGAAGCCAATATGGATCTGCTTGATTTGAATTCCGGCCTGAACCTGCATGATCCGGGTTGGCGGATCTTCTCTTCAAATCCACAGCTGCCTCCACAGGTCATCAACGAAACCGGCGATGTTCAAGCTTCCATGGTAAATGAAGGCTGTGTAATTTCCGGTAAGGTTTTCAAGTCCGTAATCTTTCAAAACGTAACGATTGAAGAAGAGGCCTCGGTGTCGGAATGTGTGGTCATGAGCGGTGCGAAGATCCGCAAAGGTGCCAAGCTTCATCGGGCTGTTGTACCGCCAAGATTAGACGTGCCGGAAGGATTTGAAATTCCTGGCCAACAGGATGAAGTGATCTTATTGACCCAAGAGCAATTGGATGAATGGAAGGAGCGTGTCGGAAAATGAACTTATTGGCTGTAGTCGACACATCTGTTAAAAAAGAAGGGCTGCAGGATTTAACGATCCAGCGGGCCATTTCATCTGTACCTTTTGCCGGACGCTACCGGCTGATCGATTTTCCTTTATCAAATCTTGTCAATTCCGGTGTAAATACGGTTGGCGTATTTCCTTCTTCTCCATTTGCTTCTCTGTTGGATCATATTGGAGTCGGCAAGAGCTGGGATTTGGACAGAAGAAAAAATGGATTGTTTTTCCTTCCGATCACACAGCGGGATGGAGGCTTATCCACGGTAGGCGCGTTTGCGGGATTGGAAGAGCATATGCAATTTTTCACAAAAAGCATACAACCTTATGCCATCGTCACCAACGGCTTCGTCGTCAACCAATTGGATTTCAGAGAGATGCTGAATCATCACATCGAATCAGGTGCAGACATCACAGAAGCTGTGAGTGAAGGGGTTTCCTTGAAGAATTATATTTTATCCAAAGACCTCCTAGTCGAATTGATTCAGACTCACCGTGACAAAAACGTGGTAAGTGTGGAAGATGTAGTCAATTTGAAGAAGAGCCCCTATACATTCAATCAGTATGAATACAAAGGTTACTTTGCCATTATCGATTCCGTTCAAAGCTATTTCCAGGCCTCGATGGGATTACTGGATGAAGAAAATAGAAAACAGCTGTTCCTCCCTGGCCGGCCTATTTATACAAAAGTGAAAGATGAACCTCCAACGCGATATGTTACAGGATCAAGTGTCAAACGGGCTCTGATTGCCAACGGCAGCACCATCATGGGGGAAGTGAGTGACAGCATCATCAGCCGGGCAGTCAACATTAAGAAAAATGCACGTTTAGAGAAATGCATTATTATGCAAAAATGCGTGATTGAAGAAAATTGTGATCTGTCTTATGTGATTGCGGATAAAGATGTCTATATCGGTGAAGGGGTGGTTTTACACGGAACAGCTGAACAACCGATCGTTTTACGCAAAGGGGAGAAGGTCACTAAGGAGGATATGCGATGAAAATCATAATGGCAGCAGCAGAATGTGCACCATTTGCAAAAGCCGGAGGACTGGCTGATGTGATGGGGGCATTACCGAAAGAACTCAGCAGATTAGGCCATGAAATCAACGTCATCGTTCCGAAGTATAGTTTGATTTCAGAAGAACACACATCTGAATTCCATCTGCAAGAAACGATCGAGTTTGATTTTAAAGGCCAGCAATCAACATTTGGCGTCTATGAATACGCTCATGCCGGTGTGAAATTTTTATTTGTGGAAAACGACAGCTATTTCAAAAGAGACAAGATTTACGGCCAGCAAGATGATGCGGAACGATATGCTTTTTTCAACCGGGCGGTGCTGGAGATTATTCAGCGGCAGGAACAGCAGCCTGACCTGATTCATGTTCATGACTGGCATACTGCCATGGTTCCATTTCTATTGAAAGAAGACGATCGATATGCGTCGATTCAAGCGATAAAAACCGTTTTGACGATTCATAATCTGCAATTTCAAGGGAAGTTTGCCAAAGAGATATTTTTAGAAAACTTCGAAATGGATGAACGTTATTACGATGATGGTGTTGTGGAATGGAATGGCGACTTCAATGCGTTAAAGACAGGTATTTCCTATGTGGACAAAGTGACCACTGTCAGCCCTACCTATCGAGATGAAATCTTGACGGATTTTTATGGTGAGAAGCTGAATGGTTTTCTGCAGAAGAAAGAACAGGATCTGGTCGGTATTTTAAATGGAATCGATACAGATGTCTATAATCCCGCAGCCGATCAAGCCATTGAACGGCAATTTGATGCGATGAATCTGGAAGGGAAACAAGCCAATAAACGGGCAATTCAGCTGAAGGCGGCTCTTCCGGAACGTGGAGACGTGCCATTGATGACAATGATTTCCAGGTTGGCAGGACAAAAAGGAATTGATGTGCTGCAACAGGTGCTTCCTGCCTTGCTGGAAAAAGAAGATGTCCAGTTTGTATTGCTGGGTTCTGGCGAAGAGCAGTACGAACAGTTTTTCCACGAACTGGCAGCCAATTTTCCGGATAAGGTCTACGTCCATGTCGGCTTTGACGAAGCGTTCGCCCATCTGTTGTATGCGGGTGCTGACATCTTTCTGATGCCTTCGCATTTTGAGCCTTGTGGATTGAGCCAATTGATCTCGATGCGGTATGGAACAGTTCCTGTAGCCAATAAAACAGGTGGTTTGAAAGACACTGTAGTGGAATACGATGAAAACCTGAAGACCGGCAATGGGTTTTTAAGCGATTTTTCACAGGACAAGCCATTCGACCTCGCCCTTAGCCGATGCCTGACTTTTTATCAGCAGCCGGAACATTGGGAGGCCATCAAAAAAAATGGGATGAAAGGTGATTATTCCTGGTCGCGCTCTGCGGCAGAATACGCTAAACTCTATGAAAGGATAATTTAAAGGGGCGTGCCAATTATGTTTTCTTCCAAAGAAGAGTTCAAAAAAAGCTTTGTCACTCGTATGGAACACAAGAGAATTGAAAAAACGCCAGAACTTGCTTATGAGACACTTTGGGAAATGACGAACGAATGGATACAGGATCGTTGGAATCGGACCAATCAATTGTATAAAGAAAATAATGAAAAGCAATTATATTATTTCTCTATTGAATTTCTGATTGGACGGGTCCTGGGACAAAATCTGATCAATTTAGATCATTATGAACTCGTCAAGGAAGGGTTGGAGGAGCTGGGCTTTCAACTGTCAGAGATAGAAGAGCTTGAAATAGAGCCTGGACTTGGCAATGGCGGCCTTGGAAGATTGGCAGCCTGCTTTATGGACTCGCTGGCTTCCCTTGAATTGCCTGGACATGGGTTTGGGCTGCGCTATAAAGGTGGCCTATTCACCCAGCATTTTGTTAACGGCTACCAGACCGAGCAGCCTACTCAATGGATACAGGAAGAAAATAATGTAGACATTCGCCGCGAAGAATTGGCGGTGGACATCCCTTATTATGGAGAAGTCCAATTGGTCATGGGATTGGATGGGCTTAAGATTAGAGTGGAAAATTCAGAGTGGGTCAAAGCCGTGCCTTATGACATGCCAGTGGTCGGAGCAAATGGCGGTACTGTCAATACGCTTCGGTTATGGCAGGCGGAAGTTTCAGACCGCCCATTTCCGGGTGATAAAGATTATGCAGTCTATGAACACGAGACCGCTAAAATCACGGATCGGCTTTACCCTGATGATTCACTCGATGCCGGAAAAATCCTCCGCCTGAAACAGCAGTATTTCCTGTGCAGCGCGTCACTTCAAACCATTTTAAACAACCGCAGTTTTGATATAGAGGCACTTCCAGAGAATGTTGCCATCCAAATCAACGATACGCACCCGGCTCTGGCGGTTCCTGAATTGATGCGCCTCTTGGTGGATGAATATGCCTTGAGTTGGGACGAAGCTTGGGATATTACAACCCGCACTATTTCCTATACAAATCATACGATTTTGGAAGAAGCGATGGAGAAATGGGACAGTCGGTTGATCCAATCCTTGCTTCCAAGAATTTATATGGTCATTGAAGAAATCGACCGGCGCTTTAAAGAAAGTCTGCAGCAGCAAGCTGTAGACGAGGAAGCCCTCCACAAATTATCCATTATCGAAAATGGTGTCATAAAGATGGCGGTGTTGGCGGTAGTGGGCAGCTATAAAGTGAATGGGGTAGCAAAACTGCATACGGAGATTTTGAAGAAGCGTGAGATGAAAGAACTAAATGAACAATTCCCCGATAAATTCCATAACAAAACCAATGGCATTACGCATCGCCGGTGGTTGATCAAAGCTAACCGGGAGTTGTCCGGGTTGATTACGGAAACGATTGGGCCGCAGTGGATCAGAGAACCTGAGCGGTTAAGCGAATTGCATTATTTCGCTCAAAATCATTCATTTCTTCAAGACTTCCAGGCGATCAAAAGCTTGAAAAAAGAGCAGTTGATTCACCACCTTCAACGAAACCAGAATATTATTGTGGATCCCGATTCCATATTCGATATTCACATCAAGCGGTTCCATGGCTATAAACGCCAATTGATGAATATCCTGCATATCCAGATGCTGTACGATCGGATTAAGCGGGATGCAACATATCGGCCATATCCGCGAACCTTCTTTTTTGGAGGGAAAGCAGCACCAAGTTACCATTTTGCGAAACAAGTCATCAAAATGATCAATACAGTGGCAGCGAAAGTGAACAGTGACCCATTGGTCAGAAAGCATCTCCATGTTGTTTTTGTAGAAAATTATAATGTTACCCAAGCAGAATACCTGATTCCAGCTGCAGATGTCAGTGAACAGATTTCGACAGCCTCTAAAGAAGCTTCCGGAACTGGGAATATGAAATTGATGATGAATGGTGCATTGACGATCGGCACTTTTGATGGCGCAAATGTCGAAATATTTGAGCAAGCAGGACAAGAAAATGCATTTGTTTTCGGTATGCGTGCTGAACAGGTGATGCAGCATGAGAAGGAACAGTCCTACAATCCACAAGAAATAATTGAAACGGATCCGGAACTTGCACAGTTGATGGAAGAACTGGTCAAAGGGGAATGGACAGAAGGTAAAACGAATGTCGACTTTATTGTTGATCAGCTGCTGGAAGATCGTGATCCTTACTTTGTGCTGAAGGATATTCGCAGCTACTCCAAAGCGCATGAACAAATTCTGGATGCTTATGTACAACCGGAGAAATGGGCGGAAATGTGTGTCAAAAACATCGCAGCTTCCGGCATTTTCTCCAGTGACCGTACCATCCAGCAATATTCAGATGATGTTTGGCATTTAACGAAGATTCCAAGTGTACATTAGAAGCTGAAAGGGTGGGAACATGGCGGATAAGGAATTCGACAACACCGATTTAAAGGATTATAAAGCCAGTGGAGCGCTGGCAGGCAAGGTAGCGATTGTCACAGGTGCCAGCAGCGGCATCGGCCAAGCCGTCGCAATCGCATACGCCAAGGAAGGGGCAAAAGTAGTGGTCGGCTACCTCGGTGACGATGAAGGAGCCCAAAAAACCATTGAACTGATTGAAAGCTATGGCGGCAAAGCCAAGGCGTTGAGTGGTGATTTAGGGAAATCGGCGAACTGTGACCAGTTGGTCCAATTCACCTTAACCGAGTTTGGCCAAGTAGATATTCTGGTTAATAATGCGGGCTATCAATATCCCCAGACTTCACCCTTGGATATCACGGATGAACAGATGCTGAAAACCTTTGAAATCAAGGCATTCGCCATGTTCTATTTGACGAGGGCGGCATTGCCGCATTTAAAGAAAGGGTCACGCATCATTAATACCGCCTCCATCAACGCTTACCGCGGTCATTCCGATCTCATCGACTATGCAGGAGCCAATGGGGCGATGGTGGCAATGACCAGGTCATTGGCCCGGCGCTTAGTGCGTGAGGAAATTGCCGTGAACGGCATTGCTCCAGGACCGATCTGGACTCCGTTGATCACCAAAACCTTCGGTGATTTATATCCCGATGTCGGCGACGACTTTGGTGAAGATGTGCCGGCCGGGCGCCCGGGTCAGCCGTATGAGTTGGTTAAAGCCTATGTATTTTTGGCCGATCCGCAAAATTCATATATGACGGGCCAGTTCCTCCATATGAACGGCGGGGACTATATGTCTACGTGAAGCAAGGTAAGCAGGACCAGGAACTTTTCTTGGCCTGCTTTTTTATTTCTCTATTGTATATGGTAAAATTCACTGGAGAAAGAGGAGTGAGTTTTTGAAAAAGATTATATGGGCCTTATGGGCAGTTGTGATTTTCATCTTGCTGGCAGCTTGTACAGAATCAGTCGAGCAACCGGTGGAACAACGCAATGACAACGAAACAGATCAGGAAATTGAACAACCAGAACCTGAGGAACCTGTTGGAGAGGAAGCGGCATTGGATGGATTGACGGTACATTATATCGATGTCGGACAAGGGGATTCCACATTGCTTGAATTCGACGGGTTTGCAATGCTGATCGACGCCGGCAACTGGAATTCGACAGAAGCCGTGGATTACTTGAAGCAGCAGGAAATCAACGATATCGATATCGTCATCGGAACTCATCCGGATGCCGACCATATCGGGCAGCTGGCACAGGTAATTGGTGAATTCGAGGTTGGGGAAGTATGGATGTCCGGCAACACAAGCAGCTCCAATACATTCCTCAATGTGCTTCAAGCCATCGAAGCGAGCGGGTCTGAGTATGTGGAACCGAGAAGCGGTGACACTTTTGATGTGGGTTCAATGCAAATTGACGTGCTGTATCCAGACGAAATCACCGGTGCAGCAAACGAAGAGTCGGTATCGTTAAAGATGACTTACGGTGATGTTCGTTTTGTTTTCACAGGTGATGCGGGCGTCAAGCAGGAACAGGAAATGATCGACAGCGGCATGGATTTAGATGCCGAAATTCTGCATTTAGGCCATCACGGCTCCAATACGTCGACAAGCCCTGCCTTTTTGAAAGCAGTGACGCCTGAAGTGGCGATTTACAGTGCGGGAGCCGATAATTCGTACGGACATCCGCATGCAGAAGTGATTGCTGCTGCGGAAAATGCAGGCGCTGAAGTGTATGGGACAGACGTCAATGGCACCATTGTTGTTAAAACGGATGGCACGTCCTATAACGTATTGACCCAACAGGAAGGTGTGCCGACTGAAGGAGAAAATCGGTGTATTGATTTAAATATAGCCTCCTCAGCGGAATTGCAGGAGATTTCAGGAATCGGTGAAGCTTATGCTAAGGCAATCATCGAGCAGCGTCCGTTTGAGCGTGTCGAAGAATTGCTGGATATCAAAGGAATCGGCCAAGGGACGCTGAGTGCTATTCAAGAGCAGGGTCTGGCATGCGTAGGAGGGTGATGAAATGAAAGGGATTTTGGACCGGATTGAGGATGAAAGGCACGCAGTCATCCTAGTGGAAGAAGAAGGAATCGAACTTGTTTTGCCAGCCAATCGCTTGCCTGAAGGAAGTCACATCAACTCCTGGTTTACCATCGATGCAGAAAATGGCCAATTGGCAGTCACCTTGGATGAAGAAACGTCCATGGCCAAGAGGGAACAAGCTGAAGAGCTGATAACAAGGCTTCGAACGAAGAAAAAAGGAAGCCGCTTTAAGCGGAAATGAGAAGAAGCCCGTTACCTGTAAAAGGTTCCGGGCTTCTTTTGATAGTTATGCTTGTTCAATTAACTCCAAGTAGTAATCGGCAATTTGGCCGGGTTTATACAAATCAGTGATGGATGTCGAATAATTGGAGATGGCCGCGTTAAATTCCAGTTCTTGTACCGGAACGCGGATCCGAAAATTCATTTCATAAAGCAATACCGCAATGTCATGGTATTCTTCACTGGTTACTTTGAAGTCAAAAGAAATTTTTCTTTTCTTCTGGTTGGAATGGGGGTCTTCAATCAATTCCTCTTTCAAGTTTAACGCGTGGACTTCAGTATCATTGATCCAAATAATGGTTTCCATCGTTTATTTCACCTCTGATTTTGAGTGTTGGGTAAAGCTTTGGATTGCCTGCGCCGCCAATTGGCTTTTTACCATGTCTTCCATCGGCGGATTATAGAGTCCGGCACGGACGTTCAGGTAATGGCGATGCATCGGATTGTCTTCTGAAAGGGCACGGGATCCGACAATTTTCATCGCCTTATCCACTACACCCATTGCCGCATGGGTGACAGCGATTTTTGTGACATTCAATGCTTCATCCATCTCTGCCTTATCATCGGCAAGAGCATAGCGCTCTGCAGTACCGTACAGAAGGTGGCGGGCAGTAGTAAGCTCAAGTTCCATCTCACCGATGGTCTGTTGGATAGCAGGAGTTTCCGCAATCGGCTTGCCGAGAGATGCTGGACTGTAGTTGGCTGCAAATTCAACTGCGTAGGCTCTTGCAGCCGCGGCAATTCCGATATAACAGGCAGGGATATGAAGCAGCCAGCCTTTAGCGGCTGCAGCCGAGCCGGAAGGTTTTAATACATGTGTTTTGGGAATTCGGACATGATTGAGGACCAGTGTGTGGCTCGCTGTACCTCTCATCGCCAGCATGTCCCAGGTCTCGTCGATCGATACCCCTTCGGCGTGGCGAGGAATGATGACCGTGATGACTTCATCATTTTCCGCAGCAGCAGTCACGAAAATATAATTGAGTGCAGGTGCCATGGAAGTATAGGTCTTTTCTCCGCTGACGATATACTGATCCCCCTCGGTAACTGCTGTAGTGCGCGGCAAAGCGCCACGGGCAGGACTGCCGGCATTCGCTTCTGTAGCGGCGGTGTTGATGAGCGCACCGTTTGCGATTTCTGCCATCAGCCATTCCGCTGACTCGGCATGCCAATGGCGATTTTCTGCATACTCAAGAACGATGCCGACATGCCAGCCGATGGAGAGAGCCGTCGCTCCGGATCCTTCCGCTATGGCTTCCTGTGCCAATACGTATTCGTACAATCCAAGTCCCTGGCCGCCGGATTCTTTCGGCAAGGTCAAGGTATGATAATTCATTTTTTTCAGTTCTTTGATGTTTTCGAAAGGGAAGGAGCCGCGTGCATCCAGCTCCGGCTCACGCGCCTGAAAAACGGGCTGAAGGACACGGAGTTGATCGACTAACGCTTGCTGTTCAGGTGTTTTGATAAATTGATTCATAAAAAGACTCCTTCTTCTTTTCTTTATCGAGTTGCGGAGCTCTATGGGGTCTTAAGTCAGCCCAGCGGCACAGAAACACCGCTTGGCAGTTCTGCCTTAAGCCTGTCGGAGCTCCACGGGTGCCTTCGCTTTTCTTTGTCCAGCTGCGCCACCCAGCTCCTCGGGGTCTTAAGTCAGCCCAGCCCAGCGGCACAGAAACACCGCTTGGCAGTTCTGCCTTAAGCCTGTCGGAGCTCCACAGGTGCCTTCGCTTTTCTTTATCCACCGTACCATAAAAAAGCCGCCAAAGCAGTGTTGCATGCTTTGGCGGCTTAAGTATCAGTGAGGAAGAAACTTCACTTATTGGAGTTTCTTTTTGTGCGTTTTTCGGATATCGGCAACAATTAGGGCTACGACAAGGAACAGGCCGAGATAACCGACGATTGGATAAAACATACTTACAAGCTTCGTGAACCCGACAAAACTTAATATGTAAGCCACAATACCAACGATGATAACAAAAATACGGAATTTTTTGGTTCCCAGTACGACAAAGCGCGCTGAGAATGAAAACAGCATGCTGACAGCGGTATTGTAGATCATGCCGAAAAGGATGAATGACATAATCACTCCGAGAATCGGTGAAAGGTCATCGGCAATTTGCAGCAACGGCATTTCTGCGCTGCCGACAATATCCACTTTAGAGAAAATTGCCAAATGGCTCAGAATGATCATGGCACCTAAGATCAGTCCGCCAATAAGCCCGCCGCGTGCTGCGATTTTTTCATCTTTTTCAGTTCCGCCCATGACGATAGCCATCGAAGCACCCACTGCAATATTAAATGAAACATAATTGATGGCGGACAGGAACCAGTTTGGCAATGCCGACATCTGTTCATTGGCGATTGGGTCCAGTGCATTAAACGACGAATCCATCGTCAATAAACTATAGACAGCTAATCCAACAACAGCGACGACCAGGAATGGCGTGATGCTGCCAATGATGGCGATGACTTTTTGGACGTTCATCATAATGGTCAGAACTACCAGAATCACCATGACCGTACTGCCAAGTGGAGCCGGTAGATTGAATTGCTGAGAGAAGATGGATCCGGCTCCCGCAATCATCACTACGCCTACACCGAACAGGGTGAGGATGATGATATAATCGACGATTGTTCCAACGAGTCTGCCGCTGATGCCAAAAATGGCTTCTTTATGTGATGTAGTTTTCATTCGGCTGCCTAGTCGAGTCAAGCTCATGCCTAAATAAGCAAATAAAGCGGTTGAAAGGATGGCGGCCACAGTCCCCATATGGCCAAAGCTGGTAAAATACTGAAGAATTTCTTGTCCAGAAGCGAATCCAGCTCCGACAATAATTCCGGCAAAGGCACTCCCCATTTTTAAACTTTTCATGTTGTTCCCCCTTGGTGCGAATTAATACAATAGCAAGTTTTTTAAAAATTAAAAAATCCCTATCTAAATATAGCAAAAGAAGTAAGCGTATACAACAGGAAAAGAGCATTAAAACTGTATATAACTCTATATACCTACTGAGATAAATGGATAAAAATAACATATTAAGATAGTAAAAAAGAAAATTCAAATGATTGCTCCTGCGCAAAAAAAAGCATCGCCGATTGTTTCGGCGATGCTTTGATACTCGATTATTCTACGTCTTTATTTGCAACAATAACCAATTTTCCTTTATCAAGTTCTTCTTCATACTGCTCTGCTTCCTGATCGGATAAGCCTGCAGCTGCCAATTTTGCACGAAGCTCGTCACCGCGTGAACTGGTCATGTTTTTCATGCTGTCCAGGAATCCCTGTTCTTTGACGCCGACTTCTTCTGTATCCAAAGCCTTCGTGATGTCTTTTCCGCGTTTTTTGTCATGTGCAAAGATGTAGATGTTATCGAGTGAATAACCTTGCGTTTCCAATTTTTCGATTTCCTTTTTTGCCTGTACTGCGTTTTCGACTGTCATTTTTAAAGTCAAAGTAATCCCTCCAAATAATTTCTATCTTACTAGTATGCATACCACGGCAATGGGGAGTTTAAACAAGAGGATCTTTTGTCAGTCAGGTATACTGGAGGAAATTAAAAACAAGGAGTGATTTCTTTGAAGGTCATACCGATTGGCATTTGGGGAGGCTATCCCAATAAAAATGAAGCGACATCAGCTTTTTTGATTGAACAGGACGGATTCCGCTGTTTAGTCGATTGTGGCAGCGGTGTCTTGGCGGCCGTCCAGAATTATACGGAATTGCGTGAATTGGATGCGGTCATCATCAGCCATTATCACCCGGATCATATCGCTGATATCGGCGTTCTGCAGCATGCAGCGATGGTAGGTATGCAATTGAAGGAGTGGGAAACTCCCTTGCTGATTTACGCACATGACAAGGACCAGGAAGAGTTCAAGAAACTGTCCTATAAAGGTGTCACCGAAGGCAGGGCAATACAGGCTGCCGAGACTTTGGAGCTGGGGCCTTGGCAAGTATCTTTTTGCGAGACAATTCATCCGGTGTATTGTTTGGCGATGAAATTTACTGCGGATGGCAAGAGTGTGGTGTTTACGGCAGATACCAGCTGGAAAGATGAGCTGATCGGTTTTTCGGACGGGACAGATCTGCTGGTTGCTGAATCGAATCTTTACGAAAAATACCTGGGCATTATTCCTGGGCATCTCAGCGGCAGCCAGGCTGGTGAATTGGCTGAACGTGCCGGTGCCAAGCGATTGCTGCTGACCCACTTGCCGCAATATGGAGAGCTGGATGAAATTCTGCATGCAGCAAAGTCCAGTTATTCAGGCGAAGTCGAATTTGCAGTAATAGGAAAGAGTTACGAAATCTGAACCGCTCGCTTTTTCTCCTTTGGCAGGGGAAGACAGGCAGATAGTTTGTGTACCAGATATTTTCCTTTTATCCTTAAAGCATATGAAGGATGAAAGGAAGTTAAAAAATGTCACAACCCATAGATTCATTCCCGATTTCCGTTCTGGACCTGGTGCCAGTCCGTGAAGGTGGAACGACGAAAGATGCATTAGATGAAATGGTCACAATCGCACAGCACGCTGAGAAGTTGGGGTACAACCGCTTTTGGCTGTCTGAGCATCACAATACAGCTACGCTTGCCAGCTCAGCTACGGCAATCCTCATTTCCAAAGTCCTTGAAAACACCGAATCCATTCAAGTGGGATCGGGCGGAATCATGCTGCCGAATCATACACCGTTGGTTGTTGCAGAGCAATTCGGCACGTTGGAAACCATGCATCCGGGACGTTTGAACTTGGGTCTCGGACGTGCTCCAGGAACTGATATGCAGACAGCGCATGCGCTTCGCAGAACCACGCAGGAAACCGCGTTCGCGTTTCCACAGGACGTCGTCGAACTGCAGAATTACTTGAAGCCGTTGGATGGGCAAGGTCCAGTCCGAGCGCATCCGGGCGTGGGAACGGCAGTGCCGGTTTATATCCTGGGATCAAGTACTTCAAGTGCTCAGCTTGCTGCAAGCCTTGGACTGCCATATGTGTTCGCTGCACATTTTGCACCACAGCAGCTGCAACAAGCCCTGCAGATTTACCGCAACGGATTCCAGCCTTCGGAATATCTGGCTGAGCCGTATGTCATGGTGTGTGTCAATGTCGTCGCAGCAGACTCCAACGAAGAAGCTGAGAAGTTGGCGACATCCAGTGATCTATTCTATCTGAACGTCGTAAGAGGCAGCAAGAACCTGCTTCAGCCGCCGTTGGATACAATGGATGGACAGTGGAGCTACCGTGAAGAGATGATGGTGCGGGGCATGTCCCAATACACCTTTAAAGGCGACGAAGAAACGATAAGCGAGCGTTTAGGGAAATTTGTAGCTGAATTGCAGATTAACGAAGTGATTGCGGTTTCCTATATCTACGATCAGGAAAAAAGAAAACGCTCATTTGAAGTGTTGAAGCAGGCGGCAAATCGTTTTCACGTTGCGACTGCCTAAAGTTTACTTGAACTGTTCGACAGTGGATGTTCTTCACGATTCTCAGGAAAAGAGCAAAGCGGCTGAAGCGGTGTGAGAGCCAGTTCGTTCGTTTTCTATACAGATTATAGAGACTGGAGGAATAGTAAATGAAAATAGGTATTATAGGCGCCACAGGAAAAGCAGGCAATTTAATTTTAAAAGAAGCATTGAAAAGAGGGCATGAAGTAACGGCCATTGTCAGAGATTCGCAAAAGGTCGAAAATTCGGATGTGCCGGTGCTGGAGAAAGATGTTTTCGGTTTAACGGCAGCAGATTTAGCGCCCTTTGATGTAGTGGTGAATGCGTTCGGTGTTCCACCTGAAAAGGCCAAGCAGCATATCGAAGCCGGAAGAATTCTGATTGACGCACTTAAAGAAGCTCATGATACCCGTTTGATTGTAGTCGGAGGAGCTGGCAGTTTGTTCGTTGATGAAGCACGCACAACCCGTCTGGCAGAAACTCCCGAGTTTCCTGAAGCGTTTAAATCGATTGCCAATGGCCAGGCACAAAATTTGGCTGATCTGGAAGCGTCGGAAGGAATCCAATGGACATTCCTGAGTCCTGCTGCATTTTTTGATCCGGAAGGCCGCCGTACAGGCCGTTACCAAAAAGGCGATGACGGATTTATCGTCAACAGCAAAGGGAAGAGCTACATCAGCTATGCTGATTATGCCATTGCGCTGGTGGATGAAATCGAGAGTGGCGAACATAAGAATAAACGGTTTACCGTGGTTTCTGAAAACCATTAATAGTCTTGGGGAGAAGTCGATTTCAAAGGAAGTCGGCTTTTCTTCTGGGTTGGAATCATCGGCAATCGGATGGAACTTGCCATGAAATGTTCACGTTCATTAAAAGAACAGTAGAATGAATGATGTATAATGAGATGAAACTTAAGGTTTAAAGGTGGGAATCAACACAATGGATTTTTTATATTTTCCTGAAGACAAATCGGAGTATATCCCTGGGATTATTTCTGTCGTTATTATATTCATTTTATCCGTATTGATCGTGCGGTTACTGGTTAAAGCTTCGCGCAAGCAAGTGAAGCAATTGGAAGAACAGGGCTATCCGGCTGTCTACAAAGATGGTTTTGACGCAGAAAGCCCAGATGAGGACAACGCTGATCCGCAGGAAACAGTACGCAAAGTGAATGAAGCAAAAGCTGCCCGTGATAAACCGAAGTCCTGACAACAGTCAGGGCTTTTTTTGATCTTTTCAATAGGTGTATACTGTAAGCAATCGAGGAGAATAGAGAAGTGGGGACAGCGACTATGAAAAATATTTTTGGCGGTGTGCAATGGGCGGTCTTTCTGATCGCCTCTTCTATTGCGGCACCGATCGCAATTGCCAGTATTTTTGGCATGGATACAGGAGATACAGCGCTATTCGTACAGCGGACCATGTTCGTACTGGGCGTCGCCTGTTTGGTACAGGCATCCATCGGGCACCGAATGCCGATCAATGAAGGACCAGCTGGCTTATGGTGGGGGATATTCATTGTTTATGCGGGATTGGTTGGAATTATGTATGCTTCCATGGAAGAATCGCTTCAAGCACTGCAAAGCGGGCTGCTATACAGCGGCGTTCTTTTTATCGTCTTTGCCTATACAGGCTTGGTCGACAAACTGAAAATCCTGTTTACGCCAACCATCACTTTCGTTTACCTCCTGTTGTTGGTTCTTCAAATCAGTGAGTCGATTCTAACGGGCTTACTTGGCATCATCTCTGAAGGTGACTCAGTGGATGGGGTGGTACTGATGGGCGGCATTGCGGTTATTTTACTGACCTTCTTTTTCATGGGCCATAAAGCTCCTTGGATCAGCCGTTATTCCATCCTGTTTGCGATTGCTGCAGGCTGGCTGATTTTCTGGATTCTTGGAAAAGCACCGGAAGCAGAAGGAAGCGTCAGCGCATTGGTTTCCTTGCCGAAGATGCTGGTCTTCGGACCGCTGATTTGGGACAGCGGCATGTTTGTGACCGCTTTGTTTTTGACCATCCTGCTGATTGCTAATATGATGGCGTCGATCCGTGTGATGGAAAGCGTGTTGAAGAACTCCTTTTCGATTGAAGCGCCAGACCGTATTAAACAAGCTTCAGCAGCTTCAGGGATCAATCACATCATTGCCGGATTGTTCTCATCCATCGGTCCCGTACCGATTTCAGGAGCGGCTGGGTTTGTCAGCGCTACCAGAACGCCGGCGCTCAAGCCCTTCATCTTCGGTGGAATCATCGTGGTGCTGATCAGCTTTTTTCCGGCGCTCATGGCGATTCTGGCATCTTTGCCGGCCCCAGTCGCTTACGCGGTCATTTTCGCGGTCTTCACCAAAATGGTGGAGATGGCCTTTACGGAATTGGAAAATGAAGGGGACAGGCAGCATTCCTATAAAGTGGCCGCGTTCGGTTTGATGAGCGGTGTCGGCATCATGTTTGTACCGCCTGAAAGCATGGCGAATCTGCCCTCCGTTTTGGCAGCTACCTTATCGAACGGTCTAATCACCGGCACCATCATCGCTATCTTTGTGGAACAGCTCCTGCTGTGGCGGAAAAAGAGAGTCTGAAAAAGTCTTCGTGCTGTTATTGCGTCGATCGTGCGTTTTTGGTAGCGCGAAACCAGTGCACCGGTACAAGCATCCCCATTTTTCGAGGGGATTTGGATAAAAGCTTATAGAAAGAGCTCTTTGCCGACACGGCAGAGAGCTTTTTTGGTGATTTGATAGTTGGATTGTTCATTTATGGTCGCTCGTGGGGATTTATGGGCGTTCAAAAGGATTTATGGTCGCTCGTGGAGATTTGCAGTCGTTCAGTCCAAACGCTCATAAAAACCTTGGGTGTAGCCGGAGCAGCAAGCTTCTGCCAATCAATACTTGATAGAAGGTTCTCGGCAATCTGAAAAGCCGTACGCATAGGCGCACGGCTTTAAAGTCATTTGTCTTTATTCTTTTTCGATTTCTTCTGTCAGACGTTCCAGCTCATCCACGAGTTCGCCGATATAGGCGATGGTGTCACGCAATGGCTGTTCGGTCGTGATATCGACTCCGGCCATTTGTGCCAGCTCCACCGGTGTTTTGGTGCCGCCGGCTTTCAGGACCTCCAGCCATTCGTCGACAGCTGGCTGGCCTTCGTTCAGTATCCGTTTGGAAACTTGCGTGGAGATGGTCAATCCGGCACTGTAGGTGTACGGATACAAGCCCATGTAATAATGCGGCTGGCGCATCCATGTCAATTCGGCACCCTCTGTAATATCGACCGCATCACCCCAGAATTCCTCTAATACACCTCGTTTGATGCTATTCAAAATGCTGGCGTTGACACTTTTTCCTTCATCAATCCGTTCATATACGTTGCGTTGATAAGCAGCTTCAAGCAAGTGTGTCACGAAATTATGGTAATAGGTTCTGGCCACTATCGAAGAAATCACCCAGCGTTTGAATTTCGGATCTTCCGAGTTCTTCAATAAGTGGTTGGCCACCAGCATTTCATTCATCGTAGAAGGTGCTTCGATAAAGTAAAGGGATGGCCGGGCGTTAAGGGCATTCTGCTCGCGGTTGGCGTTGTAGAAATGGCCGGCGTGCCCAAGTTCGTGGGCCAGCACAAAAACCTCATTCATGCGGCCGGTCCAGGAAATCAGGATATACGGATGGTCGCCGTATGGACTTGAACAGAAAGCACCGGTCGATTTCCCTTTGTTTTGAGCAAAGTCGATCCATCTTTCGGAATAAGACCGATCGATCATTTCGAGGTAATCGGGACCCATGATGGAAAGGGAATCATCAATATACTTTTTGGATTCTTCTACGGTGATTTCTGGCTCATAGTTCGGGTCCAGGGAAATCTTCAAGTCTGCAAAGGTCATGCGGTTGAGGCCATGGACCTTCTGTAATAATTTTGCGTATTTCTGCATATGCGGCGCGAGCTCTTTGGTGATCAGGTCGATTTGGCGGTTGTAGAGCGAGCGGTCCACTTCCTGGTTGATGAGGAGGTAATCAAATATGCTATCGTAGCCGCGCAAATCTGCTGTCGTTTTTTCCGTCTGCAAGTGCATATCATAGGTTTTGGCGGTCGTGTGCTGATAATCCTTCAGTTTCTTCGAAAAGGCTTCAAATGCTGCTCGGCGAAGCTCTGTATCAGGCTCTGCTTCCCAGTCGCCTTCAAAGGAGACGTAGCTGAGCGGATATTTTTGGCCATTCACTTCAAAATCCTCAAAGTTCATATCGACCATTTTTGTCGTGTTGTAAAGACCGTATGGCGCACTGAACGTGGATGAATAAGCGGCAAGGCTTTTTTCCACTTCAGGATGCAGCTGGTAAGGTTTTTTGCGGAGAAGTTTTTCCAGGAATACCTTGAATTCCGTTGATTCCTGCATTGCCTGCTCCAAGGTTTCTTTCGGCAAAGCGAGCAGCTCGCTGTTGATGAAAGAAAGCTTGCTGCTGATTTTAGCAGCAGCTGCTCCAAATTTACTGGACTGCAGTTGAGCCTCGTCATTGGTTTGGTCTGTGCTGATTGTTAAGCTGGCATAAGTGCTCAGCGGGATTAATTTTTCAAGGAAAGCCAGATAATCTGTTAAAGCCTGGATGGCCGAAGGGGCATCAGCAATCGTGCCTTGTGTTTTTTGGCTGAGAGCTTCAGCATCCTGCTCCAAGCTTTCCGAGGCTCGGTTAAACTCTTCTGAATCTGAAAATAAACTCGATAAATTCCACGTCTCTTCAACAGGAACCGCTGAACGTACTGGCAAACTTTTAACCATGTGATCTCTCCTCTATGTATTACGGTTTTCGAACTAATTATTAGTATAGAGGCAGAAAGAAGAAATGTAAAAATATTATTCAGAATTTATAAAAAAATTTTAAAAACTAGGTTTAGATTTAAATACAAGGTGGGTAATGTAAAGTACAAGGCGGAATCACCGTCGGAAGAATACGACTGGATTCGATCCAGAATCGCCTTCAGACGAGAAACTGCACAGCCTTGGCGGAAAATTTGCTTTACTGACGATATTCACTCTTGTCAGGGACCATTGTTACTCGGGTTTCTATCCGGAAAGTGTTTCAAACAGTAAGCCGTAAGTTTTTTGTGGAAGTGCAATTGAAAGCCTGGCTGCAGAACCAAAAAAATTCACTGAGAAGTAAATGTGAACCTAACTGCCCTATCGGCAAGTGACAGTCAGCGCGACTAAACTGCAATGACGAGAGTTTCATATTTCGTCAGAGATTTACAGTTTGTAGAAAGAATTTAATAAAATTTTCCGCGTGCAAAAAATCCCTCAGGATTTTCGAGGGGTGGAAAAAGGAAGAGCATGATCTGATGAAAAGGATCATGCTCTTTCCTTTGTCTAATGAAAAGTGAGCTTAGCGCAAGTCTAGTTCATGAAGAAATATCCCAACGAAAAGAGGAGTAAATTATGGAAAACCATTCAGTAAGTGCAATTCAGGACGAATACCCGGAAGACTTCGCCTGGTGCTACGGCTGTGGCCGCCTCAATAAAGAAGGGCATCAATTCCGTACAGCCTGGGATGGCGAAGAAACAGTCACTTTGTATGAACCGAAGGAAGTACATACGGCTATCCCCGGATTCGTTTACGGGGGGGTGATCGCTTCGCTGGTCGACTGCCACGGAACCGGTTCCGCTTCATTGGCATTGCACCGGAAAAACGGCTTTGAGCCTGGCAGTGGGGAAGAACCGCCGCGATTTGTCACGGCTTCGCTGCATGTCGATTATTTGAAACCGACGCCTCAAGGAATCGTTTTGAAGGCCGTAGGAAAAGTTGAAGAAGTCCATCCGAAGAAATTCAAGGTGAAAACAGAAGTGTATGCTGGTGATGTTTTATGTGCGACAGGCGAAGTGACAGCAGTGGTCATGCCTGCTTCTTTTGCAAAGTGACTTGAGAGTGAACCGGCATTCCGATTTTATTTTTTATATGCAAAAAGGATAAAGTCTAGTTTGCTGGTAAGATTAAAGGACATTATTGTATACTGATTTTATTCTATAAATGTTTGAATATTTCGTGCAGAAATTTTAGTCGAGTTATGGCTGATACAGTAGTTGAAGAAAAATGGCGTTTAAAGCGCTGCACATCTGGGAGGATACAGCATGACGGAAAAAATTTATGTTATCCATGAAAATGAAGAATGGACTGAGCATCTTTTTAAGCGGCTCGATGAATTGGGGTTGCCTTATGAAGACTGGTTTATCGATGAAAGCCTAGTGGATTTGAACGAAATACCGCCTGAAGGCGTTTTCTACAGCCGGATGAGCGCTTCTTCCCATACAAGAGGCCATCGTTTTGCACCTGAAATGACGGAATCCCTGCTGGTCTGGCTGGAACATCATGGGCGCACCGTTTTTAATGGCAGCCGCGCGCTGCGTCTGGAAGTCAGCAAGGTCAATCAGTATATGGCATTGAATGCAGGAGGGATCCGGACACCGAAAACGATTGCCGCCAATGGCAAAGAGCAGATTTTAACAGCTGCTGAGAAGATGGGCGTGCCATCCTTCATCACCAAGCATAACCGTGCCGGAAAAGGCTTAGGCGTCCGGTTATTCCATTCGCTTGAAGCGCTGAAAGAATATGTGGATGGCCCTGAATTCGAACCGTCCATCGACGGCATCACTCTGATCCAGGAGTACATTCAGGCACCGGAGCCATTCATCACGCGCTGCGAATTTGTCGGCGGTAAGTTTGTCTATGCAGTTCAAGTCGATACTTCTGAAGGATTTGAGTTATGCCCTGCAGATGCTTGCCGGATTGATGACCTGTTCTGTCCGGTTGGTGAAGAAACGGAAGAAAAACCGAAGTTCCAGGTGATTGATGGTTTTGACGATTCCATTCTGAAGAAATACGAAGCTTTCTTGCACCAAAATGGAATTGACATAGCGGGGATTGAATTCATCCGCAATGCTCAAGGTGAAATTTTCACGTATGATGTCAACACGAATACCAACTACAACGCTGATGCAGAAGCGGAAGCTGGGAAGTTTGGCATGCTTGAACTTGCTGGATTTCTTGGGCAAGCATTAAAAAATGTGAAACAGACTGTCTGAAGGCGGCCTTCCCTTTGTTTAGGGAGGATGAATGAAGGGAAACTTTCTGGTAACGAGAATCAGAAGAAGGGGTGTTTGATGATGGTAGAGCAAAAAAAAGAAGAAGAGCTGGCAGAACGTCCAGAGTCTGCAGAAGCAGAGGAAATTAAAGCGGAAGAAACTGAGCCGGTCGAAGACGATTCGAAATTCGATAAGATCTACAGCAATGTAGCATCCAATCGTTATGAAAATCTGCGGACCAGTTATATTGAAAATAAAGCAAAAGAGCTGCGAAAACGCAAAAAGTAAAAGGTCGAGTGCAGCTGCACTGGATCTTTTACTCTTTTGGAAGCTTTTCGATTTCTTCCGAAACCACAAATGCCAAATCGTCATTTCCAAACAGCTGAAGGACGTCGAGCAATGTTTCATGGTCAATCTCCAATTCTGCTGCATCTGACTGTTCAATTGCGGCAGTCAGGACGGGGCTTTGCAGTTGTCCTGGATATGCCCGCTGATAAAGTTCGGCAGGGTTCAATTGGTGGTTCGTGCACCATTGAACAAAAAGTTGGACCATCACTTCTTCATCCTGCTGGTATTTCTTGATGATATATTCATCTCTATTTTCATCATTCATGCAAGGTACCTCCATCATTAATGGTTTTGTGTTAGTAGCATACCAAACAATTCGAGTGCTTGCATGGACTTCTATCTATTTTTCCTCTAGAATGAAGCCATGGCAATGACAGTATCGGAGGGTGAATTATGAAATTACTGCAAGTAAGAAAAGGGCAATTCGTTTATTATCAAAATGAATTACACAAGGTGTATTCTGTGAAGCCGCTAGCTAAGAAGTCGGTGCTGATGTTCCGCGTCAAAGATATGGAACAAGTGGCCAGCAAGGCTGATGAGGTCACATTCTACAAACCGAAGCATATGGATTCCTTCTTATTCTTTGGGTCTCGATACACTTTGCGTGAGGATCTGCCAGCAGAAGAAGGCGGTTATATTCTAATCACCAAACCAGATCCCGATTACATGGATCATTATTCGCTGAATGAGTTTGAAAAAGTAGAGTCGGTTGAAGGGAATAATGTCATCACCACTCGCCAGAACACAGTGAAATCAAAAGAATTCCTTGTTATGGCACCTGGAGAAGAACAAGGCAGCAACGATATCGTCTACTTTGATAAATCCAAGGTTTCAGCTGAACAACTGGAGCAGGATGCTCAGTTGGAGGAAGTATTGCGGGAGAAGAACGCCATCCGTCCTTCTATCGGAGATGTCTACTTGAACCTGGATAACACAGGGACAGCAATGGTTGTAGCGATTTCTGGAGAAGAAGTGACCTTGGGAACAGGGGAACGCATTACATTCCATGAGTTGTATAAAGCGGATAACTGGAGTTATTTGTATAATATCAATGATGGCGAATTCAGATAAAATCATAAAAGGCGCCCCCCTGTGGGTCGCCTTTTATTTTAGGTTAACTTTTGAAAATAGAACCGATTTCAAGAATTTCTTCCGTACTCAGCTGAATGTCCAAAGCGCTCAAGTTCGATAGCACTTGATCCGCGCGTTTGGCTCCAGGAATCACACCGTCGATTTCAGGGCGTGCCAGGTACCAGGCCAATACAACATGGACTGTATCGGCTCCTTTCGCTTCAGCCAGGTCCTTCAGTCTCCGCACTTTCTCCAAGTTGCGTTCGAATTCTTTTCCTTGAAGATGAGGCATATTTGTCCGTAAATCGTTGAAGGTTTTGGTTTGATCGTATTTCCCTGCAAGCAAGCCTGCTGCAAATGGGAAGTAGGGAACATAGGAAATGCCATGCTCTTTTACATAAGGGAAATAATCTTCTTCAGCCTCGCGTTTCAACAAGTTGTATTCGCCTTGGAAAACGTCCACATAGCCGTCTTTATTGGCATCCTTTAATTGTTCCATGGAAAAATTCGAGACACCGATTGAACGGATTTTGCCTTCTTCTTTTAAGCGTTGCAGAGCGCCGACAGCTTCAGCTTTCGGTGTTTGTTCATCTGGAAAATGGATGTAGAACAAATCGATATAATCGGTCTGCAGGCGCTTGAGGCTGTCTTCCACCGCCTGTTTCAAGAACGTAGGTGAATTGTCGGTGATGTGTTCATCGCCTTGCCGTCGTTGAGCGCCTTTGGTCGCCACCACCATTTCCTGGCGGGCTCCGGATTCCTGCAGCACTTCTCCCAATAATTCCTCTGAGCGGCCATAGCCGTAAGCGTAAGCCGTATCAATAAAGTTGAGTCCGTTATCAATGCCGGCGTGTACCAGCTCCTTGCCGGTATCTTCATTTAAATCTGGGTAAAGATTGTGTCCGCCTACAGCATTTATGCCGAGGCCGATCGGATTGATATATAAGCCTGTCTTTCCAAGTTGCGCCTTTTCCGTCATTATCAGTACAGCTCCTTTAGGTAAGTCTGTTTTTATCATAACATTCAAAAATTTTTAGGGCGAAGAACAATGCTCCAAAAGAGCTGTCCGATCTATCTTAAAGCGGGCGAAGCGCGTGGGTGTGGTCAAGGAAAATAAAAGCATCATATCGCTGTGACATTTTTGAAGGAACGTAATTGCCATATGCCTCGAATTCAGGGTTATAGACGACACCGATTGCACGATGGCCAACCCAGCGATCAAAAAGAGCGAAATTCTCCGAATGGAACAGCAGAAATTTGTTGAAAGCGCCGGTCCGATGCAGAAAATCTTCCCACGTATTCGGTGTTGCAGGTGGAACGGCCATTTCTTCGGCAGGATCTCCCCAGGAAGGTGCAGCAATGACCGTTCCGGAATGCGTGCCGAAGCCCACTGCATAAACATCTGCCGTGCGGTTTTGCTCACGGAGAATTTGCCCGACATTGGTCATGCCTTCGTTTTTCATATCGGTGGCGCTGGCATCGCCGATATGGGTATTGTGCTCCCAGATAATGATTTTTGCTTCTGTGCCGTGGTAATCCCGAACCTCGTTGATGGCTTCCACCATGTGTTCATCCCGGATATTCCAAGACATTTCCCCGCTTTGTACCATGGCCCGATAATAGTCTTCAGCATTTTTCAGGACCAGCGCATTGATCTTCAAATCCAAATCACTCTCATATGAATCCTTATACAGGTCTTCGTTCGAGCGGATGGAGGCCAGCAATTTGGACACCTCCTCCACGCATGATTTGGAGAAGTCCGCAGCAGTCACGCCATAATTTTCGGGTTCCCGGTTAAAGGGCTCAAAGCAGGCGAATGCTTCTTTTGCCAATTCGACATCCCCACCGGACGGATTGGTTTTTGATAGATAATGGATTACTTCTTCCATGGATTCCCACAAACTGTAAACATCAATGCCGTAAAAACCGACTTTTTGTGGCGTTTTCTGGTTATGCTCTCTCAGCCAACCAATAAAATCAGCAATTTCTTCATTTGCCCACATCCAGGTTGGCCAGCGTTTAAAAGCCTGAAGCACTTCATGCGGGTGGGGATTATCATCGCTAAAATCTTTAATGTAGCGATTGACCTGTTGAGAAGACGGCCAATCACCTTCGACAGCAATTATCGAAAAACCTTTTTCCAGAATCAATCTTTTGGTCAAAGCTGCCCGCCATGTATAAAACTCGGATGTTCCATGTGTCGCTTCTCCCAGAAGGACAAACTTTGCATCGCCGATCGCTTCTAAAAGAGGTGTCAAATCTTCAATTGAACGGAATGGCTGTGCGTTCATCTTGACTGCTTCCTCTAGCGAGATCTTCACAGGTTCCAACCCCTTTTATTGTTCATGTTCCCGCTGTCGGCTCTCTCAAACAAAGACAAAAAAAGCATCCGCTTTGAGCGGATGCTTTCTTATTTTGCCAGAACGTCCTGGAATTCCGGGGTCTTTTCAATGACGCCATTTGCGAATGGGCATTGCGGGTCAATGGTCTTGTTTTCACTGCGGGCATATTCGACAACCTGCGCCACTAGTTTTTTGCCGATTCCCTGGCCTTCCAGCTGTGGGGAAACTTCGGTATGGTCGACAGTCAAAACATCGCCATTTTCTACATAGCTCAGGAAAGCCAATTCTTCGGAATTTTCCAGAGCCGCAAACTTATTGTTTTCGTGTTTGAAATCCACTGATGTTGCCTCCTTTAATCTGTTTTGATTCATTCTTTCTTTGTATTCCCTGTTCCGGTAGAGAATATTCAAGTTCTGAAAGGAAAGTTCTTCGGTTGTCCTGAAGAAGATTGTAAGTTGGAAGAAACAGGCTCATAATATAAGTGAAAATTCAGTTTCAGTAAAGTCTAAAGAGTCTTTGATAAAGGAGCGGTGGGAAAATGAATCCTGTCATTCAATTGTCTCAGTTATCCAAGCGCTACAAGAACTTTTCAGCTGTAGAAGATGTTTCGCTGGAAATCGGAAAAGGGGAGATTTATGGCTTTATCGGTTTAAACGGATCAGGCAAAACAACCACTATCAAAATGCTGCTTGGAATGGTTCGTCCCAGCCACGGGTCTTGCTATATTCAAGGCCGAAAAATAGAGCTTTCCAACCATTCTATGTGGGCGAACGTAGGAAGCCTTGTGGAAACGCCTTATGCCTATCCGGAGTTGACGGTCAAAGAGAATCTGGAGATTTTTCGTCGGTTGCGAGGGGTTTCCGATGCGGATGTGGTGCACCAGGTGATGGATCAGCTGAAGCTGACGGGCTATGCAGGTAAAAAAGCGGGCAAGCTTTCGCTGGGCAATACGCAGCGTTTGGGCATCGCCAAAGCGTTGCTGCATAAACCGGAAATTTTAATTTTGGATGAGCCGTCAAATGGACTTGATCCGACAGGCATCATTGAGGTCCGCGAACTGTTTCAGCATCTGGCCAAGGATTTGGGCGTGACGATTTTCATGTCAAGCCATCTATTGAGCGAGGTGGCTAAAATTGCGACCAGGATAGGCGTAATCCATCAAGGGAAATTGCTTCAGGAAATCAGGACAGACCAGTTTAAGGACCTGCTCCAAAAACGTCTGGTTATCGATGCGCGGGAAAAAGATAGAGCGATGACTGCGTTGAATCACGCGGGGTATTCAGCCGTATTTAGCAAAGAAGGAAGAATTGAAATAACTGCTGATTATGCTGTAAGGCACCCGGATGAGATTTCCCGGTACCTGGTTTCCGGTGGTATTCCTCCGACGCATCTGGCTTTGGAAGAGGAGGACTTGGAATCGTATTTTCTGCATGTCATCACTCAGCGAAAGGAGTAACTCGATGGCTTTCTTGAGGGCGGTTCAAGTGGAGATGTTGAAGATCCGGAAATCGAAGATGATTTGGATTACCTTAGCTGTCTTTACGATGGCGCCTATGATGGCAGGATTCTTTATATTTGTATTAAAAAACCCAGAGCTTGCGAAAAGTTCAGGATTGATTGGGGATAAAGCCCAGATTTTCGGTGTAGCAGATTGGCCAACATACCTGAGTATGCTGGCGCAAATTATTGCTGTGGGAGGGATTCTGGTATTCGGCTTTGTGACAAGCTGGGTATTTGGCAGAGAATACGCAGATCGGACCGTTAAGGATCTTTTGACCTTGCCGACACACCGCATGATCCTCATCCTGGCAAAGTTTTTAGCGGTAATGTTAACGAATTTATTGCTGAGCGTCTATATTGTCCTGCTGGGAGTGAGCATCGGATTCTTTATCCAGCTGCCACAATGGTCTTTGGAGATGGTATCGGACAGCGGATTTGTATTGCTGGCTACGACGCTTCTTACTTTGGCACTCAGCACTCCGCCTGCTTTTTTGGCCTGCTATGGCAGAGGCTATTTAGCGCCCATCGGTTTTATCCTTTTCATGGTGGTGCTCGCCCAAGTTATTGCGGCAGCCGGCTATGGAGCATTTTTCCCTTGGGCCGTTCCAGCCATATTCAGTGGAATGGCTGGAACGGAGACGGCACTCGGAGCCGGCAGTTTCTTTTTGGTTCTTTTCACAGGTTTCATCGGCTTGGCAGCCACCGTTTCATGGTGGTTGTATGCAGACCAGCATTGAGACGTTAAAATCGTCAAATAAGGGTATGAAACATAGAAGAGGTGATGACATGGATGAGTTAGCAGAAACGGCCATCAATCGAATTGAAAAGGTATTCGGTATTTATCCGGGCTATCGGCGAGCCCATGCCAGAGGAAAAAGTTACAGGGCGATTTTTACAGCGACGGGTTCGGCCAACCATTTGACGACAGCGCCGCATTTTCAACAAGGAGAGAGCAGCGCGTTTGTGCGATTTTCCCATTTTTCTCCAGATCCGACATGGGCTGATGCCATGTCGCCGGTCAAAGGAATGGCGGTCCAATTCCGTTTGCCGAACGGGGAAGCCACCAATATTGTTGGTGTCACGTCTCCTATCTTCTTTGCTAAAACACCTGAAATTTTTACGGAGATGCTTGGTGTCGTCAAATCGTTCAAGAAAGGAAAACCCAGCTTAAAGGAGCTTGCTGGTTTATTGGCTGATTATCCTGAAAGTGGAGCAATGATCGACAACATCCGGAAAATGCAGGCACCAGCTAGTTTTGCCACTGGCCAGTACCATTCGATTCATGCGTTTTATTTTACCAATCAAGACGGCCAGCGTCAGCCGGTTAAGTATTTGTGGGAACCGGAAGAAGGGGTGGAAACATTATCACCGCTTGATGCGGTTGCCTTGCCGGTCGGTTTTTTTGAAGCGGATATAGAAGACAGAATCGCACAAGGTCCGGTGAACTTCCACTTGAATGTGATTTTGGGGGAGCCGGGAGACCCCACTGATGATCCGACAAAAGAATGGCCAGAAACCCGGGAGAAAATAACGATCGGCTATTTGTCGATTACAGAAGAAGCGCCGGAAGCAGATCAAATTGTCTTCGATCCTACACTTGTTACAGAAGGCATTGAATGCTCAGAAGATCGGATCCTCAACTTTCGACACGATGCGTATCGAATTTCCCATCAACGAAGAACGTCTGAGACGTAAAAAACGCACAGCCCAACTTAATGGGCTGTGCGTTCAGACTGTAGACAAAGTCTGACCAAAATGTATAGCGGTGCATAATCCCCAAGCGGTCCGGCCACTTCGCTTTCCGTGGGCTCAGCTTCAGCCTCCTCGTCACTGCGTTCCTGCGGGGTCTTCAGCTATCGCTGTCCCACAGGAGTCTTCGTGGCCAGCCCGGTTGGGGCATGTTGCTTCAATCAAAGAGAGAAGCTTCGTAGTCAATTTCAGAAGAAAAGAATCCCAACAAACCTGATAACTCCTTCACTCAAGGATCCGGAGCGCAAGGCGGCGACTCCTGCGGGGACAGCGAAGTGCCGAAATCCACTCGGGCGCCAGTCCGAGTTAGTTCGGCGCGAGCCCGCGGAAAGCGTCCGCCTGAAGCGCAGGTTCCGGTATAAACAGGATGAAATGTGTATTCATGCTTTAAATGACATCAATATTCTTGTGTCTACAAGCTCAACGCACAGCCCAACTTAATGGGCTGTGCGTTTTCTGTATCTCAGTAGAGTTTCCCTTGTCGATAAATCACGGTCGACAGCCGCGTAACGGCATGGATAAAGCAGTTTTGGCGCAGAGCATACGGATCTCCGTAATATTGCGGAAGCATCATGTCCATGGTTTCTTGCATTTTTTCGATCAATAACCGGTAAACTTCTGCTTCTGTATAGAACTGGGTTTCACGGCCTTGCAGCCATTCGAAATAAGAGACGATAACCCCGCCGGCATTTGCCAGAATGTCAGGGATGACGACGACGCCTTGTTCATTCAGGTATTCATCGGCTTCAGCGGTTGTCGGGGCGTTTGCTCCTTCAATGATGATCCGCGCCTGGACATCTTTCATATTGTCTTCACGAATCTGGTTTTCCAGTGCTGCCAGGAGCAGTACATCAACAGGTAACGTGACGAGAACATCCCGTTCTTTTATTTCTGCTTTGATGCTGGCGCTCTGCAGTTGCTCTTCAGTCGATGGCAAATCTCCGCGATTGGTTTTGGTAAATTCGATCAATGCGGGGATGTCCAGTCCATCTTCGTTATAGAGTGTGATGTTGCGGTCGCTGACGGCGACGATTTTATGGTCGATTAGAGGACATTTATAAGCTTCGAGAGCTGCAACAGCGCCCACGTTTCCGAAGCCTTGAACGGCCATCTTCAAGGGACGGTTGTATAATTCCAATGTCGTTTTGGCAAAAGGGTTATTGCTGTTGGACAGCAGCTGATGGTTTGCTTTCACATAATCATGGAGCAGGTAACGGAACGTAAAGTAGACGCCTTTCCCAGTCGCTTCCCGTCTTCCGAGAGAACCGCCGTTGACGACACTTTTCCCGGTGAAGCTGCCGAGGTAAGGTGTGCCATGATGGACTTTCTTGTATTCTGCCATCATCCAGTCCATCTCCCGTTCGCCTGACCCCATGTCCGGTGCAGGAATATCTTTGTCAGGACCGATGACATCAGCGAAATAGCGGACATACTTTCTGGAAATAAGATTCAACTCTTTCTCCGAGTATTCGCGCGGATTAAGGACAATGCCGCCTTTGCCGCCGCCAAATGGCACTTTGTGAAGAGCGTTTTTCAAAGTCATCAGAAATGCGAGGTTGATGACTTCTTCTTCGTTGACGCTTTCGTGAAAACGGATACCGCCTTTATAAGGACCCATTGCATCGTTGTGCTGCGCACGGAAGGCAGGAATCCGCACCACACTTCCGTCATCCAAAGGCACCCTTAGGAAGGCTTTATGTATTTTATCAGGGGTGGAAAGAATGGCGCTCAGTGAAGCAAAAGCCTGTTTCCGATCAGTCAAGCCAGGTAGGAACGCATCATTTTCAAGCAATGCATCCAATGATTCCTGGATGATTTTTTTGGTTTCTTTCTGCATATCCGGAACACCTCCAATGTATATTGTCTAATTAACCTATACCCGCTCTATTTCTATTTAATCAATAAGAAAAACCGTCTTCAGGAATCTCCCGAAGACGGCTGGTGTTATTTTTTATGTTTCATCAATTGCAATTCCAGATTCAGCGCTTTGAACAACGCTATTACCATCAAGATCATCACGAAAGAGAAAGGCAATGCCGCAATGATGATGGTGTTCTGCACCGCCGCTAAGCCGCCGACAGATAGCAGGATAGCCGCCACCATCGACTGGGCAATTCCCCAAAGAATCTTAATTTGATTGCTCGGTACCAATGAACCGTGCGTTGACTGCATCCCTAACACAAAAGTAGCTGAGTCAGCAGATGTGATGAAGAAAGTCGTCACGAGGAGAATAGCTATGATCGACATGACGAAGCCAAGAGGCATCTCGCTGAACATTGCGAACAATATTTGTTCAGTAGGAAAAGCGGTTAAATCAATGCCGTTTTTTTGGAAGTTGATTGCCGTCGAGCCGAAAGCCGCGTACCAGATTCCAGCAAAGGCGCTTGGAACAAGGACAACGCCGACCAAGAACTCACGGATGGTGCGGCCCTTTGAAATGCGGGCGATGAACATACTGACAAATGGTGCCCATGAAATCCACCAAGCCCAATAGAAGATGGTCCAGCCATCAAGCCAACTGCGGTTTTCTGCATCCAGTGGAGCAGATTCGAAGCTTAAACTGATTAAATTCTGGACATACGCACCAAAGGTTTCGGTGAACATATTCAAAATCAATAGAGTTGGACCCAATATCAGAACCAGTACCAGCAAAACGACTGCCAAAATCATATTGATATTGGACAGGTATTTGATGCCCTTGTTTAGTCCGGACCATGCGGAAATGATGAACAGGATGGTCACGGCACCGATGATCAGCATCTGCACCCAGTATTCCTGGGGGGCACCGAACAAATAGGAAATGCCTCCATTAATTGAAGCAGCACCAAAGCCGAGTGAAGTTGCTACACCAAAAACCGTAGCAAAAACTGCGAGTACGTCAACAAGTGTTCCTAAAGGACCGTTCATCTTGTCGCCGAAAATCGGCTTCAGTGTTGATGAAATTAATGCAGGTTCGCCTTTTCTGAACTGGAAAAAGGCTAATGATAGAGCAACCATTCCATACATTGTCCAGATATGGATGCCCCAGTGGTAATAGGAGCGTTGCAAGGCTTCCTTGAACGCTTCGTCGGATCCAAGTTCTGCTGTTGCTGACTGAATGGCGAAATGGGATAGAGGTTCTGAGGCGCCATAAAATACGAGTCCAATCCCCATTCCTGCTGAAAACAGCATGGATATCCAGCTGAATGTCGAGAATTCCGGACGATCCGAGTCTTTGCCCAAACGGATTTTACCGTAGGGACTGACCATGATGATGGCGACAAGAATCAGCAAGATGGCCATAATCATTAAATAGTACCAGCCGAATGCTGTATTGATATAGTTTCGGATGTTTCCAGTGGCAGATTCAAAGGTTTCAGGCGCGATAACGCCAAAAGCTACAGTTAAGATAACCAGTACAAATGTGATGTAAAAGACTTTCGAAGCTTTATTCATAATTCCTCCTGAAGTAATTTTTTTAACATAGTTGTTAAGGTTACCTAAAAGCTTCTGTATAGTCAACCGGAGGAAGAGGTATGTGGGCTATTAATTGTCCCATTCCTTCAGTTGTTCTTCTTCTGTCACAACACGCAGGTCGTCACCGGTTATGGTCAATACTTGGTAGTCAGACGTCTCTGCATAACGCTCTGCTTCTTTTTTGATGAATTTAGGCGAGCCGTCGGTTTCTTCGTCATAGATGATCAGGATGCCGTCGGAATTGCGCAAGAAGAATTTGTTTTTCTCGATAAACTGCCAGGGAGCTTCGTAAGGTTTACTGGTTAGGCTGCGATGGAAATCAGCTTTATCGAGGATCATCCGGTAATGTTCCTGCTTTTTTTCGTTCCATCTTTTTTCCTGTTCCAGAAACGGTGTAAGCACGGCATATTTCAATTCAGGAAATTCTTCCTTCATCTCTAAAACCACTTCTGCTGCCCACGTTTCAACACCGAGTTGCCCGCTTACAATCACCCATTCCAACCCTTCATCCACCAAAGCGCGAAAGCGGTTTTCCAAAGCTTTTTTAATAAAACGGATACCCGGACTCTTTTCATCGAATATACCGAGTTCATGTTGTTTATAGCCAGTGACAACTAATCGTTTCAACAATCTATCCACTCCTTTTTAAGGATTTGCAATCTAAGTCTACCGTATAGGTGGTGGATTGAATACCCGATTCATGTATTCAATTTATTGAAGAAAGCAAGATGAAGTGACGCTGGCAAGGAGCTGTAAATGAAAACAGCGTTTTAGCAAAGAAGGTATTGAAACGGAATATTAACTCCTTTATCAGGGAACATATTAAGATACGGGGCACACAAGGGGACTTCAATCCGCAAGATAAAGGAGTGTATCAAATGGTCAGCTTGGAGGATGTAAAAAAAGCGCAGCAGGAAATTCGCGGTACGATTCATCGGACACCGATTTTAACGTCTTCACTTCTTAATGAACGCTGTGGAATCCAGCTCTTTTTAAAAGCGGAGCATCTGCAGAAGACAGGTTCTTTCAAAATACGGGGAGCTACAAATGCGGTGAAGCAGGCAGTTGCAAGTGGTGCGTGCTCTATTACGGCGGCGTCATCCGGCAATCATGGCCAAGCTATCGCTTATATCGCCGGGCAGTTGGGTGTTCCGGCGGTGATTGTCGTTCCTGAGGATGCCAATCGAGCAAAAGTGGAAGCGATTAAAGCCTACCAGGCTGAAGTGGAATATTGCGGACTGACATCAGCTGATCGAATACCGAGAGCGAAGCAATTAGCTGAAGACAATGGAGGTGTTTATATTCCCCCCTACGATCATCCCGCTGTCATCGCAGGACAGGGAACGATTGGGTTGGAGATTTTGGAGCAGCTGGAGGATGTGGCTGTCATTGTCGTACCGGTTGGAGGCGGCGGCTTGATTGGGGGGATTCTTTCAGCGGTGAAAAGGAGTAAGCCGGAAGTCCAAGTTATCGGAGTTGAACCGGAGACTGCCGATGATACCTTTCAGTCACTTCAAAAGGGCGAAATCATTTCCATTTCCGGTACTTCGACCATCGCGGACGGTTTGCGCACTTCGCAACCGGGTGATTTGACCTTTCCCATTTTGAAAGACAAGTTGGATGAGCTGGTCTTGGTTTCCGAAGAGGAAATAAAGGAGGCGTTCCAATTTTTACTGGAACGTACAAAGCAACTGGTGGAGCCTTCTGGTGCAACAGCCTTAGCCGCCGTGATGGCAGGTAAAGCCGGCAAAGCAACTGACAAAGTGGCAGTCGTCCTATCAGGAGGAAATGTCGATCTGCATCAGATTCCTCTGTTCTTGAAAAACTGATTGCGCAGATGGCCGTCAAGTATTAAAGCCGACAGAAGGATAGCGATGTTGAAAAAAAACAGGCAGGCTGATCGATTGCGTAAGGGAATGGGTCCGCCTGTTTCTATTATATTAAACGTTCCTTGCATTCCATGTTTGAAAACGGTACCATAAATTTAAGTATTCTGAACATACTAACTAGTTAGTATGGAGAGATTATCATCAGTCAGGGGGATGGAAGATGAACGTAATGGACTTATTCAAATTGGATGGCAAGACAGCAATTATAACAGGTGGAGGCCGTGGTCTCGGGGCCATGATGGCGGAAGCTTTTGCAGAGGCGGGGGCAAACGTCGTCTTATGTTCGCGGAAGGTGGAAGCTTGCCAGGAAACAGCCGCTAAGTTGGAGGGGATGGGTGTCGGTACGCTGGCACTGGCTTGCGATGTCACCAATCCCGATGATGTAGAGATGGTCGTTCAAAAAACGCTTGAAAAATTCGGTTCTATCGATATTCTGGTCAATAATTCCGGTGCCACATGGGGAGCACCAGTTGTCGATATGCCGCTGGATGCATGGAAAAAGGTCATGGACGTCAATGTAACGGGAACATTCCTGATGAGCCGCGAAGTAGGAAAAGCGATGATCGAACAAAAGAGTGGGAAAATCATCAATATTTCTTCGGTTGCTGGACTTGGGGGAATTGACCCGACCTTGATGGACACCATCGGCTACAACACCAGCAAAGGTGCGGTCATCACTTTTACGAAAGATCTGGCTGCCAAATGGGGGCAGCATAATATTAACGTCAATGCAATTGCTCCGGGGTTCTTTCCGACCAAAATGTCGAAAGTTGTAATGGAACAAGGGCAGGAAGGCTTGCTTGCCCAAACACCTTTGAACCGCTTTGGCACAGAAGAGGATTTGAAAGGGACGGCTTTGTTCCTGGCTTCGAAAGCTTCTGATTATATAACTGGGGATGTCGTTGTCGTTGATGGCGGCATGCACGCTCTGTAGATTATGGGAAAACGAATGGCGGGGAATGACCATGAAAGAGAACATCAAACAGAAAAGCATTCTCCTGTTTGAGGAAAAAGGTTTCAGTGAAACATCCATACAGGATATTGTCGAAGCCATAGGTGTAACGAAAGGGACTTTCTACTATTACTTCACCAGTAAGGAACAGCTGCTGATGGATATACATTTGGGGTATATCGATGATTTGCTGGAACGTCAGGAAAAGATCAGGCAAAAGCAACTCAGCAATCGTGAAAAAGTTACGCAACTCATCGCGTTATTGATTACCGATATCGCGAATCACGGTCCGAGCGGCAAAGTGTTCTTCAGGGAAATGCGTCATCTTTGCGAAGACAACGCATTGGAAGTTAAGGGGAAGCGTGAAAAATTCCGGAAAAACTTGGAGGGAATCATAAGCGATGGGATGGCTCAAAACGAATTTCGGCAAGGACTGGAACCGGATATCATCGCTTTCGCTATTTTAGGCGTCACTAACTGGAGTTACCAATGGTTTAATCCAACTGGAGGAATTTCAGCTGATCGGCTGGCAGCCGTATACAGCGATTTGATTTTGAACGGCATCGTTTAATGGGCAGAGGAGGAAAGGGTAATGGTACATGAAATCCCAGTAAAAGTGCGTTTTAGTGAAACAGACGCATTGGGTCATATCAGCAATATCAGCTATTTTATTTATCTGGAAGAAGCAAGGACAGAATTTTTCGCAGATTTGGGCTTTGGGCGCGACATCAATAACTGGAAAATCATTCTTGCTTCAGCTTCCTGCGATTTTGTCAGCCAAGGTTATTACAATCAAAAATTAGTCGTCCAAACGGCAGTCAGCAGAATCGGCAACTCAAGTTTTCAGGTGGTACATGAGATCAAAGATGCTGAAAGTGGGGAACTGGTTGCAAAAGGGCAGGCAAGTGCGGTTCATTTCAACTTTAAAACCCAAAAAAGCGAAGTTCTACCGGAAGCCAACCGCCAGCTGCTTGAAAAGCATCTACTGAAGGAGGCAAGTCCCCATGGAAACTAAAATCTCAGGATATAAAGGGGCGGCTTTTCTGTACCAACCGTCCGAGCGTTTTTTCACACCGGAAGATTTTACCGATGAACATCGCTTAATCGCCAAAACAGCCAAGCGCTTTCTCGAGAAGGAAGTGCGGCCGAACAACGAAGACATTGAAAGCCAAAATTTCGGTTTGGTCAAAGAGCTTATGGAAAAAGCAGGAGATTTAGGATTGCTTGGCCATAGTATTCCGGAGGCATATGGTGGCCTTGGCCTGGACAAAATCAGCAAAGGGCTGGTCGGGGAGTCGCTTGGTTCAGCTGGAGGCTATGGCGTGGCACATTCCAACCATACATGCATTGCGACGTTGCCGATCACTTATTTCGGAACGCGAGAGCAAAAAGAGAAGTATTTGCCGAAGCTGGCTTCAGGCGAATTTATCGGAGCTTACTGCCTGACAGAACCGGGGGCGGGATCCGATGCGCTTTCTGCGAAAACAACAGCCAAGCTCAATGAAGCAGGTACTCATTACCTGTTGAATGGAACGAAGATGTTCATCACCAATGCAGCTTTTTCCGATACGTTCATCGTTTACGCAAAAGTGGATGGCACAGCCTTCACGGCTTTTATTGTAGAAAAAGGTCATCCCGGCCTGTCGCTTGGACCTGAGGAACAGAAGATGGGCATTAAAGGTTCTTCGACGCGTTCGGTCATTTTTGAAGACTGCCAAGTACCGGTGGAAAACTTGCTTGGTGAAATCGGGAAGGGCCACGTCATCGCGTTGAATGTCTTGAATTTGGGTCGCTATAATTTAGGATCCGCTTGCATGGGTGCGGCAAAATATGGGCTGGAGCTGGCACTGAAATACACCAGTGAGCGCCGCCAATTCGGCAAAACGATTGCTGAATTTACGGCAACCCAGGAAAAATTAGCTGATATGGCGCTCCGCATCTATGCTTCTGAATCACTGCAATACCGGACTGCCGGATACTTAGAGGATGCACTGGGGGGCCTTTATGAATCGGAAGACCAAGGACTGATCGCCAAACAGTTGATGGAATACGCGGTCGAATGCGCAGTCTGCAAAGTACATGGTTCGGAAACGCTCGACTTTGTAGCGGACGAAGCACTTCAATTGCATGGGGGCTACGGCTTTATCAAGGAGTACAAAGTAGAGCAAATGTACCGGGATTCACGGATCAACCGGATTTTTGAAGGGACAAATGAAGTGAACCGATTGCTGATTCCTGGAAACCTGCTGAAGCAGGCGGCTAAAGGAAAGCTCCCATTACCGCAGTTGACAGCAACGGCAATCAAAGAAATGAAGTCTCCTGCGGCTATGGGCGACTCGCCTATTTCCCGGGAAATAGAAGCCGTACAGGCGGTTCGCCGGATTTTCCTGTTCTGCACCGGTGTTGCCTATGAAACATATGGCAATGGACTGGGTGAAGAGCAGGAAATATTGATGGCATTGGCGGATATCGCCATCGCTTTGTATGCTTTGGAATCTGCAGTGATGAGAACGTCGAAAGCCATCGAAACAGGTGAACACGCGCAGAAAGTGCTGATGGCGCAGGCGTTGACGGGCGATACATTGTTGGAAGTGGAGATGGCTGCCCGCAAAACGATGCAGGCGGCTTCTGCTGAAAACCAGCTGGGACGCAATACCGCAGCTGTAACAGAAGAATTGAGCCGGCTGCAGCGCGGCAGCATGGACAAAGTAAAACGGCAAATTGCAAAAAATCTATTGAATGCGGAACAATACATCTATTAGGGGGATTCACTGATGAAAGTTATAAAATTTGAAGAATACGGCGGGCCTGACGTCCTGCAATTCGTAGAAGCTGAAAAACCGGAACCGGCAGCCACAGAAGCCATCATTGAAGTAAAGGCGATTGGCATCAATTACGCGGATACGGCAAGACGGGAAGGGAAATATGTAGTCCCGACAGATCTGCCTTATATTCCAGGTTCCGAAGTGGCCGGTGTTATTGTGGAAGTCGGTAAAAATGTGGAGAAGTTTAAAGTGGGCGACCGCGTCGTAGCGCTGATCGGCTCAGCAGGATACGCGGAATATGCCGCGGTCGACCAAAGTGTCTTGACGGAAGTTCCGGAAGGCGTCGATTTTGACCAGGCTGTTGCCCTGCCGCTGCAAGGGTTGAGTGCTTATCATATATTGAAGACGATGGGCCGTCTTGAAAAAGGGGAAACCGTACTGATCCATGCCGCAGCAGGAGGTGTCGGGGCAATTGCCGTGCAATTAGCCAAGATTTTCGGCGCCGAAAAAATTATTGCAACGGCCAGTACGGAAGAAAAGCTGTTTCATGCACAAAAGATGGGTGCGACTCATTTGGTCAACTACACGGAAGAAGGCTGGGTCGATAAAGTGAAGGCCATCACCGACGGAAAAGGCGTGGACCTGGCGCTTGAAATGGTCGGTGGCGAAGTGTTCAATAAAACGATAAAATGTTTGGCCCCGTTTGGCCGCCTTGTCATATTCGGAGCAGCCAGTGGAGAACAAGCCACTTTCAATCCTGGTCAGTTAATGCGTAAAAATCAGTCAGTCATCGGTTTTTTCCTGCCTCAGATTATGCGTTATCCGGAGTTGTTCCAGCGGAGCTTCGCGGAATTATTAGCCTATATGAAGAGCGGAGAATTGATTTTGACGATTGGCGGAACTTATCCGCTTGCAGAAGCAGCTAAAGCACATCGGTCACTGCAAGGACGAAAAACCATCGGGAAGCTGGTGCTGAAGCCGTGACCCAACATTTGTCGAATGAAGGCACTGAAACAGCCACCATGCTGGAAAAGCTTGGAGTGGAAGCGGTTCGGATTGAGCTGCCTTTCCGGTTAAATCATGTCAATTGCTTTATGGCAGAAAGTGAACAAGGGTGGATGGTCATCGACGCTGGATTAAACAATGACAATACGAGAGCCTTGTGGGAACGCAAGCTGGATGGCAAGAAAGTCACTGACTTATTGGTGACTCATTATCATCCTGACCACTTTGGCTATGTAGGCGGATTACAGGAAAAGACGGGTGCGAAAGTTTGGATGACGGAAATAGATGCGCAAGCAGGAATGGCGGCATGGGCAGATCCTTTTTTGGAAAGCATTCCCGGTAACTACCGGACTTCGGGAATTCCTGAAGAACAATCGATGCAGATGACACAAAATACAGAGGAATTCAAACCGCTTGTTTCACCGTTGCCGCAAATTGGAGAATATTTGGCAGAAGGGGATCTTGTCCAGATTGGCCGTTTCGAATACCGGGTTATTTTTACGCCTGGACATTCGGACGGCATGATTTGTTTTTACAATGAAGAGCAAAAAACATTGTTTTCTGCAGATCATATCCTGCTGAAAATCACACCTAATATTTCGTATTGGTTTCATGGAAATGCCGATCCTTTAGCTTCATATATTGATTCCTTAAAAAAAGTCAGGAAATTGGATGCTGAATT
The DNA here is from genome assembly GCF_050686535.1 of Planococcus sp. SE5232. NCBI lineage: Bacteria > Bacillati > Bacillota > Bacilli > Caryophanales > Caryophanaceae > Planococcus > Planococcus sp. SE5232. Next base: position 210,331 of record NZ_JBOGCP010000004.1, on the reverse strand, counting down.
TGTTATTCCGTCTCATGGAAAACCATTTTACGATGCCAATCAGCGAATCGATGAACTTTTGGCTCATCACGATGAGCGGCTCGATGAAACGCTTGAAACCATCAAGAAGCCGCTGAGTATTTTTGGAGCATGCGAAAATTTATTTCAGCGGCCTTTGACTGTCCATGAAATGCGGTTTGCAGTTGGAGAAACACTGGCACATCTGGAAAACCTACGCCATAGACAAGCATGCACGCGTGAAATGGTGGACGGTATTTGGCTTTATGAAAAAGTATAGAAGAGGGGTGCGGAAATGAAGATTTTGGTTTTGGGTGCAGGGGCAATCGGTGGTTACTTTGGTGGCCGCCTACTGGAAAAAGGGGAAGATGTCACATTTCTCGTGAGGGAAGGCAGAAAAAAGAAGCTGCAGCAAACTGGTTTGAAAATTCAAAGCAAACATGGCAATTTGCAATTATCACCGAAGCTGATAACCAAAGAAGAACAGAGTTCACCGTTTGATGTCGTTTTGATCTCCACTAAATCCTATCAGCTTGCGAATGCGATAGAGGACGTACAGCCGTTTGTCGGTCCGGAAACGATGATTCTCCCTCTATTGAATGGGATGGCACATTTACAGCCATTGATTGAAGCATTCGGAGAAGAACGCGTCATTGGCGGCCTATGCTTTGTCGAAACGACTTTAGCGGAAGACGGAACAATCGTTCAGACAAGCCCCATCCATCAATTGGTATACGGAGAACGGACAGGGGGGAAGACAGATCGTATTAGGAAATTGGAACAATCTTTTACAGGAACCAAAGCGGAATTTCTCAAGAGCGATAACATCAATCAGGAGATGTGGCATAAGTATTTGTTCATCACGGCCATGTCCGGAATCACTTCAATGATGGAAACGCCTATCGGACCGATACGGGATCTTGAAACAGGGCAGCACACGATTCAGGCATTTTTGGAAGAGCTTGCAGCCATCATGGAGAAAATGGATGCGCCGATCCAGTCAGAAATCGTTGACGTGCAACTGAAGCGGATCAACAGTATGGATGCAAAAATGAAGTCTTCCATGCAGCGGGATATCGAAAAAAGGCAGCCGACAGAAGCCGAACATTTACAAGGATACCTGCTGGGCAAAGCAAAAGAAATGAAAGTCTCAGTTCCTGTTCTTGAAGTCATTTACACAAAACTGATGTTATATGAACAACAGATAGCCAAAGGAAAATAAGAAGGAAAGATGTGGCTGTTGACCTTGCGGAAAAGTGAACCTTTCTAACTGGGGAAAGCGGCGCAGCAGTCAATTATACCGGCCTGATATAATGGAGATAAATGAATAATTTTTGGAACATTTACATTATTGCGACACTCCTCTATGATTGACATACAGGCGATTTGCAACGCTTGCAAAAAAGGAAAAGGGGTTGAGATTGTGAATGCAATTGCATTGGCCGCCATTGGAATTTTTATTTTTATACTGGGATATCGCTTTTATTCCAAATTTATAGCTGAAAAGATTTTTAGGCTCGATCCGAATTACGTAACACCAGCACATCGTTTTAAAGACGGTGTGGATTTTGTCCCGACTAATAAATTCGTACTATGGGGACATCATTTCACTTCCGTCGCTGGAGCTGCTCCGATTTTAGGGCCGGCCATTGCTGTGTATTGGGGTTGGCTGCCGGCAGTTTTGTGGGTAGTGCTCGGTACCGTTTTTGCTGCCGGTGTCCATGATTTCGGGACATTGGTGTTGTCGGTCCGGAACAAAGGGCAATCTGTCGGAACGCTTGCGCATCGCTTGATCGGCCAGCGCGGGAAGATTCTGTTCCTGTTTATTATTCTGATTCTGGTTCTGATGGTCAATGCGGTATTTGCCTGGGTAATTGCCAATCTGTTCATTTCTTATCCTGCCAGCGTCATTCCGGTATTTATCCAAATTCCGTTAGCGATTTGGATTGGTTATGCTGTTTACAAGAAGAACAAGAAAATGTTGATTCCTTCACTTTTAGCTCTGGCCGCCATGTACATAACTGCTGTAGTTGCCAGCCAAGTGAGCTTTATGCAAATTGACCTGGTTCAATACATGGGTGGAGAAGACGGAGCCGGATTATTCGGCCTTGGGGCAATTTCAACGGCCTTCTTTATCTGGATCATCGTATTGATGGTTTATGTCTACATCGCTTCAACTTTACCGGTCTGGAAATTGCTTCAGCCGCGTGACTTCATCAACTCACATCAATTGATTGTTGGTCTGGGTATTCTCTATCTCGGCTTATTGTTCACCAACCCTGAAATTACGGCACCTGCAACCAACCCGGACGCCGACATTTCCTGGTTCCCATTGTTATTCATTACGATTGCCTGTGGTGCCATCTCCGGTTTCCACGGACTGGTTTCTTCCGGTACTTCATCAAAGCAGCTGGATAAGGAAACCGATGCTCGTTTTGTCGGTTATTTAGGAGCGGTGGGTGAAGGGGTTTTGGCCTTGATTTCGATCATTGCCGTTATCACCCTATTCCCTGACCGCGAATCATTCTTTGCAACTTACAGCAGTTTTCAGGCTTCCAATGGAGCAGGTTTAGGTGCCTTTATCGAAGGGGCAACCAATTTGGCGCAAGGCTTGCTGATTCCATCGGAAGTTGCTTCAACAATTGTTTCGATTATTGTCGTATCATTTGCAGCCACGACTTTGGATACTTCTGTTCGTTTGATGCGCTACATCATTTCGGAATTGGGCGTAGAGTATAAGATCCCATCTCTCGAGAAAAAACATGTAGCTACAACAATCGCTGTTGGAGCAAGTGCTGCACTGGTGCTTCTTCCTGAAGGGCCAAATGGCTTTGGTTCAGGTGGTTACCTGCTCTGGCCGTTATTCGGTACAGCCAATCAGCTGCTTGCCGGCATCAGTTTACTGCTGATTTCCATCTGGCTGCGGAAGCTTGGGCGAAATTACATGATCACCATCATTCCGATGATTTTCCTGATGTTCATGACGCTTTGGGCGATGTTCCAGCAGGTGTTCCTGCAATGGGCATGGTATGCAGACCAGCCGAGTACATTATTGTTCATCTTCGGCGCGATCATTTTCGTCTTTACACTTTGGATTATCCTTACTGCTATTCAGGCATTGCTGAAGAAAACAGATCCTGATTTCTCAGGAGACGAATAAATCAAAAATTCAATTAGCGGGGACTCTTCCCTCTGATGGGGAAAAATAGGTAGGCGGCCAAGGGATCATGAATTTTGTGATCCCTTCCGTTTATATTAAGGAAGAGGTGCTGATATGTTGGTGTTCGATAAATTAAAGCAATTGATCGCTTTTTACGAAGCCGTCCTTGAATTGCCGCATCGCACTGAAATTGCACGTGAACTTCGGGATGAGGATGATCTCTTTCTCCTGATGCTCTATTCGGAGATGTTGGGGATCCCCAATCCTGTTTATTATTACACCTTGGAACTTTATCCGTACATGATCGAAGAATTCCATGACTGGCATCTGCGGATGGGTATGGATAAGTCACCGTTAACCGGCATTCGCTGCTGTTAGTTTTTTAGGAATGAGGGAATAGAATGGATGTACTGTCAAAAAACATTATTTTTGTTGGTGGGAAAGGCGGCGTCGGGAAATCGACATCAGCTGCGGCCATTGCCTGGAGCTCAGCTAAGAATGGCTATAAGACTCTGTTGATTTCCACTGATCCAGCCCACAATGTAGGGGATATCTTCAATCAAAAAATTGGCGGCAAAACAAAAGCGATTGCTGAGAATCTTTATGCTCTTGAAATCGACCCGGAAATTGAAACAGATAATTATATTAAAACGGTAAAAGCCAATATCAAAGGCACCGTCCATTCCAGCATGATGGAAGAAGTGAACCGGCAGCTGGATACAGCTAAAGCCTCTCCAGGCGCAGACGAAGCGGCGTTATTCGATAAGCTGATCCACATCATTCTGGAAGAGCGTAAGAATTTCGATAAGCTGGTGTTCGACACTGCACCGACTGGACATACAATCCGGCTGCTGACACTGCCTGAGTTGATGGGCGTGTGGATTGAAGGGCTGCTTGAAAAGCGCCGGAAAACCAATGAAAATTACACGCAGCTGTTGAATGACGGCGAACCACGGGAAGATCCGATTTACGATGTGTTGAGAGAGCGGCAGGAGCGCTTTTCGAAAGCACGGGATCTCTTGCTCGATGAACAGGAAACTGGGTTTATCTTTGTGCTGAATCCCGAACGCCTGCCTATTTTGGAGACGAAAAAAGCGCTTGACCTGCTGCATAATTATCATCTTCATGTGAAGACCTTGATCATCAATAAGATATTGCCGGAAGAGGCGGATGGTGAATTTTTATTGGAACGGAAAAAGCACGAAAAGAAATACCTGCAGCAGATTACAGAAACTTTCCCGAAACAACAACTGATCCATGTTCCACTTTTCTCACAGGACATCATCAGCAAGACGCAATTGGAGTTATTCAGTGAATATTTTCAGGAAGGGTGAATAGAGTGAAAGCATTTGTAATAGAATCCGGTGAATTGAAAGTGAAAGAAATGGAAGAGCCCCGAGCGAAACCGGGAGAGGTCATCGTATCCTTACGGGCAGCCGGCATAAACCGCAGAGATTTAGGCTTGATCAAGCGTTACGGAGATAAGCCGGAAGCTTTGATCATCGGTTCTGACGGAGCGGGTATAGTGGAGTCGGTAGGCGATGATGTAATCGACTTTGCTTATGGAGACGAAGTGATCATCAATCCTGCTCTACGTTGGCATACAAACAGTGACGCCCCGCCAGCAGAATTTGATATTTTGGGAATGCCTGACCACGGGACTTTTGCCGAAAAAATTGCGATATCCGCCGAACAACTGGAAAAGAAACCGCGTTATCTGAGCTGGGAAGAGGCTGGCAGCCTGGCATTGCCGGCATTGACCGGATACCGTGCCTTATTCACGAAAGGCCAGCTGAAAAAAGGCGATACCTTGTTTATCCCTGGAGCAGGAAGCGGTGTCGCAACATTTTTGATTCAGTTCGCGAAGAATATGGGCGCTCGAGTGATCGTCACTTCCAGAAGCGAAGAGAAACGTCAGCAGGCTGAAAAGATTGGAGCCGATCTGGCTATTCCAACTGACAGCGACTGGCCGAAGGAATTGGCGGATGAAACCATCGACCTTGTCATTGACAGCGTAGGAGCGGCTACTTTCAACCGGTCACTCGATGTTCTTAAAAAAGGCGGCCGGATTGTCATTTTCGGAGCGACAACCGAAGACACAGTCGATTTCAACCTTCGTAAATTCTTTTACGGACAATATCAATTGTTTGGGTCGACGATGGGAAGCCGGGAAGAATTGCGGGCGATGCTGTCGCATATGGAGTCTTTTACTACGAAGCCGGTCATCGATAAATCATTTCCGTTGGACCAGGCACAGGAAGCGTTTGACCATTTAGCTTCCGGCAGCCAATTCGGCAAAGTTGTTTTACGCAACAGCTAATAAAATCTGAAACTTTTCAGTCGGCCATCCGTATATAGAGTATAAGAAAGATTCGACTGGAGGCTAACATGATGGAAAACACAGGTTTAAAAATACTCGTCCACGCCAGTGCGTTTTTTGCTCCGTTTCTTGTCCCGGTAATTGTGTTTCTGATTTCAATGGATAAAGAAGTGAAGAAGCTGTCAATCCAAGCGATGCTGTTCCAACTCGTTATTGGCGCCTTGCTCTTTATTTCCAGCTGGTTGGTCATATTCCTTATCGGCATTCCAATGCTGATCGTTTTCGGACTGATGGGCATCATCATCCCGATAATGGGGATTATCAGAGCTTTAAACAACGAGCAATTCGATTACCCGATAGTCGGAAGCTGGTACCAATAAAAAAAGCCCTTTGGGGCTTTTTTTATTGGTTGAGCTTGTAGACAAAAGACTATTGCTGTCATTTAAAGAATGAATACGCATTTCATCCTGTTTATACCAGATCCTGCGCTTCAGGCGGACGCTTTCCGCGGGCTCGCGCCGAACTAACTCGGACTGGCGCCCGAGTGGATTTCGGCACTTCGTCGCTTCGCTGCTCCCGCAGGAAGCGAGTCGGGCTGTGCCTGACCCGTTTGCGACGAAGCTAGCGCAGCGATGCAGGAGCATGGGTTTTTCAGTGACGAGGAGGCTGAAGCTGAGCCCACGGAAAGCGAAGTGGCCGGACCGCTTGGGGATTATGCACCGCTATACATTTTGGTCAGGCTTTGTCTACAGTCTGACGAATAAAAAAGAAAACAGCCACTCGCACCTTGTATCTTTTAAGGGGCGAGTGGCTGTTTTTATTCGAAGATATAAGTTAAGGCTTTGATTGCTTGGTCACAGGTTTCGACTGTGGCGTTTGCTTTTCGGGATAATTCCTTTAATGGATGATGCAATTTCTCCGGGCGGATGATGATGACGGGTTTTCCTGAAGCAAGAGCTGTGCTGGCATCCATCGCCGTATTCCATTGCTTGTACTGTTCGCCGAAAAGGGCGATGACCAAATCGGCTTTGTGCATCAGGACGCCGGTGCGCAAATTATTGAAGCTGGAAGCGGCTTGGTCTTTAGCAATGGCATCATGCTGTGGACCGAGTATGTCTTCACCGATGTTGTCAGAACGCTCATGGATTTCCATCGGACCGACAAAATCGATGGGCAAATCTAGAGCGGCTGATTTTTTTTTGATTTCTTCACGCCAGGCGCTATGGATCTCCCCGGCAAGGTAAACAGTTAATCTCATCATTTCACCCTCCAAAACCATTTCTTCCAGTGTATCATAAGGGCGGGCGAGCTTAAATGATCTGGCGCTCTTTAGGGATGACAGGCATCAATGAAAGTACATTCTCCATTTTAAAGGTCCGTTTCCTGCGGCGCAGAAAACAATAGGCCTGGAACGAATCTCCGCTGACCTTCAAAATTTTGACGCGGCGTTTGCTGATGCTGCCATCATTGGCCATATACATCATGTCGATAAGTTGCTGCTGGCTAAAAGCCTTGAGTATCTGTGCTTTCATGAGTACCCCTCCTCTTAATAAGAACGTTTGTTCTTATTATAAAACATAGTCCTGGTTAAAACAAGTGTGTAGTATCGTGTATAATGGAACGAACATATATTCTTTTGCGAACAAAGAAAGGGGCATTCCGATGAAGTTTTTTCATACCGCTGACTGGCATTTAGGCAAGCTGGTCCAAGGAATTTACATGACAGAAGAACAGCAGTTTGTGCTGGCGCAATTCATAGATGCAATAAAAGAAGAACAGCCTGATGCTGTGATCATTGCAGGAGATCTTTATGACCGGGCAGTGCCGCCAACCGACGCTGTCAACTTACTGGATGAGGTGTTGGCGAAAATCGTGTTGGATTTGAATACGCCGGTCCTGGCAGTAGCGGGGAACCATGACAGCCCAGGAAGATTGAACTTCGGCAGCCGGTTGATGAAGATGAACGAACTCCATATCGCGGGCCATGTCCATAAAGAGCATCAGGCGGTTGTCCTGAACGACCAGTTCGGAGAAGTCCATTTCCATCTGGTGCCTTATACGGATCCCTCGATGGTGCGCTATGCGTTTGGAGACGATGCGATCCGCAGCCATAATGACGCCATGAAGGCTATCACTGAAAACATCAAAGTCGCGTATGACACACAAGCCCGACATGTCTTTGTCGGCCATGCCTTTGTCACGCCTCACGGGGAACAGGAAGAGAATACCAGCGATTCTGAACGTCCGCTGTCGATCGGCGGAGCAGAGCATGTGGATGCCCATCATTTTGAAGGTTTCCACTATACTGCTCTCGGCCATTTGCACAAAGCCCATTATGTACGGAATGAAACCATCCGTTATTCGGGCTCTCCTTTAAAATATTCGATTTCAGAAGAACATCATCAAAAAGGCTTCCACATTGTTGAAATGGATGCAGCAGGAGAGGTTTCGGTAACCAAGCGGCTATTTTCCCCAAGGCGCAATATGCGTACGGTCGAAGGCACGATGGATGAAATTCTGCGCCATGAAATCAGTGACGATTTTGTCTTCGTGACTTTATTGGACGATGCGCCGGTACTGTTTCCGATGGAAAAAGTGCGCTCAGTCTACCCGAACGCCATGCATGTGGAAAGAAGAAACTTTTCGGGAAGCATGATGCAAAGTGACGCCGGTTCACGCCGAAAAATGGATTCCCTGTCTTTATTCCATGCCTTTTACGAGGAAGTGAAAGGTGAGAAAGCAACAGATGAAACCGCTGATATTTTCAAAGACGTACTTCAGGAGTTCCTTCATGAGGAACCTGCTGAAAAAGAAGAGGTGAAGTCATGAGACCGTTAAAACTGAAGATGACTGCATTCGGTCCTTATAAAAACACTGAAGAAATCGATTTCGCTGACTTGCAGGGAAACCAGCTGTTTGTCATTTCAGGCAGCACGGGTTCGGGGAAGACCACCATCTTTGACGGCATCTGTTTTGCTTTATATGGTTCAGCGAGCGGCTCTGACCGCAGTGAATCACGTATCTTGAGAAGCGACTTTGCGGATGACGCGACCCATACCTGTGTGGAAATGGAATTTGAAATCCACGGCAAGATCTACCGGATCCTGCGCCAGATGGGCCATGTCAAAAAAGGCAATAAAAGCGCAACCGGGGAACGCTATGAATTCTTTGAACGCAGTGCAGAAGGCGAAAAGCCATGTGTTGAGCGGCAGATCGTCTCGGAGATCAACCGTCGGGTGGAAGAAATCATCGGCCTCACGCAAAATCAGTTCAGCCAAATCGTCATGCTGCCGCAAGGCGAATTCCGTAAACTCCTGACATCTGAAACAGATAACAAAGAAGAGATTCTCCGGAAAATCTTTAAGACGGAGCCGTATAAACTGATCAGTGAACGCCTCAAGCAGAAGAAGGATGAGGCGGCGAAAAAATTTGAGCGCGAACAACATGACCTGAACAGCTTCGTCCAGCGGATCGCCACTTCCTTGCCGCAACGTGATTCTGCGCTGTTTGAAGTATTGGGCCGCGAACATATGAACATCAATCAGGTGCTGGACGGCCTGGAAAAAGAAGTCGTTTATTACAAGGATAAGATCAGTCTGGATGAACAGAAGTATCAGGCTGTATATCAGCTCCATACCGATAAAATGACCGCCTATCACGAAGCGAAAAAGTGGAATGGCCGTTTCGATGAACTGGATGAAAAGAAAGGCCAGCTTGAACGGCTCGACCAACTGCAATTGGACTATGCAGACAAGGAAAAAGCGTTGCAAGCGGCAGAGCGTGCCAGCTACATTTCGGGGATCGAGAGTTTGTTTCATGAGTTGCGCAACAATGAAATCGAAAAAAATGAGCTTCTGAAAGCGGCCATCCAACAACAAGAGCAATCGGAACAAACAAAGCTTTCTGCTGAGGCAAGCTTTATTGCCCAACAGGCGCTTCAAGGTGAACGCGACCAATTGCGTGAGCAGCTTGTCTATTTGGAAAAGCTATTGCCTGCCATCCAGGAGTTGGACCAGAAAAAAGACAATCTTGACCGCCAGGAGAAAAACGTGCGGCAATCGGAAAAGCTTTTGAAGCAAGCGGAAGAAGAATTCGCCGCCCAAAAAGATGAGAAAAAGCAATTGGATGAAAAAGTTATCGAGCTGGAAGATTTTTTGGAATTGTCTGATGAAACACAGCAGGAACTGGCAGCCGTAACTGAAAAGAGCCGCGTAACAAGTGAGTATATCTCGCTGAAACTCCAGGAACAGCAGCAACAGGCTCTTGAGAAAGAACAAAAGATGGCCTTTGAGCAGGCAGATTCAGCTTATCGCCAATTGGAAGCGCAGTGGTTTGCCGATCAGGCGCATGTTCTTGCCGGACAGTTGCGCGCCGGGGAAGCCTGCCCTGTCTGTGGAAGCTTGGATCACCCTGGAACAGAGTTGAAAATCGAAGGCCAGATGGTGACGAAAGAACAAGTGGAAGCGGCGAAAACAGAATTTGATGGAGTAGATAGAGAATACCGCAATGCTTCAGCTAAACTGTTTGCTGTGCAGGAACAACTGGACCAAAAAGGACAAGATCTGGCGGACTTGAAACTGGCAGCGGGCCAGATTGAAGAGCAAGCGCTCCAGCTGGAACAAACGAAACGAAAGTTAACTGAGCTGACGAAGAAACAGCAAGTCGGCAAACAGGAAATGCGGAAATGGAAAGAGCAGGTGGCGATCTGTTCCCAAAAAATTGAGCAACTGGAACAGAACAGACACGGAATAGCGGAAAGAGTGCAGAAACAGCAAGCTTCTTGCCAAACAGCCAAGGCAGTCTATGAAAACGAACTGGCTGCGGTACCAGAAGAACTGCGGGAATTGTCTGTTCTGAAGCGACAATTGGAGCAGACAGCTTCACGCAGGCAGCAGTTGGAGCAAAGCTGGACAAGCGCTCAGGACCAGTTCCAAAAATCGAAAGAAGGGCTGGCAAGTTCTCTGGTTTCCGTGCGTCATGCCAAAGCTACCGCAGAAGAAATAGCCGGCAAGAAAGACAAAGCACAGCAACAATTTGCGGAAGCGCTGGAAAAATCGGCATTTGAGTCTGAAGAAGCCTATCAACAGGCAAAACTGGGGGATGCGGCTTTTGCAGCTTTGAAAAAGGATATCCAGAAATTCAGCCAGGCACGCCATACTCTGCAGCAACAGGTCGGTGAACTGGAAGAACTGCTCTCTGCTCAAAGCCGAAAAGATTTGAGCCAGGCAGCAGCAGAGCTGGCGGAGTTGAAAGAAGCTTATGAACAGGCGCTTGCGGAACGCAACCGTTCGCAGGACTTCGAAAAAGCAGGGGCGCTTTTGATCGCCAGCATCCAGAAGGTGATTGGAAAAGCGCTCGAAGCTGAGCAAACCCTGAATCGGATTGCGGATCTTCACGACATGCTCCGGGGCCAGAACGGTTTGAAGCTTTCATTTGAACGCTATCTCCAAATCGAGTATTTGGAGCAGATCATCCTATCGGCCAATGAGCGGCTGAAGAATTTGTCCAACGGCCAGTTCCACTTGATCCGCAGCGATCGCCAGGAATCACGCGGCAAACAAAGTGGATTGGGTTTGGACGTCTACGATGCTTATACAGGGCAGACGCGTGATGTGAAGACCATGTCAGGCGGGGAAAAGTTCAATGCTTCGCTGTGCCTGGCACTTGGAATGGCAGACGTCATCCAAAGTTTCCAGGGAAATGTCTCAATTGATACAATGTTCATCGATGAAGGCTTCGGTTCACTGGACGAAGAGTCGCTCAACAAATCAATTGAAACTTTGATTGACCTGCAAAAATCAGGACGCATGATCGGCGTCATTTCACATGTGCAGGAACTGAAGGCAGCGATTCCGGCCATCTTGGAAGTCGAGAAATCAAAAGAAGGCTACAGCCGGACAAAATTTCTCCTCAAATAAAATCAGGATGATGGATCTGGACGTTTGAAGCTTTCTGTAAAAGTGAATGGTAAGAGTAATCGGTAATTCACGGCAGGTGGTCGGCTGAAAGTGAATGCTGATTGGTGCAGTGGTTAGTAGGAAGCGACAGCGCTGTTCCAGTTTCGCTAGAAAGTTCAGTGGGCACCAACGCATTTGAGCTTTTCCTGCTGTCTATGCTCGCCTGGACAAAAACGTGTAGAAAACAATGAAAAACCAAAGGGGTCGGGAAAATGAAGCATTTCAGTTTTAAAGCACGACTTATCTATTTTGGGGCCATTGCCCTCATCAGTCTGGCTTTCTTTGCCCTGCAGCTGACAGCTGTCATGGAAGGCAGTGACGGAATAGGCTCCATTATTCTGGCGATCTTATGGGCGCTCATGGCATTATTCGGCTTAGCTGGTTTTGGCTTTGCCTTAAAAAATCAAAACCGTCAAAAAAAATGACGGTTTTTTTAGTGGAAGGAAAAGACGGAATTGTGCAGAAATTTCCGAAAAACTGGCGTCTCTTTGATCTGTGGTAAAGTTGTAGCATAACGAAGCAAACAGGGGGTTACAAAATGGGAAAGAAATTAAGCCCACAGGAAGTCATTGCGTTGATCGATGCAAAAGCTGATTTGATTGTTCCAATCGCGAATGGGGAACCAATCCGGTTATTGGATATATTGGAGGAAAACGCTGAACAACTAGATGGTGTGAAAATCCATCAAATGCTGGCTTTGCGCTCAAGATCCTATATTCAAGGTGAAATAGAGCAATTGAAGCACGTTTCGTATTTTCTGAGCGGTGCCACACGGAAGGTCTACCAACAGGCAAAAATGGAGCTGGTTCCAAATAACTTCCATGAAATGCCCCGGCTGCTTCAGAAGACAACCAAAATGTCGATGATCATGACCGTGGCTTCACCGATGGATAAACATGGCTATTTCACTTTAGGTACACAAGCTGATTATATTGCCGATTTTATCGGGAAAGTGCCATTCATTCTGGAAGTGAATGACCATATGCCCCGGACACATGGACGCAACCAGATCCACATCAGCCAAATTGCAGGGTATGTTGAGCATCATGCACCTCTGTCAGAAGAGAAAGTTCCGGAAATCAGCGATAAAGATTTGCTGATTGCGTCGACGATCATTCAGGATATTCAAGACGGAGATACGTTGCAAATTGGAATTGGGGCGGTTCCCAATGCTGTCATCAGCATGTTGAAAGACCATCGCCATTTAGGGATTCACACGGAAATGCTTCCTGATGGTGTCGCAAACCTGGTAGCTGCCGGTGCAGTCGATGGATCGCGGAAATTCACCAATCCCGGTAAAATTATCGCCACTTTCGCTTTCGGCTCCAAAAATCTCTATGATTTCATCGATGATAACCCGGCTGTTGAATTCCAGCCGGTCAGTGTCGTCAATGATCCGAGGGAAATCGCTAAAGAAAAGAATATCGTCTCCATCAACTCCACAACTGAAGTGGATCTGTTCGGCCAATGTGCGTCTGAGACGGTTGGCGGCAAGTATTATTCTTCAAGTGGTGGCCAAATTGATTTTGCCCGTGGCGTGCGGTTCGCTGAAAACGGCAAAGGTTATATTTGCATGCCTTCTACTGCAAAAGATGATACCCTGTCACGGATCAAATTGGCGCTTGCGCCAGGTTCTGTAGTGACCACCGGGAAAAACGATGTCGACAATATCGTCACGGAGTATGGAGTAGCCCGTTTGCACGGTGTTTCTATTTCAGAACGTGCCAAGCGTCTCGCCGCAATCGCCCACCCGAAATTCCGCGAAGAATTATTGTTTGATGCAAAAAAACATGGCTTCCTCGTGTAATAAAAGCAGAAAGGCTATTTCCGTTAGGAGATCGCCTTTTTCTTTTGGGAGTCGAAATACTTTTCTTTACAAGGTGTTGGAAGGGGCATATACTTACCTAAGTAAATAAAATAAGAGGTAAACTTATGAAAAAATTATTGTTTCACGAAATTCATCAAAAATCCCGTTTGTCGATCAAGGAAGTGAACGAGGCCTTGAAGGAATTTGAACTTTACAGTTCTCAATGGTCCATCCTGTTTTGTCTGAAACAATTCGGTTCGATGACTCAAAAAGAGATTTGGCAATACATGAACGTCGAGGCTCCGACTGTGACGAGAACGATTGTCCGTTTGGAGGAAAGCGGATGGATCTTCCGCCGTGAAGGACAGGACAAGCGGGAGCGGATTGTGCAGCTTTCCTCTTTTGCTGAACAAAAATTGCCGGCTATTGAAAACCGGATTCGGCAGGCAGAAGAAAGACTGGTTTCGGGTCTTTCGGAGGAAGAACAGGATCAACTGATTGGATTACTGAGAAAAATAGGAATGAAGAGTTCTGATGAAAAGGATGTAAAGAATGGCTGAAAAAAGACCAATTTGGACAAAAAGCTTTATTAATATTTCAATAAGCACGTTTTTTATTTTTGTGGTTTTCTATGCACTGCTGACGTTTATGCCGCTGTTTGTGCTGAATGATTTAGGCGGTACGGCTACCCAAGGGGGCTTGGCTGTTTCCGTTTTCCTGCTGTCCGCTATTATCATGCGTTTCTTTGCAGGGATGATTTTGGAGAAAGTCGGGAAAAAGAGAATACTGATCATTTCACTTTTCCTGTTTACTGTCAGTACGGTATTGTATGTATTTGTCGGAAGTTTTACCGTGCTGTTGCTGCTGCGTTTTTTCCAAGGGATCTGGTTCAGTTTGCTGACGACTGTAGCTGGAGCTATTGCAGCGGATATCATTCCGCCTGAGCGACGTGGTGAAGGCTTGGGGTATTACGGCATTGCGATGAATCTGGCTGTTGTAGCCGGACCGTTCATTGCTTTGTCCCTGCAGCCGTATATATTGGCACAGACAATTTTCATCATTTTTTCCGTTATCATGATTATTGGCTTCTTTTGTGCGTTAGCCGTTAAAGTGGATGAAGTGCCGTTTGAAAAAGAAGAAAAACATAAATTGACGATCAATGATTTTCTCGAGAAAAAATCGATGCCGATTGCAACGGTCGGTTTTTTCATTTCCTTTGCCTATGCGAGCATCCTGACATTCATCTCTGTCTATGCGGAATCACTGGGGCTGATCAAAGCTGCAAGTTTCTTCTTCGTCGTTTATGCCATTGCGATGCTGATTGTCCGTCCATTCACAGGAAGGATATTTGACACCGTCGGGCCAAATGTCGTCATCATTCCATCCATTATCATCTTTGGCGCGGGGCTTATATCGTTGAGCTTTGCCGAGTCTTCGGGGATGCTATTGGTATCAGGAGCATTGGTGGGGCTTGGCTACGGAACCTTGCTGCCAAGTTTCCAAAGCCTTGCCATACAGGCGGCTGAAAAACATCGCAGCGGTTACGCTACAGGAACGTTCTTCGCTTTTTACGACAGCGGAATTGCAATCGGTTCGGTATCGCTTGGTTTGCTTGCAGGATTCGCCGGCTATTCGAATCTCTATTTGATGCTGGGTATTTTTGTGATCCTTATTGTCTTTTACTATAGATGGATCATGTCGAAGAACCGGGGCCCTGCACATTGAAAGGATGGCAATAAAAAAGAAGGGGCAGTTCCATAAGTTCTTGAAATAAAACCGTTGGAGAAAAATGATTGATTTTTCTCCAACGGTTTTTATGGGTTTTATTTGAAAAGAAGAATTGTTTTATTCCATTAATAGAGCTTACTGTCCAAACTCGGCAAAATACTTTCCGCAAGCTA
This sequence comes from Planococcus sp. SE5232, assembly GCF_050686535.1. Classification (NCBI taxonomy): domain Bacteria; kingdom Bacillati; phylum Bacillota; class Bacilli; order Caryophanales; family Caryophanaceae; genus Planococcus; species Planococcus sp. SE5232. The sequence continues at coordinate 195,189 of NZ_JBOGCP010000004.1, read as the reverse complement.
AAATGCTTCGGGAATAAAGCAGTGGCCGTCTTTAAAACTACCTTGATGGGGCATCATCGTAACCACTACTAGTTTTGAAGCGATCGCCGGAGAACCGATTCCAGTGCATTCCCGCTTGCTGATGGTCATTTTGACCAAGGCTCCTTTTCTGATTAATTGACGGTTAAAGTGACCGATCCCAATTCACCGTAGCTGGCCTCGTAAAATCCGCGTTCTAGCTTTTTCGGCAAAATGAAGGTGCCGGATGAAATGGCCATGCCTTTTTTGACCGTCAAGCCGTGGCCATCCAACTCATTAACCAGCCATTGAAGAGCATTGACGGGGTGGTCCAGGACTTCAGCAGAAGTATCCGCCGCAATTTCCTGGCCATCGAATGTCAGTTTTCCAGGCAGCTTTTCCAACTGCTCGTAGCTGACATTGTCCAGCGGCAAGCCGGTTACGATCCTTCCGGCTACGGCACTGTCGGCAACGACTTGGCCAAGAGTGATTTTTGGAAACCAGTCATCAAAGCGGGAATCCGGTACTTCAATGCCTGGCGCAACCCGGGTTTTCTGCAGGAGCGTAGGAATGTCGTCCGCTGCCGATAGGTCTTCCTTGGCGATGAAGATCAATTCGATTTCAATCAATGGAGAAGACATCGAATCCAGTTCAATGATGCCGTCCGATAAAGCGGAAGTGGTGAGGGCTCCATATAAAGGAGTTTCTGATTGGAAAAGCTCCTGGGTTTCCCTGCTCGTCAAGCTGATTTTATAGCCTTTCAATTCTTCCTGGCCACGACTGGTCTTATTGGCAGTAACTGCATGCTGAATGGCATATGCTGTGCGCTTCTCTAAAGACGCGGGTATTTGTTCTTTCGGTATCGTCTGGCCTTTAAGATAGGCTTCGTATAACACAGTAGCCATGTCAGTTTGCTGCGGATCCAATTTTTTCATGAGAACGCCCCTTTCGGCTGATTTAACACTTATCATATCATTCTGACAGTTTAATTTGGATATTCTGTAGTGTGAATTTCTTAGAGGGCTTTTGCTTTTCTCTGTCCAGACTCCAGCGCTTGTCGCGCCTAGACGGCTGCCTCCACTCTTCTCTATTGTTCAGACTCCAGCACCCAGCTCTGACGGGCGCTTCCGCTTTTCTCTTTATAGTACATAAAAATAAACGGACAAAAAGTGGCAGAGGCTGCCGAACAGGATGAACAGATGGAAAATTTCATGGAAGCCGAGATACTTGGAAGACAAGAAACCGGGCTTTAGTCCATAGATGATTCCACCAACTGTATAAGAGATCCCTCCTGCCACGAGCAGCAGCAAGCCCGTCAGCGACAGGCTGTCCGCCAGCGGGACGACGGCGAAGATGATGATCCAGCCCATGGCGATGTAGATGGCGGTCGACAGCCATCTCGGGGAATGGAACCACACCATCTTAAAGAAGATGCCGCTCACCCCCAAAACGGCCACAAGTGAAAACAAAGTCCAGCCGAGAGTTCCGCCAAGGGCGATGAGGCAGAATGGGGCATAGGAACCCGCAATCAGGGCAAAAATCATCGAGTGATCCAGTTTTCGTAAAAACGCAATGATATAAGGCTGTGAAATGGCCGAATGATAAATAGTGGAAGCAGTGTACAAGAGAATCAGGCTGATGCCGAATATGGTGACTGCTGTGACATGCAGGGCAGATTCGTTGGCATAGGCGGCTTTGATAACCATCGCTAAGAGAGCGACTAAGGACAACACTGCACCGAACAAGTGGGATATTGCGTTAAAAGGTTCTCGGATATAGTCAGTCATGTAAAACAGCTCCTTGCTGTATCTAGTTATTGAAACTACTTATAACGATACTCGCATTATTAAACAGAGTCAAGTTTGGAGAAAAATTGATAATGAGGTAAAATAGCCAGTATGAAATACCGCAGGGAGCGTGAAGGAAATGGGAAAAGCAGATAGAATCATCGAAGAGATGGCTTTCCATAATCAGGTTCTGCCAGAGGATATTCCAAAGATTGATCTGTATATCGATCAGGTCATTCAATTGTTTGAATCCAGTTTCGCCGAATCGAAGCGGCATCCGGATGAGAAAATCCTGACCAAAACCATGATCAATAATTACGCGAAGGGAAAATTGTTCTATCCGGTCCAAAATAAGAAATACAGCCGGAACCACGTCATGCTGATCAGCTTGATCTATCAGATGAAAAGTGCGCTGTCCATCAATGACGTTAAGCAGGTATTGAATGGCATTAATGAAAAAGCGGCACAAAAAGAGTTGGATCTGGAACAGTTTTACAGCAGCTATTTAAGCCTCCAACAAGGCAATGCGGAAATTTTCGCAGACGGTTTAAAGCGCCAAGCGAGAGAAGCTGCCGAACAAACGGCAGGCGTTGAGGAATCGGAAGAGCTGGAACGCGTGCTGCTCATCGCATCTCTTGTTCATACCAGCAATCTTTACCGGAGAGCGGCTGAGAAACTGGTGGATGAAATGGCGAAAGGGGCAGAGAAATAATGATCAAAGTTCTCATTGATGCAGATGGGTGTCCGGTCGTCGGACAGACCATCGACTTAGCAAGAGCATATCAGTTGCCGGTCATTTTGATTTGCGATACTTCGCATGAGATGCACAGGGAAGGCGCGGAAACCATCACCGTCTCAAAAGGAGCGGATGCGGTTGACTTCGTTCTGGTTAACAGGGTAAACAAAGGGGATATTGTCGTTACCCAGGATTATGGACTGGCGGCAATGGTGCTCGCCAAACGCGGAATTCCGATTGATCAAAACGGCCGCGTCTATTCAGATGAAAATATTGAGCAATTATTGCATGGCCGTCATGTCGCGAAGAAAATCAGGCAAGGCGGAGGCAGGATGAAAGGGCCGAAGAAAAGGCGTGCGGAAGATAATGAGAAATTCCAGGCGGCCTTAACGGTTCTATTGAAACAGCATAGGGAAAATGCAGAAAGACCCGGCAGTTGACATGCCGGGTCTTTCTTTACGGACTCTTTTGGGTTAGATGGTCCAGCGATCATTGATGATGGCCACCAACACCCAGTCACCGTTGCTGTTCTTCTCAAAGACCATGTTCAGGCTTTGCCAGTCCATTCCATCGTAGCGGTCTGTGCCAGGGAAATAATACTCGACAATGGTCGCTTCAGGATACAACCGGTGGATAAACTCATGAGTAGTTGGCTGGACAGTTCGGCCATAGCGTTCTTTGGCGTTATAAGTCGCATCTGTATCCATCAAGTACTCACTGTAATATTCAGCAGGTGTCAAGTTGATTTCGAAGCCGCTGCCATCCTGGTAGCCCCATAAATAATCATTGGGATCATTCATGAAGCCTGGCAGTTGTGCTTTGGTGAAAGTGACCCCTCCATTGTCAATACAGCCACCGCTGTAAGGACAGAAGGTCAATCCTTCTGAAGAACTCACATAAGCTGCGACATCACCGAAATCCTTAGCCTTCAGCTCAGCCAAAATGTCATTAGCTGTCTCAAGCAAATCCTGTTTGTCAGGAATGAAAGAAGGTTCGATGGTGCGAGCCAGAAATGCAGAGAATTGAGCACGGGTAACCGGAACGTCAGGACGGAAAGTATTGTCCGGATAGCCGCGTGCGACTCCTTGGTGAGCCAGTCTTGAGACAGCATCAAAAGCAAAGTGATTTTTACTCATATCCCGGAAGTTGTTGTCTGGTGCTTCAGGGAAGTAGAAGGCTCTGTCGAGTATTGCGGCAGTTTGGCCACGGGTGACAGTCCAGTCGGGCCGGAAATAATTATTCGCAAACCCGTAAATGATTTCTTCTTCAGCGGCGGAAGCGATATAACCAGAGAATCGATGGCTTGCGGGAACATCTCTAAAACCGGTGGAACGGGGCGTGTCGTCCAGGTTCAAGGCACGTCCGATCATCGCGACAGCATGGGCACGGGTAACAGGGTCGTCAGGTCTGAAGGTGCCATCAGGGTACCCATTGATGATTCCTTCTTCGTACAGATAAGCGATTTCGAAAGCGAATGGGTGATTGGCAAAGACATCATCAAACAAAACAATCGCTTTGGCGGGAGACAAAAACGAACTGAACATCAGGATGGCAGCTGCAATTAAAGACAAAAAAGTCTTCATATTTATCCCTCCCTATTTGATCTTATTTTACCACACGATAAAGTAAAAAGTAACAATAAAATGTTATATAAAATAAGTAAATGATGCGTTTTGGGAGAGTGAGTAATTTTCTGGAGTAAAGGGAATAAAAAAGAAATAAGTAAATCCGACGTGGAAGGAGACAGCTATGAAAAAAATACTGATTGTTGTGACAAATGAAGCTGTAGTTGGAGCAAGAGGGAGGAAAACCGGCCTTTGGCTGAGGGAGCTGACCGATTTTTATCATGAAATCAAGGATGATTTTAAAGTGGATATTATCAGTACCACTTCCAGCCGCGTTCCAATTGATCCGCTCAGTTTGATGGAAGCGGTTGCCCATAAGCAAACACGCCATTACTATATGGATGATGAACTGATGAGCAAACTGAAAAAGCCGCTTACCCCAGAACAGGTTAAAGGGCGGGATTATGCGGCCATTTACTTTGCAGGAGGCCATGGAACGATGGTCGATTTTCCGAATCACTCAGGCTTGAAGCAATTGACAGCGTCCATTTATGAAAGGGGCGGTGTGGTGGCGGCTGTCTGCCATGGACCAAGTGCTCTGCAGAATATCCAGTTGTCCGATGGCCGAAACCTGTTGGCTGGCCATGTCGTGACTGGATTTTCAGATTTGGAAGAAAAAATAATGGGGATGTACAGTGATATTCCCTTTTCACTGGAACAGGCGCTGAGAGATCAGGGAACCTTATTTCAAATAGCACAGCTGCCATTCACGGCTTGCGTTATCGAATCAGGACGTTTAGTTACAGGGCAGAACCCGGCTTCAGCAAGCCTTGTCGGGAAAAAAGTAAAAGAACTATTAAAAGAAGTGAACCCGGCTTAGACTCAGCCGGGTTCGTTTACTTTCATTTTCTTTTCTGCGTAGTCCATGAATTGCAGTGAATAGTTTGTTTGAATCAGGGTGATGCCTCGGTCTATAAACCAGCCCCAGCCTTTATCGGGATCTAAAAGGGAAAGGGAATCCGAGCGCCGGGCATTTTCAGCGAAATCAAGTGCGTTGCCCCATAAATTCGTTTGGTCTTTGAGTTTGGAGATGATCTCGTCGGACAATACTACGTCGTCCTCTGTATAAAAAAGGAGTTCTATCGCTGTTGGAGAAACAGTCTCCAGCAGCAACTCAAGTTGATGAAGGTTCTTATCGCTCAGCTTATGCATATAAGACATGTTTCGCGGATTGGAATCAAAAAAGGCGGTTAGCTGTTCAACCGGTTTATCGCTCTTTAACATGAAATGATCAAACAAATCATGCTGTTCGACCAAAGCATAAAGTTCATGCCGTAAATCCCAAGCCTTATCTGCATTGATCATGGCTTTTCCTTTGATCAATGGAAGAACTTCGAGAAGTGTGGGCACTTGTTCTTTGGTGATTTTTGCGTTGGGTCCGCCATTCAATTCTTTTAAAGATAATTGTTTTATTTCTTTTAATGTCAGTTGCTCTATTTCTCCCGAGCCATTCGTCGTCCGGTCAACGGTGCTGTCGTGCATGAGAACAATCTGGCCGTCTTTGGTCAATTGCATGTCCAATTCGATTAAATAAATAGTATGGTCTATACAGTTTTGAATAGCGGGAAGTGAGTTTTCGGGAGCCGGATTCCACAGGCCGCGATGGGCGACGGGAGTCAGGGGATGCTGCTTTTCCTGTAAAGCTTTAAAGAAATCATCGTAACTGTTTAATTGCCATCCGAGTAGCTGTCGATTAACCGCCATAAGCTTCCTCCTTCCCTTCACTTTTAAGTATACAAGGTTCGGGTGAATAAGTTTATCGGGAAGCTCGGCAGGGTAATTTTGGAATATTCATGTCAGCTGCAGTAGTAAGGGCGAGCATTTCAAGGTATAGCGCTAGAGGGAAAGAATAGGGAATTACGATACAGAGGAGGAAATGCCGATGTCCATGATTCGAAAAGTAGTTACGGAAAATGCTCCTTACTACGTGGGTCAAAAAGAAATTGTCAGTGTGGTCCGGAATTTATTCGGCGGTCAGTACACAGACATTGAAAGGCTTTTAAAGGTATTTGGAAACGGCCAGATTGAAGGCCGTTACTTTGCTGCTCCTTTAGACTGGTTTGAAGAAGAGCGGGGATTGGAAGAAAAGAATCGGCTTTATGTAGAGGAGGCAGTGAAAATGGGCAGCCTCGCCGTATCCCGCTGTCTGGAAGAAGCACAGGTGGATAAAGAGGACGTAGATGCTTTCATTTTTGTATCAAGTTCGGGAATGGCTACGCCGACTATTGATGCCCGGATCATGAATATCCTGCAGATGCCGCAGCACGTGAAGCGCATTCCCTTATGGGGGCTTGGCTGTGCAGGGGGCGCGTCAGGCATCAGCCGTGCGGACGACTATTGCCGTGCTTACCCGGAAGCGGTTGTGGTAGTACTTTGTCTGGAACTCTGCAGTTTAACCTTTCAGCGCTCTGATACCTCAAAAAGCAATTTGATCGGAACTTCCCTGTTTGCAGACGGCGCCGCCTGTGCCTTGGTTACAGGAGACGGCGTACGTTTGCCCGGAGAAGGATTTCATATTAAGGAAACACAATCAACGTTGATGCGGGACTCTGAAGACGTCATGGGATGGGATGTCAAAGATGAAGGGCTGCATGTAGTTTTTTCGCGTGATATCCCAAAAATCATCGAAAAATGGCTGAAGCCCAATGTAGATCTCTTTTTAGGGAAAATCTCAAGAACGTCTTCAGATATTACCCACTTCATTGCTCATCCCGGGGGCAAGAAGGTGTTGTCAGCCTATGAGAAATCACTTGGCTTATCAACTGGAAAAACGGCTATCTCACGAGCGGTGCTCGCGAAGTACGGCAATATGTCTTCGCCCACAGTGCTTTATGTACTAAAGGATTTCATGGAAAAGAAACCGCGGCAGGGGGAAGAGGGCTTGCTTACCGCTTTAGGTCCGGGTTTCAGTTCGGAAATGCTGTGGCTGGAGTGGGGAGAATCCGTGTTATGACATTCTTCTATCTGTTGACGAGCTTTGTCATATTGCAGCGCCTATTGGAAGTAGCCTATGCGCGTTCCAACGAAAAAGCCATGAGAAGACTAGGGGCAATCGAAGTTGGTGCCGGGCATTATAAATGGATCGTTTTGCTTCATGTGCTTTTCTTCCTGTCCCTGGTCGTAGAAGTGTGGTCATCAGAAGGAGGTCTTGGAGCCGGTTGGCAAGTTTTTTTGGTGATTTTCGCCATTTCACAGGTCTTGCGAATTTGGGCTTTATCGTCACTTGGCCGCTTTTGGAACACTAAAATCCTGGTCCTTCCTGGAGCGGAAAAAGTGAAGAAGGGACCTTATCGCTGGCTGCCACATCCCAATTACCTTGTTGTGGCTTTAGAGATAGCCGCATTGCCGCTTGTCTTCGGAGCATGGCGAACAGCTTTGATCTTCAGTATTGCAAATGCGCTCCTGCTTCTCCTTGTCCGCATTCCGGCGGAAGAAAAAGCTTTGCAGCAACTAAAATCCTGAAACATAAAAAAAATAAGCAGACCTAGTTAAAAAATCATATATAGGGTATACAAAGAAGAGTGAAAGAAAACCATGTAATTTTTGGAGGGATTCGGATGAAAAAATCAACAATGAATACGCTTATTGGCAGCGCGCTCGCAGCAGCCTCAGGAATTTTTGTTTATAAAGCGTATCAGGAAAAAAACACAGTAAGTGTAAAAGAAGATACGGATATGCGCAACAGTAAAAAAGTGGACGAACGTGAAAGTGTCGAAGCGCTGGAAGATTCTGCGGAGCAAGGCTTGTCTCAGCTGGATTCCGCTTATCGAGATGAATGGCAGGCAAACGCATTCCCACAAACCCATAAAGAAATGAAGGAACTTGAAGAAGATAAATAAAAGGATGACAGCAAGCGAAAGCAAAGCTCCTATTTGCTTTCGCTTTTTTTGTGCGCTGGATTTATTGTGGTAATAAGAAAGGTGGAATAAGTATGTGGATTAAAAAACCATTTTTTGAATATACGACGGCAGTTTTGCTCGTTGCAGTCACTTTGTTTTTCCTGGGGAAAATCGATTATTTTTTTGAACCCCTGCAGGTCGTTGTTGCAACTATTTTTGCGCCTATTCTATTGGGAGGCCTTCTCTATTATCTGTTGCGGCCACTCGTGAAATGGCTGATGCGCTATGTACCCAAAATTGCTGGAATCGGAATCGTCTTTACTGTCATTATCTTACTGTTATCCATTTTACTTTATTTTTTCGGACCGGTTATCGCCAATCAAGTCGAAAGCTTAGCGAATCTGGCTCCAGAAACAGTTGAAGAAGTGACCGAGGAATCAAACAATTTCCTGTCTGATTTTCAATTGGGAGGAGTAACAGGGCCGGAAATAAGGGACTGGGCTTTGAACTATCTGGAAAACCTTTCAGAAGGTTTGCTGAATAATGTAATGAACATTTTAGGGATGGTTGTGAATATCGCCATTGTGCTGATCGTCGTCCCTTTTGTTTTGTTCTTTCTATTGAAGGATGATGAAAAGTTCATTCCTCATTTAATAAAGTATTTACCGGAAGAACACAAGCCCGAGGGCAAAAAATTATTGAAAGATGTCGACCAGACACTTTCTTCGTTCATTGTGGGCCAGGCGATTGTCGCGGCTGTAGTGGGCGTGTTGATGTACATCGGGTATCTGATCATCGGACTGGATTATGCCTTAAGCTTAGCCATCTTTGCCATGTTCTTGATCATTGTGCCTTTTTTAGGTCCGCTCATCGGAATTATTCCAGCTCTTTTTGTTGCGTTGATGAGTGGAGACATGTGGATGGCGGTAAAAGTGGTTCTGGTATTGCTGGTCGTCCAGCAGCTTGAAGGAAACTTAGTCACTCCCAACATCATGGGCAACCGCTTGAATATTCATCCACTGACGATTATCCTGTTGCTGATGATAGCAGGTGCTCTATACGGCTTTATCGGAATTTTAATTGCGATTCCAACCTATGCGGTAGTTAAAACATTGGTTCATAATTTCCGTTTGTTCATTCGCCTTCGCAAAAAAAGGGAAGTGGCCAGAAAAGAGGTTAATTAGTACTGGTCCATTTCGCAGAATGTTGGTTATTTTCTATCAAAGGTTCTGGGATTGAGAAAATTATGATATATTATTACTTAGATTGACTGATGAAAGAAAACAAGGGGGAAATAAAATGAAGAAGTGGAGTCTTTTAGCACTATTGATCGCCATGATGCTCGTGATTGCTGCCTGTGGATCCGACGAAAGTGAAGAAGGTACGACAGGCGGTGACGGCGGCACTGAAGGGGAAACATATACGGTAGGAATCGATACCACCTATCCACCTTTCGAATTTGAAGTGGACGGCGAATATACAGGAATCGATATTGATTTGATCAAAGCGATTGCTGAAAATCAGGGATTCGAAATTGAATTCAGCCCGATGGATTTTGGGGGGATCATTCCAGCTTTGCAGGCAGGCCAATTGGATGTTGCAATTGCGGGTATGAGTATTACAGAAGAACGCAAAGAAGTGGTTGATTTTTCCGATCCTTATTTTGATGCAGGATTGTCTTTGGTAGTAGCTGAAAGCAATAATGACATTACGGCTCTGGAAGACCTCGAAGGCAAGACAGTAGCTGTTAAGAGCGGAACGACAGGAGCGCAATTTGCCCGTGACAATGAAGCTGAATATGGTTATACGATTGCTCAATTTGAAGACAGCCCATCGATGTTCCAGGAAGTGTCAAACGGCAATGCTGATGTATTGCTGGAAGATTATCCGGTCATCGCCTATGCAATTGCGGAAAGTGGACTTGATTTGAAAACAGTGGGCGAACGTTTAACTGGAGATCAGTACGGAATTGCCGTGTTGAAAGGTGAAAACGCAGAACTTCTTGAACAAATCAATGCAGGCCTTGAGGAATTGCGGGCCAGCGGAGAATATGATGAAATTTTGGCGAAGTATATCGCAGCTGAATAAAAATGGATGCAGCGCGCAGAAGCGCGCTGCATTTTTTGATGCAAAGGGGATGTGGATATGGATACAATTATCAATGCTTTACCGTACTTAATGGAAGGGCTGCAAGTCACATTATACATTTTCGCCATTGCCATCGTCATTGGCTTTCTGATTGGCTTGGTCGTCGCGCTGTTCAGGTTGGCACCGTTGAAGATCCTGAATTGGATCGCAAAAATCTTTGTTGATGCCATTCGGGGAACGCCATTTATCGTTCAGCTGTTCTTTATCTATTTCGGCTTGAATTCATTGGATTTCATCTCTTTGGATAATACTACTGCTGGAATTGTGACAGTGGCGATTAACGCGGGTGCCTACTTCTCGGAGATTATCCGTGCGGGCATTCAGTCGATCGATAAAGGGCAGACAGAAGCGGCGCGTTCACTGGGATTGAATTCGACGCAGAATATGCGCTACATCATTTTGCCGCAGGCCTTCAGAAGAATGTTGCCGACCATCACCAATCAGGCGATCATTTCATTGAAGGATACATCTCTGCTATCGGTCATCGGAGTTGCGGATTTGACACAGGAAGGCCGGATACAAGCCAGTGCCACGTTTGATGCTTTTAATGTGTACTTGATCTTAGGGGTCATTTACTTTGTCGTCATATACTTGCTCTCCATGCTGGCGAGCTTTGTAGAAAGGAAGTTTGTTTTAAGATGACTATGATCAGAGTGGAAAACTTAAAAAAATCATTCGGCGATTTGGAAGTCATAAAAGATATGAGCACGGTCGTGGAAGAAAAAGAAGTCATTTGCGTCATCGGGCCATCGGGATCAGGTAAAAGCACCTTTCTTCGCTGCTTGAACCGTTTGGAAGAAATTACGGGAGGGCATGTCTATATCGAAGGGGTCGACATCACCAATCCCAAAATAGACATCAACAAAATTCGCCAGGACGTCGGCATGGTGTTCCAGCAATTCAATTTGTTTCCTCATAAATCGGTGTTGGAAAACGTTATCCTCGCACCGATGAAAGTGAAGAAAAGCGACAGAAAAGCCAGCGAGAAAAAGGCGTACGAGCTATTGGATAAAGTTGGATTGAGGGAGAAGGCGAAAGCTTACCCAGGCGAGCTTTCCGGAGGCCAGAAACAGCGCGTCGCCATTGCGCGCGCGCTTGCGATGGATCCGAAAATCATGCTCTTCGATGAGCCGACTTCTGCGCTCGATCCCGAAATGGTGGGGGATGTACTGGATGTCATGAAGCAACTGGCGCGTGAAGGCATGACCATGGTCGTCGTAACACATGAGATGGGGTTCGCTGCTGAAATGGGCGACCGTGTCCTGTTTATCGATGGTGGGTATATTGTAGAAGAGAACGTGCCGAAGGAATTGTTCGGCAATCCGCAGCACGAGCGGACAAAAGCGTTTTTGAGCAAAGTCTTATAGAAAATGCGCCTGCGGGCGTATTTTTTTTGGTTTTTTTCTTGTGGATCGTATTTGGCTTGTTGTGGATCGTATTTCAAGGCCAATGGATCGTATTTAATCTGCTACGGATCGTATTTCCGGATCTATGGGTCGCGGCGCTTGAAAGACGCCGCACGAAACCCGTCCCGAAGATAGATTCAGGGCGGGTTCAGTTGATTTTTCAAACTCTTTTTTATCAAGGGATATAGTACTTGTTAAGTATTTCGTCGTATTCACCGTTGTCACGCAGTTCCTGAAGGCCAGCGTTGATTTGTTCAAGCAATTCATCATTTTCTCCTTTTAGTACAGCGATGCCGTATTGTTCGGTAGTCAATCGCTCTTCCACAATTTTAATTTCCGAGTCTTTTGTGCTGATCGCATAAGCAATTACGGGATAATCTTCCACGACAGCATCTAAATAGCCATTTTCCATTTCCGCGAACATGGTGGGGCTTTCGTCGAAGCTCGATATCCGATAACCGAATTCTTCGCGGTTGTCGTAAAGAAACTTAGAGCCGGTAGTTCCATTTTTTACGCCTACTACTTCTCCTTCCAAATCCTCCAGTGAGTTGATTTCCGTATTGTCTACAGGGACGGCAAGAGCTAATCCAGCATCAAAATAAGGGTCTGAAAAATCCACAATTTCTTGTCTTTCCTCTGTAATGCTCATTCCGGCAATCGCGATGTCCAAATCTCCGGCTTCCAAGGCGGGGATGATTTCATCGAAATTCATTGGATTGTACTCAACTTCAAATCCCTGGAGTTCCGCAATCGCATTCATCAATTCAATATCAATTCCTGTGTATTCACCGCCAGTTTGAAATTCAAATGGTGCGTACGAGGTATCAATTCCCACGGCATACGGCTGATCATCAGAGCTCATCGTTCCTTCTTCGTTTTCGACTGTTTGTTCTTCGCCGGCAGACCCACTTTCTTCTTCAGGTTGTTCACTTTCCTGCGTGCATGCAGCAACAATAATCAGCAAAGCCAGAAGCAGCAGCAAGAAACTGAATTTCTTCACTTTACCCACTCCTTTATCTAATAAATTTTATACATTCAATATATCACTTATTTGATGTAATAACATTTAATTGACTTAATTTTCGGAATTTTTTCTGGGAAGTTTTTCATTCTTTTCATCCTTTCATTGGATGCTGAAACTACGGCTGAACTTACATCCAATTGGAATAAAAGTATGGTTTTTTATTAAAACTAAATAAAAAAACCGATCTGGAATTCAATCCAGATCGGTCATACTTAGTTATGTTTATTCTTCGTCAAAGACGTGAACTTTTGTCATTTTGTCGCCATTGCTCATCGCTTTGGCAGTTTCAAGTCCTGAAGTCACTTGACCGAAAACTGTGTGGACGCCATCAAGATGCGGTTGTGGTGCATGAACGATAAAGAATTGGCTTGAGCCCGTGTCTTTGCCGGCATGTGCCATTGATAAGCTTCCTGCTTGGTGCTTATGCGGGTTGCCTTCAGTTTCGCATTTGATTGTTTTGCCGCTGCCGCCAGCACCAGTGCCGGTTGGGTCGCCGCCTTGGCTTACGAAGCCAGGAATTACGCGGTGGAATGTTACGTCGTTATAGAAGCCAGAGTTTGCAAGCTCCTCAAAGTTTGCAACTGTGTTGGGTGCTTCGTTCGGGAAAAGTTCGAATTCGATGATTTCGCCGTTTTCCATGTGGATGTGTCCTTTTTTCGCCATTCTAAAACATCTCCTTTATAATTGGTTCATTTCCCAGTATATCGATTTTTGAGGTGGCTGTATAATCATTTGGCATATTATAAAGCTTTTAATGAACCGCCTTCTATGACAAGAGATTGGCCGGTCATAAATGAGTTGGCAGCTGAAGCCAGGAAAACGACGATTTTGGCGAATTCCTCAGGCTCACCATAGCGGCCGGCCGGAATGGCAGACTTGCTTTTTTCAGTAATCTGTTCGACCGGGATACCCTGTTTGTCTGCTGCAATCCCATCCAGTTCTGCTACGCGCTCGGTGGCAAAACGGCCGGGTCCCACTGTGTTGACGAGGATATTGTCGCCGGCGACTTCACGCGCCAGCGTCTTCGCGAAGCCGACCATTCCTGCACGGAGTGTGTTGGAAAGGATCAGGCCGTCAATCACTTCTTTAACTGAAGAAGAAGAGACGTTGATAATGCGTCCGAATTGCTGTTTCTTCATATAGGGAAGGACGGCGCGGGAGGTGCGGATATAGCTGAGCAGGTTCTGGTCAAATGCTTTATACCAGTCGGCATCTTCGATTGCATCAAATCCGCCGGCTTTCGGGCCGCCGGTGTTATTGATCAAAACATCAATCCGTCCGAATTGATCGGCAACGAATTGAACAAGTCTCTGGATGTCATCTTCTTTGGAGATATCGCAAACATGGGAAAACACTTGCTGATTTCCTGAAACCTCTTTAATTTCAGCGGCAGTTTCGTCAAGGGTCTGCTGATTGCGGCTCGAAATGATGACCGTCGCCCCTTCTTTTGCGAACTCGAGTGCTGTCGCTTTGCCAAGGCCTTTACTTGAAGCCATAACGATCACTACTTTTTCATTGATTCCTAAATCCACTGCACTCATCCTTTCTTGTGTCTCCAACTTTCAGTTTAAGGATAGGAAACAGATAATTCAAACTTTTATTTTTTTAAATTTCCGTCATAAGTCCAATGGCGTGAATCCAGGGTAAATATGATAGGATATAGTTACTGATTAGATTAGGAGTGTTATAAATGGAAGAACGCGAAGTTTTTGATATTACAATTATTGGCGGCGGGCCAACTGGCCTGTTTGCTTCCTTTTACGGTGGTATGCGCAAAATGAAAGTGAAGATTTTGGACAGCTTGCCACAGCTTGGTGGTCAATTGACAGAGCTGTATCCGGATAAATTCATTTACGATGTAGGCGGATTCCCGAAAGTATTGGCGAAAGACCTTGTGGATAATCTCGTACAGCAGGCAAAGTATGGAGACCCGGAAATTTGCCTCGAAGAAACTGTAACCGCTGCTGAACGCCACGGGGACCATTTCGTGATCCAGACAGATAAAGGCTTGCATTACACAAAGGCGATTCTGTTGACTGCCGGTGTTGGTGCATTCCAGCCGCGTAAACTTGCAGTTGATGGCTGTGAAGTTTTCGAAGGCAAAACGCTTCATTACGGCGTGAAGGATTTGACTGTCTTCAGCGATAAAAAAGTGGTTGTTTTAGGCGGAGGCGATTCAGCGGTTGACTGGGCGATGATGCTTGAAAACGTAGCCTCCCAGGTGACGTTGAGCCACCGCCGAGACAAAATGACTGCCCATGAGGCGAATATCGATGTCTTGATGGATTCTAAAGTGGAAGTGAAAAAACCTTACGGCGTGAAAGAGCTGGTTGGTGAAAACGGCCAGATCAGTGAGCTTGTGCTGATGGACAAAGAAGGCAATGAAGAACGCCTTGACGTGGATCATGTCATCGTCAACTATGGCAATATCACTTCTCTCGGAGCTATCAAAGAATGGGGCTTGGAGATGGATAAAAACTCGGTGATTGTAAATTCCAAAATGGAAACAAGTATTCCTGGCATTTATGCAGCGGGTGACATTGCCACATACGAAGGCAAAGTCAAACTGATTGCGGTAGGTTTCGGTGAAGCGCCGACAGCCATCAACAATGCTAAATCCTATTTGGATCCGAAATCGAAAGTTCAGCCATTGCATAGTACCAGCGTCTTTAAATAATATTAAAAAAAGATCCGGCACATTTTTTATGTGCCGGATCTTTTTTTAACGTCTTCTCTCCTTTTTCGCCAATGGATCAAGGGAGGCGGCCTTGAGGAAGGAGACGCCCATCAAGATGATGACGACCGAAAAGGGCAGAGCTGCAATAATCAGCGAATTCTGCAATCCTTGTGTCCCGCCCGTATAGATGACGATGGCGGCAACGGCTGATTGGATAAGACCCCAAGTGATTTTCACCAGATTCGGGGGGTTCAACATACCGCCAGTTGTCTGCATGCCAAGTACGAACGTAGCAGAATCGGCAGAAGTGATGAAAAAGATGGCAATTACAAACAACGTGATAATGGATAATAGAGTTCCGAGTGGATAATACTGCAGAACACCGAATGTAGCTGTCTCAAAAGTATATTCGGAAATTTTAGCAATGTTATTTTGTTCAAGATTCAATGCAGAGACGCCAAAGACCGCGAAAAAGATGAAACACACTAATGAAGGGACCAGCAGAACCCCGAGCATGAACTCTTTGACTGTTCGTCCACGGGAAATGCGGGCGATGAAAATACCGACAAAAGGTGCCCATGAAATCCACCAGGCCCAATAGAACACAGTCCAACCATCGACCCAGGCGCGACGTTCTTCATTGATTGGTTCCAGGTTAAAGCTCATGGAAAAGAAATTGGTCATATATCCGCCGATCGCATCAGCGAACGAATTGAAAATATAAAGTGTCGGTCCAACGATCAATAAGAGCACCAACAGAACAAAAGCAAGGGCCATATTAATGTTACTTAAGTATTTGATGCCGCGTCCGATGCCGGATGAGGCGGAAACGATAAAAAGAACCGTAGCCACAGCAAGAATCAGCATTTGGAAAGCAAAGTTGTTTGGTGTACCGAATAGAAAGGAGATGCCTTCATTCATTTGGGCAGATCCAAATCCAAGTGTCGAAGCGACGCCGATGACTGTTGCAAAAACAGCCAATGTATCAATCAGTTTTCCAAGTGGACCAGCCATCAGTTTTTTGCCGAATAAAGGAATGAGAGTGGCGCTGATCAATCCGGGTGCATCGTTATGGAATTTGAAGTAAGCCAAAACCAATGCAACAATTCCATAAACCGCCCATGCATGCAGTCCCCAATGGAAAAATGAGAATTGCATCGCTTCCTGAATCGCCTGATCGGACCCCAATTCAGATTTGGGAGCATTGATGAATGCATGGGATATCGGTTCGGCTGTTGTCCAGAAAACAAGGCCCATTCCCATTCCGGCACTGAACAGCATCGCAAACCATGAGATGAGTGAAAACTCCGGTTTGTCTCCGGGTTTCCCCAATTTTAAATTGGAAAATCTGGAGAAAATCAGGTATACACAAAAAACCAAGATCAGGAATACCGTGAGAAGATAATACCAGCCAAATGTGCTGGAGATGGCTGAAGTCAGAGCGCCGGTCTGTGACTTGAAGTTTTCTGGTGAAACCAGCCCCCAGGCTACCATGCCTATACATATTGATAATGAAGTCCAAAAAACTACCGTGACATTTTTCAAGTGGTTTCCCCCTCTATTTATTTTCTTTAAATAACATTCTAATATTCCCTGATTTACAAGAGGTAAACGGTTTAAATTCGACTTCTTCCAAGTTTGAAAAGATTCGGCGCCTTAATTAACAGTTTTATTACAGCCTGTAACAAAAGCTCGTTATGTGTCATTAAATTGTTATCTTCCGTCTGACGTTCTGTCATGCTCCTGAAATGTGGAGGTGTTATGATCGTTCAAGTTAGTGAAAAGGAGGAATTTCAATTTATGAAAAAGCAAATCGTTACACTAACTGCTATCGCAGCTTTAAGTGTGGGAGCAGCAACTACAGCTAGTGCTTCATCATCGTATACAGTCCAATCAGGGGACACACTTTGGGAAATTTCACAAGATAAGAACGTATCAGTAGAAAGCTTAAAAGGATGGAACAACCTATCCTCAGATTTGATCTTGCCGAGCCAGGAACTTAAAGTCGATGGACAAGCAGCATCAGAAACAAAAGCAGACAACTCAACATATACAGTAAAATCAGGTGACACATTATTTAAAATTGCCAGTGCACACGGAATTTCATTGGACAGCCTAGTGAGCTGGAATGGCGTTTCCGGTCACCTTATCTATCCTGGTGAAGAAATGGTTGTTAAAGGCGGCACAGCAGTGGCAGAAAAAGCACCTGCTAAAACTGCAGCAGCACCAGCACCAGCCAAATCAACAGCACCAGCAGCACCGGCACCAGCAAGTGCTCCTGCAGAAAAAGCACCTGCAGCCGCTTCAACTCAATCCGGTAAAACAATGACTGTCTCTGCGACAGCTTATACAGCTTATTGCGCAGGATGTTCAGGAACTACAGCAACAGGAATTGACCTTCGTTCAAATCCGAACCAAAAAGTAATCGCAGTGGATCCTTCAGTAATTCCACTTGGCTCTAAAGTATGGGTCGAAGGATACGGTGAAGCAATCGCTGGCGATACTGGCGGCGCAATCAAAGGCAATAAAATTGATGTCTTCATTCCGTCACAAGGAGCAGCTCTTGATTGGGGCCGCAAAAACATCACAATTAAAGTATTAAACTAAAAGTATTTTGCTACAAAGCCGAGGTGTCCATTCCCTTGGCTTCTTTTTATGTTCATTAATAAACGAAAGAACCGGTTCCTTTTTCCAGGGATTGGTTCTTTTTTTATTTGATCATTTGTTGTCAAAAATTTCTTCAAGAAATTATGAATAAGAATCTGCTGAACGGGTATAAAATTAGTATTCTGAATTTTCTTTACATTAAAAGGGGGCCAGTTGGATGGCAGACAAAAATAAAAATTTTTCTCGCAGGGATTTTTTGAAAACTTCAGGGATAGCCACGGGCGCATTGATTGGCGGCGGCATTATCGGTGGTTTGATCGGAGCTAATACAAATCGGCAGGACACAGCATCCACCAATGCACCTGGAACTCCTCAAGAGTCGACAGGAGCTCCGGGGGGAGTTCGGGGACTGACATTTTTTAAAAATAATGCGGAGTTCGAAATTTTAAATCAGGCAACTGAACGGATTTTTCCGGAAGATGATTTGGGGCCGGGAGCCATTGGTTTAGGTGTAGCTTATTTTATCGATCAGCAGTTGGCAGGCAGTTATGGAGAAAATTCAAAAGAATACATGCAAGGCCCTTTTTTTGAGGGGGAGCTTACGCAAGGCTATCAAAGCCGGCTAAAAAGAAATGAGATGTTCCGCCAGGGCATCCAATTGATGCAGCAGGAAGCCCAAAGCCGGTTCAACGCTAATTTTGTAGATTTGGAAGGTGGCCAGATGGATGAGATCCTGACAGCTTTCCAGGAGGATGAAATTCAGATGAGAGGAACAACCTCCCTGTTCTTTTTCCGTCTCTTGAGACAGGCAACACTCGAAGGGGCTTATGCGGATCCGATTTATGGAGGCAACCATAATATGGAGGGATGGCGGATGAAAGGCTTCCCGGGACACCAGGCTGCCTATATCAATGAAATCGACAGTGAAGATTTTGTGGAAATTGAACCTCAGTCTCTTGGAATGGAGCATTAAATGAAGAGGGGGAACTTATATGGTGACGACATTAGACAGCGTTGATGTAGTAACGGTGGGGGTAGGGTGGACTGGCGGAATCATTGCAGCTGAATGTGCGAAGGAAGGGCTTAAAGTAGTAGGGCTGGAACGCGGCCGTGAACGCGGTACAGAGGATTTCAGTATTGTGCATGATGAATACCGCTATGCTGTCCGTTATGAATTGATGCAGGATTTATCAAGGGAAACCATCACTTTCCGTAATAATCGGCAGCAGCGTGCATTGCCGATGCGTCAAATGGGCTCTTTCCTGTTAGGGGAGGGGTTAGGTGGTTCAGGCACTCACTGGAACGGACAGACCTGGCGCTTTCTGCCATACGATTTTCAAATAAAAACAATGACCGATGAAAAATATGGAGCCAATAAACTTCCGGCTGAATATACCATTCAGGACTGGGGAATCACCTACGATGAATTGGAACCATATTTTGACCGCTTTGAAAAGACTGCCGGCATTTCTGGGGAAAACAATAACCCGTTCGCTGGCGAACGGTCAAGCGATTACCCGACACCACCGATGAAAAAGACCCCCCTCTTGCAGCGTTTTGAAACAGCAACGTCTAATTTGGGGTTGTCGCCGTTTATGTTGCCATCAGCCAACTTATCGGAAGCCTATGAAAATCCGGATGGCCAACAAATCAATGCATGCCAATATTGCGGGTTCTGTGAACGCTTTGGATGTGAGTACGGAGCAAAAACGTCTCCTGAAATCACCGTCGTTCCGGCTGCCAGAGAAACAGGGAATTACGAAATCAAGTTTAATGCAAACGTGGTTGAAATCATGAAAGAAGGCGATCGTGTCACAGGCGTCCGTTATTATGATACAGAGACTTTCGAGGAGTTCATTCAGCCGGCGAATGTTGTCGTTTTGACAAGCTACGTCTTGAATAATGCCAAGCTGTTGATGGTCTCTGGTATTGGCCAGCAATACGATCCGGAAACGGGACAAGGAACACTCGGCAAAAACTACGCTTATCAAATTCTGCCGGGAGCATCCGGTTTCTTTGATGAACAGATGAACACTTTCATGGGAGCGGGGGCTCTTGGAATGACCGTCGATGATTTCAATGGAGATGCTTTTGATCATGGCGATTTGGATTTTATACATGGAGCCAGTTTATCGATGACCCAAACCGGGTCCCGGCCGATTCTCCATAATCCGATTCCGCCGGATACGCCTTCGTGGGGCGCAGATTTTAAGCGGGCTTCAATCGAAAACTATACCAGAACATTAAGTGTTGGTGGCCAAGGAGCTTCCATGCCGCACAGAGAAAACTATATGGCGCTCGATGGCACCTACAAAGACATTTACGGTGTTCCGTTGCTGCAGCTGACTTATAACTTTACAGATCAGGATCGGGCGCTCCATGGTTATTTAACGGATAGAGCAGGCGAAATCATGCAGGAAATGGGTGCGAAAACAGTGGTGGCAGGAAATCCAATTTCAGATTATGACATTGTTCCTTACCAGACTACCCACAATACAGGCGGAACCATCATGGGCGCGGATCCAGGCACCAGTGTCGTCAATAATTTCCTGCAGCATTGGGATGCTGAAAATCTATTTGTCGTAGGAGCCGGGAATTTTGCCCATAATGGCGGCTACAATCCGACGGGAACTGTCGGCGCTTTGGCTTACCGCTGTGCTGAAGGCGTAATTCGCTACAGTCGTGAAGGCGGATCACTTGTTTAATTAAAGGAGGAAACTATATGGGTGGATTAGCTTCAATTGGTGTACCGGGACTGATCATTATCTTAGTGATTGTCTTAATAATTTTCGGACCGAAAAAGTTGCCGGAGATCGGTGGTGCAGTAGGAAAGACATTCTCAGAATTTAAGCGTTCGACCAAAGGCTTGATGGACGATGATGACGAAGATACGGTGAAAAAAGAAACTGTCGAGGATAAAGACCTTAAAAAATCTGAGAAGCTATGAAGGTGGTTAAATGGATCCGTATGGAGACAGAAACTTAACAAGTCCGTTGCGTAAAAAAGCGGCCCAGCCAGAAAAGCCTGCGGAAAAGGCTCCGGAAAAAATACCGGTCCCCCCTGTTGAAGAGCCGGAACCACCGGTGGAAGAGCCGGCAAAGCAAGTGGAAACTTTAGTTGACCATTTGGGGGAACTGCGGAAACAGCTGATTAAAAGCGCAATTGTTTTCCTGCTATTTCTATTGCTTGTCTTCTCAACTTTGAATTTTTGGTTTCCATATATCGTCAAGGGCAATAATCTGGTTATTTTAGGTCCCTTAGAAGTGATAAAATTCTACACTTCCATTTCAGCGACATTGGCATTGGGGTTATCCCTGCCATTTCTGATTCATTTCATCTGGCAATTTGTAAAACCAGGACTTGAGGAAAGAGAGGCGCGCTTTCTGGGCCTCTATTCTCCGGTCATGTTTTTGCTGTTTGTCCTGGGAATCGCTTTTGGTTACTTTATCGTCAACCCGTTAAGTTTTCAATTTTTAATCGGGATGGGGATGGCGAATTTCGATGTCATGATTTCAGCAAATGAATATATCCATTTCCTTATCATGACGACAGTGCCGCTGGGCTTGCTTTTCGAGATGCCGATTATTGCTTTGTTTTTATCGTCTATCGGGGTTTTGACTTCAGTTTCGATGAAAAAGGTGAGGAAATGGTCGTATCTTGTGCTGGCCATCGTTTCCGCGCTGATCACCCCGCCGGATTTCTTAAGTCAGTTGCTGGTTTTGATTCCAATGGCGGGTCTTTATGAAGCCAGTATTTTCATCATCAAAAAAACAGAAGAACGAAAATCGGCAATTGAAGATACCGTCTCATAAACAGGAAAGACTGCAGGAAGGCGCAGTCGTTCCTGTTTTGTTTGTTGAAAGAAAATTCTGATATTTATTGGCAATCAGTTCTTAACTGCTATACACTGAAAGAGCAGGTGATTGTCTAGAAATCCATAAGTGGAAAGTGATTATCCATAATGAGGAGGATACGACATGACAGTAGAAATCAAAGAAATCCATGATTTAAAAGAAGTGGATGTTTCAAAGCTTTTGGAAGAAAGCGAAGCAGAAGGTTATCGTTTTTTAAGAAGACTCGTGGATCAGTATGAAGATGGCAGCAACACGTTCAATAAAACAGGTGAAGTGCTTTATGGAGTATGGGACCATCACAACCAATTGGTGGCAATTGGCGGTTTGAACCGGGATCCGTACTCTACTAAAGAAGGTGTCGGCAGGCTTCGGAGATTCTATATCTCTTCAACTGCCCGCCGTGAAGGAATCGGCACCAAATTGCTCCAGCGGATTTTGGAAGATGCGCAGGATCATTTCCGGGAGCTTGTTGTCCGCACAGATTCTTCTGGAGCGGATGCCTTTTATCGGGCAAATGGATTTTCGGGAGATCTTGGTCTGCCGGAAGCCACTCATGGCATCGTTTTAGAAAAGGAACATCGGAAGAAGGCAGAGTAAGACCCCCACTGAAACGGCTTGCTTCGGCAAGCCGTTTTGTCTTGTCCGGAATTATTTGCAGAAGCATCCCCGGATTGCTGGAATCTGTGGTAACGTAAAAAGAACTGGCAGTCCGATGGTTCTGGAAAACAGAAGCAGCTGCTTTCATCGAAAATAGATTTTAGGAGAGATTTTAATGGAAATGTCGAACTGGAAAGGCGCAGCGGGCGTCTGTGTAAATGAAAAGAATGAGGTATTGCTGGTGCTACAAGGCGCTCCAGGTGAAGAAAAAAAGTGGACGGTGCCTGCGGGCGGTATGGAGGGCGATGAAACAGTGGAACAATGCTGCGTTCGGGAGTTCTTCGATGAAACTGGATTGTCGGTTCAGATTCTGGAAAAGTTGAACACCAGAACCGGCGAGTACGAAGATTCGGCTGTATCTTTTGAGCTAACTTATTTTAAAGTGGAGGTAATCGGCGGTGAAATTATGCTGCAGGATGAGGATGAGTGGATTGCTGACGTGGCTTGGAAACCGATTTCTGAACTGGATGAATTAGAGCTTGCGTATCCGGACGATGCATTATTGATTGAATCCCTGTCAGTTCAATGATCAAAGCCGCCATGGGATTATAAAATAAAAAAAACGGGTAATTACGATAATAACAACAGTCCAAGGAGGTGCTTGGAATGAGGGAAGACCGTGAAAATAAAGAAGGCGAAAAACTGATTCCGGAAGTCGAGCCACGCCGCAATATGCCGCCTGAAAAAGATATGGATCCTATGCCGAACAGGGATTTGGAATACGAAGAAAACTCGAATGAAAAATACAGAGACAATACTCAGGATAAAGAGTAGGCAAGCCAAGTACTGGCTTGCTTTTTACATCGCAGCAATTAATCGAAAGGGGATAGGGCAATGCCGCAATATGCTTTCAGGCACGCTAAATGGCATGAAGAGGACGATGTTGAAGGCGATAATTTCCGCAAATTCCTTCCTGAAAACGAAAGGATGAAAAGCTGGATCGATAAATCGAAGAATCCGACAGTTAATATTCTCCATACGCATACCAGTGAGCGCGGGAAAGAATCCTTATGGGGGTCGTTAATTTACAGGCAGAGCGCGAAGTCGGAAGGCTCTCGCCAAGTTTTTCATTTCTATCTCTCCCACGATATCTTCGTCACCAATACAATCGACTTTGAAGAAGATGCGGATTTGGAGAAAAAAGAGATTCTGCGTCAAATGGAAAGTGCCAATTCTTCTATAGAAGTAATGATGATCATCCTTGGGGAAATGGTGGCTTCCATCCTACATAAGATAGATAGTTTCGAAGAACGCCTGCACGATTTGCTATGGGCCATCAAAGAAAAGAACAATAAGAAAACCTTAGAGAAGATTGAGAACGTCCGCCACGAAATCCTCTTATGGAAGCATCTGATTATGGGCTTCCAAGAGATTAAAATGGCAATTGAAGAGACTTTCGGGAAAAGTGTGACAGCCGAAGTCGAATATCAGCGGACAGCTGTCCGTATTGGCCGTTGTGTCATGCTCGTCAATTCATATGAAGACGAAGTCAATAATATGGTGGACATCGAAAATGTAGTAGCCAATTACCGAGGCAACGAGATCATGAAAACCTTAACAGTCTTGACGACTTTATTCACTCCTATCATGGCTTGGGGCGCTCTTTGGGGGATGAACTTCGAAAATATGCCTGAATTGAAATGGCCATTCGGCTATGTCGGTGCTTTGGGGATAATTATTGGGTCTACATTCATACTCTATCTCTATTTGAAGCGCAAAGGATGGATGGGAGATATCCTGCAATCCATTAGTCGAAGCAACTCGGATTAGCTCTGGACCGGTTGGGGTTTATCTACAGACTTAAGCAGGGATCTCAAAGATCCCTGCTTTTCTCTACTTCGCCTTGTCGTTCTCAAGTTCCTGCAATAGTTCTGTATAGCGATGCAGGTCCTGGTCTCCATACTTTTCCACATAATTTGCAATCATTTCTTTTAAATCTCTTCGCTGGCGTTCTACGGTGACAAGTTTTTCTTTCATGGCTTGCCTTCTCCAAAGCTCTGCGTCTTCGACATCTTCCATTTTTTCAAGCATGTCTATTTCCGCAAGCAGAACCAGTGCCTCGGTTTTTTTGTTTTCGTACTTTTTCAATGCTTTCTCTACTTTTCGGGTATCGTTATCAAAAGTCAATTTAGAGTACATGGACATTTTCTGATCCCCCTTTCCGTTAAAATACCGTTACTTATCGTTACCCCGAATTGAAGGGATTTATACCTACTTTTTAATACGTGTGAATATAAAAAGAATATTCCAACAAAATATTGACGCTATTCTTGCGGAGTTGTATGATGTAGGAAATAGGTCAAGGAGGTGGGTAAGATGAATCGAACTGGTAAGCGCATGACAGAGTGTCAGGAATATCTATACATTCTTCATGGCGTTACTTTCACTGCAGCAGCTGGACGGGAGAAGTCTGTCCTTTTTCAACTAACTGCATCAAGTGGAAATTACCAGTAAGAGACATCTGCCTGCAAACGGATTGTAGCAAAGGCATGCCTCTTGGCGTGCCTTTTTTGCTGTGCATGCGTCTCTTCATCAGAGAGGAAGAGAGTCGTGATCATTAGCCAATTTCAACAAATCATGTGTCATTTTGCGACACAAAAACTATTCAACCAACTCAAAGGGGAAGTGATGCAAGACCAGCGAATCGGTCTTGTTGGAAGAAATGGAGAAGGGAAAACCACTCTATTGAATGTACTGGCTGGAACTTTACAGCCGACTGAAGGGCTCGTGACCTGGAAAAAAGGCTGTACCATTGGGTTGCTGGAGCAGTCGCCTGTTGAACAGGAAGAGCAGACTGTAGAGCAGCTGATGATTGCTGTATTTTCGGAATTGACTCTGTTGCAAGATGAGTTGACAAGGATGGAGCGGCAAATGGAAAATACTTCTCCTGAAGAGATGGAACGTCTGCTGCTGCGCTATGGCATGGTACAGGATGATTTTATTCAGCGCGGCGGCTATGATATAGATGTAAAAATCGATCAAGTACTGAATGGGTTGAAGATCAAGCAACTCAAATTTGAACAATGGGGACATTTAAGCGGGGGTGAAAAAACAAAGGTGGGCTTGGCGAAATTACTTTTGCAGAAGCCCGATTTGCTGCTGTTGGATGAACCGACAAATCACCTGGATCTGGAAGCGATTGAATGGTTAAGTTCATTCATCAGCCATTACAAAGGAACGATTGTCCTTGTTTCCCACGATCGTTATTTTCTGGACGAAACCGTGACGCATATTTGGGAACTGGACCAAGGAGACTTGATTCAATACACCGGCAACTACTCAAGCTATGTCAAAGAACGGGAAGCTCGCCTGCTGATCGAGTTCCAGCAGTACCAGGACCAGCAGAAGAAAATTCAAAAGATGAAAGAAACCATTAAAAGGTTGAAGGAATGGGCCAACAGGGCCAATCCACCGAACGCAGGAATGCATCGGCAGGCGAAAAGTATAGAAAAAGCCCTAAACCGGATCGAACTTCTCGACCGTCCAATGTTATCCAAAAAGCAGATGGCGCTGGATTTTAAAATAGATGGGCGCAGCGGAAAAGACGTCATTGTCCTGGACAGCGTCTGGAAAGGATTCGGGGATCGAATTTTGTTCCATGATGCCTCGATGCATATCCGTTACGGAGAACGAGTTGCGATTGTAGGGTCAAATGGCGCAGGGAAAACAACGCTGCTCAATATGATGATGGGAAAAATAGAGGCAGATGAAGGCGGAGTGAAAATGGGCAGTGGTTTATCGATCGGTTATCTATCCCAGCATACATTAGAGATGGACAGCGGCAGAACTATTCTCGAGGAGTTTCGTGATGCCGTTGCTGTTTCTGAATATGATGCGCGACCGATGCTGGCGAAATTCCTGTTTTTCGGCAATATGGTTTTCCAGCCGGTTCGGCAGCTCAGCGGGGGTGAACGGATGAGGCTTCGGCTAGCTCAGTTGATGCACCAAAACCACAATCTGCTGATTCTGGATGAGCCCACCAACCATCTCGACTTGGAAGCGAAAGAAGTGATGGAAGAGGCTTTAAGTGAATTTCCAGGTACCATTATCGCCGTTTCCCATGATCGGTACTTTCTCGACAAACTGTTTCCCATCACTTATTGGGTGAAAAATGAAACCATCGAACGCTTTAATGGAAACTATTCTATTGCACGGGAAAAAGGCATCGCTGTTATGAAATAATTTTTTTGAAAGAACAGTAATCCTGGTACGGCTGTGGCATAATGTATGAACACGAGTCAGTAAAAATCAGAGGATAAGGTGGAAACACATGCCAGCCATAGGAAAGATCCCGGAAAATATATTCTTACTCAATGCCCTGGATGTTATCGGGGAAACCATCATCATCGCAGATAGTTCTTATACCATCAGATGGATGAACACCGAAGCTTGCCGATTAATGAGTGAAGTTGCTCCTTTGTACGGCATGGCAGACTGCGAAGAAATGATCGGAATGAGTATGGACGCATTCCATGAACGCCCGCAACATCAGAAGCAAATTATGCAGAAGTTGACTGGAGTCCACCGGACGCGCATAACAATCCGTAACCAAGTGATGACCGATATCGTGATAACCCCCATCATGGGCAATGGAAGTGAAGCCGAAGGGTACATCGTCATGCTGATGGACGTCACGATGCAAGCTGAAGAACAGAAACGAAGTGCTCAATTGATCAAGGAATTGTCAATCCCCATCTTGAATATATGGGACAAAACGATTGCTTTGCCCCTAATTGGTGAGTTTGACCGGAGCCGGACAGATCAGTTGATTGCTACGGTTCTACTGGAATGTTCCGAGAAGAAAATCGAATACGTCTTAATCGACTTGAGCGGCATCAAAGAGTTTGAAAACCAGATCCGCTATCAAATCCAGATGATGACGGATACACTGAATTTGATCGGTGCCACATGCATTCTTGTGGGCATCAGTCCAAGACTGGCCATGTCCATTGTTGCATTGGACAATAAGACACGGACCTTCAGTTCAGCCCATGAAGGTTTGAAGCACATCATCCAGTTACAGGCAAACTAAATAAGAGCTTATCCAGTAAATTGGATAAGCTCTTATTTAGTTTAGAGAATTATGATTCAAATAGCTTTAGTGCTTGTCGAGCCTAAACGGCTGTCTACGCATTTCATGTTGTCCAGCTTCAGCGCACAGCTCTTCGGGTCATAAGCCACCCCGGCTATGCGGCACAAAACGCCACTTCGCCGGTCTGTCTTATGCCTGTCAGAGCTAAACTGGCGCTTACGCATTTCATGTTGTCCAGACTCCAACAGCCAGGCTCTCGAGTCGCTTCAGCCTTACCAGCAATGGCAAAGACTGCCATTACCAGCAAGGCTTCCAGCGCTTGTCGAGCCTAAACGGCTGTCTACGCATTTCATGTTTCAGTTGGTTCCACCCATACTTGTGACCAATTTTGGATTTCATCCATAACCGGTTTTAGGGAGAGGCCTTTGTCGGTCAATGCGTATTCAATCCGGACGGGTGTTTCGGGATAGACGGTCCGTGTAACCAGGCCTTGCGCCTCCAGATTTTTCAGGCGTTCAGACAATAGACGGCCGCTGATGCCGATCACTTCAGTTAAATGGCTGAAGCGTTGCGGTCCCGATAATAATTGATAAATAATCAGTCCAGTCCAGCGTTGGCTGAGAAGGGAAATAGCTGTCTCAAAACGGGGGCAAATGACGGAAGTATCCATACTCCTCACTCCTTTCCTATTATAATACCATATATACTAACTACTTTAAAAGAATTAAGTTACTTGACACAGTCTTGTTTTATAAATATAATTGGTTACATAAAGTAACTAAATGAAAAGAGGAATATAAATGAATTTTCATCAGAAACCTGTCACTTATGTAGGCGAAGTAGGACTAAAAGTAATGGACCTTAAAAAAATGAAGCAATTTTATCAGGAGATAATTGGGTTTGATGTTATTTCAGAAGAACAAAATTATGTGGAGTTGGGTTCAGGCGGTAAAGTCCTGGTCAAGCTGGAAGCGGTTGAAGGAGTTACGCCAAAACAAGGCCGTTACGCAGGGCTGTATCATTTTGCGATTCTATTGCCAACGAGAGAAGATTTAGGAAAAATTCTTGTTCATCTTCATCAGCAGGGAATCCAGTTGGGTTCTTCAGATCATTTGGTCAGTGAAGCCTTGTATCTGTCAGATCCGGAAGGCAATGGCATCGAAATCTATCGGGACCGTGAACCCGAACAATGGAACTGGAGCAATGATGAAGTTTCTATGACTGTAGATCCAATTAATGCGCAAGGATTAGTGGAAGCTGCCCAAAGTTCGTCAGAGCCATGGAAAGGAATGCCTGAAACTACTGTAATGGGGCATATTCATCTTCATGTTTCAAATTTAGTGGAGGCAAGAGATTTCTATGTAGAGGCACTTGGTTTTGAAGTGGTATCAAGTCTAGGCGGTCAGGCTCTATTCTTAGCTGATCAGAAGTATCATCACCATATCGGGATGAACGTCTGGAATGGCACCGGTATTCCAGCGTTGCCTGAGAAAGAAGCAGGCTTGCATTACTACACATTGATTATGGAAGAAGAAAAGCGCAAAGAGTTGGGCAAGAAGCTCCAAGCGATGGGAACCGAAATTGTAGAACAGGACAATTATTGGGAAGTCAAAGACCCATCCGGAAATGCTATCCGCCTGCTTGCTTAATAAGGATGAAAAAGCCGACTCGCAATTCGAGTCGGCTTTTGTCATTCCAAGGCTGCTCTGTCACAGCTGTTATCCATGGCGGTAAATGCTGTAGTCGTAAAAGCAGCCTGTGCCGGAATCTCTGCCGTCACCTGGTTTTGTTCCGGTATTTCCGGGAGGTCGTTCTGGCGTGTTTCAATATATGCGTACAGTCTTTCCTGGCTGATCGCTTTTTCCAAAGGATTGCCGTAAAAAGATAAGAGGATCAATCCGAATGCTCCAACAATTAAAGTGATGCCTAAAAGTGAAAGGAATCCCTTCATAGTAAATCCCGCCTTCTCATGTTTACTTACTATACAGAACGATGCGTTCTGCAGAAAAGTTCCCTATTGCTGTATATTACCGTTTACGGGATACTGAAGGCAACAGCAAAATTCAAACAAATCAAGGGCAGGGGGATTATACATGATTTCATTGAAAACACGTATCTGTCAGTTACTCGAAATTGAACATCCGATTATTCAAGCCGGTATGGCCGGGGGCCCAACGACTGTGGAACTGGTGGTGGAAGTCAGCAATGCAGGTGCACTTGGAACTTTAGGTGCGGCCTATATGGCGCCGGATGCGTTACGGAAAGCAATTAAAGAAATTCAGTCAAAAACTCAAAAACCGTTTGGTGTCAATATTTTTGCCGCTCCGGTAAAGGATGATTTTAGCCGTTTAGCAGAAGTGCAGAATGCATTAAGCCCTTTTCGTTCGCAATTGGATATTCTGGAAATACAGTCTTCGTATCAATCGCCGGATTGGAGCGAAGAGCAGTTCGCTATTTGCATTGAAGAAGGCGTCCCGATTATCAGCACAGCTTTCGGCTGTTTATCGGAAGAGCAGATGAAAGCAGCCAAAGAGCACCAGGTCAAAATCATAGCCATGGTCACTACAGTGGAAGAAGCAGAGCAGGCGGAAGCTTCGGGAGCTGATGCTGTCGTAGCTCAAGGGAGTGAAGCAGGAGGGCACCGCAGCACGTTTTCACTCGATAACCACCCGTCAGGTGCCCAGATTGGTACGATGGCATTGGTGCCGCAGACGGTGGATGCTGTTAAAATCCCGGTCATTGCGGCTGGAGGCCTTACTGATGGACGGGGTCTCGCTGCTTCCCTGGTTCTTGGTGCACATGGCGTCCAAATCGGCACCCGTTTTGTCGGTGCCAAAGAATCTGGAGCACATGATGTTTACAAGCAGGCAATATTCGAAAGCAACGAAGAAAGTACGGTAGTGACCAAAAGCTTTTCCGGACGCCCGGCGCGCGGCATCAAAAATCGCTTTATTCAGGAATTTGAAGAAACCGGCATTGCTCCTTTGCCATTTCCTTCTCAAAATACCATCACCAAAGATATTCGGGCAGCTGCCGCAAAAACTGATAATCCAGAGTTCATGTCGTTGTGGGCAGGTCAATCCACACGCGGCCTGACTGAAGAAATAGGGGCGGCTGAAATAGTAAAGACGATTATAGAAGAGGCAAAGAGGATCATAAACTAGTTTTGGCTACCAGGTAAATGCTGAATGTGAAGCTCGAGTTTCCATTTCACACATGCTATACTAGTTAAAGTGATTTTAAGACGAGGAGATTAGACGAATGGAATGGAAGAATATATACCGTGGTATTCTTATGGGAATCAGTGACCTGATCCCGGGAGTAAGCGGGGGGACGATTGCGTTTATTTTAGGGATTTACGACCGTTTATTGGAATCCATCAGCGGATTTTTCAGCCGCGAATGGAAAAAACATCTTGGATTTTTAGTGCCGCTTGGCATCGGGATCGTCATTACGCTGCTGTTATTCAGCCGGGTCATTGAGTATTTATTGGAACAGCATTACGAAGCGACTCAGTTTTTCTTTATGGGGCTGATCATCGGCGTTATTCCATACATTATGAAACAAGCGGAAGTCAAAAAGAACTTTACGGCACGCCACTTGGTTATTTTATTGGTCATTGGCGCAGCGCTAGCGGTCACTGCCTTTATCCCGACTGAGGAAGATTTAGCGCCGATTACATCACTCACGTTGCCGATTTTCTTTTTGCTGTTTTTCTCTGGCTGGTTGGCCAGTATGGCGATGTTATTGCCAGGAATCAGCGGATCGTTTATCCTGCTGTTATTGGGTGTCTATACGACAGCCATCAATGCGCTATCGACGTTGAACATACCGGTTGCTTTGGCTATCGGTGCCGGCGTTATCGTTGGATTCATTGTCAGCAGTAAAGCGATTCAGTATTTATTGGAGCACTTTACCTATGTTACCTACGCAGCGATCATCGGTTTGATTTTGGGATCCCTGTTTGTGGTATTCCCCGGCTTTTCGGCGGATCCAACCACGCTTATCACAAGCCTCGTGACATTCGCGCTGGGTCTGGTATTTACATTGCTTTTCAGTTCACCTAAAAAGACAGCTATTACAGAAGAATACAATTAAGTAAAAAGCGATGCCATCAATTTGATGGTATCGCTTTTTTGTTTGTGGCTGCCTTCGCTTTTCATGTGATCCAGCTGCAACGGCCAGCTCCTCGGGTCATAAGCCACTCTGACTATGCGGCAAAGGACGCCGCTTCGTCAGATCGTCTTATGCCTTTCGGAGCTGAACGGCCGTTTCCGCTTTTCTTTCACAAAGGCTTTTTGCTTTATGGATGATGCGTTTGCGATTAAACTGTAGGGTAAGAGGTGATGCGTGTGCGGAAACTGTTTTGGTTGATGGTTTTGTTGCTGGCCGTTTTTTTTGCGCGCCCGATTTGGGAGGAACCGGTTGGTGAATATGTCGATTTAAGTTTTTTGGATTCTGTTGATCGCACAATTGAGAACATCACCGAAGATCCGGAGGTGTCCCAGGCTTTGGATGGGGCACGCGACTTCACTTCGAGGATTGGCTCTCAACTGCAGTCTTTGGTTGCGTCCAACTCGCTCGAGTTGCCGGAAGCTGTAGCGAAACCGGAGCTGGTTGAAACGGATTCCTTGTTTGCCATCCACAATGTTACGCTTGGTATGGATAAGGACGAGGCTCAAGGGAAACTGGGTATGCCGCTTCGCTTGATGCTTAACGAGTATGGCACTGATTGGCATAGCTACCATCAGGATTATCAAAACTATGTATTATTATCGTATGATCAAGAAGGCAAAGTGAATGGAATGTTCACCAATCAGGATTTGATTTCCTCGACAGAAGGCATTACGATGAATTCCACAAAGTCCGAAGTCCGTTCCTTGCTTGGCGCTCCACTGAAAAGCCTTCAAAAAGGAAATGTTCAATATATACTCGATACCCGCGAAGAATATGATGTTTTTAAGATCGATAATACGTATACGACTATTTTTTATGATATCCACGAAGAGGATACTGTGACAGCGGTGCAGGTGATCCATGAAGATTTGGAAAAAGAACGTTCTGAAATTTACGCCGAGTCGAATGAGGAGTTAAGGGAAGGCTATGAATATCTGCTTTTTGAATTGACTAATTCAGCGCGTATCCAGCGTGACCTTCCACTATTGAAGTGGGACGGACAAGCAATGCTGACAGCCCGGAAGCACAGTGAGGACATGGCGGAAAATCAATACTTCAGCCATACCAATCTGGCGGGAGAGTCGCCGTTTGACCGGATGAATGAAGATGGCATCACATTTTATGTAGCCGGTGAAAATTTGGCATACGGGCAGTACAGCAGCATTTTTGCTCACGAAGGCCTAATGAATTCGATGGGCCACCGGGAAAATATCGTTAAACCGGAGTTTGGATTTTTAGGGATTGGCGCAGCGTTCAATTCAGAGAATCAACCGTATTACACGGCCAATTTCTTTAATCGATAAAAAAAGACGGACTTTCAATAAAATTGAAAGTCCGTCTTTTTTAATTAATTCAGTACGAGCCAGGCCAAAACGACAAGTGGCCCAACAATAAAGCAGTAAATGGCAAAGTACTTCAATTGGCCTTTAGCCATGATGTTCATGAACCATTTTAATGAAAAGTAAGAAGCGATCAGAGATCCAAGGAAAGCCATGGTGTAAGGGCCGGCCATGGTCGCCAAGTTAGCGTCATTGACGATATCCGTGATGCTGAGGACAGCACCGCCCAGACTGATCGGGATGAACAACAGGAAAGAGAAGCGCAAAGCTGTTTCCTGGTTGATGCCTCTGGCCATCGCTGCCACGATTGTCGCACCGCTTCGGCTGATGCCAGGAATAAGTGCCACTGCCTGGGCACCCCCGATAATGATAGCGTCTTTCATGGTCATGTTGCCATCTTTTCGCTGTCCGCGCATATTGCGAATCCACCAAAGGCCGAAACCTGTCACGATAAGGGTCAAGCCGACAGTCACGATCGTCGAAAGGTTATCATCGATTGCATCCTGGAACAAAACGCCTATGACTGCAGCGGGGATTGTCGCCACCACCAAGTAGACAACGAACATGAAATCCCGCTTGGTTTCAGCATTTTTCACCGTAAAGTATGTTAAGCCGTTCACGACAAGGCGTCTAATATCATCGCGGTAAATGATCAAAACAGCAATGAGAGATGCGCTGTTGACCAGCAAAGCAAAAGTGGAAACACTGCCTTCAATCTGAACATCAAGGAAATACTGGGCAATCAGCAAATGCCCGCTTGATGAGATGGGAATCGGTTCCGTGAGCCCTTGAAAGAGGCCGAGAAGCAGAAATTTGATAGTAAGCCATAATTGATCCATTAAAATAAATCCTCCATTGCACGTTCACTTATTTATCTGTCAGTAATGCCTTTTCCGCGTGGAAATTTCAAAACAACATAAAAATTATAATACCATATTTTCGTGGTAAACTGGGTATACTATTGAAAAGAAAGGAAGTGACGCGCTTGACGAACAAGCTTTGGTTTCAAGTGGGAGTAGGAATTATTCTAGCTTTAGTCATCATTCGATTGTTTATTGAAGTACAAGGAATTTTCGATCCCTTATTTATTATTGCAGGAACAATTTTTGTTCCCTTGTTGTTGGGAGGCGTCTTGTTCTACCTGACAAGGCCGATCCTGAACTTTCTGATGAAGAGAAAATTTCCGAAATGGGCTGCGGTTCTCACCGTCCTTCTGGCGATTGTCTTAGTGTTCTACTTGTTCTACATCATGATTGGGCCGATTGTCACTGACCAAATCAATGCATTGGTGGATAATGCACCTGAAATAATTGAAAGTGTAGAAGAGTACGGCCAATACATATTCGACCAACGTGATCGGCTTCCCGACTCGATTGAAGAACAGCTGGAGGGCATGACCGGCCAACTTGGTGATCGGCTTGGTGATGTTGGCGGATGGATTCTTTCCTTTATCGGCAGTTTCGTTTCCGGTGTTGTGACTTTGGTGTTGGTACCATTTTTCCTCGTCTACCTATTGGTTGACCACAAGAAATTTGTACCGTTTGTTTCTGGATTCTTTTCAGGAGAGCGGAAAAGATGGATCCGCAAAACATTGCATGATATCGATGAAACCTTACAGGCATATATTCAAGGCCAATTATTCGTCAGCTTTCTGGTTGGGATCATGCTGCTGATCGGGTATCTGATCATCGGTCTGGATTACGCTCTACTATTGGCATTGATCGGTATGGCCACCAACGTCATCCCGTTTTTAGGGCCTTATATCGCGGTCATTCCCGCAATTATCATCGCCTTGGTGCAGGATCCGATCATGGCAGTGTACGTAGCCATCATCATGCTTGTTGCCCAGCAGATTGAAAGTAATTTCATCACGCCGAATGTTATGGGGAAATCACTCGACGTTCACCCGTTGACTGTCATTACCCTGATACTCGCAGCGGGGAATATTGCTGGCTTATGGGGAATCATTCTAGCGATTCCCGTGTATGCCGTTATCAAGACCATCGCGAAAAATATCTATGCACGGCGTAGTGAAATCCGTAACACAGCTACACGTGAAATTGAATAACATCAAACCTGTGAACTTTGTTCACAGGTTTTTTTCTGGAGGAAACAATCTCTCTTGACCTTAAAAGGTTTACCCCCTAAACTATAAATATTGGTTGAGGGGGTGTACTACTTTGGATGGACGAATAAAAGAAGCGGTGGATCTTTTTCAGGAAGTGATGATTTATGGGACTGAGCGGGTCATCAAATCGGTCGATCATCCTTTATGGAAGGAATATTCACCTGAACAGATTCAAATGCTGAAGCTGATCGGCAAGGAAAAACGGATTACCTCAGCGAGACTCGCCGTACTGCAGGCAGTACATAAAAGTGCGATTTCCAGCCGAATAAAAAAGCTGCTCCAAAAAGAAGTGATCCAGGTGGTCCAGACATCAGATCGCCGGGAAAAAATGCTGGAGCTCACGGATAAAGGCCAGGAAGTTTTGGTGGAACTGGAAAAAGTATTGACCGATTATATTGAGAAGCTGATGTCTGAAAATATAGCGGATGAAGAAATAGATCAATTCCTGACGATTTTCCGGAAGCTGAAAACGATACTAAAAATGGACGGAGCGTAATATATGCATAGCGTATTGAAATTTAAATGGCCGATTGCCATCGGCTTGATCGTCTTGACGATCGTCTTATTCCTATTGGCGCCTAATTTAACGGAACAGGCAGAAGAGGCAGGTTCGTTTCAGTTATCCGATGAAGCTTCTTCGCAAATAGCATCAAGAATTTTGACGGATGCGGATGCTGCAGAACAAACCATTTCTCTTGTCATTCCATTGGAAAGTGAAATAACTGATTCGATGCGGGAAACGCTCGAGCAGATAGTAGTGGATATCGAAGCACTTGGAGATCCGGTGACGAGCGTATTAAATCCGGTTGAAAGTGAAGAATTGGAAGATCAACTGATTTCGGAAGATCGCCAAACCGTATTGATGCCGATTACGGTTGATGGCACGGACGAAGAAGTGAATGCCGTTGCCGACACCATCAGGGGAACCATCATTCCGGAAGATTTGACTGCTTATGTGACAGGAGAAGCCATCATCAACAATGATGTGAACATCAGTGCGCAAGAAGGCTTGAAGCGTACAGAAATCATTACAGTCATCTTGATTTTCGGGTTATTGCTGGCGGTGTTCCGTTCGATTGTGACACCGTTCATCCCGCTTGTTGCGGTCGGAATTTCTTATTTATTGAGCCAATCGGTCGTGGCATTTTTCATCGACTGGTTTGGATTCCCGGTTTCCAACTATACACAGATATTCCTGGTGGCGATTCTATTTGGAATTGGAACGGATTATTGTATCCTGCTGTTAAGCCGCTATAAAGAAGAATTATCGGCTGGACACGGAGTGGAACAATCAATCATCAACACGTATAAAACAGCGGGTAGAACTTTACTGATCAGCGGGATCGCCGTGTTTATCGGATTTTTCGCCATCGGCTTTGCTGAATTTCCGATATTCAAATCGGCAGTGGCTGTAGCGGTCGGCATATTTGTCCTGCTGCTGGTCCTTTATACGATCGTGCCATTCTTCATGTCTTTATTGAAAGAGAAATTATTCTGGCCAGCGAAAAAATCCGCTTCCCATAAAGACAGCAAATTATGGATCAATATGAGCAAGCTGTCGATCAACAGACCGTTGCTGTCGATGTTGGTGGTAGCTGTGATTACAGTTCCATTGCTCTTTACGTACGATAATTCCTTATCTTTTAACACGGTGGATGAAATCGGTTCGGAATATGAGTCAGTGAAAGGCCTGCGTGCTATTGAAGAAGGCTTTGGAAAAGGAGATTCGCTGCCCGTTCAAGTAATCGTCAAATCAGATGATTCCTTGACAGATCGGTCAACTGTCCCTTACTTCGAATCAGTAAGTGCTGAGATTGAAAAAATTGAGGGTGTCGAGACTGTCCGGTCGATTACACGACCAACAGGTGATGTCATTGACGAACTTTACGTGGACGAACAGCTCGGCCTTATGGCAGATGGACTTGGTGAAGCCCGCGATGGACTTGGTGAAGTGCAGGCAGGACTTACGGAAGTCCAGACCAACTTAACGGCTATCGGGGAACAGGCTGGAAATGCTGGAGGATTGAACGAAGCGGCCGCAGGTCTTGGACAGATCAACCAGCAACTGGGGCAGGTTTCGCAAGGCTTGCAACAAACAGGGAATATCCCGCAAACCGTCGGAGCTTTGACTCAAATCAGTGGTGGTTTGACAGAAATCCAGCAGGGATTGGCTGGAGCAGCTGGACAGACAGCAGAACTTAGTGCCGGGTTGACGCAATTGGCGGATGGCGTAGGTGCTTCAAATGACGGTTTGGCTGAAATCCAGACCGGATTGACGGAAGCTGTCGACATGATGCAGGAAATGAGCGACAGTGAAGCTGTACGTGACACTGGCCTATTCATTCCGGAAGGAACATTGGAGAGCGAAGACTTTGAACAGGTACTGGATCGCTATTCCTTTGCTGACGGTACAGGAATGATGATGGAAGTGGTGTTGTCAGAAGATCCGTATTCTCCTGAAGCAATCGACATTACCACTGAAATCAAAGAAACAGTCGAACGTACTGCAGCAGGAACGCCGCTAGAAGAAGCGGAAATTGCATTCAGCGGAATTTCCAGCATCAACAGCGATTTAGAAGAAGTGTCTTCCAGTGACTTTGCAAGTACAGTGGTCATCATGCTGATCAGCTTGTTCGTCGTTCTGGCGATTCTTTTCCGTTCATTGATTATGCCGCTGTATATGATCGGATCATTGCTGCTGACGTATTATACATCGATTTCCATTGCGGAATTGATCTTCGTCAATGGCCTGGGCTATGATGGCATCAGCTGGGCAGTACCGTTCTTCGGCTTCGTGATGCTGGTGGCACTGGGAGTCGATTACTCGATCTTCCTGCTCGATCGGTTCCGCGAAGAATCATTCAATGGCATCAGTGTTCGCGATGCAATGCGGACATCAATGGCGAAGATGGGGACTGTCATCATTACGGCAGCCATCATTTTGGCAGGTACATTCGGTGCTATGATGCCCTCCGGCGTCTTGAGCCTGGTGCAGATCGCGACTATCGTCATCACCGGATTGCTGCTGTATGGCCTGATCATCCTGCCGTTATTGATACCGGCAATTTCAGTGTCTTTCGACCGGGGTGTCTGGTGGCCGTTCGGCAAGAAGAAATAAATGTGATTAAGTGAATCTTTTATTTTAAAGGCGTTAATCAATTTTATAGCAAGGTGAGAAAAGCTGCGTTCGCGCAGCTTTTTCTATGGATGTGGGATTGGTCTTGGCGTGGTATACTAAATGGTAATTGAAAATGCGAAACGGGTGTAACCATATATCTGTGGGCTTAATATAAAGCTCCAGATCTATTGTCTTGGATCTTACTAATGTTTTTAATGAAATAAATGAAACTAAGAAATGAGGTAATGAGATTGTTGACATTTGAACAAAAGTTGGAAATCATTGAGTCTTTCCCGGAATTGACGAGAAAAGATGTATCGATGAAACGCGTGAATTTTCATTATGAAGAGAGCCTGTACGACAAGAAAATTGTGGTCTATCATTTACATCCGACTGGCAATGGCTTTGTCTATGTAGGAAACTTGCCGCATTATGAAGTGGATAAGAAAGGCTTCGTCAATATCCGTGACTTTTCCGAAAAGGAATTGCGCAGCGTTTTGGCAGACTCCCTCGATTACCTGTCTTTAGAGCCGGAACCGCCATATGACAAGACGTGGATAAACCGGGAAAATGTGAAATTGGACCTGGTCTATGAAGAGCCATTCTGGAATATCTATACAGGCAAAAACCTGGAGGAAAGCTTCGGCACTTTCGACAATGCTGAAGACTATCTGATCGATCAAGGTTTTAAAGAAATGAAGTAATGGAGTTCCATTTGCTGAGTGCGGATGAATCCTTGCCGATGGATTTACTTCTGGAAGCGGATCCTTCGGAAATATTGGTCCGGGCTTATTGTGACTCGGGCTGGTGTATGATCGGGAAGCAGGACGGTGTGTTAATTGGTGTGTATGTCCTGCTCGCCTTATCTGAAACAGTTGTAGAAATTAAGAATTTGGCGGTTTCCGAAAGCTTTCGAGACCGGGGCTATGGCCGTCAGCTTTTAGAGCATGCTCTGGCGCAAGCAGCGCAACGAGGTTTCCGGTTTGTGGAAATCGGTACCGGCAATTCTAGCCTTGGACAGCTGGCTCTTTACCAGAAATGCGGCTTCCGTTTGCAAGCGATCGATCCAGACTTTTTCAGAAGAAATTATCCAGAACCGATTTTTGAGAATGGTATCGAATGCCGCGACATGATCAGACTGCGGTATATGGTCAACGGATAATGACTTTGTTTATAGAGCCAAAAAAATGAGGAGCCTTTGGCTTCTTTTTTTGTGGTTAAAAGAGGAAAAAAATTGGATTTTTCGGTATGCTAAAGGCAAGGAGTGAGGACATGTTCAAAAAGGTGATCTTATACACAAACCAGTTAGAGGATATGAAGGGATTTTATGAATACCAACTGGGCTTCCGTATCGTGGAAGAAGATGAGGCCAGTTTTACATTGTCAATCGGTGAATCTCAATTGGTCTTCCGGGAATCGGAAAGGGCAGCTGTCTATCATTATGCTCTGAACATTCCAGGCAACCAGTTCACGCTGGCCAAATGGTGGGCCAGTGAACGGGTGACCTTGAATCGGCAAGAAGGCATGGATGAAGTGTTCTACGCCAATTTTGATGCGGATGCGTTTTATTTTCAGGATCCGGCCGGCAATGTTATTGAATTCATCGCGAGGCGCAGTGTTGACCGGATGGGGAATTTCACCGTCGATTCACTGCTCAACATCAGTGAAGTAAGTATCACTACCCCGTATGTTGAAGAAGTCGGGGAACGGATTGAAGAGATGGACATTCCAGTGCGCGGCAACAAAGGCATCGATGCGAAGTCGTTGAATTTCCTGGGAAGCGGACATGCTTATATCATTTTAGTGGCGCCGAAACGTACGTGGTATTTTTCGAAGCAAAAAAGCGAGACCCATCCCTTAGCAATCGAATTGACTGATGGCCGCCAGATCACTATTACAGAAGAAGGGCGATTCCAGCAGGAGAAGCCTGCCAATCCGATTATGGACAGGATGGAGGAAATCGATTTTTCGGGTGTTGCCTATCTGCAGAAAAAGGAAACCTGGACAGCAGCGAGAGGTTTTGCCAATCGTGCCGATGAAAGGCCGAATGCGGTTGATACCAGATTCGGCATTGCGTCTGGCAGCAAACTGTTCACCGCTGTTGCAGTTTGCCAATTGGTGGAGAGAGGGGAACTGGCTTTCGACGATAAGCTATCAGAGCTGTTGCCACAAGCTTTTCCGAATTTCGAAGTCACTGTCCATCAATTATTGACACACACGTCCGGCATTCCGGATTATTTTGATGAGCAGGTCATGGACGATTTCGAGGACTTATGGAGACAGCACCCGATGTATTTGATGCAAGCCGCTTCAGATTTTATTCCTTTGTTTAAAAATCAGCCGCCGATGTTCGAGCCAGGCGAAAGGTTCCACTACAATAACGCCGGCTTTATCGCACTCGGACTGATCGTTGAGCGAGTTACGGGAAAAGAGTTTGCAGAGGTGGTGGAGGAGCGGATTTTTGCTCCCGCCAAAATGCAGAACTCGGGGTATTTCCGCTTGGATCGGTTGCCAAGCCAAACAGCATTTGGCTATATTGAAGAAGAGGGAACGTGGCGGACAAATCAGTACGCCATTCCAATCCGTGGCGGTGCTGATGGAGGTGCTTATGTCACAGCGAATGATATGGCGAATTTCTGGCGCAGTCTGATGGACGGCACTTTGCTGGCGAAAGAAATAGTTGATAAAATGCTGCAAATCCACGCCTCTGGAGAAGACGGTGCGTATGGTTATGGTATATGGATACAACAAGGGAAAGATGATATTTTGAAGTATCATGTGATGGGCTATGATCCTGGTGTCAGTTTCCATTCGGCATTTTACCCTGCGGATGGCAGTGTGCTGACGGTCCTATCAAATAAAGGCACAGGCGCTCATGAGATCACAGGGATTATAGAAGAATTGAGAATTGAGAAGGAGTGAAAGTATGACCGGAAAGAAATTGGCACTGGGGATCGTCTTCGGCACGCTTGGTCTATGTATAGTTATTTTCGCAGTC
The DNA here is from genome assembly GCF_050686535.1 of Planococcus sp. SE5232. Classification (NCBI taxonomy): domain Bacteria; kingdom Bacillati; phylum Bacillota; class Bacilli; order Caryophanales; family Caryophanaceae; genus Planococcus; species Planococcus sp. SE5232. The sequence goes on along the minus strand of NZ_JBOGCP010000004.1, from coordinate 154,040 downwards.
TTTCAGCTGTATTTTTGGTTGAATTAACGCAGAGGAAAAGATGGTAGTTGCTGTTGGGGGCAACTACCGTCTTTTTTTGGTGGCAAGAAACTGTTCTTTAAAAAATGAGCAGTCCATAATATCGTAAAAGCCGCAGCCTGGAAGATTTTCCAGGTTGCGGCTTTATAAAAATGCACAAAAAATGAGCTCTTCCGAAGAAGAGCTCATTGATAAGTTAGCTTTAGATTAAGCTTTTTGAACGTTAGTAGCTTGAAGACCGCGTTGGCCTTGCTCGATATCAAACGTTACTTCTTGACCTTCGTCAAGTGATTTAAAGCCTTCGCTTTGGATTGCAGAGAAATGTACGAATACATCGTCGCCGCCTTCGCGTTCGATGAAGCCAAATCCTTTTTCTGAGTTAAACCATTTTACTTTACCTTGTTCCATGTGTGTTTCCTCCTCGTATGCGTAAGCATACATTGTATTACTATCCTTGCTCAAATCTTGCAGATGAACATCTGACACTTTGTAAAAAGTTATCCGAACAAAAATAATTCTTCCTTAGAATAACACGGGTATACAGATATTGCAAGTGATAATCGAATTTTCTTTTTGCTACTGCTTGATCTCCTGTTGGATTATAATAAAAAAACTGAAGGAAATAGAGGGGGAGGCAATGGTTTTGGAGAAGATAATGGTGCTCGGGGTGTCCTCAGGTGTTGGTAAATCAAGCTTTGCAAAAAAGCTGTCAGAAAAGACGGCTATTCCGGTCCATCATTTGGATACTTATTTCTGGAAGCCGGGATGGGTGGAAAGCACTCATGAAGAATTTAGCGAAAAACAGCAGCGGCTCGTTGAAAAGGACCGTTGGATCATTGAAGGCAACTACACAGCCACCTATGAAATCCGAAGACAAGAGGCGGATACCATCATCTACCTGGAACGCCCTTTAATCGTCTGCCTGTACCGTGTCGTTAAACGCCGAATCGTAAATCACGGAAAAACTCGTTCAGATATGGCGATTGGCTGTCTGGAAAAGTTGGATAAAGGATTTCTGACGTTCATCACTTCAACGTATCGGGCACGTAAAGTGAAGATGAGAAAACGGATGGAACACTTTATAGAAGAAAGTCCTCAACATACAGTTGTTTTTTTGCGTACTCAAAAAGAAATTGACGAATTTTTAAACAGTCTTTTTTAGACCGTTAAGAAGATCGTTTCAATTTATGAGGTAATTGAAAAAACGTGCAGACGTTCAAAGACGGAAGTGGTATCCTATAGCTACATAAATATACGGAGGAGAATGGCTGATGAAGTTACTGCATGAAGGCACGATAACCAATCAAGTGCTTCATAAAAAGTTGCCTTTTTCTATGAAGCGGCTGTATTTGGAGGATTTGCCCGTAATAGAACAAGTTCAAGCAAAAGTAATCGAATCACTCCCTGAAAAGGCTTCGCTTCAAGCTTTAACTACAGAGGAATTCCTGTTTATCCTAAATGAACGTGGTTTGCTGGTTGGTGCTTTTGTCGGAGATGAGTTGATCGGGTTCAGGGCATTGCTGATTCCAGAAATCGATGAAGAGCATTTGGGTTGGGATATCGGCCTGCCGCCTGAAGACTTGCGAAAAGTCATTTATCAGGAAATTTCAGTGGTTCTTCCCGAATACCGTGGAAATCGCCTTCAGCAGAAATTAGCTGAAGTCATTATGAAAGAACTTCCCAATCTTGACGAGGAATTTCGCTACGTTTGCTGCACCGTAGCTCCGCTGAATATCCCCAGTTTAAAAGATAAATTTACTCAAGCGATGTATATCGCGGCTCTAAAGGAAAAGTATGAAGGATTAAAGCGCTATATCCTGGTGAAGGACCTGGAAAATCAGACTGTTCATTATAATGGACACGTTACAGTGAAGTTGGATGACTTGGAAAAGCAACAGCAGTTGCTCAATGAAGGGTATGTGGGCATTGGTTTTCAGCTGGTGCATGGTTTTCACGAACTCCAATTTGCAAAACCCGTTCTGTAAAAGAACGGGTTTTTTTCTTTATTTCAAAGGATTCGGAAACTTCCGTCTATCGTATTCGTATTACTAAGAAGATGGAAAGATACTTACTGGAATGGGAGGTTTTGGAATGATGGTTTTTGGCTTGCCGATTGAAGAGCTCTATATGTATATTCTTCTTGCAGCAGGGGCGGTGACCGTGTTATATGTCTTTTTCGGAGACGTCACGGATTTTGGAGAGGCTTTGCCTGTACTAAATCCGACGGTGATTTTGGCATTCATTACATTTGGTGCCGCAATTGGCTTGTTATTGGAGAGTGCGACAAGCTTTAACGAATGGTCAGTATTAGGGATTGCGGTAATGGGTTCAGCTGTATTGGATCTGTTGCTTTACTTCTGCATCTTACTGCCCTTGTCTGCTGCTGGATCATCAATTGCCTATGCGGAAGAGCCTCTCCCTGGGCAAGTCGCGAATGTCGTCATTCCGATTCCTGTCGACGGTTATGGAGAAGTAGTTCTGGAGACATATACAGGTATGACTTCAAAGCGTGCCACTGGCTATGACAATGAAGCCATCGACCAAGACGAAAAAGTTTTGATCGTCGAGGTGAATGACGGCACCTTATATGTGCAGGCTTATAAACCATTGGGGTTTATAGAAAAAATAAAACCGGCCAGAGAAATACAATAGAGGATGGCAAAGTCGGATGATACGTTGGAGAACTTTACACGGAAATCGGAGTACGCTCAAACTATTGAATAATCACGATACGAGCCGGTTGAGAAAGAACGGCCTCCTAAAGAACTGGAAGTATAAGAAACTGAAAAGCCTTCTGCTCAATGCTGTTTTGAGCAAAGGTTTTTTTATGTCTTAAAAAAGTACAGAAAATAACCTCATTTCAGAAAAATTAGTCCGGAATGGTTTGCGCTGATAAACGAAAATGATAGAATAATGATACATCTTCCTGTGAAACTATAGGTATTTGATATAATTTCTTTCCTAAGGAGCCTTTAAATGGAGATACAACTCACCAGCATTCCTTCTTTCCCCATCACTACGCTATTTGGACCAGAAAAGCCGAAGGTCAGTTCAATCGAGTACAATTCTACGCAGATTACTCAAGACTGTGCTTTTTTTTGTGTGCCGGGTGAAAATACCGATGGACATTTATATATCGGTGAAGCCATCGCAAAGGGAGCGACAACAATTGTCGGCTCCGACGTACGTCTGCTGGCTGAATATGCGAAGAAGTATCCGAAACTCTCCTTTGCAGTGGTCACAAATGTCCGGACGGCACTTGCCCGCATGTCTGATTTCTTTTATGGTTCACCTCAACAAAGCTTACTTAAAATCGGCGTTACCGGAACTAATGGAAAAACAACCACAGCCACATATGTCTATAACCTGTTCAACCTACTTGGCATTTCCTGCGGGTTTATTGGAACAACAGGGGTTTTAGGGGCAAATGGCAAAATCCCATTCCATAAAAGCACTCCAACGACTCCAATCTCTTCCGACATCCATAAGATTTTTTCAAAGTTTGTAATGGAAAATGATCGTGCAGTGGCTATGGAGGTTTCTTCTATTGCATTGGACCAAAAACGCGTAGAAGGCATTCGCTTTGATGTAGCTATACACACCAATATTTCGGAAGAACATTTGGAGTACCATAAAATCTTCGAGCATTATCTTCAATCGAAATTATTATTGTTCAAGCAGTCTAATGCTGTGGTCGTGAATATAGATGATGAAGGAATGGCAAAGCAAATTTTGGAAGTCATCGAGTGTCCTCATCTGACATACAGCAGCCAGGTGAATTCCGATGCTGATTTGATCTGGACAGTCTGTGAATCTTCTGATACCGGATTGAAATTCGACTTGCATTATCTGGGGAAGCGGTGGCCTGTGCATGTACCGCTTTATGGTGAATATAATGCAGCTAATCTGACTGCAGCTATCGGTGCGGCATTGCTATCCGGCATCGGCATAGAAGCTATACTCGCTGTTGTGCCGAAAATGTCTCAAGTCGAAGGGCGTTTCCAGGTGATTCAGGGCCCAGAAAACCGGAAAATCATTCTGGATTATGCTCATACGCCAGTGGCATTGGCAGCAGTTCTGGAGGAAGTGAAAAAACTATCGCATAACCGACTCATAGCGCTCATCGCTGGCATTGGCATACGGGATTTCTCGAAAATGCCGAAGATGGCCAAAGCTGCTGAAGGGAAAGCGGATGTTCTTGTAGTAACCGTTGACCATCCTGGAGACAATGAACCCCGCACAGTGATTGATGCGGTGCTCAAGGGGTTTACTTTGCCGTACAAGCAGACGGTAGTGACTGCTGATTCCCGTCGTGAAGCAGTTCTCGCAGCACTGCAGGAAAGTGGACCGGACGATCTCGTTCTATTGTCCAGTGGGTCGATCAACGGTGCCCAAATTGTCAAAGGGGAGTATATCCCGCATTCTGATGAAGCCATCATAGAAGAATTTTTCAGTAGTAAAACCAGCGATTTTTAACCGCAAAGGTCGCTTTTTAGCGTCTGGATGTGGTTATAATAGAAAAGAAGAATACATAGACATCAGAATTGGAGTGAATGGAATGCAGTATCGTACAGAAAGAGATACCATCGGTGAAATTCAAGTTGAAGCGGATAAAATGTGGGGCGCTCAAACGCAGCGCAGCGTACAGAATTTTGAAATCGGTACAGAGCGTATGCCGCATGAGGTCGTCATGGCTTTTGCCGAGTTGAAAAAAGCGACAGCCAAAGCAAACCATAAACTGGGGAAACTGTCTGAAGCGAAGATGAAAGCCGTTGAACTTGCGGCAAATGAAGTGATCGAAGGCAAGTGGAACGATCATTTCCCATTGGTTGTATGGCAGACAGGGAGCGGTACGCAATCCAATATGAACATGAACGAAGTTCTGGCGCGCCGCGGCAATGAAATCCTGGCCGAACAGAATTCTGAGGAAAAACTTCATCCAAATGATGACGTGAATATGTCTCAAAGCTCAAATGATACTTATCCGACAGCTATGCATGTTGCTGGAGTTCTAGCAGTAACTGAAAAGCTTGTGCCGGCTGTTCAAAAGCTGAAGGCGACATTGGATGAAAAAGCGAAGCAATTCGATGAGGTCATCAAAATCGGACGTACCCATTTACAGGATGCGACGCCTTTGACACTTGGCCAGGAAATCAGCGGCTGGAAGCATATGCTTGAAAAAAGCGAGCGCATGATCCGTGAAAGCGTTGAACATATGCGTGAATTGGCTATCGGCGGTACAGCAGTTGGAACAGGCATCAACGCCGACCCGACTTTCGGCCCTTCAGTTGCTGAGTTCATCAGTGAAGCAGTTGGAACACCGTTCACTTCTGCAGAAAACAAATTCCATGCACTGACAAGCCATGACGAAATGGTATACACACATGGGGCGGTCAAAGCTTTAGCTGCAGATGCAATGAAAATTGCTAACGATGTACGCTGGTTGGCAAGCGGTCCCCGCAGCGGCATCGGCGAAATTACGATTCCTGCAAACGAGCCTGGAAGCTCCATCATGCCAGGAAAAGTGAATCCGACCCAAAGTGAAGCGTTGACGATGGTAGCGGCTCAAGTAATGGGCAACGACGCAACCATCGGCTTCTCGGCGAGCCAAGGGAACTTTGAATTGAATGTCTTTAAACCGGTTATCGCTTACAACTTCCTGCAGTCTGTCCGTCTGTTGACTGACAGCCTGATCAGCTTCAATGATCATTGTGCTGTGGGCATTGAAGCCAACTTGGATGTTATTCAAAACCATGTCAGCAATTCATTGATGCTGGTGACGGCATTAAATCCCCACATTGGATATGAGAAAGCGGCAGCAATTGCTAAACAAGCGCATAAAGACGGCACGACATTAAAAGAGTCTGCTGTAAACAGCGGTCATTTGACGGCTGACCAGTTTGACGAATGGGTTAAACCAGAGAACATGGTAGGAAAAAAATAAACTAAGATGGAAGCGGCCGGGACTTACTCGGCTGCAGAGAGGAAACGCTCTCTATCTAAAAAACTCTCTTCCTTTCTATAGGAAGAGAGTTTTTTTCGTTTAGTTATTGTTTTTATATTGCATGTAAACCACTTGCGTGACTAGAAAATCTTCCATGCCATGTTTGCCATCTGCACCGCCGAGTCCCGACTTGCGCATTCCGGCGTGATAACCCTGTATGGCTTCAAAGTTCTCGCGGTTCACATAGGTTTCGCCAAACTTCATTTCATTAACGACCTGCATGGCTTCGTTCAAATCATTTGTATAAACAGATGAGGATAGGCCGAATTCTGTGTCGTTCGCTTTTTCAATGGCTTCCTCCAGCGTGCTGTAAGTGGTGACCGGCAGCACAGGACCGAAAATTTCATCCCGGATGATCGCTGAATCGTGTACCACATTTGTCAGGATGGTGGGTTTGTAGAAAAATCCGGATTGGCTGCTGTCGCGTTCACCACCGATTGCCACAGTGGCACCTTCGGTTACGGCTTGTTTGACCATGTCATGGACAGTGTCGAGCCGGTCCTGGCTGACAAGAGGGCCCATGTCCGCTTCTTTGTCCTGACGCGGGTCTCCCATAACCTGTGATTCAAAAACAGCAGTGAGCTTTTTCGTGAATTCCTCTGCGACGCTATCGTGAACGTAGACCCTTTCTGCATTTGTGCAGGCTTGGCCATTGTTTGCGAGCCGTGAAGTGGCGATGGCTTGAGCTGCCAGATCAAGATCTGCGTTTTGAGTGACGATGGCGGGAGCTTTGCCTCCCAATTCCAAATTGACTTTGGTGATGTTTTTCGCGGCGGCCTCCATCACTTTCGTACCTGCTGGAACACTGCCGGTCATGGTGACCAGTTGCACTTTTTCATGTGAAGCGAGTGCGTTGCCGATTTCGGAGCCGGTTCCGGTTACTACATTATAGACACCTGCTGGAATCTCCTTCATCTCATCGATGATCTTTGTGAATTCCATAGCGGTATTGGGTGTTTGCTGACTTGGTTTCAGGACAAGCGTACAGCCGGTGACAAGAGCAGTCGCTACTTTTCTGGCGAGGATGAAGACCGGGAAGTTCCAGGGAACGATGCCGGCTACCACCCCGATCGGTTTTTTGTAGATGAAGATATTTTCATTTGGACGATCGCTCGGCAGGATTTCACCTTCGATCCGCCGTGCCCATTCAGACATGTAATGGAAATAATCAATGGCAAGATCGACTTCGCCGCTAGCCAGTTCATAGCTTTTTCCCTGTTCTTCCTGCAGCAGGTCAATAAATGTATCGCGTTTTTCAGCGATTTTGTCTCCAAGCTTGCGGACAATTTTGCCGCGTTCGATGTTCGGTGTGAGCTCCCATGCTTTTTGCGCCTTGAATGCGGCCTCTACTGCACGATCGACATCTTCTTTGGTTCCTTTAGGGATCTGCGATATAATCTCTTCTGTTGAAGGGTTGATAATGTCAATCCATTCTGTTCCTGTGGAGTCGGTATACTTGCCGTTCACATATAATCGATGCTGTTGCATTCATCTGCCTCCTTTGTATTTAATAAAGTTTTCCCTGTGCTTTCACATGTTAAACAGGTGAACAGAAGATAAAGGAGTTTGGCGGGGTAGAAGATAATTCTGTTCAGCTGAGAGGCCTGCCAGCAATTTCAAAACGTCAAAATCGTCCGCTGTAAAAGGGTTTTGATCAAGTAATGGCGAACTAGTTACAGCAATAGCGAATTAGAAAAGAAGAGGTGCATTATGCAAAAATCATTTGTAATGTCATGGAGCGGCGGAAAAGATTCAGCACTAGCTTATTACCGGGCGGTACTGCAAGGGCATGTGCCGATCGCCTTATTCACCATGTTTGAAGAAGATGGCACCAAATCACGATCGCACGGGCTGCCGATGGAAGTCATGGAAGCGCAGGCTGAGCGGATGGGTTTGCCTTTGGTTATCGGAAAGGCCAGTTGGTCGGGATATGAAAAGGAATTCATCGAGCAGTTGAAGAACTTTAAAACGCAAGGCATCGATATGGGCGTTTATGGCGACATCGATTTGCAGGACCATTTAGAATGGGTGCAAAAAGTCAGTGCAGAAGCTGATATGGGCGTCAGTCATCCGTTGTGGCAGGAGCCGCGCAAAAAAATATTGCAGGAATTGATTGATGAAGGTTTTCGGGCTGTCATCACCGTAGTCGATACCAAGCGGCTGGATGAGAAGTTTTTGGGACGGGAATTTACACACGGGTTAATCGATGAACTGGAAGCTGCAGGCGTGGATGCCTGTGGAGAAGAAGGGGAGTTCCATACGATGATCGTCGATGGACCGATTTTTGTAGAGCCGGTTCCGGTTCGGTTTGGTGAAAAGGTGAGAGCCGGTAATTACGGGATATTGGAAGTGAAACTTCATTCAGAGGAGTGATCGTGGATGATTCAAATTACAGGGATGGAAGAAAAACATATTCGGCAGATGTCCGTACTGCTCGCGAAGCGGCATGAACGGGAGCGGAAAATCTTCAACTTTCTACCTTCAAGATTTGAAGAGATTGATGATACGGAAGCGGTCCTGAGAAAAATATTGGAACGTCCTTTCATCAGCGGCATTGTTGCAGTCAGGGGCATCGATGTCATCGGTTATTTGCTTTATGAATTCAAGGAGGATGCCAAGCATGGCCGCTATGTCTGGATGGATTATGAATCCATCGTCATCAGCGAACATGAAAATCCCCGGCTATTGAGGCTGCTGTACGCTGATGCCGGCGCTGAATGGGTCAAGCACGGTTATTTCCATCACATGCTGATGGCTCCTCTCGGCAATGAAGCGGTAATCGATCAGTGGCTGGATCAGTCTTTCAGTTTTGATCAGAAGTACGGGATACTGTCCCTTGATGATTTTGAACCGGAAAATGGAACTCTTCCAAATCTGGAATTCCGAAAAGGCAGTAAGGAAGATGCACCGCTGCTGAAGAAAATGGGCATGTGGAACAGCATTCATCAGGCAGCGGCTCCTTCATGGCTGCCCATCACAAGAGAAACATTGGAAGACGTCAAAAAAAACTACGAGGCATTAACCGAGAATCAGGATGCTTATCTTTGGATGGCGGAGCAAGGAGACCGAATTGCCGGCTTCCATGTTTATTTCAGGAAAGACGAACCAATGAGTCTGGTGATGCCTGAGAATTGTGCGGAGCTTCCTGCCGCATCGACAAACCCGGATCTACGGGGAAAAGGAGTGGGGCGTGCGTTAGCCAATCACTGCTTCAATGAAATGAAGAAACAGGGATATGAATATATATATGCGGATTGGCATACACCTAACCAATTGGCCTCATACTTTTGGCCAAGAATGGGCTTTCAGCCAGTTATGGTTCGTATGACAAGAAAAATCGACCCACGCATTGCCTGGGCACATGGCGAATAAAGAGAAAGACCAGCTTAGGTCAGTTTAATGTGTTGGCTGTAAATTAGAAGAACGTCCGATTAAGTGAGTGGTTGCTTAAACGGCCGTTCTTTTTAATTGTTTGGAGCATTCTCTATATCCTTTCGTACCAAAAAAACTGTTGACAATAGTTAGAAAGTTTAGAATAATTAAAACTTGGAAGTGCTAAAAAATACTAAAAATGGTAAGGAGGAGTGAGAAAGATAATTTTAACAAAGCTGTGCATATTTAAAATGAAGACGCTTTCAAATTTAAAGGGGGATTAAAATGATCTGGGTAATCGCTTTTGGTTTGATTACGGTGCTTTCTGTCGTGACAGGGTTAAAAAAGCGGAAACCGCTTTTTTTCCTAGTACCTTTCGGGTCAATTTTTGCCTTTATGCTGGTAAAGGTCATTATGGTTCCTTTACCGTTCATGGAAACAATCCGATTCATTTTTTACTTGAAAGGCTGAACGACAAAGCAGTCGGCTCATCATTAAAAGAATGGGGTGAAGCTCTTGAGAAAGATTGATAAAAAAGATGCAGATGCTTATTTCCGTATCCGTACAACCTTAGTGGTCATTTATTTACTTATCGGATTTAGTGCTTCCTTCGTGGTAGTCTTTTTTGCAGAAGAACTTTCCGGTTTCAGCATAAACGGATTTCCTTTCCATTATTTCATGGGAGCGCAGGGAGCCGTATTGATCTTCATCTTCTTATTATTCATCAATGCCATAATCAATGACCGCATCGATAAAAAATTCGGCCTGGATCAAGGCAAAAAGAAATAATCGCCAGCTGCATAAGTACTTCAAAAAAGAAGGCGAAAAAGCATCCAGGTAAAATTTCTTATGACTTGAAAAGGGGGAAACGCAATGGATACACAATTTCTTGTATCACTGGGCCTTATATTAGCGACTTTCGGGCTGTATATCGGAATCGCTTTCTATAACTTAGCCAAAAAAACATCGGACTTTTATGTAGCAGGACGAAATGTGCCGGCTGTCTTCAACGGGATGGCAATCGGTGCCGACTGGATGAGTGCTGCCTCCTTTATTGGGATGGCAGGGACAGTCATGCTTCTGGGCTATGATGGGCTTGCTTATATTATGGGTTGGACAGGCGGATATTTGCTGTTGACCTTCCTGCTCGCTCCCCAATTGAGAAAGTCTGGCCGTTATACGGTACCAGAGTTTATCGGGGATCGGTATAATAGCAGCACAGCTCGCCTGATTGCGGCTGTAGCTACAATCATCATCAGTTTCACTTATTCCATCGGTCAGCTTTCAGGTTCTGGGGTGGTAATCGGCCGTCTGCTGGAAGTGGATACGGCGATTGGAACGATGATTGGTGTGGCACTAATCGCATTCTACTCAGCTTTGGGTGGGATGAAGGGAATCACTTGGACACAGGTGGCTCAATACCTTGTGTTGATTACTGCCTACCTGATCCCCGTCATCTTCATGTCACTGCAGCTGACGAACAATCCATTGCCATGGCTGTCTTATGGTCAAATTGTCAGTGAACTTCAAGTACTGGATGTTCAATTAGGCATTTCAGAGTACGTTGTGCCTTTCACTGAAGCGACGCGTTGGCAGTTTTTAGCTTTAATGTTTACTTTGATGGCCGGAACAGCGGGACTTCCGCACGTTATTGTCCGTTTTTATACAGTTCCGACCATGAAAGCAGCACGTTGGAGTGGAGCATGGGCATTATTGTTCATCGGTTTGCTTTACCTTTCAGCTCCTGCTTATGCCGCATTTTCCCGTTTTATCCTGATGACGCAAGTCGCAGGTTCATCGATTGCGGATCTGCCGGCATGGACCACGTCTTGGGTCAATACGGGACAGCTTTCTATAGCGGATGCAAATGGAGATGGCATACTGCAATGGGCTGAGTTGGTTATCAGCCGTGATATCGTTGTTATGGCCACCCCTGAAATTGCTAATCTCGGAGTCTTCGTCGTCGGATTGATGGCGGCAGGCGCAATGGCCGCCGCCCTTTCTACCGCGGGTGGTTTAATGATTGCTATTTCAGCAGCCCTTTCACAGGATATTTACTACCGTTCGATCAATCCACAGGCGACTGAAAGAAAACGCCTACTGGTTGGCCGCTGGTCCATCATTATTGCAACTGTCGCAGCTGGGATTGTGGCTTTGGATCCTCCAGGCGCCATTACCCAAATTGTTGCATGGGCATTTGCCTTGGCTTCCGGAACATTCTTCCCAGCACTCATTTTAGGGGTGTGGTGGAAACGGGCGAACGGTCCGGGTGTAATTGCCGGAATGTTGGTCGGATTGACCGTCACACTGATTTATATTTTCTCTGCCCAATACGGCGGCTTTACATTATTCGGCATCATCGACACAGGTGCAGGAGTATTTGGGGCTGCAGCGGCAATCATCACCATCATCGTAGTCTCATTGGCTACTAAAGCACCTTCGAAAGAAACACAGGAAGAAGTTATGGATCTTCGCTATCCAGAGGAAATGGTCTATAGAGATGGAGAAGTTTGGCTGAAAGAAACTCCGGAAGAGACCAAAGTGACAAAGTAATCAAACAAATAATTCACTAATTCGGTGAGATTAACAGGAAGAGAGAATCTCAGATTCTTTCTTCCTGTTTTGGTGTGCTGAAAATATCCTAATAGGAAAGCAGCCCGTTTGAATTGAAAGACTATTCGGACAAGAATCTTTACTAATTCTGAAAATTCCAGTAAGCTAGAAGCAACAGGAAAACAATAGCGTTTCCGCATAATCGTTTCTAAACAAACATTTCTTTTTTTACCCTAGTAGACAATTGAATCACTTGGTCAAATGCTGCAGAGACTAGAGCTGTCAGTAAAGCCGAAAAGCAACTCTCCGAGGGAGGGCTTTTCGGCTTTTTTGTTTGTTCATTTTGATCAATATCTTTAAAAACAGAGAGGATGATAGAGTCATGTCAAAAAATCCATCTGCTGATCAAAAAGATGTCCGTTTTTATTTTTCAAGGTCCAAGGGTTCTCATGAAGAAGCTGGAGAATGTTTTGTGACGTTATTTGCACGATTAAGTGTAGAGGTTTTTTATGCAGGAGAACCGGGAGATAAAGGTGAGCACAAAACGGTTTGGGTGGATATAGAAGAACTGAAGGTCGATCAGGCTGCCTCGAAGATAAAGAAAATGCCGGATTCGATAAACCGGTATGAAATTTCCGAAGAATTGTTTTGGGACCTATTTAAAGTGTCCCAAAGATGTCCGGAAGAGCTTTACTGCTTGACGCCGTTGTCTTACCTGAATGACTACAGCAGCAATAGATAAGGTTGCCGCTTTGGCAACAGATAAAAAGCAGCGCGGCCCAACTGGGCTGCGCTGCTTTCAAATTTCCGGAACTACTTTAAAGTCGATTTGTGCATGGATTTCGTAAGGAGCAGCTGAGCCATTGGCAGCTTCCACTATGAAATCTGCATAACCATTTACTTTATAGTAGCCAGCAGGAAAGTCCTGCTCCATAATGCGCTGAACAAATTCGACATAGGCCACATCTTCTGCTTCACTGTATCCGCCGCTGCCGGAATAGGATTCCTGCAGCGGTTCACCTTGTATCAAGCGGGTAGTCAAAAGTGGTTCGTTCATAGCATATTCGACGGCATAATTCCTTGTTTCTTCGTAAAGAGGAAAATAGAAAGGAGAAGCGGCGTGAGAAATTTCAATGCTTTCCTGTTCACCGGTATACTCCAACTCGGCGTAAATCTCTACTTTCTCACCTTCGGTATATTGTTCTTTTTCGGTAGCTAAGCGGTAGATGAAATCACCTTTTGCCGACTCGGCCTGTGAAGCAGCTACAGTGAAATCAGATAAATCATCTGCTGGCTGTTTTCCTGCCTCATCATTTCCACAGGCTGTCAGCAATAGGGCAGGAATGAGGGTACAGGCTGCTATAATCGTTTTCATCACCTTCTGCCTCCTTTGTACATATGACGGGACAACGGGGCTATCTGTTACAAAAGATACACGGGCAGCGCGGGGTTACTCCATCTTATCTTCGGGGCGCCACCCTTGCTGCAGCTCGCGAATCGACAAACCGAAAGTCATTTCCAAGTGAGGATAATCTTTAAAGCGCTGCCAGTCGCCTCCCCAGTCAAAGCCGAGGCTTTTGCCGATGGCGGCGACTTCAAACCAATCTCTTTCACCGTTGCCATTGTCATCGCGTGTAATATCCCACACCACCGAACCGTCATCAAGACGCAGTGCATAATCGATAGCGAGTCCGTAATTATGATAGGATTCGCCACCTTCCGCGTGCGTAACAATAGATCCCGACGCACTGCGGCCCTGTCTGTGCAGACCGTCCTGTTCTTCAGGAGATCGGTAGCCGTCTGTAATCAGGATGTCAATGCCGATCTCAGCAGCACGAGCAACCAGCAAGTCGCTTTTTTCTTCCACAATGGGGTGCAAGCCAGAGGGCAAAGGACGCTGTTCCAGCTCTTCACGGAACGCCAATTCCTTTTCCAGCCATATGAACAAAAAACCGCCAAGAACAAGCAAGAAAAGGATGGAAAAAGCGGTCTTCGTATTTTTCAAGTCGGTTCACCTCTATTAAGTTCTATTGTAGCAAAAATCATTAAAAGAGTATCGTGGCAAAGAATTTGGTACGATAGATGAAATGAACAGAGAGGGGATACAATCAATGGTTATCGAATTAATGAAAGCACATGCATCTGTCCGAGATTATAAAGAAAAGCAATTATCACGGGAGGAAGTCAGTGAACTGGTCGAAGCAGCACAGCATGCAGCCACTTCCCATTTTGTCCAGGCGTATTCAATCGTTTGGGTAACAGATCCTGAAAAACGGAAAAAGTTAGGCGAACTATCCAAGAATGCCAAACAAATGGAAGGTGCAGGAGCAGTCTTTCTGATGTGCGCCGACTATAATCGCCTTCAGCACGCAGGTAAAATACAGGGACGGGATATCGTCTTCGATCGGGCGGAAAATTTGATTGTGGCGGTGACAGATGTCGGTTTGCTGGCCCAGAACCTGTCGCTTGCTGCTGAGTCGAAAGGCTACGGCATCTGTTATATCGGAGGAGTGCGGAACAACATGGAAGCCATCAGTGAGTTGGTTGGTTTGCCGGATGGCGTCTTCCCGGTTTATGGCCTGACGGTTGGGGTGCCAAATGAAGCGAATGGCGTCAAACCGCGTTTGCCGGTTGAAGCCATCTTGCACGAAAATAACTACGATGAAGCCAAATACGAAACAATTCTGCCGGAATACGACAACACGATCCAATCCTATTATACAAGCAGAGGCTCGAACCAGAAGACGGCCACCTGGACACAACAAATGGCAGACTTTCTTGGCAAGCCTCGTCGTGAAGATATCAAAGAGGTATTGGCGAAAAAAGGCTATCATTTCAAGTAATCGATAGGAAACTTCTTTTCTATAGATTGAACACAAGGGGGAAGCACAATGAAATTGGCAATTTTCGGAGCGACTGGCCGTGTGGGAGGAGAGATTCTTAAGCGTGCGCTGGCAGACGGCCATTATGTAAAAGCATTGGTCCGTTCAGAAAAATTGGAATCACATCCGAATTTGGAAGTCATTCTGGGAGATGTGCGGAATGCGATAGACGTTGAAAACACCGTAGCAGGAGTCGATGCGGTGTTTAGTGCGATTGGTACAGACCGTTCGACTACCTTGTCTGATGCGGCGCCTTTGATTGTAAAGACAATGGAGAACCATCATGTGAAACGGGTGATCACAATCGGAACGGCTGGAATTTTGGACAGCCGCTTGAGTCCGGGCCTGCTTCGCTATGAAGGCGGGGATTCGAAACGCAAAATGACTTTTGCTGCAGAAGAGCACGAAACGGTCTACCGCTTGTTTGAAAAAACAGATCTTGATTGGACGATTGTTTGCCCTACATATTTGCCGGATGGGGAAGCCCGCGGCAATTACCGGGCAGAAAAAAATTTACTGCCTGAAGAAGGAAAAGAAATAACAGTTGGCGATACAGCGGAATTCGCTTATCGACAATTGGAATCACCGGAATTCATCCAGAGTCGTGTAGGCCTGGCTTACTAATAGGCTCAGATAGAGGGTAAATCTATGAAGAGATGGCTATTGCGTATGTTAATGAGTATTTTCGCATTATTGGTGATTGTGGTCACAGGCTTTGTTATTTACGCACAATTCGATTATGGACCCAGTGGTGTATTGGGTGACAATATGGATTTGTCAGCGGTTGAAAGTGATGGGGAAGGGCTGATTTTCCGTCCAGAATCACCGAATGGCAAAGGAGTCATCCTATATCAGGGTGCCAAAGTCGAAAAAGAAGCTTACGCTTATCTTGGGCAATCCCTGAGTGAGCAAGGTTTTGTAGTATCGATTCCTCATTTGCCATTGAATTTCGGGATTCTTGGTTCTGGAACAGCAGACAAAGTGATTGAAGAGTATCCGGATGTGCAAGAGTGGTTTCTCGGCGGGCACTCTTTAGGTGGAGTAGCTGCTTCTTTTTATGCAGAAGACCCTTCCCCGAAACTTGCCGGACTCTATTTTCTGGGTGCTTATCCAGCGAGTGATTTTTCGGAAAGCGATTTACCGATGCTGTCGATCTATGGGGAGCGGGATGGCTTGTCCACTGTCGAAGATATTGAAGAAAGCCGTGGATTATTTCCTGCCGACAGTGTCTTCGTGGAAATCAAAGGAGGCAACCATGCGCAATTCGGATTGTACGGCGAACAAAAAGGGGATAATCCTGCTGAAATAACTCCGATTGAGCAGCAGGATCTTGTAGTAGAAGCGTTAACGGAGTGGATAAACGAAAACTGACCAAAATGTATAGCGGTGCATAATCCCCAACCGGTCCGGCCACTTCGCTTTCCGTGGGCTCAGCTTCAGCCTCCTCGTCACTGAAAGCCATGCTCCTGCATCGCTGCGCTAGCTTCGTCGCAAAGGCTTGGCCTCACAAGTTTCGGCCAATGCCTTTCCTGCGGGGTCTTCAGCTTTCGCTAATTCCACAGGTGTCTTCGTGGCCAGCCCGGTTAGGAGCGTGTTGCTTCAATCAAAGGAAGAAGCCTGCTAGTAAAAATAGTCCTAACAAATTTGGTAGAACCTTCACTCAAGGATCCGTAGCGCAAGGCGGCGACTCCTGCGGGAGCAGCGAAGCGACGAAGTGCCGAAATCCACTCGGGCGCCAGTCCGAGTTAGTTCGGCGCGAGCCCGTGGAAAGCGTCCGCCTGAAGCGCAGGATCCGGTATAAACAGGATAAAATGTGTATTCACTATTTAAATGACATCAATATTCTTTTGTCTACAAGCTCAAACAAAAACTGACCCGGAGATTCCGGGTCAGTTTTTGTTTTTTTAATAAAATTGGAAAGTAAGCTTTCAGCTTGTAACGTCTCTTCTTCCGAATGTCCAATAGCTGATAACCATGAATACCAGGAAGTAAGCAGTCAGGACTAAGATGGACATTGACATTGTAATTCCCGGAATCAGGATGTTGCCGGTGTAGAATTGTGTCAGATCCGTATGAGTGAACAAATAGTATTTGACGACTTCGTAATTCTGTAAAAAGAAGACCGCTTGTATGCCTGTGAACATCAGGAAAATCGATAAGCCGATCGCTAGAGAACTGGATCGGAATACGGTGCCCAGCATGAATGCGAACGTACTGATCATCCAGACACTTGAAAATTTAAGTGCTGCCAGTTTGAGGGCTTCCAGCCAGAACGACGTTTCCACCACTTCGGATCCATTCCACACAAGTGGTGTACCTTCGCCGATGCCGAAAAAGATCAGTCCGGCAAGTGCAGTTGAAGCCAATAGGGTCAAAGTCAATAAAACAGCGAACAGCAAAATCGTGATGTATTTGGAGGTGAGGATTTTCCAGCGCTTCACGGGACGCGTGAGCAACATTTTGATTGTCCCTTGCGAAAACTCGGAAGCGACAATGCCGGCTGCTGCAACGACTGCGAGCAGGGTGACGATCGACATCAACATGTGGGTGTCAATTACCTGCTGCTGCATGCTGGCATACTCCAATGAAGGAATATCATTTTCCAGGCGATGCTCTGCGATAGCGATTTGCCCCTCATGGTAGTCGATTTGTGTTTCACTGAGACCAGGTTCTGCCAGCATAATGGTACTGTTTTCGATTTCTGCCTGCGCAAGATCCTGCCAATTCTCATCGAGGTTTTCATTCGCTGTGGAATTCAGCCATTTTGTGATGCCGAGGCCGGAAAAGACCACAAATACCAGCAACAAGACCATAATCCAAGTCATTTTTCGGCTCCATAATTTCATCCATTCATTTTGTATGAGCTTGAGCAATTTCGCCGCCTCCTGTCATTTCAAGGAATTGGGATTCAAGGGTTTCGCGGTATGGTTGGACGGCAAAAATTCTGGCGCCGGCGCCGACCAGCAAGTTGATGGCCCCTGGAATATGTTCAGCTCCGGAATCGATCAAATAGCCATTGGCATGCAAGACTGTCGGAAACCCGGCACCAGTCAGCACTTCCCCGACAAGCTCCAATGGTTCTGCTTGAATATAGTAGCGGGATTGCTGAAGCTCATTGACATCTTTTATATCGATCAATTCGCCATTTTGGATAATGGCGATCCGATCGCATAATAATTCGATTTCAGACAAAAGGTGGCTTGAGACAAAAATCGCTACCCCATTTTCACGGGCGATTTTCTGCAAGTAAATCCGGAACTCCCGGATACCGGCAGGGTCGAGGCCGTTAGTGGGTTCATCAAGAATGAGGAACTTCGGATCATGCAAAAGTGCTTGGGCGAGACCCAGGCGCTGACGCATGCCGAGTGAATAAGAGCTGACTTTTTCGTTGATGCGATTCTGCATACCGATCTGTTTGACGACTTCGTCAATCCGTTCTTTTGAAACGCCTTTATGCATTCTGGAAAAATGAAGCAGATTCTTGTACCCGGACATGTATTTATACATTTCTGGGTTCTCCACAATCACGCCAACTTTCTGGATGCTGCCTTCAAAATCTGCTTGTACGGATTGGCCATCGATCCAAACTTCCCCATCAGTTGGGCGCATCAAGCCAACCATCATCCGGATGGTCGTCGTCTTTCCAGCTCCATTGGGTCCAAGAAATCCTGTGATTTCCCCTTTATGCAAATCAAGATTCAGGTTCTTGATGATTTTCTTATTGCCGATCGTTTTCGACAGATTTTTTATTTGAACGATCGCTTGTTTAGCCATTTAATGCACCTGCTTTCTCTCATTGTCTCTGTAGTAATAACGAACCACAAAGGCTAAAGTTTCAGTTATTTCCTGTAATTTTCAGCAACAATGCATATTGCACTCAGGAAAAGGGAATAATAAAAGCAACAGCGAAATGATGGAGGGATTGGCGATGAAAGAGATGGAGGACAAAGAGCAGGTGCTGATGGCGTTCTATACCCAATACTATAAAGGTGCGGATTTTGATGACATCAAACAACTGGATCAGCAGCTGTCACAGGAAATTGGAGAAGAGCGGTATGCCGAGTTGATGAAAAACTTGGAAGACGAGGGACTGATTTTCGGTATGGAGCAGGTGGAATCACGTGAGAAGGCAGGAGAGGACAGTCCAATGGCAACGAATGAAGGGATGCTTTATGTCAACGATATCCTGAACCTGCCATCGGAGGCGGTAGAAGACCATCAATTGGATTATTTGGAAAACCATCTGAAGACCAGTAAACTGAATTTCACTTTAGAGCCAGTAGAAACCTATATATATAAAACAATCGAGGAACAGGCACAGCAAAAACCCAATGAAAATTCTCCATAAATAGAAAAAAGCGATGGTCCAATTTCTGGCCATCGCTTTTTTTCATGTTTTCCTAAAGTTTAAAGATAAAGAACGCCAAAAAGATGGCGATGATGACAAGCGTGTTGACCGCGAACGACGCCCGCTTGCTGACCGGCTGATCGAGAGATGGAAAACGTTCGACAATCCGCATGGCTCCATAAATAAGAGCAACTAGAATCAGCAATGTCACAACCAGGTTCATGTCATAAATACGGACATCGATAAAGCGAATCAGAACGACGGAGAAGGCCAAAATCATGCCATTCACCAGATTTTTTCGTTTCATAAGTACTCCCCTAATTCATTTTCCAAAAACGGTTTGGCTGACAGCAAAGCGGTGAATTGCTTGTAGCGCTCAAATTGCCCGACCGCCGGTTTTCGTCCGGTTTTATAAGCGCGGATCAAAATGTTTTTGGGCGTGTGTTCCATATCGATAAATTCCATCAATTGCGTTTCGTAGCCGACCAGCGACAGCAGTTCTGCCCGAATCGAGTCGGTGGCCAAAGCACTGAAGCGTTCTTTGATCAGGCCGTGCTGCAGCATAATCCCAAGCTCCGGAGCATCGATTTGGCTGTTCAATTCATGCTGGCAGCAAGGGACACTCAAAATTACTTTGGCATCCCATTTGACTGCGCGCGATAAAGCCATATCAGTTGCCACGTCGCAGGCATGCAGGGTGACAACCATGTCGACAGCCGATTCTTCGTTGTAATCATTGATGTCGCCCACCAGGAATTCAAGCTGTTCATAGCGAAGATCTTCGGCAATCTGCTGGCATTCCTCGATTACCTCTTTTTTTAGATCGAGGCCGGTAACGCGGAGGTCCAACCCTTTTTCGATGCGCAAATAATGATAGAGCGCAAAGGTCAAATACGATTTTCCTGAGCCGAAATCGAGGATGCGGACAGTCCGGTCCTGCGGCAGATACGCAAGTGAGTCATCAATAAATTCGATAAAACGATTGATTTGGCGGAACTTATCGTATTTCTGCTTTTTGACTTTTCCGTCCGGACTTTGCACGCCAAGGCGTACAAGGAATGGATAGGGAATCCCATCTTCCAGCAAATACTGCTTTTTACGATTATGCGACAGCTCCACCTTTTTTTCTACGGTCTGCTCTGTTTTCCAGCTGACTTTGAATTTCTTGGAAAGCTGGATTTGCACTTTCTCGTCTGTAAATTGGAACATTGCCTGACGGAAATCATTGAAAAGAGAAGTCAATTTGCTAGCTGCTTCCTCGAGTGGCAAATTTTCATGTTTCAGGACATGCTCATGCTGGTACTCGAATTGAATCAGGTATTCCTTTTTTATCTCAACCGGCTTCAGCTTGATTCGTTTGATGTCATTGGATTTTAACCGTGGCTGGCTGATGGTGGCTGACACCAGTTGTTGCTGCAAAAGGCGTTCTGTTAGTTGGTCCTGCATTGTTTGTAATTCCATGGATTATCCCTTCCATTGTACATAATAAGTTTAGTTTATCATGCGGTGCATAAAAAGAGCGAGCTGATGGTTTTATGCCATGCCAAAAGCAGGTTCCGTTTATTTGGAATTTTGTGATAATATATAGGGGACTGAAAACGTTTTCAATTAGGGGGATGGGAAATGGTGATTTTGCAGAAGACAGTTGGCCAAGTGGTGAAAGAACAGGCCACGCGAAACCCGGATACAGAGGCTTATGTCTATCCGGAACATGGAATCCGAAAAACGTATAAGGAATTTGATGAAGAAACAGATCGCCTGGCAAAGGCATTTATCGGAATCGGCATTGAAAAAGGGGAACATGTGGCGATTTGGTCGGATAATAAGCGCGAATGGCTGTTGAGCCAATTTGCAACCGGAAAAATGGGCGGTGTGCTGGTAACAGTCAACACCAGCTACCAGTCGAGTGAGTTGGAGTATTTATTGGAGCAGTCGGACGCGACCACTTTGATATTAGGGGAGGAATTTAAAGGAGCGAACTACATAGACATTCTCAACACGGTTTGTCCGGAGTTGGCAACAGCTGATAAGGGGGACATTGTCAGCGAAAAACTGCCTCATTTCAAACGGGTGATTGTCATGAGCGGCAACAATTATCCGGGAATCTACACGTGGGATGAATTTGAGGCTTTTGCTGAAAACGTCAGTGAGTCTGAATATGAAGAACGCTTCCGGTCGATGGACCCGGACGATGTCATCAATATCCAATATACATCCGGCACTACTGGATTTCCGAAAGGGGTCATGTTGACGCACCTGAATATCGTCAATAACGGCAAATTGATCGGTGATACGATGAACTTGACGGAAACCGATCGGCTCTGCATCCCGGTCCCGTTCTTTCATTGCTTCGGCTGCGTCCTCGGAACGATGGCAGCAGTCACACATTCCACAACGATGGTCATTGCAGAACAATTTGAACCGAAACGGGTGCTGCAGATGGTACAGGATGAGAAATGCACAGGACTTCATGGAGTGCCGACCATGTTCATCGCGGAATTGAACCATCCGGATTTCGCGTCTTTCGATACATCTACGCTCCGGACAGGCATTATGGCAGGATCGCCTTGCCCAATTGAAGTGATGAAAAAAGTCATCAACGATATGGGGGCATCGGAAATCACCATTGCATACGGACAAACTGAATCGTCACCGGTCATTACGCAGACACGGGCAGACGATGATATTGAAAAGCGGGTATCGACAGTCGGCAAACCGCATACCGGCGTGGAAGTGAAGATCATCGATCCCGCAACAGGCGAAAAGGTCGACACAGGTGTTCCCGGAGAACTTTGTACAAGAGGGTATCACGTCATGAAAGGTTATTATAAAAACGAAGAAGCAACAAAAGATGCCATTGATCTGGAAGGCTGGCTCCATACCGGTGATATTGCTATTGAAGATGAAGCTGGTTATATTGCCATCACCGGACGCATCAAGGATATGGTGATCCGTGGAGGCGAAAATATCTACCCGCGTGAAATCGAAGAATTCCTTTATCAGCACCCTTCGGTCCAGGATGTCCAAGTGGTGGGGGTGCCGGATCCGAAATACGGAGAAGAGCTGATGGCATGGGTGATCCTCAAAGAAGGAGAGCAGCTGAACGCTGAGGAATTGAAGGCTTATTGTACGGGGAAAATTTCCCGTCATAAAATTCCGCGTTATATCGAGTTCACTAAAGAATACCCGATGACAGCTTCAGGGAAAATACAGAAATTCAAGCTGCGTGAGTTATCTGTCGAGCACAGCCGGAAAACGGAAGTTTAAGAAACTTGAATAGGAAAAAGGAAAGCGTCTTCCGGGGCGCTTTTTTTGTACTTTATAGAAGAAACCCAAGTCGGTCATTCGGTTAGTTTACGGATCTTCAACTAAGGGGACATACATAAAAAGAATGATTATCTTGAATGGAGGATATCCGTTGGCTCCAAACAGTGATCCAGAAAATTTTGTAGTACAGCATTCATGCCTAAAGGAGGAGCTTGAAGGTGGTTTGGCTTAGCTTTATTTTTGCCGTTGGATTTATATTGATCCATCTTTTTTCAAAACGTCTAAAGTTCCTGAAAGTTTTGCCGCGCAGTCGATTCCTTTCCATTGCAGGCGGGATATCGGTCGCTTATGTATTTTTGCATTTATTGCCGGAGCTCAGCGTTTTTCAGGATGAATTGCAGGGCGAGCTTGAAAATAGCAGTCTGCAGTTTTTGGAAAATCATATTTACCTGGTAGCCATGGCTGGTCTGGTCATTTTTTATGCTTTAGAGAGTTCAGTCAAAGCTTCGAAAAGAAAACCCGAGCGAGAAGCGTCCAAAAATGCATCAGGTCTTTTTTGGATTCACATCGTCACTTTTGCTCTTTACAATGGAGTCATCGCCTATTTGCTTGTCAGGGAGGAGTACGGAGATGCGTTGGGTATGACCTTGTTCTTCATTGCGATGGGTGTCCATTTTATCACCAATGACAAAGCCTTGCGTGCCACTCATGCGGAGGATTACGATCGATACGGCAGATGGATGTTAGCCGTTGCTATTCTGATCGGCTGGGGAATTGGAGCTTTTGCTGAAGTCCACGAATGGATTATTTCGGTGTTGACTGCTTTCTTGGCAGGCGGGGTAATTTTGAATGTCCTAAAAGAAGAACTGCCGGAAGACAGAGACAGCAGCTTGTTGGCCTTTTGTACTGGGTTAATTTCTTACGCTGTCTTATTGCTACTTTTGTAAAATAAAAAATTGTTTTTATGGCAAAAAAATAAATCTTTTGGTACAATATACTTATAACAGTAGGTAATAAAGCACAGCGCGCAAAACGGCTTACCTAAGAGGGTGTTTGCAGTGATCACAGATGAAGAGTTAGCCATTTTCGAATACGAACTAATGAAGCTGATGGATGAATATCGAAAATGCGTTGATCAATCCTTGAAACTGAAAATACAGGAAGATATGGCTTGGTTAAAAACGGCCATTTTTTCAACAGGCTCGTATGAACAAACAATTGAAAACCAGTGATTCCAAACCTGCAGAGAATGCCGTCTGCAGGTTTTTGTGTGTGCAAAAAGCGAGGTAATTTGTGAACAGAACTGTAACAAACCCCTCTCTAAATCCTCAAGCCATGGGCACCTGACGGGGGTTTCAACAGTGGATGCTTTATAATGGAAGGAGGTAAAGTGAAGGAGAGAATGGCATGAACGATCTAAAACAGCTGGCGTTTCAACGAAAAAAAAGTATGCTCTTCCTGGCCGTAGCGTCGTTTTTAAAAGGGGTTGCGACAATCGGGCAAGCCTTATTTTTCGTGTTTATTGCGGATCGCGTTTTTCTTCAAGATGCTTCATTCGAAAGCTTACTGCCTTTGTTTGGCGGCTTGTTCGCAGCGATACTGCTGCGTGTAGGAGCCGGTTATGCAATTGGCCGGGCGGGTGTCAATCTGGCTGCTGACGTTAAGAATGAGTTTCGAAATAATTTGATAAAGTCGTTTGCTGAAAATCCATTGCTGTCAGCGTCTCAAGGCCAATCCGGCCAGAAGGTCAGCTTGCTGATGGATGCAGTGGATGAAGTCGACGGCTTTTTCAGTAAATATATTCCGCAAATGATTCAAACCTATATCATCCCAATACTGTTGTTGGGTGTTATTTTCACTCAAAATTGGACATCGGCGGCCATCATTTTAATTACGGCCCCGTTCATTCCGGTGTTCATGGCTATGGTCGGAAAAGGGACAAAGAAAAAAGCGGACGAAAAAATGGAGCAGCTCAGTCAGTTTTCCGGTACATTCCTGGATATATTGCAGGGGCTGTCCACGCTTAAATTATTCGGACAAGCTGAAAAGCAGCAAAAGGCCATCCGCAAAAGCAGTTTAAGCTTTCGCGATTCGACGATGGAAGTATTGAAATCAGCGTTTTTATCTTCATTGATGCTGGAGTATATTTCAATGCTGAGCATCGGCATCATCGCGTTGGAGATTGGTCTTCGCCTGGTAGTGTTCGATAGTATCAGTTTTTTCACTGCGTTTTTTATTTTGATTTTAGTACCGGATTTCTTCAATCTGTTGAAGGATTTCGGAAGCGCCTTTCACACGGCACGCGGCAGCGTATCGGCGGCCAACCAGATATCGGCTGAACTTGAGAAAAGCCGTTCTCCATTGATATGGGGCAGTGAAACCATTGCATCTGAGCCGCCGCATCTTTCATTGGAGGGACTTTCTTTCCAGTATGGAGAAGGTTTTTCACTGGCTCCACTCGCTGGAGAAATTCCTCCCTACAGCCAAGTGGCGATTGTCGGCAAGAGCGGTTCTGGTAAAACCACGTTTATGCACTTGCTGGCAGGTCTTTTTCCACAAACTGAAGGCCGGTTGATGATCAATGGAGTACCACGGGAGAACATTGCTGAGAAGTCCTGGTTCGACCAATTAAGTTATATTTCACAAAACCCGTATCTTTTCGCTGGGACCATCCGCGAAAACATGGAAATCGGAGCGGACCGGCCGATCAGTGATGAAGAAATGCTGGCAGCGGCTGAAAAGGCGGGCATTGCGGAAATGGTATTAACGCTTGAGCAAGGTTTTGAAACACGGATCGGTGAGGCTGGACGTGGATTGTCGGGGGGCGAGAAACAGCGGATTGCGTTGGTTCGTGCCTTCCTGAAGAGACCATCGCTGATTCTGTTTGATGAGCCGACGACTGGCTTGGATCTTCGGACTGAACAGATCCTGCAAAACTCGCTTCGTGAGCTGCAAAAAACATCGACGGTCATTACGGTGGCTCACCGTCTGCATACCATTAAGCAGGCGGACCTGATTTTCTTCCTGGAAGACGGCAAGCTCGAAGCCGCAGGAAACCATGATCAATTACTGCAGAATTATCGTCCGTACGGAGAAATGCTTGCTGCGCAGCAAGGAGGTGGCGTACGATGAATGAATTGAAGCATGTGTTAAAACTTACGCTTATGGAAAAGAAGGATGTCTCCATTGCTATCCTCTTTGGTTTTTTAGCTGGAATCGCCAGTGTGGCATTAATGGGGTCAAGTGGTTATTTAATCTCCAAAGCAGCGTTGACCACTCAAATGACGACACTCGTAGTCATGGCTGCCTGTCTGAAGCTATTCGGCTTTGCTTCGGCATTGAGCCGTTACGGGGAGCGCTTGTATTCCCACCGGGCAACATTCACCATGCTAAGCCATTTAAGAGTGTCGTTTTTTGAACGCCTCGCACCGCTAGCTCCTGGAATATTCGGCAAGTACCGGAGTGGAGACCTGCTATCGCGAATTGTTGGGGATGTCGAAAGCCTGCAGAACTTTCTGCTGCGTGTTTTTTATCCGCCCGTGGTACTGGGCATCGTCTTGTTAAGCACCATTTTCTTCAGCTCGTTTTTCTCAATGGGAATCGCTGTTGTTATGCTGATTGGACTGCTGTTGACAGTGGTTGCAGTCCCTGCGCTTTTTTCCATCAGAAAACGGCGTACGGATGGAAAGCTCAGAGCTGACCGGGGAAATCTGGCTGTGGAGGCCACTGAATTCCTTTATGGTTTTCGCGATCTGAAAATCCATCAAAAGCTCGATGCGAAAGAACAGCAATTGAAAAGCGATGCTGCCTATTACAATGAAGGACAGAAAAAAGAGGGGCTGGAAGAAAACCTGGCTCAATCCATCAATTCATTAGTGGCATTGCTGGTTTCATTTTTCGTGTTGGGCGTTGGAGCGTATTTTGTAGCGGCAGGCGAACTTAATGGCTTGTATTTGGCGATGCTTGTCATGATTTCCATTGCCGCTTTTGAAAATGTGGCCCCAATGGCTGCATTCCCCTCTTATTTTGAAGAAAGCCGTAAAGCTGCTGTTCGATTAGAGGAAATTGTAGCGGAGCCGGCTTTGCAGCAAGGAATAGTTAAGCTGCCGAGCGGACCGCTTGATATCAAGCTGACGGGAGCGTCTTTCAGCTATCCGGGAGAAAAGAGCTTAGCAGTTGATGATGTTTCGGTCCACTTGAAACCAGGTACAAAGACGGCGATTGTCGGACCAAGCGGTTCAGGCAAGTCAACGCTTATGCAGTTGATGTTGAATGTGTTCCCGCTTGACCATGGACGATTGTCGATCGGGGGGGAGCCTGTCGAAACGCTCGCACAGGAAAGCATTTGGCAGGAAATGAATGTAGTGCTGCAGGAGAACCATTTCTTTTACGGAACCATCCGCAGCAACTTATTGATCGCTGACCCTAAAGCAAGCGATGAGCAGATGGAGCAGGCGTTGGCCAAAGTTCAGCTGGAGTTGTTTCCGCTGGAGATGAATGTCGAGGAAAAAGGACAAAATTTATCAGGTGGGCAGAAGCAGCGGCTGGCAATTGCACGCGCTCTGCTGAAAGGGAAGTCACTGTGGCTTCTCGACGAGCCGGTCTCTTCAGTCGATAGCCTCACTGGCCACACCATCTATCAGGAATTATTCCAACAGGGCGAGAACGATCTATTCGTCATCATCAGCCATGACTTGGCAGGACTTGAAAAGATGGATCAAATCATCGTAATGGAAAACGGCCGCATCGTGGAAACCGGATCCTACTTAGAACTGATGAAGAAAAAATCATATTTCCACCAACTAAAGCAAATCGAGAATAGTGTATTTGCATAAGAAAAGCGGAAGCGCCCGTGTAGCTCTGCCGGGCATAAGACAGACTGGCGAAGTGGCGTCTTTTCAGCCGCACAGCCAGGTTGGCTTATGACCCAAAGAGCTGGGCGCTGGAGCCTGGACAACAAGAAAAGTGAAAGTGCCTGTTCAGCTCTGACAGGTGTAAGACGCTCTGGCGAAGCGGCATCTCTTCAGCCGCACAGCCAGAGTGGCTTACATCCCGAAGAGCTAGGCGCTTGCAACTGGACAAAGAAAAGCGGAAGCGCCTGTTTAGAACCGACAGGCTTAAGGCAGTTTGCCGAAGCGGCGTTCCTTCAGCCGCACAGGCAAGCGGACTTAAGACCCCGAGGTTCTAGGCGCTGAAGCCTGGACAAAAAGAAAAGCGGAAGCGCCCAAAAGCAGATGCTAACCTAAAAGCACAAAAAAGACCCTGCACCTAATCGTGTGCAGGGTCTTTTCCATACTTGCGGCATTCTCCACCGCCTTACTTCAGCAGCAAGTGTTCATCTTTTTTGGCATCTTCCAACTTCAATTGTTCCAATTCGAGACGCATCTTCTGTGTCTCGATGACAAAATTCTCGTGTTTTAACTTTTCGAGTTCTAACTCCGTGCTGATCATCTTATGCTTAAGTTTGGTCTGTGTTTGAAGATGCGAAGTGATGATACCTGCCAGTGGAATTGAAAAGATCATAATGACGGCAACAAGACCGGTCATATGCCTCACTCCGTTCTGATTTTTCTGATTACTCTCAGTATACACATATCGCTTGTAATTTTAAAGAAGTAGATTTCTTGAAATACATGACACCTGTCATATAGAAAGATAGACGTTTATGTCTTAT
The DNA here is from genome assembly GCF_050686535.1 of Planococcus sp. SE5232. Classification (NCBI taxonomy): domain Bacteria; kingdom Bacillati; phylum Bacillota; class Bacilli; order Caryophanales; family Caryophanaceae; genus Planococcus; species Planococcus sp. SE5232. Next base: position 125,922 of record NZ_JBOGCP010000004.1, on the reverse strand, counting down.
TGCCATATAATTTTTCCTTTATGATTAGGTTAATAAGTTATCCGGGCTGAAATAGTCCGTATAGAGGAGGAAGACGAAAGCATGAGCAGAGAAAAAACAGCACAGTTACGTAAATTTATCGCTCCTTTTGAAAAAGCCGATGTTAAATCAAGTGTAAGACAATTAGTGAATACAATCCCACCTTTTATTTTGGCATGGTTCCTGGCTTATCAGGCACTTGATGTCTCTATCTGGTTGACCATTGCATTATCAGTAGTAGCGGCCGCATTCGTTATCCGCACGTTCATCATCTTCCATGACTGTACGCACGGATCGTTCTTCAAGAACAAAAAAGCAAATGCAGTTGTCGGTACGATTACCGGCATCATGACACTTTTCGCTTATGAGAAGTGGAAACGCGAGCATTCGATCCACCATGCTTCAAGTGGTAATCTTGATAAACGCGGAGTTGGCGATATCTGGGTTATGACAATTGAAGAATATGTAGAAGCTTCTAAGTGGGAACGCTTCAAATACCGCATGTACCGCAATCCATTGGTCATGTTTGGATTTGGCCCATTATTCCTGGTCTTGATTTCAAGCCGTTTCAACCGCAAAGATGCGCGTAAAAAAGAACGTAATAACACGTATTTGATCAATATCTCCCTTGTGGTCATCTACTCGCTCTTGATTTGGGCAATCGGCTGGCAGGCATTCCTGATCGTTCAGGGAACTACCATGTTCGTAGCTGGAGCATTTGGTATTTGGTTATTCTATGTCCAGCATACATTCGAAGATTCGTATTTTGAAGACGAAAACGAATGGGATTATGTAAAAGCGGCTGTAGAAGGAAGCTCGTATTACCAGCTTCCAAAAGTATTGCAATGGGTAACCGGCAATATCGGTTTCCACCATGTGCATCACTTAAGCCCGCGAGTTCCAAACTACAACCTGGAAAAAGCGCATGTTTCTACGCCACCGCTTCAACAGGCAACAACAATCAATATTAAATCGAGCCTTAAATCATTGCGCTACAAATTGTATGATGCACCAAACAAAACATTCGTTACATTTGGTGATATCAAACACTTGCTTGGCAATTCGAAAACGGCTGAACAATAAGAACCAAACAGAAAAGCCATTCTTAGCGGAATGGTTTTTTCTTTTGCTTATTTTTTGCTATGATTGGGTTACATAGTAAGAAAGAGGAGGCCCTTATGCAAAGCTGGTATCAAATATTTCCTAAAAACCCGTGGTTGAGTCTTTACGCTTGGGTTATCTTTTGTATTTTGCCGTTCTTCTTTATCTTTCGTTCTTCTTCACTGCCTGAAATTATTTTTGGCATTTTTCTGCTATTGCTGTTCTTCATTGCTTACCGGCTGTCTTTCAATTCAAGGACCGGCTTTGTGTATGTTTGGGTAAGTCTGGAGATGGCCATTAACATTGGTATGATCCTGTTGTTCGGTTATGTGTACCTTGCTATCTTTGTTGCTTTCTTCATCGGGAATCTGCGCAATAAAGTCGGTTTCTTCATCGTCTATGGCCTCCATATCGGAACGACGATAATGGCTTTGGTATTCGGTTTTCTCGATCATAATGAATTGTATATTTCGGAGTTGCCGTTCATTGTGCTCAGCATATTGGGTGTGATTCTTCTGCCTTTCAATACCTACAACCGCAATAAGAGAGAGAAATTAGAAGGTCAGCTTGAAGATGCCAATAAACGGATTTCTCAACTGGTCATCATTGAAGAACGCGAACGGATTGCACGTGATCTTCATGATACGCTAGGCCAAAAGCTCTCGTTGATCGGGTTGAAAAGTGATTTAGCTGGAAAGTTGATTTACCGAAATCCAGAATCTGCTTTAAGTGAAATAAATGATGTCCGCCAAACTGCCCGCACTGCATTAAAGGAAGTGAGGGAACTGGTTTCCAATATGCGTGGCACCAAGTTGGACGAAGAGTTATTACGTATTCAACAGATTTTAAAAGCGGCTGAAATTGATTTTGTGTTCTATGGTTCTCCGCAGCTGACCAATACACCACTTTTGGTGGAGAATGTTTTGAGCATGTGCTTGAAAGAAGCCGTGACAAATGTCGTCAAACATAGCAGTGCTACGCGCTGCAGCGTCTTGATCAAGCAAAATCCTGAAGAAATCCTTGTTCAGGTACAGGATGATGGCAAAGGGTTCCCGGAAGGCAATACTTTCCTGCAAGGGAACGGACTGGCAGGTATGCGGGAACGGCTCGAATTTGTGAATGGTTCAGTGGATATTAAGGAAATGGAAGGCACCACCTTGAACATCCGGGTGCCAAACGTGATTCTCTATAGTTCAAAGGAGGCGGTCGAATGATACGGATCGTATTAGCTGAAGATCAGCGGATGATGCTTGGAGCTTTGGGTTCGTTACTGGATTTGGAAGAGGACATGGAAGTTGTCGGTAAAGCATCAAACGGTGAAGAGGCGATTGAGCTTGTCGAAAAACTGCAGCCGGATGTTTGCATCATGGACATCGAGATGCCATTAAAGAGTGGATTGGATGCTGCGGAAATTCTTAAAGATCAGCCGTGCAAGATTATTATTTTGACGACTTTTGCCCGTTCAGGTTATTTTGAGCGCGCTAGAAAAGCGGGAGTCAGCGGATATTTGCTGAAGGACAGCCCAAGTGAAGATTTGGCTACGTCCATCCGGTCGATCATGGATGGGCGCCGGATCTATGCACCGGAATTAGTGGATCTGGCGTATGCTGATGAAAATCCATTGACCGACCGGGAGAGTCAGGTAATGGAATTGATTGCGGAAGGACGAAGCACGAAAGAGATTGCCAAAGAGCTGTTCATCACGACTGGCACAGTGCGGAATTACATTTCGACGATTCTGGATAAACTGGAAGTTGGAAACAGGATCGAAGCCATTTCGCGTTTCAAAGAAAAAGGCTGGTTCAAATAAAAATGCTGCTGTCAGAAGCGACAGCAGCATTTTCTTGTTTATAGTTATTCGTAGAGCGTGTCCGACAAGGAACCATCTTCAGTGTAAATATGCAGTTCTCCATGGTTTTTGTTGACGTAGCGCTTGGCTTCTCCCATCAGGCTCTCTTTGGTATCTTCGATTAGAATCGCTTTCTTGCTGTCTCTTTTCTTTAACTGCCATCCTTCATCATGTTTTCTGATTTCATAGACTGGCCGCTCTTCATCACCTTCCACATTTCGTTTTGCCTGTTCTAAAGCGATCGGGATTGCCCGGCCTTCTTCATAGCCATCACGAAGCAGCGCATTGGCAATTTCAATGGCTTTATTGCGCACAGAATTGTCGAGATTTTTGAACGAATCCGGGTAATCATTTTTGCTCCATGGCATAATAATCGCCTCCTTGACACTCTTTTCCCCGCTTGTATCAACTGTAAAACCGAAAATGGGACTTTTAATATGTGTCAAGAATGTTACACTGTTAAACAAGGAGGGGATAGAATGACAGATACAACCTATCAAATCATTGCTTTAACGATCTATCTGGCAGCCATGCTATTCATCGGCTGGTACGCATATCGGAAAACAGTAAATTTATCCGACTACATGCTTGGTGGAAGGGGGCTTGGACCAGCAGTCGCCGCACTTAGTGCAGGTGCTTCGGATATGTCTGGCTGGCTATTGCTCGGCTTGCCGGGTGCTATTTACCTCGGTGGATTAGTTGAGGTGTGGATCGCAATCGGATTGACAATCGGTGCCTTTTTAAACTGGTTCTTCGTTGCGCCGAGACTACGGATTTACTCGTTCGTTACCAGTGACTCTATCACGATTCCAAGTTTCCTGGAAAATCGTTTGAAAGACAAATCACGGTTATTAAGAATTGTTTCAGGTATTATCATTTTGATCTTTTTCACATTCTACGTATCATCAGGAATGGTAGCTTCTGGATTATTCTTCCAAAGTTCATTCGGAATGGATTATCATCTGGGGCTTGTCCTGGGATCGGTAGTCGTCGTAGCCTATACATTATTTGGTGGATTCCTGGCGGTCAGTTACACGGATTTTGTCCAGGGCATCATGATGGTGCTGGCGTTGATCGCAGTACCGGCAATTGGGATTTTCGCTACAGGCGGATTTAGCGAAACCGCTGCAAGTATTCGTGAAGTTGACCCGAATATGTTAAGCCTGGTTTCCGGAGCTTCGACAGTGGGAGTTATTTCTGCGGTGGCCTGGGGTCTTGGTTACTTTGGCCAGCCGCACATCATCGTCCGCTTTATGGCGATCAAGACCTTGAAGGAAGTACGCATAGCCCGCCGCATCGGTATGGGCTGGATGATTTTCAGCCTTCTTGGAGCAACTGCGACAGCGCTTATCGGGATCGCTTACTTCCAGCAGAACCCTGGAGCAACTTTAGTGGATCCTGAATCGGTCTTTCTTGACTTGAGCCAGATCCTGTTCCACCCATTGATTGCCGGATTTGTACTGGCTGCTGTTTTGGCTGCAGTAATGAGTACAATTTCTTCTCAGCTTTTGGTGAGTTCATCTGCGTTAATCGAAGATTTATACAAAATCGCATTCAAAAAAGAATCTTCGCCAAAAGGCTATGTAAACTTGGGGCGGATTGCTGTAGCATTGATTGCAGTTATTGCCGCTTACCTGGCATGGGAACAGAACAACACCATTCTCGGCTTGGTTGCTTATGCTTGGGCAGGGTTTGGTGCCGCTTTTGGACCCATCATCTTGTTATCTTTGTTCTGGCGCAAACTGACTTCAAAAGGCGCTTTAGCGGGTATGATCGTTGGTGCTGTCACAGTCATTATCTGGGATCTCATCGGTACGGCTGCAGATGATCCTGGAGCTACTGAGATGACGAATTTCATCGGCAGTGTCTACGAAATCATTCCAGGATTCTTCCTGTGTTTGCTAGTCACTTGGCTAGTTAGCCTTGTTACTTACAAACCGGATGCACAGATTGAGAAAGAATTCGACGAAACAGTTCGTTTGATCAACGAAGACAAATAATTCTCCGAGCAAAAAGGCGTACAGCTCTTTCCAAATGGAAAGGTTGTACGCCTTTTGTCGGTCATTCGATTATTTATCGCTTTGTTTTTTGTTTTCTTTTTCCATAAGCTTGAATCGCTGTAAATCGGATTCCCGAATAGGCAGTGATTCTTTACGGATGATTTTAGTGAAGGACCACAGCATGATTATCAGCAATACCGTGAACGGCAGGGCGGATATCAGAGAAGCGGTTTGCAGGGCTCCCAGTCCACCTGCATACAGCAAAACTGCCGCAATCGCAGCCATCAGCACACCCCAAACAACTTTAAAGATTGTAGGTGGATTCAGGCTTCCGTAACTAGTCATCGACGCCAGAATATATGTAGCGGAGTCGGCAGAAGTCACGAGGAAGGTAAAGATCAGCAAGATTGCAAGAATGGACATGATCGGTGTAAATGGCAGCACTTCGAAAGTTTGGAACAACGCCGAGGTCAGATCGTTATTGACAGCTTCGGCAATTCCTGTGCCCTGATTCAAATCGTACCAAAGTGCCGTGCCGCCGAACACGGCGATCCAAACGCAGGCAATGGCCGGTGGAATGACAAGAACCCCCACGACAAATTCGCGGATGGTCCGCCCTTTGGATACGCGTGCAACAAACGCGCCGACAAACGGAGACCAGGCAGTTGACCAGGCCCAATAGAAGATGGTCCAGCCCTGAACCCATTCGCCATTTTCATAAGGTTCAAGGCGCAAACTGTAGGAGATGAATTTGGTGATGTAGTCGCCGGTCGCTAAAGTGAAAGTCTCCATGATAAAGACGGTCGGCCCTGCAATAAAGACGAATATCATGAGAACCAAAGCCAAACCAAGGTTTAAATTACTTAAGTACGCAATACCCTTTTTTAGGCCGGTGGAAGAAGATATGGTATAAGCGATGAACATGACAATGATAATCCCTAATTGTATCGGGAAAGCGTTTTCAATGCCGAATACCGCATTTAGCCCACCGTTCATTTGAAGCACGCCCAAGCCGAGGGATGTGGCAATCCCCATGACTGTAGCAATAACAGCAAGGGAATCAATCGAGTGTTTGACTAAGGGCTTTCTGCCGAGCACCGGTTCAAGGGCCGTAGAGACCAAGCCCGGTTTCTCTTTACGAAACTGGAGAAATCCGATGACGAGGCCAACAATGGCGAAGACCGACCACTGGCTGATGCCCCAATGGAAAAACGAATAGCCCATGGCAACTCTTGCTGCTTCCGGCGTTTGTGCTTCAGCGCCGAAAGGGGTGGTGAAAAAATGGCTCATCGGTTCAGCTACGCCCCAAAACACAAGGCCGGCTCCGAAACCGGCAGAAAACAACATGCCGACCCATGTAAAGAATGGGAATTCCGGACGGTCATTATCGGCGCCAAGCCGGATGCTCCCATATTTGGATATGGCGATGATGATGAGAAAAAGTGTAATGATAAAAATTGCGAGTAAATAGAACCAGCCGAAATTCAGGGTTGTGAAACTGAATAGGTTTCCTGCTACTTCTCCGAATTGAATGGGTGTGGTTGCACCGAAGATAACAAGTACAATAATGACGGCGGCGGATACTATAAATACAGGATTTAAAAACAGTTTTTTATCCATCACGACCTCCTATAAACTTTTATATAGTTACCCTACCGAATATTCAGAAAAAATACCACCCATTTTGGTAAAAAAATCAAATTAATAGTTTGAATAATCAGAAAACTTCGGATTTGGTTTTTCTACTCCGATAAAAAGGGAAGAGAGGAAGCAATAGCGAACGGTTAGATAAAGTAGAAAAAGTGAGGTGCTTTATGGAATTGGATCACATTGTTCATTTTGTCCGCCAAACTCCCCAAAAGGCGACAGCCGAGTGGCAGCAAAAAGGATTTCATGCAGCTATTGGCGGCCGGCACGAGAAATGGGGAACTTTTAATGCACTGCTGTATTTGAAAGACTGCTATATTGAGTGGCTGACAGTCGAAAAAGCAGAAATTGCGTCTCAGGCAAATCATCCGCTCACCCGATTGCTGTTGCATGACCAAGTCGGTTTTGGGACGATTTGTGTACGAACTGCTGCTATCAAAAAACTGGATGAAGAATTGCGAGACCGAGGGGTCAAGACATCAGGAGTGTTGGATGCGGAGCGCCGGACAGAAGCCGGACAGCTGATCAAGTGGAAGATGCTGTTCATTGAAGAAGAGATATCCGCACGGCTGCCTTGTCCGTTTTTCATTGAATGGCAGGAAACAGATGAACAACGCTACAGAAAATTACGGGATACGGGAGCTATTGAAGCTTCAAACGAAACATTGGCAATCGGCCGTTGCGTATTTGGAGTAAGGGATCCGGAAGAAACCGCAGCTGCTTGGCGGAAGATTCTCGGCGGCAGCCTGGAATTGGAGAATTGCCGGATTGAATTCAGAAAAACCGATCAGCCGCAGGAACGTCTGGAAGAAGTGCATTTTGCGGACGGCGAAAATAAAGTGGAATTTGAGCATGGCCAGTACTGGTTGCCCCGTCTGTAGGGGGCAGCAAAGAAACTGTGGTAAAATGGAGGAATCGAATAGGAATTTTCCTTTCCTGAAATAGGAGGACAACATAAATGGATGAATTACAAGAAAGAGCGGTCATTGTCGGTGTCCAGCTCCAAAAAGATCTGCATTTCACTTACGGAATGGAAGAACTGCATAACTTGGCGGAAGCCTGCAATGTGGAAGTAGTAGGAGAAGTTACACAAAATCTGGACCGCATTAATCCTTCGCATTATGTGGGGAGCGGAAAAGTAGAAGAAATTAAAGCCTTTTATGAAGAATCGGACGCAAACTTGGTGATTTTCAACGATGAACTGTCGCCCTCGCAGATCCGGAATTTGGAAGAAGACTTGGAATGTAAAGTTATCGACCGGACCATGCTGATTTTGGATATCTTCTCGCGGCGTGCAAAAACACGTGAAGCACAGGTGCAGGTGGAATTGGCGCAGCTTCAATATATGTTGCCCCGTTTGATCGGCCTGCGCGCATCGCTTGGCCGCCAAGGAGGCAGCAGTAGCGGTGGCGTAGCCAACCGTGGAGCCGGGGAGACGAAGCTTGAGCTGGACCGCCGAAAAATTGAAGATCAGATTTCAAAGCTTCATAAAGAGCTGGAGCATATCAAGGATCAGCGCGTCACACAGCGCAAGCAGCGCACCAAAAAAGGCATGCCAGTCGTATCACTGGTCGGCTATACAAATGCCGGAAAATCAACTGTCATGAATGGCTTATTGGCGAAAACCGGACAGAATGAGGAAAAGCAGGTATTTGAAAAAGATATGCTGTTTGCCACACTCGAGACCTCTGTCCGCCAGATCCGTCTTGAGGACAACAAAAGCTTCCTGCTGACGGATACGGTCGGATTTGTCAGCAAACTGCCGCATCACCTGGTAAAAGCTTTCCGCTCCACATTAGAGGAAGCCCGAAATGCGGATCTATTACTGCACGTCGTCGATGTTTCAAACGAAGAGCACCGCTATATGATGGAAGTGACCAATCTGACGCTGCAGGCTGTTGGAGTGGAGAACGTCCCGACTCTGTATGTCTACAACAAATCAGATCTGGCAGGCGTCCGTTACCCGACCGTAAATGGGGACGGCTTATGGATTGCGGCAAAAGAAGGCAAGGGTCTGGATGAACTGCTGGAAGTCATCAAGAAACGGATTTTTGCAGATTACGTCACTTGCCGGATGGTCATTCCATTCGATCGAGGAGACATCGTCGCTTACCTGAACGAACAAGCAAGTATTCTGGAAACGGAATACGAAGAAGAAGGCACTTTGCTGAAAGTGGAAATGAGCCATGCGGATTATGACCGCTACCAAGAGTTTGTCATCGGGAAATAGAAAGTCAAAAAGGGGCTGTCCCATAAGTCCCTAAACTAAAACCGCTGGAGAAAAATCATTGATTTTTCTCCAGCGGTTTTTGCTTTGTATGCAGTTTTTGGGGGTTTTATTTGAAAAAAAGAATGGTTTTGTTCCATTAATAGAGCTTACTATCCAAGTTGGATAAAATACTTTCTGTTTGGGTTCAAATACTTTCCGTAAACGGCTGAATACTTTCTAATAAGCTCTAAATACTTTCCATGCCTTCAAAAAGTTCAGAAATGGGATATATTCGATCTTTATAACTCCCGGCGAATGGCATATTTGCCGATTTCAACATCTTGGAGGCGGTAGTAGTGGAATGAGTTCCAGTGAATTCCCACTTGCTCATGGTCGTTTTGGCCAAGGGATGGTAATGCACCAATGCATCGAGATGAGCGGCCGGATCACAATGGCCACAAATTCTGATACGCCACATTCCCCGGCGGTAATTCCAGTCACGCATGACGCAATACACCTCTCATAAATGAATCGGACAGCCTCTATTTTTACTTGTTGGTGTGATTTCTTATTGCTGAAACTGAATGCGGTGCAGATTTGCAAAAATGCCGTCAGTTTCCAGTAATTCGCTGTAGCCACCCTGTTCGGCAATGCCGTCTTCCGTAACGACGATCACACGATCTGCATCACGGATTGTGGCCAGGCGATGGGCGATGATCAAAGTCGTCCGGTTTTCAGCGAGCGCTGCCAAAGCTTCCTGGATGACACGCTCTGTTTGGGTATCGAGTGCAGAAGTGGCTTCGTCCAATATGAGGATCGGCGGATTTTTCAGGAACATGCGGGCGATAGCCAGGCGCTGTTTTTGGCCGCCTGACAATTTCAAGCCGCGTTCCCCGATCTGTGTATCATAGCCATGCGGCAATTTTTGGACGAAATCCTCTAAATGCGCTTTTTTGGCAGCAGCAAGAATTTCGTCTTCAGTGGCATGCCGCTTGCCGTAAGCGATGTTCTCGCGGATCGTTCCGGTAAACAGGAAAACATCCTGCTGGACGATGCCGATCTGCGAGCGCAGGGAATGCATGGTCATATCCCGGATATCCATGCCATCGATGGAAATGGAACCTTGCTGGATATCGTAGAATCGGGGGATCAATGAACAAATCGTCGTTTTTCCGGCACCTGATGGCCCGACAAACGCAACGGTCTCTCCGGCGCGCAATTTCAAATCAATCCCTGATAAAACAGGTTTGTTGTCGTCATAGCCGAAATGGACATTATCAAAACGGATGTCTCCATTTAATCCTTCAACGGCAACGGCATCTTTCCGGTCATTGATGTCGGGTGCCTGTTCGATCAAATCACGGAAACGGCTGAAACCTGCCATGCCTTTCGGATAAAGTTCAAGCAATGCACTGATTTTGTCGATCGGTTTGATCAAAACATTCAGGAACAGCACAAAACTGACAAGTTCCCCGTACGATAATTCACCTTGAAAATTAAGCCAGGCTCCATAAACCAAGACAACCAGAGTCAACAGACGGGTCATCATATAGATGCTGGAATGTGTTGCTGCCATGACTTTGTAAGCGACCATCTTCGCCAGGCGGAAACGGTCATTGTCTGATTTGAAGCGTTCGATTTCAAACTCTTCATTTGTAAACGATTGGACTACACGTGCTCCAGAGACGCTGTCTTCCACGCGGCCGTTGACGTCAGCGATTTTTCCATACATGTTGCCCCAGGCTTGGTTCATCTTGATATTACAGAACGTAATGAGCCAGATCAGGAACGGAATGACGATTAATGTGACCAATGCCAGTTTCGGGTTTATCCAGAACATGATGCCGAAAGCCCCGAAAAATGTCATGATGGCGATAAAAAAGTCTTCCGGTCCGTGGTGGGCGAGTTCGCCAATGTCGAACAGGTCGTTGGTCACGCGGCTCATGATGTGGCCGGTCTTGGTGTTATCGAAGAAGCGGAAAGACTGTCGTTGGACGTGGGTAAACAGCTCTTCCCTCATATCGGTTTCGATATTGATGCCCAGTTTATGGCCCAGATAGCTGACGATATACTGTAATAACGTACTTAATAGGAAGACGGCCAACAACAGGAAGCTGACAGTAGTGATCGTTCCCCAGTTTCCACTTGGAAGCAGGTCGTCGATGAACCATTGGACAGCGACCGGAAATGCCAGTTCCAAAATAGCCACAAAGACGGCGCTGGAAAAATCAATGATAAACAGCCGTTTATGCGGCTTGTAGTACTTAAAAAATTGCTTTAATTTCAAAAACATCCACCTCGTTTTTTTCTCACAATGAAAAGTATAATCGAAAATGGAGAAATAGACGAATGGTATTTGGGTATATAATGAATATGGAACCTTTTTCAAGGGCTTACGTAAGTATAGAAACAACTAAAAACAATGGGCTATTTTTCAATACACTCCATTGAACGGCAAAATCGGAAAGAAGGATAAAAACCAACAAGGGGGCGAATACTTTGAAGAAATGGATATTGTTTATGAGCACAGCTACTTTGGCGATTGGCCTCTCCGCTTGTGGAGAAACAGCGGAACCGGCGTCTGGAGATGTAACGGCAAAAGGTGAAAACAGCGATTTGACGGCAAAAGAGGTGTATACCAAATCGGTAGAGGCTTCTGAGGGCATTAACAGTCTTCATGCAGATATTGAAACAGATCAGGTGATGGCGATGCAGCCTGATGGCATGGTGATCAATATGAAAGTGGATTCTTCCATGGACATGACGGCTGAACCGCTGGCTTTCCACCAGACGGCCGAAACTTCCATCGTGTCTGAGGAGATCGACAATACAAATCCGATGACGATGGAAATGTATTTCACGGAACAAGGAATGTATATGTATGAAGAAACAATGGCGACTTGGCTGAAGATGCCAGATGAAAGTATTGATGACCTGAAAGGCTTGGCTGATCAACAGACAGCTGATCCTTCTCAACAGCTTGAAGAATTAGCTGAATTCCAGGAAGATTTTACATTTGAACAGACAGCAGATGAGTATATCTTGACACTGGATGCTTCTGGAGAAAAATTTAAAAAATTGATGGATCAGCAGTTGGAGAAAACTTTAGGCCAAATGGAAATTGAAGCGCAAATGGCACTTGAAGACATGACCATCCATTCAGTGAACTACATTCTCACGATCGATAAAGAAACTTTCCTGACAAACAGCATGAATATGCAAATGGACATGGATATGAATATAGAAGGCGACATGATGAACATCAAGTCGGATGTACAGGCCGATTACAGCCAGTACAATAAAATCGAAGCCATCACCATACCAGCTGAAGTCGTGGAGCAGGCACAGGAAATAGCAGGTTGATAGTACTGGTTGAGAAATTAAGCGTTCAATAAGGATGAAGAGATAAGAAAGCAAAGAGCACGCCACATTGGTGTGCTCTTTGCCTTATGTTCTGACTATTTGACGAACTTTTGACAAATGCTCACAATTCTCATCTAAATGAAAATTATTCTCAATTATTCATTGACTCTTCTTTTCATCATGCTATACTGAAATCTGTAAGCAGTGATAATGATTATCACTATCGAATAATCAATATTGTTTTATTGAGGACAGATGAGGGACAGGAATGAAGAAACGTTATTTAATACCAACATTAATCATACTGTCAATCATTTCCTTGTTTGTCGGGGTCAGCAGTATCAGCATTGTTGATTTGCTTGATTTCCAATCGGAAGAGACACAGATATTCCTGATCAGCCGTCTGCCAAGGCTGGTCGCGATTTTGCTGGCGGGTGCAGGGATGAGTATGGCAGGACTCATCATGCAGCAGTTAAGCCGCAATAAGTTCGTGTCTCCAACGACGGCAGGTACATTGGACGCCACTCGGCTTGGGATTCTGGTATCGATGCTGATGTTTGCCAATGCATCGATGCTGGAAAAAATGACAGTGGCTTTCGCCTTTGCGCTTGCCGGTACCTTTCTTTTCATGCAAATTCTAAATCGCATCAAATTTAAAGATGCTATATTCATTCCTTTAGTGGGTTTGATGTTTGGGAACATCCTGTCGTCCATTACAACATTTTTCGCTTACCGGGCGGACGTTATCCAGAACATGTCCGCTTGGCTGCAAGGTGACTTTTCGATGGTCATGAAGGGGAGTTATGAACTTCTCTACATCAGCGTTCCGGTCTTTGTCATCGCTTATCTATACGCCAACCGATTTACGGTAGCAGGTATGGGCGAAGATTTCTCTAAAAATTTGGGGATGAAGTATCGGAGTGTCGTCAACATCGGTTTGACACTCGTAGCCTTGATTACGGCGACGGTAGTTTTGACGGTGGGGGTTATCCCATTCCTTGGGTTGATCATTCCGAACATCGTGTCGATCTTCAAAGGAGATCATCTACAAAAAACATTGCCGCATACTGCAATGCTTGGAGCTATTTTCTTGCTGATGTGCGATATCTTGGGAAGAGTGCTGATTTATCCGTATGAGATTTCCATTAGCCTGATGGTCGGTGTTATCGGAAGCTTTATTTTCCTCTTCTTATTGTTTAGGAGGAAATCGTATGCGTGACCTACATAAGATGCTCATACTAGTCGCTTTAGCTTTAGCGGCTTGTGGAGTCTATCTGTTTCAGGACCTGAACGGGAGTTTCGATTACGCATTGCCGAGACGTGGGGTAAAAGTGTTTGCCATGGTTTTGACGGGAGTCGCCATCGCATATGCGACGGTTGTCTTTCAGACCATCACCCATAACCGGATATTGACGCCGAGCATTATGGGCTTGGATTCACTGTATATGCTGCTTCAGACGGTGCTGATCTTTTTCCTGGGTTCAGATCATATTACAATCGTAAACAAGCAAGTGAATTTCTTGCTGTCGATTGCTGTAATGGTAATCTTCGCCTTGTTATTCTACCGCTTGCTCTTTAAAAAGAACGATCGGCCGATCTACTTTCTCTTATTGGTCGGCATCATTTGCGGAACGTTTTTCAGCAGTATTACGACTTTCCTCCAAGTGCTGATCGACCCCAACGAATTCTCGATCATTCAGGACCGGATGTTTGCCAGCTTCAATAATGTCAATTCTGATTTGGTGTGGACCTCACTGGCCATCATCACTTTGCTGATTGCATTCGCCTGGAAACAAAATTCGTCCTTGGATGTTCTGACGCTGGGGCGGGATACAGCGATCAATCTCGGTGTAAACTACGACGCATTGGTAAAACAGATGCTGGTTCTGTCGGCTGTCTTGATTGCAATTGCCACGGCCCTGGTCGGACCGATTACGTTTTTCGGTTTGATTGTCGCAAACTTATCCTATCAATTCTTCACGTCATATAAACATTCGGTCTTATTGACAGGATCTATTGTCATCAGTGTAGTCGCCTTAATCGGTGGCCAGTGGGTAGTGGAGCGGCTCTTCACTTTCAATACGACATTGAGCGTTATCATCAATTTCATCGGTGGAGTCTACTTCATCTATCTACTATTAAAGGAGAGTCGATCTAAATGATCCAAGTTCGTGAATTGACAAAGCTATACGGCAAAAAACAAGTTGTGGAAAATGTCTCTGTTGATATCCAACGCGGCCAGATTACGTCCTTTATCGGACCGAACGGTGCTGGGAAATCCACATTGCTTTCTATGGTCAGCCGTCTTTTGGATGCCGATACCGGAGAAGTCCTCATTGATTCAACCAATACCAAAAAGTTGAAATCCAATGAGTTCTCAAAACGTGTATCGATCTTAAAGCAGTCCAACTATATGAATGTCCGTTTGACAATTCGCGAGCTTGTCTCTTTTGGCCGCTTTCCTTATTCAAAAGGCCGTCTGAATGATGAAGATGAAAAAATGGTGGACCAGTCAATCGATTACATGGATTTGAAGGAAATGGAGAACTCCTATCTGGATGAACTTTCAGGTGGTCAGCGCCAACGCGCATTCATCGCGATGGTCATTGCACAGGACACCGATTATATTTTATTGGACGAGCCTTTGAATAACCTGGATATGAAACACTCTGTTCAAATCATGAAGATTCTGCGCCGTTTGGTCGACGATCTCGGCAAAACCGTGGTCATTGTCCTTCATGACATCAACTTCGCATCTGTCTATTCCGACCGCATCGTAGCCTTGAAAAATGGCCGGGTGGTCAAAGACGGTACGACAGAAGAAATTATCCAAAGTGCTGCATTAAAAGAAATCTACGATATGGATATCCCGATTCAGCAGATGAACAATTGCCGGATTTGCGTATACTTCAATTCTTAAAAAAGAGGAGCTCGAAACGATATGAAGAAATGGTTATTGGTGGCATTTACCCTTATGATGGTGGCTTTCCTTGCAGCTTGTGGATCCACTGAAGAAACGACGGAATCCGATACAGCAACTGCTGAGGCGGAAGAAAAAGAAGAAATGACAGTTACGCACGAACTTGGTGAAACGACTTTTGACAAGAACCCTGAAAAGGTAGTCGTATTCGATTTTGGTGTTCTTGATTCAATCGACAAATTAGGTGTTGAAGCTGTTGCTGGAGTTCCACAGGAATCTTTGCCGGCTTACCTTGAAAAATATGCTGACGCTGAGAAGTACGAGAACGTCGGTACGTTGAAAGAAGCGGACTTTGAAGCGATCAATGCTATGGAGCCGGACTTGATCATCATCTCTGGGCGCCAGGCTGAAATGTACGAAGAGTTTTCTGACATCGCCCCAACTATCCATATGGCTGTAGATACTACTGATTACATGGGATCGTTCAAATCAAACATGACCACTCTGGGTGAAATCTTCGGTAAAGAAGATCAAATCGTTGAAGAGTTGGCAGCAATTGATGAACAAATCGAATCTGTAAAAGCAACAGTAAGCGAATCTGATGAAAAAGCATTGATCACTCTTGCCAATGAAGGCAAAGTAAGCGCATATGGCGCAGCTTCACGTTTCGGCATCATCCATGATGTGTTCGGTGTCAAACAAGCTGACGAAGGCATCGAAGCTTCAACTCACGGCCAAAGCGTTTCATTTGAATACATTTTGGAAACAAACCCGGACATCATGTTCGTGGTTGACCGCAACGCTGTAGTTGATAGCGGCACAAGTGCTGCAGAATCTCTTGAAAACGAATTGGTTGAAAAAACGAATGCTTACAAAAACGATAAAATCATCTACTTGGATCCGGATTTCTGGTACTTGTCAGGTGGCGGATTGCAGTCTGTCGCTCAAATGATAACAGACATAGAATCTGCATTCGAATAAAAAACAATAAAAATCAGCGGGAATCCAGAGGATTCCCGCTGATTTTCTGTTTGTATGCTTCGACGATGGGCAGCCCTTGGTTCTGACAAATGAAGATGTTCTGAACTTTTTAAAATGGTTGATGGTGTGCTTGAGCTGCAGTGAGTGGAAGGGCATCGAGTCCGTTTGCCGATAGGGCAGGCGGGCTTTTCGTTTTGCATATGTTAAAATATAGGTATTGATGAAAGAGGGTGGATGTCTTGAAGCGTCTTTTTTATCCGTTGGCAGTAGCGGCATTGCTTGGCTTTTTTGCCATACTCGTAAATTACTCAAGTGAGTCCATTATTCGGATCGATCGGTCTGCAGGAGAGTTACTCGGTGGCAGGACGCTGCTTAGCAGCATGTCATTTTTAGGAGATCCTTGGATGATCATTTCTGTCAGCCTCTTATTGCTCGTCTATCTTTGGTTGTTCCAAAAAAACTATCGGGCAATGTTGTTTGTCTTTTTTGCGGTAGGTGTGGGGAATGTTCTGAATCAGTTAATGAAGGGCTGGTTCGAGCGTCCGCGACCGGAATTACCGGATGCTTTGGAGTCCTTCAGTTTCCCGTCGAACCATGCGATGGTCGGTTTGCTGTATCTCTTTACGTTGGCTTATTTTGTTTCTGAAGGGAGTGCTTCCCGGACATCGAAGGCAGTGGTCTGGCTGGTGGCTGTCGTGTTGTCCGTGACTGTCGCCTTATCAAGAGTGGCAGGTGGAGAACATTATTTTTCTGATGTAATTGCCGGGCTGTTTGCTGGATATGCGTGGTTTGTTGGAGTGGCTGTCTGGTATGAACTCCGTGAGCGACTGTTTCGTAAAAAGACAAGTATTGAAAAAGAAGAGGAATTCCTGGACTAGACAGGAATTCCTCTTCTTTTGCTTTGTTCAGGAGATCGATTTCTGGGAAGAAGGTGTCTCTCCCAATTGATTCAACCGGTGGGCAAACGAATCGTTGCGTCCGGTCGGTGAACCCTGCAGAACATCCTGCATCGAATATGCTTGTGAGCCGTGCTCTGAAAAGTCCAGGCCTGCTTCTTCGTCTTCTGCTGTGACCCTTAGCGGCACGATGCTGCCAACGGCGAAGAGCACCAAGCCTGTTGAAACCGAAGCCCATGCAATTACGGCGAGAACGCCGACTGTCTGGATGCCGAGAATTTCTGCTCCGCCTCCGTAAAGGAGTCCACCCGTGGTATCAAATAATCCGATTGCAAGCGTCCCCCAGATACCTGCAATACCGTGAACGGAAATAGCTCCGACCGGATCATCGATGCGAATTTTAGAGTCAAGCAAGCGAATCGCTTCGGTCATGACAACTCCGGCTATCAACCCGATAGCAAGAGCGCCGACAAGAGAGACGTTCGCTGCCCCTGCGGTAATGCCGACAAGGCCGGCAAGTGCGCCGTTCATCGTCAGGGAAGCATCGATGCGGCCGTAGCGCAACCGTGTATATCCAGCGGTAGCGATAACCCCGGCTGAAGCTGCCAATAAGGTATTAGCGATTACCGGAGGCACGAGGGCAGGATCGGCTGCCAAGGTGCTGCCTCCATTAAATCCGAACCACCCCAGCCAAAGGATGAAAACGCCTAATGCGCCAAGTGGTAGACTGTGGCCGGGAATTGTATTGACAGACTTTCCGCTGTACTTGCCAAGGCGTGGACCGATTTTCCATGCTGCTACAAATGCAGCCACCGCACCTGTTAAATGCACTACAGTGGATCCTGCAAAATCGATGAAGCCGATCTGTGACAGCCAGCCGCCTCCCCATACCCAATGTCCGACAATTGGATAGATGATGGCGGTCATAGCGATGGTCAGCAAAATGTATGCGGATAAGTTCATCCGTTCAGCCACCGCCCCGGAAATGATTGTTGCACAAGTGGCGGCGAAAACTGCCTGGAAAACAAAGAATCCAATATCTTCGACCCCTGAAAGAGCAAATCCTTCAGTGCCGATCAATCCGAAAGAAGAAGGACCGAACATTAGAGCGTATCCCACAATAAAGAAGAGAATCGAGCCAAGTGAAACGGTGATCATGTTCTTCATTAAAATATTCAAGGTGTTTTTAGAACGTGTAAATCCTGACTCCACCATTGCGAATCCTGCATGCATGAAAAATACCAGCATAGCCCCGAGCATCACCCATATCATATCTACTGAACTTTGAACTGCTTCCATCCAATCTCCTCCTTATCCAATTGCGACTGTGCCGCGTTCTTTTGTTCTGATCCGTATTGCTTCCTCTACCGGTAAAATAAAAATTTTCCCATCCCCAACCTGGCCGGTTGAAGCGTAGTCCAACAAAGCTTGAATAATATCTTCGACTTTGTGGTCCTCCACCACCATCTCCAGTTTCAATTTCGGAGAAAACTCCATTGTGTAGGCATTCCCGCGGAACAATCCGACTCGGCCTTCCTGCTTTCCGATTCCGGCAATTTCCGTTACACTCAAACCGTCTATTCCTTCAAGTGCCAAAGCTTGGCGAACGTCTGCGAAAACGGATGGCCGAATAATCGTTTCAATCTTTTTCATGTTATCTCCTCCTTGATGTTAGGTTTGTTAACATATTAGTTTATATTTTCTGATAATGCAAGAGTTTTTTTGAATTAATGTTAGGTTTTCTAACATAAAATAAAAATAGAGGTGAATTTGGATGTATAGAATTTCAGAAGAAGTAGCTGCAATGGGAAAAAAACGGATTGAGGGATATCCGGTTGATGGCTTTGTATGGGGGAGTGGACCGAAAAATCCGGCGATTATGCTCGTAGGGGAAGCGCCGGGAGAAAATGAAGTGGAAACGGGCATCCCATTTACAGGGCGAGCAGGAAAAGAATTGATGGCTTCTCTGCAAAGTGTTGGTTTGGCAAGGGAGGATGTTTATATCACCAGTGCGGTAAGAAGCAGACCTTATAAATGGGGAACCAAAAAAAAGCGCAACGGAGAAATCATCGAAAGAAAGTACAACCGGCCACCGACCAAAAAAGAAATAATCGCCCATGCGCCTATTTTGGATACCGAGATTCAAGACGTCCGTCCGCCGCTGATTGTAACTTTAGGGAATGTCGGATTGCAGAGATTGATCGGTCCCAAAGCGAAAGTCATGGAACTTCATGGAGTGCTGATGGAGACGCCGATTCTATATTGGGATGACGAAGATGGCCATTTCAAAGAAACGGCTGAAATTTACCACATTTTCCCTACCTTTCATCCAGCCAGCGTATTTTATAATCCGCCTGTTCGAACGTTAAAGGATGCTGATTGGCAAAAATTGAAAAGTTTGCTTGGTGATGTGAATGAATAATGGGAAATCTTTCTTAGTTAAAAAAAGTTGCGCTAAGGAAACTTTCGCTGTACAATAACCATATTCACTAGAATTGGAAAGAAGGCATGACTATGGATAGTACAGTCTTATTCGCACTTGGACTAACTCTTTTTGCTGGACTGGCCACAGGGATTGGCAGTTTAATTGCATTTTTTGCATCCCGTACCAATACAAAATTCCTGTCGATTTCTTTAGGATTTTCAGCTGGCGTCATGATTTATGTCTCTATGATCGAAATCTTCTTTAAAGCAAAAGATTCCTTGACGACTGCCCATGGTGAGACGATGGGCTACTGGCTGACTCTCGCTGGGTTTTTCGGCGGAATGATTTTCATGGCGGCGTTGGATCGGATTCTGCCTCAACTGGGAAATCCGCATGAAGTCAAAACAGTGGAAGATATGGATGAAGGACCCACCAATGACGAGTATGCCAGGCTTCGGAAAATGGGGATCTTTACTGCTTTAGCAATCGGTATCCACAACTTTCCGGAAGGGATTGCCACATTCATGTCGGCTATACAGGATCCTGCACTTGGGGTAGCTATTGCAATCGCCGTAGCCATTCATAACATTCCGGAGGGCATCGCCGTATCAGTACCGATTTACTATGCAACCGGCAGCCGGATAAAAGCTTTTCAATACAGCTTTCTCTCCGGGATTTCAGAGC
Source organism: Planococcus sp. SE5232 (assembly GCF_050686535.1). Classification (NCBI taxonomy): domain Bacteria; kingdom Bacillati; phylum Bacillota; class Bacilli; order Caryophanales; family Caryophanaceae; genus Planococcus; species Planococcus sp. SE5232. Next base: position 105,829 of record NZ_JBOGCP010000004.1, on the reverse strand, counting down.
CGATCGGAGCAATTGCTGCCTGGTTGTTCCTGATGCCTTTTCTCAGCGACACATTGTTCGGAATCATATTTGCCGGCGTAGCTGGCATCATGGTCTTCATCTCACTTGATGAATTATTGCCAGCAGCGAAACGCTATGACGAAGCGCATCTGTCCATCTACGGATTGGTGGCCGGCATGGCAGTGATGGCTGTCAGTCTGGTGCTGATCGTTTAATCATGAAACTTTTGCCTCCTGTTCTCGTAGTAAAGAGAAAGGAGGCTTTTTCTATGGACATCAAACGCATTGAACAGACTTTCTCGGAGGTATCGAAAATAGCCGGCTGGGCAGTAGACAAGCGGATTGTATTGGCTGTCACAAATGTTTACTTATCCCGCGGCCGAAGTTTTGACGGCAAGGCACACGAGGGAGCGGTCGAAACCATCAAAAAGAATGAGGGCTGGACTTCGCCTCTCCGCTCACACTTGCTCCATATCGCGGCAGCTTTCATGGTGATCAAAGAAGAAGATGTGGGAAATTCGTTGAAGTTGGTCAACCAAAATCAGAAAGAGCTTAACAACGCTGGATTTTGGAAAACTTCCTACACGTATCTGGCAGCGCTGTTGATGAAGCAGCCGGAAGAAGCGGAACGGACAAGAAAATTATACGAAGAGATGAAGAAGCATCATAAGTTTCTGACATCAAACGAAGACATTCCTTATGCAGCTTTATTGGCGAGCAGGGAAGGGGATCTTGAAGAACGGGCAACAACCATGAATATGTATTACCGCGACCTTCGCGAACAGGGCTTCACGATGGGCAACGATCTTCAATGGCTATCTCAAATCATGACTTTCGATTCCCCGACCTATGATCCGGAAATGGTGGGGCGGGTTTTAGCAATCCATCAATTCTTCAAAGAGGAAAAAATAAAAATCCGTACTGCCCAATACCCCATTCTTGGTTTTTTAGCGGTAACGCGAGTGGACGGTGAAGCGCTAAGTGGGATTGCATCAAATACACGTGAGTTGGAAAAACATAAAATTTTCCGATGGTATAAGGATATGGCTTTTTCTACGGCTGTCCAACAGGCGATGACTGACAGTATCGATGCCCAGGACATAGCTGCGATGACTTTTTCGACCTCGTTGGAGACCTTGATGCAAGCCCAACAAGCTGCGATGATGGTCAGCATGAACGCAGCGATTATATCGTCGACAAATAATTCTTCCAGTTAAACTGCAGGGATGATTTGATTGCTTCGTGCCATCTGACCTTGAATTTTTGGAAAAAACAGATTTTCATTCGCGGCTTGTCACCAAACGGCCTTCAGCGTATAGTTGTGTAAAGACACCACTGTACATGTGTAAAGACAAGGAGAATGGCAATGTCGACTGTAGCTGAGAAAAATTCAGGTTCTATTTCAAGAAACAAACTACTATGGGTCGCCGGATTGGGCTGGCTCTTTGATGCGATGGATGTCGGGATTCTATCTTTCGTAATTGCAGCATTGCACGAGGACTGGGGACTGACCTCCAGTCAAATGGGTTGGATTGGCAGCGTCAATTCAATCGGGATGGCGGTTGGGGCGTTCGTCTTCGGCATCTATGCAGACCGCGTTGGCAGGAAGAAGATATTCATCATTACTTTACTGCTGTTTTCCATAGCGAGCGGACTTTCCGCCTTTACTACGACGCTCGCAGCGTTTATGATTCTGCGGTTTTTTGTCGGAATGGGACTGGGCGGAGAACTGCCGGTGGCTTCTACGCTGGTATCAGAAAGTGTGCCAGCAAGAGAGCGCGGGCGTGTCGTCGTCCTGCTGGAAAGTTTTTGGGCAGCTGGCTGGCTGGTTGCGGCAGTTATTTCATACTTCATCATTCCGTCTTTCGGCTGGCGTATTGCGCTGCTGCTGACGGCGTTGCCGGCGCTTTATGCACTTTACCTGCGCATCAATTTGCCGGATTCACCCCAGTTTTCCGCTAAAAAGGATGTATTGCGGTCGATTTCCACCAATATTAAAGACGTCTGGTCCAAAAAATACAGGCGCCCTACTTTAATGTTGTGGATCGTCTGGTTTACAGTCGTCTTTTCGTATTATGGAATGTTCCTGTGGCTGCCGAGTGTAATGGTGCTTAAAGGGTTTACGCTCATTCAAAGCTTCCAATATGTCTTGATCATGACCCTGGCTCAATTGCCCGGCTACTTTTCAGCTGCTTGGCTTATCGAGCGTGTGGGGCGGAAATTCGTGTTGGTTACGTATTTAATCGGAACAGCTGCCAGTGCCTTGGCGTTCGGTAATGCGGATACGATCACCTTATTGATCGTTGCGGGGGCTTTCCTGTCCTTTTTCAACCTGGGAGCTTGGGGGGCGTTGTATGCGTATTCCCCGGAACAGTACCCAACAGTCATCCGAGGTACCGGTACAGGCATGGCTGCATCTTTTGGACGGGTTGGCGGAGTGCTCGGACCGCTATTGGTCGGTTCGATGCTGACAGCTGGAATCGGCATCAATATAATTTTCGGGATTTTCTGTGTCTCCATCCTCATCGGAGCGATGGCCGTCGCATTTCTTGGAACTGAAACAAAACAGATGGAATTGGAATAGCACAGCTTAAAAACAACGTAGCCGATACACTTTCGGAGTACGTTGTTTTTTAAATAAAGAAATAGCGGATATATGCAGGAGATTTTCCATAATATAGCTAATACCTTATGAATAGGAATTACAACAGAAATGGACGTGGGGAAATGGAATTGCTTATCTATTCGGATTCAGCAGTTTTTTCGGAAAAAGTGTCACCGCTGCTGTACCGGAACGAAGACATTCATAGTTTGTTCTTGGGCGTGCTTGGACAAATTCAAGCAAATCAATACGAAGATTATTTCCTGGCGCTCGCAAAAAAGGAAGGCGAAATTGTAGCGGCTTGCCTGATGACGCCCCCGCATGCCTTGCAATTGGTTGTTTTTCGGCATTTCCCTGAAATTGAACAAGAGATAGCCGGCCACTTGCAGAATCTTGGGGTTGAAGTCAGTGGGATTGTCGGGGAACAGGAAACGTCCCGTCTCTTTGCGGAAGCGTGGACCCGCCATACGGGAGAGCAGATAAAGGTGTTGATGAACCAAGGCCTGTACCGGATTGATGCGGTCACTAAAGGACTCCAGAAAAGTGAAGGGACATGGCGGGTCGCCAGTAAAAAAGATGCGGAAATTTTGGAGGAGTGGTACCGGCTTTTCGAACAGGAAACGGGAATAGGCCGTCATTCTACTCAAGCGGAAGCTACGCGTCGGATTGCTGACTTTCTGGAAAGGAAAGAAGTCTATGTGTGGGAAGTCGATGGAGTGGCCGTCTCCTGCATGAAGAAATCACGTCCTTCAAAAAATGGCATAACGGTCTCATTTGTATTTACTCCAAAGGGTCAGCGGGGCAGGGGATACGCACGGTCGTTGGTCGCTGAAGTCACAGATGAGCTGTTGTTGGAGTACGATTTTGTCATGCTTTATACGGACCTTGATAACACCACGGCCAATAAAATCTACAAGGAAATCGGCTATGAGCAGATCGCCAATCCGGTTCACCTTGTTTTTGAAGAACAGTAATTTGAACCTGAAAATTTTAGGGAGTATAAAGAGTTGCCAGAGGGTATAAAAAAGCTAGGCTGAAAGAAACAGAAGGGAGCGGAGGCTATGATTCGATTTGAAAATGTCACAAAGCGTTTTCCGGATGGAACGGAAGCATTAAAAGACATTTCACTCGTACTTCCCACTCATGAATTGACTGCCATCATCGGCCCCAGCGGCTGCGGTAAAACCACTTTGATGAAAATGATCAATAAACTGGAAAAACCGACTGATGGGAGTATTTATATCGATGAAAAGCCCATTAATGGAATGGATGAAGTTCAACTGCGCCGTTCAATCGGCTATGTTATTCAGCGTATTGGACTGTTTCCTCATATGACCATTTCGGACAATGTGGCGCTGGTTCCGAAACTGCTGGAATGGCCAAAAGCTAAAAAAGAAGAGCGGGTACGCGAGTTGCTCCAGTTGGTCGGCTTGGATCCCGAAATCTATATGGACCGCTATCCCCTCGAGTTGAGTGGAGGACAGCAGCAGCGCGTAGGAGTAGTGCGTGCCTTGGCTGGAGACCCAAACATCGTCTTAATGGATGAACCGTTTTCAGCACTTGATCCCATCAGCCGGGAACAATTGCAGGACGAACTCCGAAATCTTCAACAAACCATCAACAAAACCATTGTTTTCGTTACACATGACATGGATGAAGCACTGAAAATCGCAGATTCCATCATCGTAATGCGTGACGGCCAAGTCGAACAGACAGGAACGCCCCAGCAATTGATCGACGATCCCGCAAATGAGTTTGTCCGTAATTTTATCGGTGTAGAACGCATCAATCAGAAGCGGACATTCGGGGAAAAGAGATTGGTGGAGTTTCTGGATCTATTTACAAGGGACTGGGCAGGCGATGCCGAGAATATTTCTGCTGACTCCACAATTGAAGCAGCTTTCACTCAACTGGATAACAGCGATCAGGACTATTTGGCAATCATCGAAGATGAAAAGGTCGTGGCTTATGCCAATGACCGTGATTTATTGAAGGCTGCTCTTGTTAAGGAATCGGGGGTATTGGTATGAGGAATTTTTTCGATACACTCATCAATCGGCAGGATATGATCATCAGCGCGCTTCTGGAACATATTTATCTATCATTCGTAGCGGTTGCAATCGGCATTGCGATTGCACTGCCGCTTGGAATTGTCATCACACGCTACCGGCGATACGCTGAACCGATTATTGGTGTGACGGCTGTTTTCCAAACCATCCCAAGTCTTGCGCTGTTCGGCTTTTTGGTTCCTATATTGGGAATCGGTTCACCAACGGCTTTAATTGCACTCATCATCTATGCCTTGCTCCCGATTCTGCGGAATACCTATGCCGGAATTGTAGGTGTCGACGGTTCCACGATTGAAGCGGGGCGGGGGATGGGCATGACCCGGACACAGATATTGCGGCAAATCGAATTACCGCTCGCATTGCCCTTTATCATGGCGGGGATACGAACGGCGACCGTCCTGACTGTCGGGATCGCTACACTTGCGACATTCGTCGGGGCTGGCGGTTTGGGGGACATCATCTACCGCGGCCTGCAATCGTATAATAACGCGTTGGTTCTTGCAGGAGCCCTTCCAGTTGCGCTGCTTGCCATCGGGTTTGACCAGATATTGAAGTGGATCGAAAAGAGAGCAACGCCAAAAGGCTTAAAAACATAGGAGGAAATGAGCATGAAAAAAATAGCATTTGGTATTTTATTGGCTGGAACCACAGTGATTGCGGGTTGCGGATCAGGTGGAGATGCATCGGATCCACTTGTGATCGGCGGTAAGCCATGGACAGAACAATATATTCTACCTCATATTCTTGGGCAGTATATTGAAGCGAACTCGGAATACACCGTAGAGTACGAAGATGGTCTCGGTGAAGTATCAATTTTAACGCCTGCCTTGGAACAAGGAGATATCGATATGTACGTAGAATATACGGGTACGGGGTTGAAGGACGTTCTGAAGGAAGAATCAGTGCCTGGCCAATCTTCAGAAGAAGTGCTGGAGATTGTCAGAGCTGGCTATGAAGAAGAACTGGGGGCAACCTGGCTTGAACCGCTGGGTTTTGAAAACGGCTATACTTTAGCTTATTCAAAAGACAGTGGCTATGAGGCTGAAACCTATTCGGATTTAGCGGAGATCTCACAATCGGAAGGCATGCGTTTCGGTGCACCCCATCCGTTCTATGAACGTCAGGGAGATGGTTACGACGACTTGGTCGCCATCTATCCATTTGAGTTTTCTGCAACGGAAAGTTTTGATCCGGCCATCATGTATGAGGCTGTCCAAAGTGGAGAGGTAGATGTCATTCCAGCTTTCACAACAGATAGCCGAATCGAATTATTCGATCTTGAAACAACAGAAGATGACCTGTCGTTTTTCCCGAAATATGATGCAGTTCCTGTTGTGCGGATGGAAACACTTGAAGAGTACCCGGAACTTGAAGAAGTATTAGGCGGACTGGCTGGGCAAATCAGTGAAGAAGAGATGCTGGCCATGAATTCACGCATTGATGTAGACCAAGAGGCTGCGAGTGATGTCGCCCGTGAGTTCCTGATTGAAAAAGGATTGATCGAAGAGTAAATGAAAAATCCGCTGCTTAGGCAGTGGATTTTTTTGGTTTCCAACGAGAGTTATCAGGCAAAGAACGCCGCACTGCTGGTCTGCCTTATGCCCGGCAGAGCTAAACGGCTGCCTGCGCTTTTCTTATTGTCCAGACTCCGACAGCCAGCTCTTTGGGTCATAAGTCAACCCAGCTGCGTGGCAAAGAACGCCACACTACTGGTCTGCCTTATGCCCGGCAGAGCTAAACGGCTGCCTGCGCTTTTCTTATTGTCCAGACTCCAGCACCCAGCCCCTCGAGTCGCTTCAGGCTTACCCGCGATGGCAAAGACCGCCATCACCGGTAAGCCTTCCAGCTCTTGTCGGGACTACACGGGTGCTTCCGCTTTTCTTGTAGCATTTGGGAAAAGGTTCTTGTACAATAGATTTAATGAGTGAATAGTCATTCAATTCTGCTAAATGAAAGCGATTTCAATAATTGTGATGGGGTGAAGAGTATGAGAGAAGTTGTCATTGTAGAAGGGGTGCGTTCGCCGGTAGGGCGGAGAAAAGGACAGTTTGCCAATCAACGTCCGGATGAATTGGCAGCTTTAGTGCTGGAAGAGTTGGTGAAGCGTGCAGGTGTAGAAAAAAGTGAAGTAGAAGATATCATTCTAGGCTGTGTTTCCCAAGCGGGAGAACAAGGCGGCAATATTGCGCGAACTGCGGCGCTAATTGCCGGTTTTCCAGACTATGTGCCTGGAGTGACTATCGATCGCCAATGTGGCTCGAGCCAGCAGGCAGTGCATTTCGGAGCGCAGGCGATTTTAGCGGGAGATATGGATATCGTCATTGCGGGCGGAGTGGAAAGCATGACGCGCGTACCGATGTTTTCCAATATGCAGGGGTCGGAGCTAAGCGAAAAGTTGACCGATCAATATGAAATCATCAATCAGGGATTGTCGGCAGAACGAATTGCTGAAAAATGGGGATTCACCCGAGATCAGCTTGATGCTTATGCAGTGCAAAGCCATGAACGGGCGCAAAAGGCCATTCGTGAAGGACATTACGAGCGTGAAATTGTGCCGATTGAAACACAGGGGCCAGACAGGGAAAAACAAACCGTTGCAGTTGATGAAGGGCCGCGTCCTGGAACGACCCAGGAAGTTCTCGGAGGGTTAAAAACGGCCTTTGATGAGAATGGCGTAATTACTGCAGGCAACGCCAGCCAAATGAGTGATGGTGCTTCTGCGGTTCTATTGATGTCAGCAGAGAAAGCGCGTGAACTTGGCTTAAAGCCGAAAGCCCGGATATTGGCGCGTGTTGTGGTCGGTTCCGATCCAACTTTGATGTTGACGGGGCCGATTGCGGCAACGAAGAAAGTCCTTAAAAAAGCAGGGCTCGAAATTGGCGATATGGATCGTTATGAAGTCAATGAAGCGTTTGCGCCAGTTCCGCTTGCTTGGCTGAATGATATCGGTGGAGACCCTGAAAAATTGAATGTCAACGGTGGCGCGATTGCGCTTGGCCACCCGCTTGGGGCAACTGGAACCAAATTACTGGTATCGCTGCTGCATGAACTGGAGCGAACGAATGGGCGTTATGGTCTGCTGGCAATTTGTGAAGGCATGGGAATGGCAAATGCCACAATCATTGAGAAACTATAGATTTTTTGAAAACTAAGGGGGATGACAATGGAATTTTCAAAGGTTAGTGCAGTAATTACGGGGGGAGCTTCCGGGCTTGGGGAAGCGACGGTGCGCCGCATTGCAGAAAGTGGCGGAAAAGCTGCTATTTTTGATTTGAATGCGGAACGCGCGAAAAAGTTGATTGAGGAACTGGGGGAAGAATCGGTCATCTACAAAGAAACCGATGTGACGAACGCGGCGCAGGTTGAACAGAATATAAGCGAAACACTCGAACAGTTCGGCAGCATTGATTTGGTCGTCAATTGCGCAGGGATTGGTACACCGGGGAAAGTGTTATCCAAAGGCACACCGATAGCATTGGATCAATTCGAAAAAGTCATCAAAGTGAACTTGATCGGCAGTTTCAATGTAATCCGGGTTGCCGCGGCAGCTATGCAGAAAAATGAACCGAATGAAGAAGGGGAGCGCGGAGTCATTATTTCAACAGCATCAGTAGCCGCATATGAAGGGCAAATTGGGCAGGCGGCCTATAGTGCATCAAAAGGCGGGGTGGTATCGATGACGCTGCCGATAGCGCGGGAACTGGCAAGAGACGGAATCCGCATCATGGCAATTGCACCTGGATTAATGGAGACGCCGATGGTGGAAGGGCTGCCGGATGCAGCCATTGCTTCATTGTCGGCAGCTGTACCATTTCCGGCGCGTCTCGGGAAGCCTGCTGAATATGCGCAATTAGTGGAAAGTATAACGGCAAATCCGATGTTGAATGGGGAAACGATCCGACTTGACGGAGCAATCCGCATGCAGCCGAAATAAGGGGGACGAAGAGGATGGGGAAATATCGTTTTGAAGAAGAAGAACAGGTGATGTTCCGTAAATCGTTACGGAAGTTTTTGGAGAAGGAAGCAGTACCGAATTATGACCAATGGGAAAAAGATCGCCTCATTCCGAAATCATTCTGGAAAAAACTTGGGGATATGGGTTTTTTAAGCCCTCAAGTTGAAGAACAATACGGCGGTCTCGGTCTTGATTTCCGATACGCAGTTGTTATTGGGGAAGAAATGGAACGTGTCGGTGCCAGTTTGACAGGGGTGGGTCTGCATAATGACATTACCGTACCTTATATTGAAGCCTACGGAAACGAAGAGCAGAAACAGCGCTGGCTGCCAGGCTGCGTTTCTGGCGATCATATTACAGCGATCGCTATGACAGAGCCGGGAGCAGGGTCTGACCTTGCCAATATATCAACCACTGCCGTTCGGAATGGCGATAATTACATAGTCAATGGCCAGAAGACCTTCATCACCAACGGCATCAATTCAACATTGGTGCTGGTGGTGGTAAAAACCGACCCGAAAGCGGAACCGAAGCACCGGGGGATTTCCTTATTGATGGTGGAAGAAGGAACGCCGGGCTTTGAGAAAGGGCGCAAGCTCGATAAAGTTGGCCTTCATGCACAAGATACTTCGGAATTGTACTTCGAGGATTGCGTTGTCCCAGCCGCCAATTTAATCGGCGAAGAAAACAAAGGCTTTACTTATTTGATGGAAAAACTGCAGCAGGAACGCCTGGTGGTCGCAATGGCTGCACAAGTGGCTTCAGAGGATATGCTGGAAATGACCTTGGAATATGTGAAGTCAAGAAAGGCTTTTGGCAAGCCGATCGGTTCGTTTCAGAATTCCCAATTTAAATTGGTGGAGATGGCGACGGAAATCGAATTGGGCCATTCATTTTTGGAATCGCTCATTGAAGACCATATGGCTGGAAAAGACATTGTGTCCAAAGTGTCGATGGCGAAGTTTTGGTTGACCGATACGGCCAAAAAGATTTCCGGTGAATGCATGCAATTGCACGGAGGGTACGGCTATATGGAAGAATATAAAATTGCACGCCGGTACCGCGATATTCCAGTGGCAGCGATTTACGCCGGTTCCAACGAAATCATGAAGACCATCATTGCCAAGCGGATGGGCCTATAGATGAAAGATGCGTTGAAAGGCGTGCGCATATTGGATGTCACTTATTACGTGCCGGGGCCGTATGCGGGCATGCGGCTTGCTGAACTGGGTGCGGAAGTCATCAAAGTTGAACCGCCGGCCGGCGATCCGGCGCGCTATATGAGCGGAGGGCATGTCCACGAGGCGAATAACCGGGGTAAAAAAATTGTCCATATCGACTTGAAATCACCTGAAGGCCACCTGGAAATGCTGGAATTGGTGAAGAGTGCTGATGCACTTATAGAAACATTCCGGCCCGGTGTCATGAAAAAGTTAGGGTTGGATTATGACAGCTTGAAGCAGGTAAAGCCGGACCTGGTTTATTGTTCCCTGTCGGGTTATGGACAAAGGGGTGAAATGGCTGGATTGGGAAGCCATGATTTGAACTATATGGCTTTGTCGGGTGCTTTGGACCAATTGAGGGATGCATCGGGCCGGCCGGTCCATCCGACAAATACATTTGCTGATTTTACGGGTGGACTGTTGGCATCTGAACAGCTGATAGCCGCTTTATTTAAAAAATTCCGTACGGGGCAAGGGGAATACCTGGATATTGCTCTGGTTGAAGTGATGGCGGAATTTCTCGGAAATCATGATGTCTACCATGCGGCGGGTGTGTCGGAAAGAGGGGTCCCGGAAATCGGGGGCGCGCGGATCAGCTACGCCATCTATGAAACAAAAGACGGACGTTATATGACTTTAGGAGCGCTGGAAGAGAAATTTTGGCGGGCGTTTTGTGAATTTGCCGGACAGCCCCAGTGGCTGGAATGGGGAGAAAAGTCGGTGGGGGGTCCGGAGCATCAGCAAGTCGCTGATTTTTTCTACTCGAAGGATTGGCAGGAGTGGTACCAAATTTCCTTGCAGGTGGATGCCTGCCTGGCGCCTGTCTTAAAAGCGTATGAACGGCACGAGCACCCGTTTTTCATTGAAAAAAATAGAGCGAAAAAGGAGTCGGATGTCACATGATGGAATCGCCGTTATTATTATCTTCTTTTGTAAAAAGAGCAGAGCGTTATTTTCCTGAAAAATTGATCATTTCGCGGACTGGTGAAAACATGGTCCACCGCATTCCCTATAAAGAGTTTGCGGTAAGAACCCGCAAATTGGCTGCTGCTTTGACGAAAATCGGTATGGAGCGGGGAACGAAAGTCGGAAGTTTTGCCTGGAATCATCATCGCCACCTGGAACTGTATTTTGGTGTGCCGGGTGCCGGTGCCATTCTGCACATGATCAATATCCGCCTGTCTCCGGAACATATCGCCTATGTCATCAATCATGCCGAAGATGAAATTCTGTTGGTTGATCACGATTTGTTCCCGCTAATCGAAAAACTCGCGCCCATGCTGAAATCGGTCAAGCATTTCGTCATCATGAAAGATGGAACGGATTTACCCGAAACCACGCTTGAAAATGTTTACTCCTATGAAGAACTGCTGGTTGCTGAAGATGGCAGCTTTGAATTTCCGGAAGATCTGGACGAAAACACGCCGGCCGGCATGTGCTACACATCGGCGACAACCGGCAACCCGAAAGGTGTCGTCTATACACACCGCGGCCTGGTGCTCCACAGCTATGCGCTGGGCATGGCCGATGCCATGGGCTTGTCGGAACGTGACATTGCTTTGTCGATTGTTCCAATGTTTCATGCCAACGCATGGGGCTTGCCATTTGCCTGCGTCTTGTTCGGCACTACGCAAGTGCTGCCGGGGCCGGGCTTTGCTCCAGGCATGCTGCTGGATTTGATTGAATCAGAAAAAGTTACACTGACTGCTGGCGTTCCGACCATTTGGATGGGCGTACTGAAAGAATTGGAAGCGAACCCGCGCAATATCGAAACCCTTCGAATGATCATCTGTGGTGGATCGGCTTCACCGAAGGGCTTGATCCGGGCGTTTGAAGAAAAATATCATGTGCCGTTTGTGACTGGCTATGGGATGACAGAAACGGCTCCGCTTGTCAGTTTGGCCATCACTACTTCGGCGATGGCTGATATGACGATGGATGAGCGCATTGAGCGCCGGTCTATGGCGGGCTTGCCGATGCCGGGATTGGAAGTGCGGATCGTCAATGAAAACGGCGAAGCCCCATGGGATGGCGAAACGATGGGTGAACTGAATGTTAAAGGTGCATGGATCGCCGATGAATATTATAAAGACGAACGGACCGCAGATGCCTTTAGGGGCGGCTGGCTTTATACGGGCGACATCGCCGTCATCGAACCGGATGGCTACATTAAACTGACAGATCGGACGAAAGACCTGATTAAGAGCGGCGGCGAATGGATTTCCTCCGTCGACCTGGAAAATTCATTGATGACCCATGATGCGGTTTTTGAAGCGGCAGTTGTCGCAATTCCACATGAAAAGTGGATGGAGCGGCCGCTCGCCTGTGTGGTCCTGAAAGAAGGCTATACGGAAGACGAGGCGACGAAATCCGAATTGCTGACTTATCTGGAAAGTCAATTTGCCAAATGGTGGGTGCCGGACGATGTGGTCTTTTTGAAAGAAGTGCCGAAGACCTCGGTCGGGAAATTCCTGAAAGCGGCTTTGCGAAAAGAATTGGATGGTTACTATCAGTGATTATTATTTAACGGAGCGCAAGCGGCGGGGAGACTCTGGCTGTTTGCGTTTTTTTCATTGTCGAGGCTAGATGGCTGCTTCTGCTTTTCTTAAGCCGACCCAGCGGCGTGGTAAAGAGCGCCACTCTGCTGGTTCGTCTTATGACTGTCGAATCTACATGGGCGCCTCCGCTTTTCTTATTGTCCAGACTCCAACGGCCAGGTCCTAGGGTCATAAGCCAACCCGGCTTTGCGACTGAAAAGATGTCGCTTTGCCGGTCTGTCTTATGCCGTCGGACCTACATGGCCATTTCCGCTTTTCTTTGTCCAGCTCCAGCAGCCAGCCTCTCGAGTCGCTTCAGTCCTGCCAGCAATGGCAAAGAGCGCCATTACCAGCAGGACTTCCAGCGCTTGTCGAGGCTAGACGGCTGCTTCCGCTTTTCTTTTACTTGACAGAATAAACAAAACCTTTTAAGATAAGGGTCAACTTGTTGTACGAGAAGCAAGTCCTTTTGAGAGAAGAGCCCAGTGAAGACGAGAATAGAAGAGTGTATAAATCGAGGATTGAGACGAGTAGGCAGGGAGCTCCATTTAGAGAGTCAGCGGCTGGTGCAAGCTGATTGGATGAACTGCGCGAATGGACTTAGGAGAGCTGGCCTGAAAGCGGAAGCGAGTAAGGGAGACGTAAGCCCTGCGTTAAAGGGAAAGGCGAAGAGCCTGTTTAAGTGAGTGCAGAAATTCATTGCATTAATGCGTGGTGGTACCGCGGTTTCAACCCGTCCCCGCAATCAGATAACTATCTGGTTGCGGGGATTTTTGCATTCAAAAACGAGACGAGGAGAGATTGAGATGAGCAGAGTAGAGAATATGAACGAACAAACGATGTATGAAAGATCATTGGAGATTTTGAACGGCACAATAGATGAACAACAGGTAAAAAACTTTTTATCCGGATTGCATGAAAAAGGCGAGACCGCAGATGAACTGGTGGGGCTGGTCAAGGCGATGCGTGAAAAAGCCGTGAAACTTCCAGCAGTGGAAGGGGAACTGGTCGATGTTTGCGGAACCGGCGGGGATCGTTCATACAGCTTTAACATCAGCACATTGACGGCTTTTGTGCTGGCAGGCTGCGGCTTAACGGTTGCAAAGCACGGCAACCGCAGTGTTTCCAGCAAAACTGGTAGTTCAGATGTTTTGGAAGCACTGGGTATTTCAACGGAAACGGACGTTGCAGCGATTCCGACAATGCTGGACCAGACGGGAATTGCGCTACTCTTTGCACCAGCCATCCATCCTGCACTTGGGGGCCTGCGCCAGATTCGTAAAGACATCGGTACGCCGACGATCTTCAATTTAGTTGGACCTTTGGCGAATCCTCTTCCGATTACGGTTCAGATGACCGGGGTTTACCGCCGTGACATGCTGGAGCCGATGGCAGATGCCTTGATCCGGCTGGGTCGGAAAAAAGGAGCTTTGGTCCACGGAGCAGGCGGATTAGACGAATTATCGCTTGCCGGCACCAATGAACTGATCGTTTTTGATGAACTGGGCAAGCGGGAAATGACCATTCACCCGAACGAAGTCGGTTTAGAGGTCGCCCCAATCGAAGCGATTCGTGGAGGAGACCCTGAACGCAATGCAGAAATTTTTATGGATGTATTATCTGGAGCCGACAGCCCTTATCTGGACACGATTGCTTTGAACGCAGGTACTGTATTGTATATCAGCGGCAAAGCGAAAACAGTGAAAGAAGGGGTGCAGCAGGCGAAAGCATCACTCAAATCTGGCGAAACCGCGCGCGTCTTTGACTTGCACCGGTTAGCAGCGGGGGTATTTGCATGACGATATTGGATAAAATCATTGCGACAAAATATGAAGAAATAAAAACCTATAAACCGGTACAGCCCGAAAATAACGCTTTTCCTGAAAAATCAAAGCTGCTTCCACATCTGCAGGAAAAGAATGGTGTCATTTCAGAGATTAAGCGGGCGTCTCCGTCGAAAGGTGATATCCAGACCGAAGTGGATATTGTGGGGCAAGCCAAAAAGTATGAAGAAGCGGGAGCTGCCGCAATTTCGGTGCTGACGGATGAAACCTATTTTAAGGGATCGATCGACGACCTGCGGAAAGTGGCGCAAGCTGTTTCAATTCCAGTGCTATGTAAAGATTTCATGGTCAGTGAAATTCAGATTGACCGTGCGCAAAATGCAGGCGGCACCATCATTCTGTTGATTGTCGCAGCACTTGAAAAACAGCAGCTGGAGAACCTTTATCAGTATGCCCTTTCTAAAGGGCTGGAAGTTTTGGTGGAAGTCCACGACGAAGAGGAATTGCAGGCGGCACTCCAATTGGATGCAAAACTGATCGGCGTCAATAATCGGGATTTGAAGACCTTCGATGTATCGATTGAACGAACCGCGCAATTGGCTGAGAAATTTCCATTTGATGGCGAGCGGGTGCTCATCAGCGAAAGTGGAATGCATACAAAGGAGGATGCGAAATTCGCTTATGCAAACGGAGCTTCCGGTATTTTAGTGGGGGAAGCGTTAATGCGCTCAGAAGATCCGGGGAGCTGGATTCGACAGGCGACGAGTGAGGAGGCAATCCAATGACCAAAGTGAAGATCTGTGGTTTGAAGGAAGAACAACATGTCAAAGCGGCGAAGCGGGCAGATGCCATTGGATTTGTCTTTGCTCCGAGCAAGCGTCAGGTGACGATTGAGCAGGCAGCTGAGTTGGCTAAACACATTCCCGCAGATACAGATAAAATCGGCGTTTTTGTCAATGCTTCCTTGAAGGAAATTGAAGACACTATCGCGGGCGTTCCATTAACGATGGTTCAGCTGCATGGGGATGAGCCGGACGAACTGGTGCAGGCAATCCAAGTTCCCGTAATCCAAGCTTTTTCAATCCGCACGAAAGAAGATGTAGGGAAATTGAAGAAGTCGCAGGCTGATTACATATTAGTGGATGCCCCGGGTACTGAATACCGAGGGGGCAGCGGCAATGTATTCGATTGGTCTTTACTCGATGGAGCCGATATCGATCCATCCCGTCTGATTGTGGCGGGCGGCTTGAATCCTGGAAATGTCCATGCGGCAATCGGTCAGACTGCTCCTTATATGGTAGACGTTTCCAGCGGAGTTGAAACGGATGGACGTAAAGATACAGCGAAAATACAGGAGTTCATAAAACAGGTAAAGGATGATTCGATGGAACAGACAATAGAGAAAACAGGATTTTTCGGCAAGTACGGTGGACAATTTGTGCCGGAAACCTTGATGAAAGCCGTCAAAGAATTGGAAGATGCCTATGAGGCAGTAAAAGAAGATCCTGAATTCCATAAAGAATATCATCATTATTTATCCGAATATGTAGGGCGTGAACAGCCGCTGACATTCGCAAAACGGATGACGGAAGCATTGGGTGGTCCGAAAATCTATTTAAAACGGGAAGACTTGAATCATACCGGTGCCCATAAAGTGAATAATGCGATCGGCCAGGCGCTGCTTGCCATGCGCATGGGCAAACGTAAAATCGTAGCGGAAACCGGAGCGGGACAGCATGGGGTTGCGACAGCGACAATCTGTGCGCTTTTCGATTTGGAATGTGTTATTTTCATGGGCGAAGAAGACATTAAGCGCCAGCAATTGAACGTTTTCCGCATGAAGCTTCTAGGGGCGCGTGTGGAAAGTGTCACCAAAGGCAGTGCAACGTTAAAAGATGCCGTCAATGAAGCACTGCGCTACTGGGTGTCCAATGTGGAAGATACGCATTACCTGATCGGCTCGGCTTTAGGACCGCATCCATTCCCAACGATGGTCCGCGATTTCCAAAGCGTCATCGGGGAAGAAACGAAACGCCAGATTCTTGATAAAGAAGGTCGCTTGCCTGATGCCATATTGGCATGTGTGGGCGGCGGCAGCAACGCCATCGGCATGTTCTATCCATTTATTAAAGACAAAGATGTTCAGTTGATCGGTGTTGAAGCAGCCGGTGAAGGTGTCGATACGGACAAGCATGCTGCAACCTTAACCAAGGGAACTGAAGGTGTCCTTCATGGGGCGTTGATGAAATTATTGCAGGACGATGCAGGCCAGGTGCAGGAAGCGCATTCGATTTCTGCAGGCCTTGATTATCCGGGGATTGGGCCGGAGCATGCCTATTTGGCGGATATCGGCCGCGTTGAATACCGGTCGATTACGGACGAGGAAGCCTTGGCTGCGGTCATCAGCATGTCCCGTCTTGAAGGGATCATTCCGGCACTGGAGTCCGCTCATGCCATTGCGGAAGCTGAAAAGCAGGCAAAAACGATGACTGCCGATCAGATTTTGGTCATTTGCGTGTCAGGCCGTGGCGATAAAGACATGGCAACATATGCCGAGAAACTGGAGGGACTGTCATGAATCGACTGGAGCAACTGAAAAGTACAGGAAACAAAGCGTTTGTCGCTTACATCATGGCGGGAGACGGCGGGCTTGACCGCTTGAAAGAACAAGTGCAGTACCTGCAGACAGCGGGTGTAACGGCCATTGAAATCGGTATCCCTTTTTCGGATCCGGTGGCGGATGGCCCGACAATCGAAGCAGCGGGCAACCGTGCGTTGAAGCAGGGCGTCACTCTTCAGAAAGTATTGGAAGAACTGCAGAGTTGGACTTTTCAGGTTGAGATTCCTTTGCTGGTGATGACGTATTTGAATCCGGTGCTGAAATTCGGGGTGGAACGTTTTGCTACTGAATGCGGCAAAGCTGGCGTTTCAGGCGTCATCATCCCGGATCTTCCCTTTGAACACAAGCAGCTTGTGCAGCCTTATGTCGATAAGGAAGGCATCAAGTTGATCCAGTTGGTGACGTTGACGACGACTGATGCCCGGCTGAACGATATTTTAAGCGAAGCGGAAGGCTTCGTTTACGCTGTAACCGTCAAAGGCATAACCGGTTCACGCGATGAAATGTCGGAAGAAGTGAAAGGGTTCATGCGCAAAGTCCGGGAGAAAAGCCCGGTTCCGGTTTATGCCGGCTTCGGAATTTCGAAGAGCAGCCACGTCGAGATGCTGCGGGATGATGTGGATGGATTTATTGTGGGAAGTGCGATCGTCGAAGCTTTCAACGACGACAGAATTCAGGAAATCGAACCGCTTATCCATGCAGTGACTGCCTCCCATTCGATATAATAGAGGCAGGAGGGGATTTTATGTTTACACCAGTCTCTGCTGATTTTTTCGATGCTCCGACACTGGAACTGTCCCGCAGTCTGCTGGGCCAGATCCTGGTCCATGAATTGCCGGACGGCATCGTTGCGGGGCGCATCGTAGAAACGGAAGCCTATATGGGTGCGGAAGATCGCGCTGCCCACAGCTTTGGCAATCGGCGCACGAAGCGTACAGAAATCATGTTCGGAAAACCCGGACTCGCTTATACTTATCAAATGCATACCCACACATTGATCAATGTCGTCAGCGGGCCGGAAGACACCCCGCGGGCGATTTTAATCCGTGCAGTCGAACCGGTGGAAGGCATAGACCTGATGGCTGAACTGCGCGGTAAGCATATGCCGATTAAACAGTGGACCAGTGGACCAGGGAAGCTGACCAAAGCGATGGCCATCACGATGGATCATTATGGCCACCATTTTACGGAGAAACCGCTTTATATCGCCGAGGGAGACCCCGTCCATGCCGTATCGGTCGGACCGCGGGTAGGGATCGGAAATTCACTCGAAGCGGTTCATTATCCTTATCGTTTTTGGGAGTCGGAAAATCCATTTGTCTCGAAATTTCGCTAGTTCGGTGTTTAATCCCGTTTTTTTGTGGAATACTGAAAGGGAATGATTAAACAGAAGGAGTGGAAGATAGTGGCAAAAATTGCAACGTTGATTACAGACATGTTCGAAGATGTGGAATATACTGATCCGTCGAAAGCATTTAATGATGCAGGTCACGAAGTTTTCACTATCGAAAAAGAAGCAGGCAAAGAAGTTACCGGCAAACAGGGAGAAGCGGTTGTCACCATCGATAAAGGCATTGACGAAGTCAGCGCCGATGATTATGATGCTTTGTTCCTGCCGGGAGGATTTTCTCCGGATCAATTGCGTGCTGATGATCGTTTTGTAGAGTTTACAAAAGCTTTCATGGATGCGAAAAAACCTGTCTTTGCCATTTGTCATGGACCTCAATTATTGATTACGGCGAAAGCATTGGAAGGCCGCAAAGCCACAGGCTATAAGTCGATTCAAGTCGATATGGAATATGCTGGCGCCACTGTAGTGGACGAAGAAGTGGCCGTGTGCCAGGACCAATTGGTCACCAGCCGCCAGCCGGATGATATCCCGGCGTTTAACCGTGAATCATTGCGTGTCCTTGAGCAACTCGCGTAATAAAGAGCAGAACCCGAATCAGCATTGCTGGTTCGGGTTTTTTTGTGTGAGAAATTACGGATGAAGGTTTTGAGGAGCAATAGTTCGAGGTTTTCACATTCTCTCTTGAATACATAAGTGGTTGCTTATATAATGGGTGAAGTGCTGTAAAAGAAGGTGAAGATATGGAATATGATCAAATGGAGACGTATTTAAAAGCAATTGGTGATCAGAAAAGATTGCTGATTTTAAAATTCCTGGCCAAAGAGGCTTTATGCATCTGTGAATTCACAGATCTTCTGGAAATGACGCAGCCGGCCATCAGCCAGCATATGCGCAAATTGAAACATGCTGGACTGGTTTGGGAAGAAAAGCGCGGACGTTGGACGATTTGGTCCTTGAACACGCAGCATATGCAGTACTCGGTGTTGATTCATTTATTGGATCTATTGCCGGAACCTCGCCGCTCAATTGGCCGCTTGATTGCGGAAGGGAAAAAAGTGAATTGTGAATAGGGAGTTGGATGAACGTGGATGTATTTTTAGCGAGTTTTATTTTTATCGTCACATTGATATTTGTTATTTGGCAGCCGAGAGGCTTGTCGATCGGCTGGTCCGCCATTGCGGGGGCAGTTGTTGCGTTGCTGTTTGGGGTTGTTGATTTCGGCGATGTCTGGGACGTGACCGGCATTGTCTGGAATGCGACATTGACATTTGTTGCATTGATCATCATTTCATTGATTTTGGATGAAATCGGCTTTTTCGAATGGGCCGCTTTACATATGGCGCGTTTTGCCAAAGGCAGTGGATTGCGGATGTTCTTCCTGGTCATCATGCTGGGGGCAGTCGTAGCGGCGTTGTTTGCGAATGACGGGGCGGCATTGATCTTGACGCCGATTGTTTTGGCGATGGTCCGGGCACTGAAATTCAAAGACGCAATGATTTTACCCTTTATCATGGCTTGTGGATTTATCGCTGATACGGCGTCACTGCCTTTTGTAGTCAGCAACCTGGTCAATATTGTCTCTGCAGATTTCTTCGGCATCGGCTTTACCGAATACGCAATCCGCATGGCTGTACCGAACTTGTTCAGCATCGCGGCAAGTATGCTGGTATTGTACCTGTATTTCCGGAAAGATATTCCGAAACATTTTGATGACAGTGTCTTGAAAACGCCGGCATCGGCAATAAAAGATATCAAGATTTTTCGTTTGTCGTGGGCAGTACTGGTGATTTTGCTGATTGGTTATTTCAGCAGCGAAGCATTGAATATTCCAGTTTCCTTTATCGCTGGATCGGTCGCCATCATCTTCCTGGCGATTGCACGAAGAAGTAAATCAGTTGAAACAATGACTGTTTTAAGAGGGGCGCCTTGGGCCATCGTCTTTTTCTCCATCGGCATGTATGTCGTGGTGTATGGTTTGAGAAATGTGGGGCTGACATCGGTGCTGGCAACAGCAATTGAATGGACAGCAAGCCATGGTTTATATTCAGCCACCATTGGAATGGGCTTCATCGCAGCAATTCTGTCGTCTGTTATGAACAATATGCCGACTGTCATGATTGATGCCTTGGCTATCGCGGAAACCGAGACAACTGGAGTTGTGAGGGAGGCGTTAATCTACGCCAATGTGATTGGGTCAGATTTAGGGCCGAAAATCACGCCGATCGGTTCACTGGCGACTTTATTGTGGCTGCACGTACTGAAGGTGAAAGGCGTAGAAATTACATGGGGTTATTATTTCAAAATCGGTATCATCCTGACGGTTCCGACTTTGTTCATCACCTTGACCGGCTTGTACTTATGGCTGACAATTTTAAATTAAATCGACAAAAAAGGAGCATGCCAGTGGTATGCTCCTTTTTTGTCTGGGTTATGAAAATGTGTGATGCGCTTTTCTAATCCAGAAACTTGGCCAAGTAAATTTCGTTATGGGGTTCGTCGTTAATCATCATGGACTTTTGTCGGATGCCTTCAGATTCGAACCCGGCCTTTTCATATAATTTGCGGGCAGGTTCATTTTCTTCGACGACCGTCAATTCCAGTCGGGTGATGCCCTTTTCCTTGGACCATTCCTCTGCTTTTTGGAGCAGGGATTTTGCGATTCCTTTGCCTTGTGCATCCTTTTGGAGACCGAGGTCAATCGAGGCACGGTGAGCGGCCCGTTTGGCTGCATTGCCCATAATCATCAAATAACCGACATGCTGGCCATTGAGGATGGCGATGATGATGGTCGAATGGCCACTTTGTTTCCATTCGATGATTTGCTTTCGGACTTTCTGTGTGGATTGGGTCCGTTCATCTTTAGCGTATAGCATAAAGTCAGATTCGGATTCCACTGTTTTCTGTAAAGCGGCCAGGGAGCGTGCGTCCCCATGCTCTGCAGTTCGGATCAATAAAATGTCCTGGTCTTCGTCATCGTTAGCCGAACCTTTTCCATTTGAAAGATCCGCTCTCTCGAAGACAACAAAGCGATCTGGTTCAACATCGCTGACGAAATAACCGGCATCCACCCACGCGTGAAAATGTTTGGCCGGCGCTTTTGTCTTTTTCCACCAACTTTTGTTTAAGTAGGCAGCATTAGGCAAATTCTGTCCCATGATTTGTTCAATTTCGGAAAATGTTAACTTTATTGAAGAATTCGTCGCTCCGGAGAAATAATCAGCCAGAGGAATGTATTTCTTTTCCAGTAAAATAGTCACAGACATCTCTTCCTTCCACCTAACTTTGAATTAGTTAGTCATATTATACCATTCGCATATGCTAAAGTACACAATGAATTTTAAAAATACTGATAATTCTATAAACTTACCCATCTTTAGTTTTATTTATTTGGTTCTTGGAGTTTGGTTTTTTCAATTGGGGTACTTGTGATAGAATAAGCACAGAAACTAAGTTATCCAGGAGGCTATCATTCATGTCAAATGTTTTAGTATTGGGTCACAAAAATCCGGACACCGATTCAATTTGTTCGGCCATTTCATATGCCTATTTAAAAAATGAAATGGGCATGGTTGCTGAACCGATCCGCTTAGGTGAAGTGAACAACGAAACCATATTCGCTTTGGAGACTTTCAAATTCGACCAGCCAAGATTGGTGACGCATGTTGCCAAAGAAGCCGAACAAGTGATTCTGGTGGATCACAACGAACGCCAGCAAAGTGCTGAAGACATCAACGAGGTCCAAGTGATTGAAGTGGTGGACCATCACCGTATCGCCAACTTTGAAACGACCGATCCGTTATACTTCCGTGCGGAACCGGTTGGGTGCACGACGACCATCATCTTAAAGCTGTTTAAAGAAAACGGCATAGAAGTACCACCGAACATTGCAGGTTTGATGCTTTCTGCTATTATTTCGGATTCTCTTCTTTTCAAATCACCGACCTGCACAGACCAAGATGTGAAAGCTGCTGCTGAATTGGCGGAAATCGCGGATGTGGATGCGCAAAGCTATGGCCTTGATCTATTGAAAGCTGGAGCCGATTTGAGCAATAAAACATTGGAAGACCTGATTTCATTGGATTCGAAAGAGTTCGAAGCAGGCGAGCACCGATTTGAAGTTGCGCAAGTCAATGCGATCGATGTAGAGGAAGTCATGATTCGCCAAAAAGAACTTGAAGTATTGATGGCTGATACCATCTCTGCTAAAAAACTCGATCTTTTCGTATTTGCTGTTACCGATATCCTCAACAATAATTCAGTCGCCATCGTTCTTGGCCAAAGAGCCGGCATCATCGAAAGCGCCTTTAAATCAAGCGTAGTTGATAACCGTGTCCTGTTGCCGGGCGTCGTATCACGCAAAAAGCAGATTGTACCAGTCATTACAGAAGCATTAAGCTGATTCCCTCTTGGGAGTCAGTTTTTTTGTGTCCAGCTTCGGCCCCTTGAATCTCGGGGTCTTAAGTCATTCCGTCTATGCGACAAAAAGCGCCGCTTCGACGATCGGCCTTAAGCCCGTCGATTCAGGACAGGCGCCTGCGCTTTTCTTGTTGTCCAGTTGCAAGTGCCTAGCTCTTCGGGTCATAAGTCAACCCAGCGGCGTGGCAAAAAGCGCCACACTGCTGGTCTGTCTTATGCCCGGCATAGCTACACGGGCGCCTCCGCTTTTCCTTCTACAGGCAAAAAAATTGAGCGCTGTTGTTTTCGTTGCTATAGTTAATGGCGAGGTGGATAATATGAAAATTGAAGTTTGGTCAGATTATGTGTGCCCATTCTGTTATATAGGCAAGCGAACTTTGGAACAGGCATTGGTTCAATCAGGTTTTGAAAGCCAGGCGGAGATTTCGTTTAAGGCCTATCAACTGGATCCGAATACGCCCATTGATTCTACTGTCCCGACGTATGAAAGTTTAGCGAAGAAATTGGGGCAAACAGTGGAACAGGCGAAAGAGATGACTAAGGGAGTGGCGCAGCATGCCCGCTCGGTTGGTTTGGAATATGATTTCGATAACATGGTGGAAGCCAATACCTTGGCTGCTCATCGTTTGGTGAAATGGGCTGAAACTAAAAACAAGGATGCAGAACTGACTGAACAGCTTATGCACCAGTATTTTGTAGAAGCGAAAAATGTTGGCAGTCATGATATTTTATTGACCATTGCAGAAGCGGTCGGTTTGCCTCGCGATGAAGCGAAGCAAGTATTGGAATCGGATCAATTTATGGCACAGGTCCAGGTTGATATCGCTGAAGCCGGCCAAATTGGTGTACAAGGTGTACCGTTTTTTGTAGTCAACCGCAAATATGCGCTTTCCGGTGCACAGCCGTTGGATGCATTTGTGGAAGCATTGGAGCAGATTGCTGAAGAAGAAGGCATCCGCCCAAAGCTTAAGCCGATGGGGAAGAAGAAAACCAGTTATTGCACAGGGGATTCCTGTGACGGAGTATAAGTCCGAGGCAGAGTAATTGACTTATACTCTGCCTTTTCTTATGATAAGAAAGTGCTTTTAATTTGAGATAAATAATTTTAATATAATTGAAGAAGGAGTTTTAACCTAATGACTAACGTTTTAGTAGTAAAAGCAAATAACCGCCCTGCATCTGAAGGGGTTTCAAGCAAGATGTACGAAGTATTCATGGATTCAATCGGCATGGGTACAGAGCTTAACGTCAACACTTTCGATGTATTCAAAGAAGATATGCCGTATTTCGGCCAGGATTTCTTTGATGCTATGCAAAAATCAGCGCAGGCTGAAGAAATGACTGAGTTGGAACAACGCATTTTGACTGCTGCCAACAAAGCTATGGATGCATTTATGGATGCTGACGTTGTTGTATTCGCCTTCCCATTATGGAATAAAACAATTCCTGCACCGTTACAGACGTTCATCGATTACGTTTACCGTGCAGGCGTTACGTTCAAATATACAGCTGAAGGCCCAGTCGGTCTTGTTCCTGAGAAAAAAGTCATCATCTTGAACGCGCGCGGCGGAGTTTACTCAACACCTGAAATGGCTCCTGCTGAAATGAGCGTCAACTATATCCGGTTGATCATGGACTTCTTCGGTATTACTGATATTGAAGAAGTTATCATCGAAGGACATAATATGTACCCTGATCGCGCTGAAGAAATCATTGCTGATGGCATGAAACGCGTCGAGCAATCTGCAAATTCATTAGTAAAAGTATACGCATAAGTTTCTCACAGAGGACTGCCCCTTAAAGGGCGGTCCTTTTTTTGCTTTAAAAGGCGTTTCGACAGAAAATGTGCCGGATTGGAAAGTAAACTACCTGGATTGGACAGTATTTCTGGGATTTGGACAGTATTTCAGCCATTTTGGACTGTATGTCCAAATAACTGGAAAATTTCGCTGGTAATCCATTATATTGATTAGGATTTTTCTATGGGGGTAGACATTTACTAAAAGCTTTCTATGAGGAGGAACGGCATGGTGCAAAGTGATAACGTGAGTCGGGTTCCAGAAGTGCAGAAGTCATATTGGAGAGAATACAAAGATATTCCAAGTTATCCCGCTTTACAGGCAAATGAGTCGACAGATATTGCGGTTGTTGGTGGAGGGATGGTTGGGATCATCAGTGCCTACCTATTGGCCAAAGCCGGAAAAAAAGTAACCTTGATTGATGCCGGAAAATTAGTGGATGGGGTGACAGGCTATACGACTGCCAAAATTACGGCGCAACACGGGTTGTTTTATTATCCGCTGGTCAAGCTTGTGGGAGAAGAGCAGGCGAAGCTGTATTACCAGGCGAATATGGATGGCTTAAAGTTCATTGAAGAAACTGCCGAAGAGCTTGGCATCGATTGTGACTTTTCGCATCATAATGCATTTGTCTATGCGAATACTGTGGTAGGGGCGAAGTTGGTGGAAAAAGAGGCGGAGACCTATCAGCAACTGGGCATTGACGGCGAGTTGGCGAAAGATGAAGTCGAATTGCCGTTCCAGGTGAAAGAAGCGGTGGTCATGCGCAACCAGGCGCAGTTTCATCCGGTGAAATTCCTGGCAGGGCTGGTAAAGGAGATTGAGCGATTGGGCGGTACGATTTATGAAAAAACCCGTGCGATGAAAATCCTCAGTAAAAATGATCCGGTTATCCAAACTGAAAATCTTTCGCATTTATCGTGCAATAAAGTCATTGTGGCGACGCATTATCCATTCAATGATTTTGACGGGATGTACTTTTCCCGTCTCTCTGTCACCCGTTCGTATATCATTGCGGCCAAAGTGAACAGCAAGATTCCGAATGATATGTACATCAGTGGGGATATGCCTTCCCGTTCCTTGCGCTATGCAACAGATGAAAACGGAGAAAAGCTGCTGCTGATCGGCGGCGATGACCATCCGACGGGCAAGAGTTCGAAAGAAACAATGGAACATTACCATAATCTTGAGAAATTCGGAGACGAGCATTTCGGTATTCAGGAAATTCCGTATCGCTGGTCTGCACAGGACATGACAACGCTCGATCAAATCCCTTACATCGGGACCATCACTGCAGGATATGACAATATCCTGGTGGCTACCGGTTTCCATAAATGGGGAATGTCGAATGGGGCATTAGCCGGAATGATGCTGACAGATCAGATTTTGGGCAAGGAAAATCGTTATGCCCCAGTCTTCAGTCCGACCCGTTCGAAAATGAAGGCGGTGGATGCCGCAAGTTTTGCGAAAGACAACGCATCGGTTGCCAAGGAATTGGTCAAAGGAAAACTGAAAAGGGCTTCCAAAACAGTCGATGATCTTGGCAAAGACGAAGGTTCATTGGTCAAAGTCGGCAAGAAGAAAGCTGGCGGTTATCGCGATGAATATGGACAGGTGCATCTGGTCGATACGACCTGCACCCACATGGGATGCGAAGTTAACTGGAATGACGCAGAGCGTTCCTGGGACTGTCCATGCCACGGTTCCCGTTTCTCCCATACCGGAGAAGTGTTGAATGGTCCGGCTGTTAAACCGTTGAAGAAGATAGAACAGGAATTTTGAAATGCGGAAGCTGCCGTTTAGATTTGACGGGCATAAGACGCTCCGGCGAAGCGGTGTTTCCTCAACCGCATAGCTGGAGTGACTTATGAGCCTAGAATCTGGCAGCTGAAGCTGGACAATAAGAAAAGTAGAAGTGCCTGTTCAGCTCTGACAGGTGTAAGATGAGCTGGCGAAGCGGCATGTTTTCAGCCGCACAGCCGGATCGGCTTACATCCCGAAGAGCTAGGCACTGAACTAGACACCTGGAGCGACTTATGACCCTAGAATCTGGCAGCTGGAGCTGGACAATAAAGGCGCAGAAATTAAGCTTTCATAATACTGAAAAAAGCAGTGCGAGGATTTTCCCTCGCACTGCTTTTTTGAATTTCTTGTTGGCTGATAGTACAGCCATTTCCACTTTTCTTGATTAAGCTGGGTTGCCTTCTAATTCCAAAGTGATTTTGATGTCTTCGCCGACCATTACGCCGCCTGTTTCAAGTGCCTGGTTCCATGTAAGGCCGAAATCTTTACGGTTTACTTTGCCTTCTACATTGAATGCAACGACTTCAACGCCCCATGGGTTTGTTGCTTTGCCGCCGTACTCCACTTCAAACGTAGTAGGACGGGTAACGCCTTTCATCGTCAGGTCGCCAGTCAATTCGTACTCGTCGCCTTTTTTAACGATATCATTCGCTTTGAATGTGATGTATGGGAATTGCTCAGCGTCAAAGAAATCAGCAGAGCGAAGGTGATTGTCGCGGTCTGTGTTATTCGTATTGATGCTTGCTACGTCGATTTTGAAGTCGATCAATGCGCCTTGCAGATCTTCTTCATTTGCTTCAACGGTTGCTTCGTATGATGAGAAAGAGCCTTTTACTTTTGAAATCATCATGTGTTTTACTGAGAATCCGACTTCCGAGTGTGCTGTGTCTACTGTCCATTTTTTCATGTTAAATTCCTCCTAGATATGTTGTTCTGCACCTAATATAACAAGATGAAATCTCGATGTCAATAGTTATTAATTAATAATTCTCGAATTCGAGATAATAATTTATTGGACTTTTGTACCGAAGAACGTTATATTGCTTGTCAAATCGGGATGAAAATCGGATACTAGTAGAAGTTAAAAGTTTAGAAGGGATTTGCTTTGAATGACGAAAGAACAATGGCTGACGGATTTGCGCGGTTTTTTAACCGATGATCACGTCAAAATGGATGAACCGCTACACCTTCATACATTAACTAAAATGGGTGGGCCAGCTGATATTTTTGTGACACCGACTACTGAAGATGAAACTGCATATACAGTTAAATACGCATATGAAAACAATATACCATTGCTGCTTCTTGGGAATGGGTCCAATATGGTCGTTCGTGACGGAGGATTCCGTGGAATCGTCCTAACTTTGAAGAGCTTGCAGGCGATTCAAATAGAAGGGACGAGAGTTTATGCGCAAGGCGGGGCGAACATCAAGAAAGTCTCGAAAACTGTTGCAGCGAAACAACTGACCGGATTTGAGTTCGCTTGTGGAATCCCAGGTTCCATCGGTGGAGCCATGGCGATGAATGCTGGCGCTTATGGCGGAGAAATTAAAGACATCATTATACAAGCGACAGTTCTTTCGAAAGAAGGAGAGAAACTGATTTTATCCAAAGAAGATTTGGAGCTCGGCTATCGCAAGAGCATCATCACCAAAAAAGGCTTCTACGTCTTGTCGGCAGAGTTTGAGTTGGAAGTCGGCAAACAAACAGTCATTGATGCGAAAATGAGTGAACTGACTTATCAGCGTGAAACGAAACAGCCTTTGGAATTTCCTTCTGCAGGAAGTGTCTTCAAACGTCCGCCTGGTAATTTCGCCGGTAAATTGATTCAGGACAGCGGTTTGCAGGGACGCGGATTTGGCGGAGCGGAAGTCTCCACTAAACACGCTGGATTTATCGTCAATAAAAACAATGCATCCGCGAATGATTATATCCAGACAATCGAGATGGTCAAAGCGGCGGTCCAGGAGAAGTTCGGAATTGATTTAGAGCTTGAAGTAAAGATTGTAGGAGAAGACCAAGTTTAATCAGAAAGATGTCCCAGCTCTGGGGCATCTTTTTTTATGCGGATGGAAGCGGCAGAGGGATTATTTTATTCTCAAAAAAGGGATTTATCCTTCGCCAGTCGAATAAACATCATTAGGAAAAAGGGGGCAAGACCATGAGGGGAAAAGTGAAAAATAAAAGGTGGTTGAAATGGCTTCTGGCTGTACTGGGTGTTCTTGTCACAGTTGCGGTTGCTGGATTGATTTTTGTAAACGTTTACATAGGGAAGTCCAAACCGCTCATTGAAGGAGAAGCGGCAGTTGCGATACTGGACAGCGATGTTACCGTCATCCGTGACGACATCGGGGTTCCGCATATACAGGCGGACACAGATGCCGACCTTTACCGGGCACAAGGATATGTACAGGCGCAGGATCGCATGTTCCAAATGGATTTATCCCGTAGGCAGGCCAGCGGGCAATTGGCGGAAGTGATTGGAGCGGATGCGCTCGATACCGATAAGTTTTTCCGGACCTTCAGTTTGCGGAATGCTGCTGAAAAATCGTGGGATGGCTATGACGCGGAAGCCAAGCAAGTTCTGGAATGGTACGCAGAAGGCGTCAATACCTATATGGAAGAAGCGAAAGAAAATGGCGGCCTCAGCTTCGAATTCGCTTTGCTCGGATACGAGCCTACCGAATGGACGCCTGTCGACTCTTTGACGATCGGAAAGTTTATGGCTTATGACCTTGGGGGGCATTGGAATACACTTGCCGTCCGCCACTGGGCATTAAATGAATTTCCTGAAGACAAGGCCCGTGAGCTGTTTATCGAATATCCGGAAACGGCGCCGGCGATTTTGGCGGCGAACAAAAAGCAGCCCGTCCAAGTGGCCGGTGAGTTTGATGCTTCTGTCATTCCGCCTGAATTTAATGGCAGCAACAACTGGGTGGTGGCAGGAGACAAAACGGCGAGCGGCAAACCACTGCTTGCGGACGATCCGCATCTCGGGCTCAGTACACCGTCCATCTGGTATCAGATGCATTTGGAATCCCCTGAACAAAATGTCAGCGGCGTCATTTTTGCCGGCATTCCAGGAATCATCCTCGGCCATAACGAAGAAATCGCGTGGGGCGTCACCAATGTGGGGCCAGACGTTCAGGATCTCTATATCGAAACCCCAAATCCGGAAGATCCGACACAATTCCGGTATGAAGGTGAATGGGAACAGGCAGAGGTAAGAGAAGAGCCGATCAAGGTCAAGGACGGAGAAACGGAAGACTTTGAAGTACTGGTGACGAGGCATGGCCCTGTCGTTTCGAACGTCTTATACGATGAAGAAGAGCCGGGAGCCGTGTTTTCGATGCAATGGACGGCTCTCGAGCCGACTTTAGAGCTGCAGGCAGTCCTGAATTTCAATAAAGCATCCAATTGGAAAGAATTCGAATTGGCGCTGGAGGACTTCCAGGCGCCTGCGCAGAACTTTGTCTTTGCCTCCACTGATGGAACCATCGCCTATAAAGCCAATGGCCGCATCCCAATCCGCAAATCCGGAGATGGCCAGCTGCCGGTTCCGGGAGATTCGGCGGAATATGGGTGGGAGGGCTATGTGCCTTTTGATGAATTGCCGCGGTCAGTCAATCCGGAAAGCGGGTTCATTGCCACTGCGAACAATGAAGTCATCGATGATTCCTATCCGTATCACATCACCGATTTCTGGGCGCAGCCATATCGCTACGAACGGATTGCCGAAGTTTTGGAGGCATCGGACGAGTTGACGGCACAGGATATGATGGACTTGCAGATGGATCAGAAGAATTTGTATGCAGCGGAATTTTTGGACGAAATGATTGCAGCTGTGCGCAGTGAAACTGACGAACATGATGAAGTGCTCACGATGCTGGAGAAGTGGGATCAGGTCGACAGCCAAGAACAGGCCGCACCTTTGGTATTCCATAAATGGATAAAACAATTGCCTGAGACGTTATTGGCAGAGGAATTTCCGGAGGATGTCTTTGACATGCTGTCAGGCAAGAACCACATTACCGATGAAATGATGCGGGGTGCTTTCGCTGGTGAAGAAGGTGTGTGGGTAACGGAATACGGTGGCGTGGAAAAATGGCTTGTGGATGCTCTCGAGGCAGCGGTCGCCGAAATTGATGATGAGCAAGGAAACGACCTGGCCGACTGGACATGGGGCGAACATCATCAATTGACCTTCCCGCATCCACTTGCAGGAGCGTCCCCGATCTTTGCCGAATTCTTGAACCCGGATCCTGTACCGATCGGAGGCTCCAATATTACAGTACAAGCAGCCGCGTCTACATCAGAAGGCAATGTGAATCACGGGGCATCCTGGCGGTTTGTGGCGGACCTCGCTGATTTATCGAGTGCCTATCACATTGTCGGCCCTGGTTTGAGCGGACATTTGAAATCGGATTACTTCCATAACCAAGTGGACGATTGGGCAGAAGGCGATTTCCACGAAACAGAAATTGAAGACGAAGTGGAAGGATCAACATTAACGCTGAAGGCTCAATAAGATAGATTCAAAAATTGTTTGTAAACGTCTATGTAAACTCGCGAACGTTCGTAAAGTGTTTTGATACTTTTACGAACGTTCTTTTTGTGTTTTTTAGTTGTTTTTTGAAGCGTTCGTAAATGTGTACTTTTACGAACGCTTTTTTAGCGAGAAATAATTTATCGGCTTCTATCTATAAAACTCAAGAATGGTAAAATAAGTATTATAGTGAAGAGACACAAAAATGAAAGTGAAGGTAAATAGTAGAATGACACATCCATATGAAAAATATGAAAATACAGAGCTATGGAAAAAAATAGATCAGGCACTAGATGAGTTAGTTGAAAATCAGGACATCGAAGAAATAACAAAGAGAGAATACATTGTCGGATATATCTGCAAGAAGCTCATAGAAAAGGAAGAACCAAAATAACATAGAATATCAAGGATTTGAATGTAACTTATGTGCAGTTAAGTTACATTCAAATTCAATCGAGAATTACAGCCCAAAATATGAAGCAGGATGGATAGGCAAAGGAGAAAAATTCAATGGATAAAAAGAAACTGAAAGCCATGCTGCTGCATGGCTTGGCAGACTTACTTGCAGATCATGGGTTTAAAAAAAGGATTTCCGCCCAAAGCTTTTACAAAAAAACCGATGACGGAAAAGTTAGCATCCACCTGGCCTTCATCAACCATATCGATGATTTTGATGTGACAGTGGATTTTGCAATTCGACTTAACGATGTGGAAGATATCCTGAATGAAATTGACCATCCCATGACTCCTCCAAAAAAACTAGATACATATACGCTCGGAGCAGAACTTGGCAATGTCACTGGAGAAGGGCAGAAACGATGGACCATTGAAAACGAGGAAGATGTAAAAATTGCAATGTGTGGAATTTATTTGGAAATTTTATCGGTATTATTTCCCGTTATTGAGAAATACACCACAAAGGAAAGTGTTTATGAACTCGCCGTCAAAGATAACGAAGAGGCAGACATTTTCTGGGGGTCTACTTATGATCGAGCCAGATGCGCCATCGTTTTGGCCGAAATCCTCCAGAAGGATACCGACATTCGAATGGAGTTGATTCGAAAGAATGAGGAGCATCTCAAAAACATAGAAGATCTTAATCTGGAGGGGTTCATTGAATTCACTGAACGATTTAAAGGTTAAATTGGGAAGGGAAAAGGAAGTTCTGTTTCAACCTCAAAGTGAAAAATTGTTGATTACAGACTCTAGCATGTGAATGTAACTTATTGTGAATTAAGTTACATTCAAAATCCCAATAAAGTAGGGTCAATTTATTTAATAACTTTCACTAGATGGAAACTTTTGTAAACCTTTGTCGTTGTTATTAGTATCAATGACAGGGGTTTTTATGGCTCCCAAAATTGATTAGAAACTGAATGATTTAGGAGGAGTAAATGTGCAGCCAGTATTTCTAAGAATTATCCTATTTTCTTTACTTGTTTCTTCTCTGGTAGCTCTTTGGATTATAAAAACAAAAGCGAATAAATGGACAAGAATTTTA
This sequence comes from Planococcus sp. SE5232, assembly GCF_050686535.1. NCBI lineage: Bacteria > Bacillati > Bacillota > Bacilli > Caryophanales > Caryophanaceae > Planococcus > Planococcus sp. SE5232. The sequence continues at coordinate 73,624 of NZ_JBOGCP010000004.1, read as the reverse complement.
GCGGCCTTTTTTGTAAATGCATTTATTCTTTCGGTTGCTTCGGCTTATCTTTACAGATTGGACGTTCAAACTTTTCATAAACAGACGGAAGGTTTATTTGATTCACTGGGTATAGGGACATTACTATTTTTTGTTCCGATAAACACATTTATTAATATTCTTGTTATGGAGTTCTTCAAAAATAAAAGAGATCGTATAGGTAATGAACGACAAATCTGAATGTAACTTATTAGTAAGTAAGTTACATTCAAAAGCCTGATTCCAATGACTTGATCATAAAACTAAGCGAAATTGAACTTGCTAGAAAAAATGATACATTCAGTAGGCTGTTCCGTATGGTTTTAAACTCGGATTTTGAATGGATAATCTAAAGGTAAGAGAAAGAGGTAAATCTTATGATGTGGGAAAGAAACCTAATTACCACTGTTCGTGGAGAATTTGAAGTGTTTGTAAAAGGTGAGGGAACTCCCTTGTGCGTCACTCATCATTATTCGGAGTTCAATGAAACAGGAGATTACTTTGCAGAGTCTTTTACCCAGAAAAACCAGGTATATCTAGTCAATTTAAGAGAAGCTGGAAGTTCTGAGAAGGCGGTTCATCCTTATCAATTAAGCATGCTGGAGACCATTCTGGACTTAGAAGCGATTCGTGAATCCTTAGCCCTGGATCAATGGGGATTTGCTGGACATTCAACCGGCGGCATGCTGGGGGTTATTTATGGCATTCATTTTTCAGAGAAGCTCAGCTTCAACGTGATCGTTGGCGCAGCAGCACGGGAATATATGACTTTTTCGAATGATTGCATTTACAATCCGGCACATCTCCACTTTACGAGAATGCAAGAACTGATGGAAAGCTTAAAACACCCCAATTTGTCGGTAGAGAAAAAAAGAGACTTGAAGGTGCAAAGGACCAAACTGTCTTTATACTACCCAGACAAGTATGAAGAGTACTTTTCATTGGATATCAGTAAAGGGATGTCAGCTATCCGGCTAAATTTCTTCAGCAGAGAAGTACATATTTTTGACGTAACCAAAAAACTACCGCTGATTACCACGCCTACCTTGATTATTTGCGGAAGGCACGATGTGCAATGCCCTCTCGAATATTCGAAAGAAATGGGAGAATCAATTCCGAATGCAACGCTAGCCATCTTTGATCGAAGCAATCATTATCCTTTTTTAGAGGAAGCTGAACAATTTAATGCGACCTATCTTTCATTTGTAGAAGGTTTAGCAAAATGAAATGCAGTAGTTTACATATCATCGGGTTATCGGAAGCTACTTGTATTCAAAAGGAGAAAAGAGGCTGTACGTAGCACATCATTTCTCCTTTTGTGCCATTGAGAACCTGGTGACCAAATACACCGCTGCCTTTGCTCAAGGTGAAGACATGAGTCCGCACAAATTCCGTCATAGCTTTGCGGCAGACTTTATCCGCAATAGCGACAACATTGTTTTTCTGCGGGATCAGTTGGCTCACAGCAATATCGAAACCACTTCTCTTTATACTAATCTGTCCAATAAGGACAATGAACAGATTTTATCACGGATGGAAGCAAATCGATTAAATCGTTCGGATACTATAAAATAATTATTATTATAAGTAAAAGGACAGACGGTTTTGTTAGGCTGTCTGTCCTTTTGATTGGTTATATCCCTATTACGATTAGTAATAATTTTTTGAGAAACAGAAATCAACTCTTCTTGCTTGTCACTAAGTTCCTTAAATTTCTTTATCTATTATAGCCTAATTGAAAATAGGTTCCTCTGCTATACCAAAAGCAAACCCCAAACTGTTCATCTGAACTATCAGATACCACCAATCAAGCTCAGAGGAGCAATGTTTAATATTGTATACGTTCATTTATTCATAACGCTTAAAGAAAGTAAGGTCTTGTATTTTCAAAACAAACATGAAGTTTACTTCGATTCACTGGTTTGCCAAATGAAAAAGGATAATTCAGCTTTTATGAATTTTAAGAAGCCTATCAATAAGCTTAACTCCTTGGATAGACGGTCACTGAAACAGCGCAGGCAACTATTCAGGTGTAGAGAAATTCATCAAAGAAAGTGGTGGAAATTATCACCGTAGACCTGCATTAAACTTTAGAAATAGCGCCAATGACAAATAAACAGCAAAAGGCATTCGGTATAATATCCAAATGCCCCATATTAATAATGTTCAATATATTATGCTTCAGGTGATTAAATCTAAAGATTGATGGAAAAATTTATATATCGTTTGTCCATCCACAGAAAGTTCTTGCCCACTGGAAATTATAAAATTATGCACATAGTATCCTCCATGATCATTATTTAATTTAGGAGTAAAAATTATTTTAATAATTTGTTCATCATTAAACCCAGATTTTCTGAATTTCTCGATGATTTCTTCGACTTTCAACTCTTTTTTAACGCTGTAAAAATCAATAACACCGCTTTCTGATCCAAGTATATTAGTAATAACATTATCTGAATTATTTTTAAGCAATCGTGAATAATGTCGTTTTAAAACTGGAAACGCACTAGGATTGTAAGGTTTAGATACATCTGGATATTCTAGTATAGAATAATGCGACTCATCTGGTAAAAGTATTAATTTTGAATGAGAAACTCCATCAGGTAAGTATTTGGATTCCCATTCATTTTTGCGCCTACCAACAATAATTACTTTTCCACCTTGTGCCAATAGGGCCGGAATTACATTTTTACCAAGGGTTAATTGCTTGTTTTCATCATGCTTATTCATATATTGCACTTCAAAACATATAATAGCCTTAATATCTTTTAAATTTCTTTTAGTAGCCGTAAATATATTCCCCCCAGAATTACTATAACCCGTAAGAATTAGCTGTTTAACATCAATAGTTTCATAAGTTAACGTATTGGTATGCGTATAAATATAATATATAACATTTTTTACAAGACCCATTAAATTTTCTTGAATAGCTATTCCACCATCGCCGCCATTAATTTGTGGAATCAAAAGAATTTGTTGCTGTTTGTCTATAGCCTGCTCAAATCCAAATGGTTTATCCCAGCTTAGAGGGTAAAGCCCCTCTTTAGAGGGGTCATAATTAAGAAGATCTCTGAAATGATGTAGTGGTGGTAATTTTCTACCGAGTCTATATTTGAAACGATCTTGTAGTTTTAGATAATCTTTCAAATAAACATCATAATCAGGGTCAGTTATAGGTTGGGTTAAAAAACTAAACAATGTCTCACCACTACATTGTATGTTGCCAACACTCATATTATGATTATTCGTTGTAATTCCTTCAATTTTGTCTGCAACGTAATTAATACCACCAAAACCAGCAGGATAAATTAATAAATTGGGTTGGAGTTCCTTAATATGAGCGACCGAACCTGGTACCACAACAAACCAAATAAACGGATGCCCCCGAAGCGAGGCCATCACCCGAATATGACGTTGAGTACCTTTTATCAGATTTAAAGCACTAAACCATGGAGTATCACCATGAATATCGTTGAAAAGTCTCGTAATGTCGACAAAATCAATTAAAATTGTAATCATTCCACCTTTAACATTAAGTAAAGGATGTAATGAAGGTGTGGTTCTAGCAATAGTCGTCTTCTGTTCTAAGCTCAATTTTTGCCATCGTGTTGGAATAAGTTCAACAATGTGGTTATCTTCTCTCTTTACAAGAAACCGTTGTATTATCTTTAGAAGTTGATATTCTACTCCATTGTGGCGAAACATTGTACTTATAATAATTTCAATTTCTTCGAACGTATCTTCTAATTCATAACGAAATGTATCCTTAGTTTTTAGTATGTCATCGCTACCAGTAATCCCTAATTTGGCATTAAATTTATTTATAGTCACTTTTGTATCTTTGAGAAGAAAATGATCCCAAATTTGAGCTTTCACATTCGAATATTTTATAATCAACTCCATAATTAAATTCCCCTTCCTGTTTTGGGGTCGTATTCAACTTCTACAGGAACTACTTGATCCGTCGGTAAAACCTCGATCCATTGGTCAAAAACTTGGAAGTTTCTTTCCGAATTGTCGGGGTTAGGATTACCGCCATCTACTTGGGCACGGAATCCTCCATGCAATGCATAAAAACCGTGCTCAAATACTTTTTGAGTAGGGGTCGTGTTTACTTTGTCATCATCATTTATTGCAGGATCTTGTGGAAAAGTTTTAACTTTAAGCGATTCTTCGTGCTTTTCAGCTACTTCCATACATAAGAAATCAATCGCATCTTTAAGAGTAACAGCTGTTTCATCAGCCAGACCCATTTTATTTCGAATTGCGTCCAATTCTTCTTCAGGTGCTGCATACTCAGCATCCAACCCATCTGCACCCTCAACATTTACCGATTGCAACCACTTGAGTGCAGCCTTTTCCTTGCCTGGACGTATAGGAATGACAGCTTTAACCCAAGGAGCATTCAGAAAAGTATTACGTAAATTGTCTCCGTCTAACTGAAGAAGCCACCCTAGTGAACTACCCATAGGGGCTGGTGCACTCGCATCAGTAATCATATAATTAGCTGGTCTGTGATTCATATCTGGCCATGCTATAGAGAGATTATTTATTCGAGTCTGTACGTTAAATATACTAGGCTGTTGTGTTCTAGGTTTCCACCAGTCAGGAGCCACGAAATACAACATTTTATCAATGTCAAATATTGAATTTATTAATTCTGATAATACATGTCTGCGTTTACCATCTACATGTTTATAGTTGAGTTCAGACATTAAACTACTAATAAGTTTACGGTAAACTAAAATACGTTCTTCTTCTCGTAAATCTTCAAAATTGCGTTTCGCAATTTTACTAGCAATATTTATGCGTTCTTTGGCATCCTTAAAAGCCACTTCAGAAGCTTTTCTAAAGGTTTCTTCGGTGGCAACCTTTTCAGCATCTTGCTGTCTTTGCTTATTAAGCTCTTTAATTTTATTTCTGGTGTCATTATTCGGAACACATTTAAATTCAATCTGAACTTCAAAGTCTACTCGTTCATCCCAGTCTAGGCCATCAGGTAATCCATATGCCAATACACCAACCTCTATTTTTCCATTAGGCTTAAACCTGGCTCCAAATGACCAAACTCCTGTAAAATCCTCACCTCTAGCAGAAAGTTGAGTAGCAGGAAGATGTACGTGTTCGGGCTCTATAGAAATGTCAAACCCATCTGGCGCAGGAGGCAGGTGAAATTCACCAACCCCTATAAATCCAGCTTTTGGTTCATCATAATTCCATAAGCAATACACCTTGTGAAAAAGAGGTCGATCCGGTGGCAATGGAATCTCTTCAGGATTAGTTGGTACTACTAATTCAACCGGCGATGATACATGTATTAAATTTGCAAGACCGAGGTCATTACCAGGCTCATCGACAAAAGTTTGCCAACACAAAAATGTACCAATATCTTGAACTTGAACGCCAACTTGTCTCATCTTTCTGCGCAATTCATAATTGATTAATTTATCTGTGGAATTATTGAGTACATACCTTTTGCTTGAAGTATCTGTAGTTTCTGTAACAATTTTAAATGTAGATTTAAAGCTTTGACGAATCTCAGTAGACAATTTTTGCGTTTGCTGTCTCATTTTTTTGTGAACAGTTTCTCTAGCAAACTGTTGAGTCTTATCCATATTTAAATTTCCAGTAGCTGTCATACTGCCTGTTCCCCAAGACTGATTTACTGTCGTAGTAAATCCTAATTTCAAATCGTTTTTATTTTCCTCTTTAACAGATTCACTTAGATCCTCTTGACTTACTAGGGTATCTTCCGTTTTATTAGAAGTTTCGGTAAATGTTTCAGTTGTCTTTTCAATGATTGTCTTACGCGTACTAGTTTCAATTAATTCAACTGTAGAACCAGGACTTAACCAAACATGACTAGTAGGTGTTCCAAGGAACGTATCTAATTCAAAGAAAAATTGTCGATATAAATGCACGATACCAAGAGGAGACACATTAACATTGTCAATATCTTTTGTTGGATCAAACGTAAGATAGGGATCATGAAAATCGTTCTGTGTTCTTGTTAGTAATTTATTGTATTCTTCTTGTGCATTCAAATCCAAATTTCTATAGAAAATCTTGTTCAACTCACTAACGTGTTTATTTGCAATTAATTCTTTAATAACACCAGCAATTTTTATTTCTTTCTCAATGGCTGTTACTAATTCCGCCCTCACTTCTTCCATCAAATGGTGCTTCCGGCGATAAAACACCTCATCTGATTCATTAGGTAGTTTTACTGCAGCATTGATACTTTGTCTCTTGTCTGATGCAAGCTCTGAATAGTGGCTACGAACTGGATCATTGAGTATGTCATTTAAAACTGCATCATTTATAAGGTGTGACCATTCATCAGCATCCTGCGGAACTTTACCAAACGATTGTAATTTTTGGTAGATTTCTTTAAGAATAATTACGCTATTATGCGGAATTAGGTTGGCTTCTGCAAATTCACCAACTTTTAAACTACCTTTTTCAATATAACTGTCAGCGTTTAGCATAACTTTCGTTTTATTTTCAAACATATTGCTTAATGTTATAAGAGGAAAATTTTTAGATTTCATTCGATCAAAGATTCTTTTAGATTTCCATCCAATTAGTGATTGGTATACTCCAAACAATTCGCTATCATAGGGCAGTATACCCTCATATTTTGATAAATCCGTAATTCTTTTCATATTTGGCATATAAAGCACCTCCAATTGTAAGTTAGTTTGCTATCGTTTCTTGTAACCTCCCAATTCTAGATTTTTTATTTCTTTTATATTCTAATGAGTAAGTCCATCATGCTATTACCAAGTGACATATGAAATAATCAATATTAGATTTATTAACCTTTGTGACCCATGGAAATCTCATTCACAGCTACATTTCTTGGTTCAACGTGTCCATCCCTAAACTGTTGTCAAGGGATTTGTCTTTTAGTTTTCATCGTTTTCACAATATTTCCAGCCAATTCGGAGACAAACGGCATAGAATCTTTATCGGCCATTTTCTGGAATTTCTTTTCTACTTCTATAGATTTAAATTGTGCAGCTGATTTAAGCATGACTTTACGAATCCCGGCATCTGGATCATCTATTAATGGATCTAATAATTTCTCCGCTTGGATTTCCGGTAAATTGCGGATACCTGAAGCGACAGCTACCCTCAACAGGGGCTCATTTCTTGCCATTGCTATTTCCAACACTTTTATGGATTGTTCAGTATTAATAAGGCTTGCAAGATAAGTAGCTTTTGATGCGAGTCCCAGGTTTGGATCCTGTACAAGCTCCATCAAAAGTGGGACGGCCTCTGGACCGAGCCTGCTTGCTCTTGTATAGTCTACTTCTTCGGCATCCAGCCAGCTGCGAATGTCTTTCTTTGTAACCACTTTAATTCCCTCCTTAACTATCAAAGGTAATTGTGCTCGCCCTCATCGAATTCACTTCCCTAGAAATTAAGTTAGGCGGAGGATTAGTAATATTACTTGTTCCATTACCTGTCATCAATAGATTATTATCATCGACATGTCGGAGACCCAAGACATGTCCTACTTCGTGCGCTAAAGTCCACATGGTGGCGATTTGAGCGACCACTGCACCTGGCTGTCTCGCAGGATGTGCCGCACAGCCATTATACGGTGGTACTGTGGAGCGCACAAAGTACACTACTATATCACTACCCCAAGCATTATTTCGATTGTTAAAGAGCTGAATCTGCTCCTGTGTGACACGTCCCATAACGCAATCCCCAACATCTACGTCATTAAGAATTGGCATGTTGAGTGCCTCAGTGCTTACTCGATGTACACGGATTCCAACTGACTCATAAACCTGTTGCATTGCTACGATCATACGATCAATAGCAATGGTAGGATTGGTAAGAATTTTCACATGGAGCCGGACGGTTTGCTCTCCAAGTTCGAATTGATTATCACGTGTGTTGAGCAACCAGCCGCCGAAGCGTTTCCCGTTCGGTGCCATCATAGGAACTTTAAATGTGTTTCCTTCGAAACGGAAAATACCAATTCCCCATGGGCTAGTGACCAAGATGTCTAATTTACCATCGCCAGTGAAGTCTGCTAGATGGTCGAAGTGGTTGTCAGCAGTGTTAAGTAACCATTCCCCGAAACGAGTGCCGTTTGATGCTATCATCAGTACGTTAAATGTGTTTCCTACTAGTTTGAGAATTCCGACCCCCCATGGGCTCGAAATAAAGAGCTCGTCTTGTCGGTCACCGTCAAAATCTGCGACAGGTCCTACTCGATTATCTAATGTGTTTAATAGCCAGCCGCCGAACCGAGTTCCGTTTGGTGCCATCATAAGAGCAGTGAGAGCATTTCCTGAAAGCTTTAGAATTCCAATTCCCCATGGGCTAGTAATCACAATTTCTTCCTTTCCATCGCCATCTAAATCTGCTAGAGCATGAATATGGTTGTCAACGGTATTGAGTAACCAGCCGCCGAACCGAGTTCCATTTGGCGCCATCATAAGCGCAGTAAGAGCATTTCCTGAAAGTTTTAAGATACTAATTCCTCGTGGGCTGGTGACCACAATTTCATCTTTTCCATCTCCGTCGACATCCCCGACTTGGGTAAAGCGGTTGTCGGCGGTATTAAGCAACCAGCCGCCAAAGTGTGATCCGTTTTCTGCTATCATAACTACAGTAAATGTAGCCCCAGAGAGCTTCAAAATTGCAATTCCCCATGGGCTAGTGACCAAGATCTCATCCTTACCGTCCCCGTCAAAATCACCTACAGGTCCGAAACGGTTATCAACAGTACTTAGAAGCCAGCCGCCGAAACGCGTTCCATTGGGTGCCATCATCGATACCGTAAAAGTATTTCCTGATTGTTTTAAAATGCCAATCCCCCAAGGACTCGTGACGAGTAATTCGGTTTTACGATCACCATCGAAGTCTGCCATCAAGTCGAAACGGTTGTCTCCAGTATTAAGTAGCCAGCCACCGAAACGTGTCCCATTGGGTGCCATCAACGGTGCCGTAAGAGTATTTCCTGAAAGCTTTAAAATACCAATCCCCCATGGACTAGTCACTGGAATTTCGGAAACTCCATCCCCGTCAAAATCACTCTTTTTTATTACCATTGCCCTATCTCCTTTCAGGAGTTTTGATGTTTTTACTGAAAGGCATAATTCGCTCTGGATTCATTCCACCGGCTTGGTTTAGCAGAAGAAAAAATTATCTTTTCTTATATAACTTGAATATCTTTTACGCTATATCTCGCTGTTTTGTATTAATAGAATGACTCAGCTTTCATTGCATCACTGAATCCCATTGTTATAGTTTCCTTCTGCTACGGATTGTCTTACTTATTCATACATTTAACTTGCTGCATAACTCTTGAAGCACTTGTTTGTTGTTATCAATCATATATTCGGCCATGTTGCATAAAGCACTAACGTTTTATCTGAAATGTCGTCTAAATTGTCGTTTGCAAAAGTCAAAGGAGATTGAAAGCGATAATATCTTCTGTCACAGTCTTGAAAAGGCAAAAGTTGATTCAGTTGGTAATCAACGGCTTTGCTTACACCATCGAAAACAATGTCTAATATGCTGGGAGCCTATTCCACAAGACCCCAATCCTTTGCTTTTTCATACCGGATGTGTCGAGTGTACTCGCCTGTTCCTAATGAAACCAGCAAAAAATCCTTTTCATCTGGAAACAATGTTTTAGCTTCCGCATATGCATACATAGCTGGATTATTCGCAAACATTCCTCCATCAACAAAGAAAAAGTTTTCATCCATTTCTATCTTTTTTGGTTCGAAATAAGTTGGGGCTGCTGACGTTGCCCTGGCTATATCTTTCATGCGAGCATTTTCATTTATTCCTCTGTAACTTGCATCTTTCGCTTTACAACTTCTAAAAACCCATGGCTTCCGTCTTTCAATTTCGTAACACATGATGATCACTTCTGTTAAGGCATCAGACAGCCTAAAATCACTGAAATAGTTATGAAGCACATCTTCGTAACTTTTCGAACCGTAACGTTCTTGCAACAAAGCGCTTACTGTGTGGTCAAAACGATCCAGTCTCAAAGGCGAAAAAATACGTTCTTTTTCATTTTTGTAGAGCTTTGCTAGTGCATCTGCAGAATATTGAGGTTTTCCATTCCCATCCGGTTTTACAAGACCTAATGCAAGGAGTCCGCCTGTTGATGTGCCGGCAATCAAATCGAAAAGTTCGGCGATGCTCTTTCCGGTTTGCTTTTCGATGTCGGCTAATATTAGGGCAGGGATAATCCCACGAATTCCTCCACCATCAATTGAAAGTATTTTTTTCATGTCTCCATCTCCTGTGTTGGGTTTTTGTACATACTACCGATTTACCAAACACATTTTTTTGACAGTCAACTGTTCTTTCTACAATGTAAACTTCCTTTTCAGTCAATATATCTTTCAGTTATCCATTGATAATAACCGGCGCAGCAGTGCACCTGGTTACACCTGTGTCCAGTTTTCTAGCACAGTCCCTACTGTCCATACCTGTCGTCTGCTCGCTGTTCTTACGATAGCTGAATCTTTTGCAGCAACATCTTAGCGATTGCTCTTAAATGGTTTTAGATGGTACAAACACTAGATGATTGCTTTGTTAAAAATCGGGAGCTGTCCTGTACTATCAGAAGTGAGAAACTCAATGGTATTAAAGAAATCGAACAGACTTTTAACCTTAACAAAATTTCTTTTAAAATGGCTCCAAAGTAATGAAATCAATTTTAAGTTTTTAAATTCCGCCTCCTTTGACAAATTAAAGTCTTTTCTTACTAACCAATTCTTCATAGAGCGGTGCTTCTGTCCATACTGTGATGTTTCCACGAATAAATAAGGTGGAAATATAATTATTAGAAAGAAATTGTTTATTTTATTGAAGTTTAAAATATGTAGGACTATAAAAAACTTGTTTTTATGTATGTAAAACTTAAAAAGGAAAGAATCAAGTTTATGTACAAGGTATTGATATGAATGTAGAAAAGATTAATAATATTATGAGTTTTCGCCTATATAATATCACATTTTTACTAGTGTGAATATAAAAATATTAAAAATTCTGAATATTTTAATCGATATTATCAAATTTTATAAATTTTATAAATACTTTAAGTTCTTTCCTAATCATCATTCACAAAAAAATAAGAGCGTAAAATATCTTGTGTAAATCAATTAGAAAAAATTCTGATCAGGTTTCAGTTTACATATGAGGGATTATCGGAAGTTGTTTAAACACAAGGGAGAGAAGCGGCTAATCAAAGCCGATTTCTTTCTCTTTTTTCGGTAAAAGTGTATTTTTATGAATAGTTTTCCTTTTTTTAAGTGCTAAAAAAATGTATGAACAGCTGCAAAAAAAAAAGAGAGCTAAAAGGGCAATCCACCTTCAAAGTATACCGAAAACATGCTTAAATTCGGTTCCATATTATTCCTACTTACTGGAGAAATCTTTCCTTTGGTTTTAATATAAATTTACTATAATAATTTAAAGGCTATAATGAATAAATAGAAATAGGAAGATGTAGACGCAAAAGATATGTACAGAAAAAAATTAGCATTCCTAGATGCCAAGTATGAAATGTTCTGAGATATATCTCTTGAATATCATTGATTTTGGGTGATTTATTTTTTAAAAAAATTTATACAAACAAGTGAGAAGAAAACGGTTATTGTGTGTTCTTCAATATAAGGAGCGAAAACTATGAACCAGTTTATCACCATCAATGATCGGAAAATGGAAGTAGTGCAAAAAGGTGGAAATGGAGTACCTATCTTTATTCTGCCGGGAATGGGCTGTTCGTTTGAGGAATGGTTTGAAGTGACAGAAGCTCTGAGTAAAACGAATAAAATTATTATGTTCCACCGTCCAGGATCAGGAAAAAGTGAAATTGGAGAAGAAAAACGTACGACAACGGCTAATGCTGAAGAGATGAAGCAACTAATGGAGAAGTTGGAAATAGTGGATCCGGTCATTCTGATCGGACATTCTTATGGGGGCTTATGCGCGCAGCATTTTTCAAAACTCTATCCTGAAAAAGTAAAAGCATTGCTCTTAATTGATTCTACATCTGAGGATTTGGAAAGACTGGATGAGCTTGAACTTCCTGTTTTAAGGGGGAATTCAGCTGATAATAAATGGCTAGAGGATTTTCAAAACTATGCAAGTATGAACGAAGAAGAAACCAGAAAAATTATTCACCCCAAATTAGCCGAAAACCAGAAAAAACTGCCTTCACATATACAAAGGCAATTAATCCAGTTTCGGCAAAAGCCAAACTTGTACAAAGCAATGATATCTGAATTCGTAAACTTTAAAATAGATGCAAAAATGATCAAAAAATTAGGTATGCTGAGCAACATTCCACTAGTCGCTATCGGCCGCGATAAAAACTATGTAATTCAGGAAGGTGTAAGCAGAGGTTTGCCTGAGTCGGAACTGTTGATGTTGGAAAACATGTGGCAGCAATTAATACTCGAACAAGGAAAGCTTTCGAAAAGAAGCACAGTTAAGTTTGCAAAAAGTGCAGGACATTCGATACATTTGGATCGACCGGATTTAGTCATATCGACTTTAAAAGAATTAACAGAAGACTAAAAAAACAAACACGATTTTTTTCAGTAAGTTAAACTGTAGAAAAACAGATGCGGGGCGTTGGGGATGAAGCGGATACTGGCTGTGGGATTTGGCGGAATGATCGGTTCGCTTTTGCGTGCGGGAATATATATGGTGGCTGCAGGTGGATCTGGACTCTGGCTCGTCAATATAGCCGGCAGTTTTTTAATCGGTCACGCAGCCATCCGGTTAAGCCGGAAGTCGGCAGAGCTGAGGCTACTGGTTTCAACGGGGCTGCTGGGCTCGTTTACGACATTTTCCGCGTTTTCTGCTGACTGGTTCCATTACCTGGAGTCCTCCATTTGGCTGGGCATGGCATTTGCAGGCGGGATGACGGTTGCTTGTGTTGCCGCCGCAGCCGCAGGTTTGTGGATTGGCCGGAGAGGGGTGCAGTCATGATTGGCATTGCGGTTGGCGGATTTTTAGGAGCGGTCACGCGCTACTTGTTTTACTTGTTGATTGAAAGCAGGATGTGGCAGCCGAAAGCCGCAACCTGGCTGGTCAACAGCATCGGTTCGTTGGTGCTTGGCCTGTTTATCGGCAGCGGCAGCTTATCGATTTTCTGGATCACCGGTTTTCTCGGGGCTTTCACGACGTTTTCGACGATGGCTTTGGATGTGGTGAAAGATTTGGAAGACGCTAAGTGGCTACAGGCTGCCGCTTATGTCTTTGCCACTTTAGCCAGTGGAATCGCTCTATTTAGCCTGGGCTATGTCTGGATGCACTAAATTTCTGTACCTCCTGTGTTTGCTGCAGGAGGGTTTTTTGCGAACGCCCACAAATCCTGCTGAACGCCCACAAATTCGGATAAGCGCCCATAAATCTCGCTGAACGCTCACAAATCCAAATAAGTGCCCACAAATCCTTGCAAACACCCACAAATCGAAAATAAACAAAACTCCAGCCGCTCTTCGCAGATTCACGAAGAGCGGCTGGAGTTATTTGACGATGATGACTGGAGCTTGAACACGTTTGGCCACTTTATGGCTGACGCTGCCGAGCACCATTTCCTGGAGTGCATTCAATCCGCGGCTGCCGATCAATACGACATCATAACCGGTTTCATTGGCATGCTTGACGATGGTCGGACCCGGTACGCCGTGCAGCGTTTTGGTTTCAAAATCAACGCCGGCAGAACGGAAGATTTCTTCGAGCGGCATCAAGTGCTTTTTGCGTTCCAAATGGACTTCGTCGCTGCTTTGGCCGTGAAGAATTTCGGTTCGCGCTTTTTCATAATCGATGACATACAGCAAAGTGATGAAAGCTTGTGGGTTGGCTTTGGCCATTTTGACCGCTTCGTGAGCGGCCCGCTTTGAATGGTCAGAGCCGTCGGCCGCAACTAAGATTTTCTCGTACATAAGCATCCCCCTTAATGTGTGCTCTTGCCTGCAGTGCCATAGGTCGCTAATTTGTCGACGAGCTTTTGGCTGGAGGCGTTCAACCCGGTGATTTCAACGGTCTGGCCCTGCGCCTGCAGTTTGTTCATGACCCGGTCGATGGCGCCGACGCCTGAATCGTCCCAGACAGTCGCATCTGAAAAGTCCAACACAATCCCTTCGGAAGCTTCCACTTTATCGAATGCGGAAACAAAGTCCTGGGAAGATGCGAAAAACAATTGTCCGTGTATGGTATATCTATTCGACGCATTGGACTCCAATCCTTCTTTGCGGACCTCCACTTTGGAGATCTTCGCAGCAAACAGGATGGTGCTCAAAATGACGCCGGCGAATACGCCCTTGGACAAATCATGGGTATAGACGACAACGACGACAGTCAATAGCATGACGATCGCATCTGATTTCGGGGCAGTCGCCAAGTATTTGAACGAACCCCAGTCAAAGGTGCCGATGCAGACCATGACCATGATTCCAGCTAAGACCGGCATCGGTATCTGGACGACCCAATTGCCGAGGACAATAATCAGGAACATCAGGAATACGCCGGCTGTGAAGGTGGACAAACGTCCTCGACCGCCGGAACGGACATTGATGCCGGACTGGCCGATCATCGCGCAGCCTGCCATGCCGCCGAAAAATCCAGTGATGATGTTGGCGATTCCCTGGCCGCGTGCTTCCTGGTTTTTATCGGAGCCTGTTTCAGTCGCATCATCGAGTATCGATGCAGTCAACAAGGATTCCAGCAATCCGATGATGGACAAAGCCAGTGCAGTCGGGAAAATGATTTGCAGGGTTTCAAAGTTGAACGGTACATTCGGAATGAAGAAGCTCGGCAAGGTTTGTGAAATCGTGCCCAGGCTGCCGACATTCTGCATATCCATTCCGCTGTACATGACGACTCCCGTCAAGACTAGGATGGCGATCAAGGGAGCCGGAATAGCCGTAAAAAAACGTGGCAAAATGTAGACGATCGCCAACGTGATTCCCACAAATACATAAGTGATGGCATTGACGCCAAAGATAAATGGCACCTGTGCCATGAAAATCAGGATGGCCAGTGAATTGACAAAGCCAATCATGACAGCCCGCGGGATGAACTTCATAAAGCGGGCGACTTTCAACAATCCGAATATGAGTTGCAGCACACCGGTCAATACGGTTGCCGCGAGTAAATAATCCAATCCGTGATCACGGACCAGCAATACCATCGCAAGTGCCATGGCGCCAGTTGCTGCTGAAATCATGGCAGGGCGGCCGCCGACAAAGGAAATGACGACAGCGATGGAAAATGAAGCGTACAGGCCGACCATCGGATCGACTCCTGCAATGATGGAAAAAGCGATTGCTTCCGGAATCAGGGCAAGTGCCACCACAATTCCCGCCAGGATATCCCCGCGGATATTGCCGAACCACTGCTCTTTATAAGGTAAGGTATTCAAAAAACTCCACTTCCTTCTATAGTAAATGAACACGCATTATTTAGTGGTTATCCCATAAACCGGTTGCTCTTTCCGGCGCAGTGGACAAATCGTCCACGAAGCTTTTCAAGGAAGAACTTTCAAACTGTATCACCTTTTTTTATTCGTGTAAATACACTTCATTCAAATATCCGTTTGACTGTAATTGCCAAGACCTATATACTGAAGGAAACAATCAAATCTTTATTTGAATGAAAGAGGTGCCGGCATGAAAGAAGTATGTGAAGTGACAAAAGTCCATCCGGAAGCGGTCAATCGTGTACAGAAGAGCATGACCGATTTAAGCGAGGTGGCGAACCTGTTTAAAGCGCTGGCGGATGAAACCAGATTGAACATCGCATATGCCTTAACTATAGAAGAAGAGATGTGTGTCTGCGATATCGCCGCAGTCATCGGGTCTTCCACAGCAACGGCTTCCCATCATTTGCGTTACCTTCGGGAGCGGGCTTTGGCGAAGTCCGAGCGCAAAGGAAAACAAATCTATTATTCCTTGTCTGACGATCATGTCCGCCAGTTGGTGACAATTGCGCACGAACACACGAAAGAAGGTGTGGAAAATGGTTAAAACCTATCGTCTTGAAAATTTATCATGCACCAGCTGTGCGGCCAAGTTTGAGAAGAATGTCCGAGAATTGCCCGATATAAGAAACGTCAATTTGAATTTCGGTGCTTCCAAATTGACGATTGATGGGAATGTGACGATTGAAGTGCTTGAAAAAGCGGGGGCTTTCGATCATATCCGCGTCTATCCTGAAAAAGAAAAAGTGAAACACGTTCCTTTCTATCAGCGACGCCAGACGATAGAGACGGCTCTCTCGCTGCTGCTGTTGATAGCGGGAATCATCGTTTCCTTCCAAATTGGTGAAACGCATCCCTGGTCCATCGCATTGTTCGGCGGTTCCATGGCAATAGGCGGTTATCATATGTTCTGGACCGGGTTGAAAAATCTCAGCACGCTCCAGTTCGACATGAAGACATTGATGACCATCGCCATTATCGGGGCTGTCATCATCGGTGAATGGCGCGAAGGGGCTGTAGTCGTGTTCCTTTTCGCTGTCAGCGAAGCATTGGAGTCCTTCTCCATGAACAAAGCACGCCAGTCGATCCGCAGCCTGATGGATCTGGCTCCGGCACGGGCGTTGATTCAGCGCGGCGGTGAATTAGCCGAAATGGATACGGAAGACATCCGGATTGGAGACGTTCTGATCGTCAAGCCGGGACAGAAAATCGCCATGGACGGCACAGTCCTTCGCGGGCAGTCTGCCGTCAATCAGGCAGCGATTACAGGAGAGTCGATTCCTGCAGTCAAAACGGTTGGAGATGAAGTTTTTGCGGGTACGATGAATGATGAAGGAGCACTGGAAGTCACTGTCACGAAACGTGTGGAAGACACCACCATTGCGAAAATCATTCATCTCGTTGAAGAAGCGCAGGCTGAAAAAGCGCCGACCCAGAAATTCATCGACCAGTTCGCCAACTACTATACGCCGGCAATCATCGCCATCGCCTTTTTCGTGGCTTTGGTACCGGGCTTTGTAACCGGCAACTGGGAACTATGGGTTTACCAGGGCTTGGCCGTTCTCGTCGTAGGTTGCCCATGTGCACTCGTCGTATCGACTCCGGTTGCCATTGTCACGGCCATCGGCAATGCCGCGCGTCAAGGAGTCCTCATTAAAGGGGGAGTTCACCTGGAAGAAACCGGCCGCATCAATGCGGTGGCTTTTGACAAAACGGGCACACTGACCAAAGGATATCCTGAAGTGACAGATGTTCTTGCAGAAGGAGCGGTAACAGACGAAGAACTGCTGAAACTGGCAGCATCTGTCGAGACCATGTCGCAGCATCCATTGGCCAGAGCCATCTCGAAAGAAGCAGCAGGTGTCTATGCCTCTGAAAACTTCAATTCTGTTACCGGGAAAGGCGCTTATGCGACAGTCAATGAAGAAACCATTTACGTCGGCAGCTTAAACTGGGCTGAAGAAAAGGGCTTACGTATTCCGGATAAAGCGCGTAAACTGCAAGAGAGTGGGAAATCCGTCACCGCTGTATTTTCAGAAGCGATGCTGATGGGAATCATCGCAGTAGCGGATGCCATCCGAACAGAAAGCCCTTCCATCATTCAGAAGTTGAAAGCGATGGGAATCAGCCAGACCATCATGTTGACTGGGGATCATCCAGCAACAGCAACAGCCATTGCAGCAGAAATCGGTGTAACCGATGTCCGTGCAGGGCTGATGCCGGAAGACAAATTAGCAGCAATCAAAGATCTGCAAAAACAATATGGCCGGGTGGCGATGGTCGGCGATGGCATTAATGATGCGCCGGCACTGGCTGCATCAAGTATCGGCATCGCAATGGGCGGAGCGGGGACAGACGCAGCGCTGGAAACGGCGGATATCGCCTTGATGGCAGATGATTTGGAGAAACTTCCTTATACGATTCGACTCAGCCGAAAGACATTGCGTATAATAAAAGAAAATATCGTCTTTGCGCTAGGGCTCAAGATTATCGCATTGCTATTGATCATTCCAGGTTGGTTGACCTTATGGATTGCGATTTTCGCGGATATGGGTGCTACGCTATTGGTAATCATGAATGCATTGCGACTTGTAAAAGTTCAGAAGTAAGGCAAGTTTGGAGGTTTTATGTTGAAGTTAACAGAGTGGACAATGGAAGAGCAGGAACAGCTGATTCATTTTATGACAACAAATTCGTGGCCGTTTCATGGCCATGAACATCCGGTGCGGGCGTTGATTGAGAAAACAATTGAAGAAGGCGGCTATAAATCAGACCAAGTGACAACTTTCTGGATAGAAAATGATGAAAATCAGCAAGTTGGCTTAGTCAAAATCTTTGATTTGCAGGATGATATCCCGCTTTTCGATCTACGGATTGCAGATCCTTACCGCAGCAAGGGCTATGGTCCGAAAGCATTGAAACTGGTTGCTGATTTCGTCTTTTCGCTGCCAGAGAAGAAAATTCGGCTGGAAGGCAATACGCGCCACGATAACTTCGCGATGCGCAAGGCTTTCGAGCGGACTGGCTTTGTTAAAGAAGCCCATTTGCGCCAGGCCTGGTTTTCTCCACGGGAAAACCGTTATTATGATGCAGTGACTTACGGCATGACACGTGAAGACTGGCAGGCAGGAATCACGACACCGGTTTTATGGGACGATACCGTCGCAGAAACAAAAGAGCTACCGTTTAACCCCGTGCTGCTCGATTTTCCGGAAGAGTTCGAATCGGAGCGTCTGCTGATCCGGGCGCCGAGAAGAGAAGATGCGCAAGCAAGTTACGAAGCTGTTATGCATTCGTTGGAAGCATTCCGGCCATGGCTGCCATTTGCACAGCAAAAGCCTGACCTTGCAGAAACAGAGGCAACATTGATTGAAGCCGAGGCTAATTTTAAATTGCGTAAGGATTTGCGACTGCATTTCTTCCTGAAGGAAACTGGCCAATTCGTCGGCTCTACTGGACTTCACCGGATTGACTGGGAAGTACGCAAGTTTGAAATCGGCTATTGGGTCGACAGCCGCTATGAGGGCAAAGGGTATGTTACGGAAGCAGTGGAACGCATTACGCGCTTTGCTTTTGAAGAGTTAGGTGCCAATCGGGTTGAAATCCGCTGCGATCCGGACAATGTCCGCAGCCGCGCAGTCGCCAATCGCCTGAAATTCGAGCTGGAAGGAATTTTGCGCAATGATACGGTTTCCCGGGTAGGCAATAAGCTTCGGGATACATGCATCTACGCTAAAATTAAACAATAAAAAGCAGGAGAGGGAAATCGTTGATTTTTCCTCTCCTGCTTTTTATATTGGGTGGATAAGCAAAAATGCAAAAAGAAAAGGTTGTTCCAACAGCCATTTATCATGGCTTTTGGAACAACCCTGTATTTCTTCATCGAATGCTATGGCTATACGCCTTTACGTCCAGTTACTAAGTTGATAACTAAAACGATTGCAGCAATGATTAAAAGAATGTGTATTAGTCCGCCTGCTACGTCCATTAAGAATCCGATTAGCCATACTACGATAATAACTGCTAAGATAATCCAAAGAATACGTCCCATGTTTTTCACCTGTCCTTTCAATAATAACTATTTTGCTTATAGTAATAACTACCCTGACACCAATAAGCTTAAACCTTTCTGAAAAAACGGACTGTTATAAGGGGCGACAAGTCCAGTTGTTTCAATGATGGCGGTATAGTAAACTGAACATAGCTACGTGAGGGAGGAAAGAATTTTGCCTACTCCAAGTATGGAAGACCATATTGAAATCATCTATTCATTAATTGAGCAAAAAGGTTATGCGCGTGTCTCGGATATTGCGGAGGCCTTATCTGTGCTGCCGTCTTCTGTCACCAAGATGGTGCAGAAGCTGGATAAAGACGGGTACTTGATATACGAACGATACAGAGGCCTTGTGTTGACGCCAAGAGGCCAGAAGCTTGGCAAACGCCTATTGGAACGGCACGGCTTGCTTGAACAATTTCTTCGGTTGATCGGTGTAGATGAAGAGCGGATCTATGGGGATGTTGAAGGAATCGAGCATCATCTGAGCTGGAATTCAATCGATCGAATTGCCGATTTGGTCCAACTGCTGGAAGAAAGCCCGGAGTTTACGGAAAAGCTGGAACAGCTGAATAAAGAAGGAAAAGAAAGTTAAGAGAAATAGGAGGAGCTAATTATGGCTTTACACCCAGGGTTAAAAGCGGTACTGCAAGTGAAAGACCGTTCAACATCGCAATGGATCTTATCGGATGGTTCAGGCGATGAAGTAATGATGAACGCATCAGAAATAGAAGAAGGCCAGGAAATCGGGGAAGAGATTGAAGTTTTCCTTTACCGTAACCGTCAGGGAGGCGTTTCAGCCACACCGATGATTCCTCATATCCTGCCAAGTGAGTATGGCTGGGCGAAAGTATTAAAAGTATCACCACGTGAAGGTGCAGTAGTTGATATCGGCACCACACGCGAAGTCTACCTACTGCCAGCTGATCTTCCGCAGATCATGGAATTATGGCCGAAACAGGGCGACCATATCTTTATGACACTTCGTACAGATCGCCACGGCGATTTGTACGGGCGTCTCGCAACTGAAGAAAAAGTTCTGGAATTGATGCAGCCGGCACCTGAAACTGCCTTTAACCAAAATGTGCAGGCACGCGCTTACCGTTTGTTGCCGGTTGGGACTTTCATGCTGTCCGTACCTGAAATGTACCGGATCTTTGTTCACGAAACAGAACGCCATGAAGAACCACGCCTTGGGGAAGAAAAAACCGTCCGCATCATTGATGTCAAAGACGATGGTACACTTAACGGCTCGTTGCTTCCAAGAAAACAGGAACGTTTGTCTGATGACGCGGATGAAATCATGCGTTATCTCGAAGAATCAGGCGGCAAGATGCCGTTCACCGATAAATCTTCACCGGACGAAATCCAGGAAATCTTCGGCATGAGCAAAGCGGCATTCAAGCGCGCGCTCGGCAAATTGTATAAGAATCGTCAGATCATCCAGGAAGAAGGATGGACCAAGTCGACGAAATAAAGGAACCTTTTCAAATTGATTTCGTATTAATTTGAAGAAAGGGGCAATAAAAAAATGAAAAAATTACTCACTGTCATAGCATTACTGTTTACGCTATCTGTCGTCCTGCCATCCTATAGTTCGGCAAATGTCGGCATCAATGAAAAATTCGGCCTGCCAATCGTTGTTTACGGAGGCAATCTGTCGGCTGATGAAAAAGCATCTGTTGCTGAAAGCCTGGATGTTGCAGGGGAAGCTGATGTAGAAGAAATCGAAGTGACTGGCCAGGATTTGGTCAATTACATTAAAGATGGCGATTCCCGTGCCAATATGTATTCGTCTGCTAAAATTACACGCAAAGATGAAGGCAACGGACTGGTCATTGAAATCGTAACTCCCGATAATATTACACAAGTGACATCTGAAATGTATGCCAATGCCATGCTGACTGCAGGAATTGAAAATGCTACTGTGGAAGTTGCGGCGCCCAAAAAGGTAACCGGCCACTCAGCACTTGTCGGAATCTACAAAGCTTATGAAGTGAACGGTGAAGAGCTGGATCCGGAACGGACAGACGTTGCAAATGACGAATTGACTGTAGCGACTGAACTTGCGGACGGCGGCGTGGAAGATGCCAAAGTCAGCGAGCTGTTAACCGAAATCAAAAAACAGATTGCTGAGCAAAACCCGGCATCACGTGAAGAAGTGGAACAGATTGTCGAAGATCAACTGAGCAAGCTTCAAATCGAATTAAGCCCGGAAGATCGTCAATTGTTGGTTGATCTGATGGACCGTATCCGTCAGCTTGACATCGATTTTTCCCAGTGGTCAACTCAGTTGGAAGATTTGAGCAAGACGATTGAAGACAAAATCGGCAACATCGTCAATGATGAAGGTTTTTGGGAAAGCGTCAAAACTTTCTTTAGAAACCTGGCTGATACAGTACGCGGTTGGATGAATTAACCCGAAAAAAGGCAAGCCCGAAACTTAGGGCTTGTCTTTTTTTTATGAAGCTCAATGGCTTGCGTGGAATAAAAGACAATGCTACTATGAAATAAATATCTCGAATTCAAGATAAATAGGAGGAACTTATATGAAATTAGAAGGAATTCACCACGTTTCAGCTTTGACCGCCAATGCCGATGCCAACCACGATTTTTTTACAAGGATACTGGGGATGCGCTTAGTGAAAAAAAGTGTCAATCAGGACAATCCATCTTCCTACCACCTGTTTTATGCAGATGCGGTCGGCACTCCGGGTACTGACATGACGTATTTCGATATTCCGATGGCTGGACGGACGCATCCAGGGGTTTCGAGCATCAGCAATACCGCATTCCGAGTGAAAAGTGAAGCAGCTTTGGATTATTGGACTGGACGTTTTGATGAATTCGAAGTTCCCCACGGAAAAATTGAAGAGCGTTTCAACCGCCCGACCTTGACGTTTCAGGATTTTGAAGGCTCCAGGTTGATGCTGGTCGTTGATGACGGCAAGGGCATTGACTATGGAATACCTTGGACCAAAACTGGAGTTCCGGAAGAGTTCGCGATTGTCGGTTTGGGGCATGTCCGATTGACAGTCCGCAAAAGCGAGAAAACGGCTGCCGTTCTGACGGACATTATGGGATTTGAAGAAATAGGGGCATATCCGTCTACTGTAGAAGGGCAAAAAGATATTTTGGTCTTTTCGACAGGAAAAGGCGGTCCCGCTGGCGAAATACACTTAGAGGAGCGTTCGGACCTTCCGCCGGAACGTCCGGGAAGAGGCAGTGTCCATCATGTTGCGTTCCGGGTAAAAACGTTCGAAGAGTACAGCAAGTGGAATGAGTATTTGCGTTCGAACGGATTCGTGACTTCTGGTGAAGTCGACCGTTATTACTTTAAGGCAATTTATTTCCGGGAGCCTAATGGGATTCTTTTTGAATTATCAACAGACGAACCGGGCTTTGCAACGGACGAACCGATGGAAAGCTTGGGAGAGGAGCTTGCGCTACCGCCATTTTTAGAGCCAAAACGCGCTCAGATCGAAGCATCTCTTCGTCCGTTGAGCATCAATCAGTGAAGAGGAGGAGAAGGAAGAATGGACTTTAAATTAATTGAATTAGGCAGTGATGAATTTGCCTACCGCCTTGAAGAACAAGGGGAGACAAAAGCGGAAATCACGTGGACAGAACTGGCGAATGTCATGGTCATCGAACACACCTTTGTCGATGAGTCGATGCGCAATCAGGGAATGGCCAAGAAGCTTTTGGATCAGGCAGCAGATTACGCCCGTGAACATAGCTATAAAATGGAACCCGTGTGCTCCTATGCCGTAACGGCTTTTGACCGCTACAAAGAATATGATGACGTCAAAATATAGAAAATTCGTACCAATTGAATAAGTGAACATATAAAAAGCAATCCGCTCTCAATTACAGTGGATTGCTTTTGCTAGTTATCAAGTATGTAGTTTACCATTTGTTACCTCCACTTTAGATGCTGGTCATAAAGAAAACGATAGCTGTTAAAATCGAAGCTCCACCAACACCATACATGAAATCTGCTTGGCTAAAAATTAGGTTTTTTTCCATTTTATAGAACTCCTTTCAAATCTTTGTTATTATTAAAATACCCGACTTCCCATATTTTAAACAGGTTTTATTAATTTTATTAGGGGAACAGAGTAATTAAGTAACCAAATCCTTATTTGTACGTATACTCATAAGAGACTATAGGAAGAGGTGGATTGAATGAACCAAGAAACAGTGAATAGAGCAGGAGAAAAAGTGCTCGGCATTATCGGAATCATCTTTAATGTTTTAGCGATTGCCTTAATCGGGTTTGCGATGGCAAGTTACGCAAATGTCCAAGGTACTCCAGAATTCCAGCAGTATATAGAAGATGAAATTATGGCAGATCCAGCCTTTTCAAATCCTGAAGAAGCCCAGATGGTCATGGATATGATGTCTTCAAGCTTCAGCGTAGTAGGATGGGTGCTGATTGCGCTATTGGCATTAAGCACAATTCTGGCAATTGTCGCCTTAGTTAATCTCCGCAAAACCGAGAAAGCGTCCATTGCCGGTGTCTTATTCATCGTCGCCGGTCTGTTTGCAGGCTTGCTGTCATTAACCTCGATTCTTTTCTACATCGCTGCAATCATGTGTTTTGTCCGCAAACCACGTGTGCAAAACGATCAGAATTTGCGCGATGAGGATTTCAAGTATCAAGAGGATCAGCTTCGCCGCAAAGAAGAGTCTGTGCGCCGTGAAGATGAGGTGCGCCGCGATGATACAACAACCCGCAGTAATCGCAGCAATGACGATGATACCCCTTACCGTCCGCTGTAAAGCAGACATGTGCATCAAAAAAGAGACGTCCGAGCTGTAACTACTCGGACGTCTCTTTTTAAATATATAAAAACAGCCGCCTATAAGGCAGCTGTTTTCAGGTGGTAGACATATTTGGCGGTCTGCAAAGGGTGGCCTTCAAATAATTCTTCAAATTCTTCGAGTAGCTCAAAGCCGTTCGCTTCATAGAAGTTGCGGCCTTTGGTGTTTTCGCTTTCGACATAGACAAATAACTGGTTGCCGTTAAGCAGGTAGCTTAGACCGCTGTTCAATAATTGTTTGCCATAGCCTGACCGTTGAAATTCAGGTTTCATGTAAATGGCGATCAGCTCAGCATCTCCGTCTTCATCCACTTTCGTGAAATTGGCGAACCCGACAGGCTGTCCTTCATGTTCCGCAAGCAATATAATCGTCCTCTTTAAACGCATCTCCATCATAGGAGTAGAATATGATTTATCTAAAAAACTTTCTTGGACTGTAGAGGGAATGATTCCAGCGTACGTATCATTCCAGCTAACTTTGGCAATCTCCTGAACAGATGTAATATCTGCGGATGTACCGGTACGAATCATGCAATCACCTCTGAAATTCTTTCTGCAATCATATCAAAAAAAGAGTCCAATAGCCACTAATGTGGAATAATAGAAACTAAAGGAGTGTGTCAGATATGAACTGGAATACCTATCGATTCGACGATTTTACAGCAAGGGAATTATACGGAGTTCTGAAGTTACGGGTAGATGTATTTGTCGTTGAACAAAATTGTCCTTATCCCGAGTTGGATAATTTAGACCAGCAATCCATTCATTTGCTTTATGTTGAAAATGGGGAAGTATTGGCCTATGCACGACTGGTTCCCGCTGGCGTAAAATACGAGCTGCCTTCGATTGGGAGAGTCATCGTACGAGAAGATGCCAGAGGACGTGGCTTAGCGAAGCAGCTATTGGAACGGAGCATCGATTACATTGTAGGGGAATGGCGGGCGGAAGCCATCCAATTGCAGGGCCAAGTATACTTACAGGAGTTCTATCAATCATTTGGGTTCCAAGCTGTCTCAGACAGCTACGAAGAAGATGGGATCCCGCACGTAGACATGAAACTTACCAATAGTTAAATGTAATACTTTTGACATACAATCGAGGATTAGCTTTGGAGAGAATAGGGTAAATAAATAGTAATATATAAATTGATGAAGGAGTGCTGCAAATGGCAAGAGGAAGAGGTCTCTTATTAGCAGGATTAGCTGCTGGAGCATACGCATATTTCAAGAATCCTGAAAATCGTGAAAAAGCTACGAAGGCGTTCAATGATACGAAAGTGAAGGTGAATTCTTACATGGAATCACAAAACCTGGACAAAGATGGAAATCCGACTTCGAAAACTACAGATACGCTGAGTAATACGGAAAAACGTGAAAACAAAATGGTTGCAGAAGGTGGAGCCTCAGCAAGTGTTCAATATTATAACGAGCAGCAGCAAAAGGAAAAGGACAATGAAAAAGACAAGGACGATGTGAAGCTGTCGTCAAACGATGTCAGCAAAGAGAAAGCTGAAAACACAAGTTCAGCTGCTCCCGAAAATAAAATAAGCACCGATAATTTATAAAGAGAAGCATCAATCAGTGGGGGGGTTCTTCATCCCCACTGATTGTTGGTTGATCCTTTACGGTCAGTGATCTCCCGCTTATAAAAGCGGGAGTCTTACTGCCTGTTAAAGCGGGATAAAAAAAGGATGGTCCGGGACCATCCTTTTTACTGCCAACTATTTTTTATAAGACCATATATTTAGTGAAGCGATAATCAACAATAGAGAGCCACTGACGAAAAATCCTTGATTGGGGCTTAAAGCAAAAGCTCCTGTAATACTCGATCCGGCTACAACACCGATGGAAAAGAAAGCATAGAAATACCCATAGGCGCGTCCGCGGGTTGAAACACTTGTTGAATCGATCAATATGGAATTGATTGAAGGAAACAGCAGAGCAAAGCCCAACCCATACGTGCACATGCTGGCATACAGCAACGGCTCAATTGTCACGGCACTTAAAAAGAACAGGGAAGCCCCCATTATCGTAAAACCGGCGATCAAGGTGTAGATGGGTTTGGCAGCGTCAAAAATTCGATTGACGGGAAGCAGGAACACCAAGATGGCTGAAATTCCAAAGGTGCTCAGCAGCAAACCGCTGAGCTGGGAATCCAGCCCAAGTCCTTCAACTTTCAGCGGCAGCATATAAGCTAGGACCCCTTGTGAAAACATCAGGAAAAAAGCGCCTGAAAAAGAACGGATCAACCCATTGTTCTTTAAGATATCCTTGAAGGAAACGGCGTCTTTGACAGCTTTGTCTTTCTTGATGGTGGTCTGCCGCAAGATGAAAAATGCGGCTATTCCTATCAGCAGAATCAGCGTTCCGGTAAGGAACATGGTCTGCGGCACATCGTTTCGGCTTGTATAGATTGCACCATACGCTGGTCCAAGAATTGCTGCAAGCCCGACAAAAGCGCCTGATAAAGCAGCTCCTTTGCCGCGTTTAGCGGATTCAGTTCGATTGGCCAAGTACGTGAAAGCGGCGGGAACTGTCAGGCCAGCTGCGAGCCCGTGGATAAACCGGACAGCAAGCAAGCTATAAGGGCCGTCGATTGAAGCATATGTAAACAAGGTTAAACTGGTCGACAATAAGCCGGTCACCAGAATTGCAAAAGGTCCTTTTCGATCTGAAAAAATACCGGAAATGACATTCCCGAAGGTATTCGACAGTGAATACATGCCGACTGCGAGTCCGGCGATAAAAGGACTGGCACCCAATGACACCGCATAAGTGCTCATGATGGGAAGTTGGGCAAATAAGTCGAAAAAAGCAAAAAAGATAATAACATAAATGAAAATTCGCAAGATGGCTCCTACTTTCTTAAACAACGTACCCTTTTGTGGATTTGTTCATCCTGATACAAGAGTAAAGATAATTATAGATGTATTATACCATCGGAGGTCTGATGATGAAAAAAGCAATGTTTATACTGAATCCGTCTGCCGGAAAAGAACGCGCTTCCGAGTATCGTGGGCAGGTGGAAGAAACGCTCGCTTCAATGGGTTATGAGGTTGATACAAGAGAAACACAAAAGGCAAAGGATGCGACACATTTTGCCACTGAAGCATGTGAAAAGAAATACGACTTTGTTGTAGCGATGGGTGGCGACGGAACAATCAACGAAGCGGTGTCCGGAATTGCGGAACAGCCGCATGAGCCTTTATTTTCTTTGATTCCGCTTGGCACCGTCAATGATTTCGCGCGGGCGTTAGGAATTTCCCTAGATCCGCCCGAAGCTATTGAAGCACTTAGAACCGGCTATGAAAAACGGGTGGATATTGCCAAAGTCGGCAAACATTTCTTCATGAATATACTGGCAATCGGAGATATTGCGGAATCCACATACGACGTGGATCCGGAGCAGAAAACGAAATTAGGGGCATTGGCTTATTTCATTGAAGGGGTCAAAGCCATTACGGCGGATACAGAAACTTATTTTGAAATTGAACATGATCACGGCGTTTGGTCTGGAGAAGCAAAACTGGTATTGGTCGCTTTAACAAATTCAGTAGGCGGTTTTGAAAAATTAGCGCCAGAAGCCCTGACGGATGATGGTTTGCTGCATCTGTATATTGTGAAGAATGCAGCGTTGCCTGCTTTTGTCCGTATTGCAACTTCAGTTTTAAGAGGCAAGCTGGAAGAAGACCCGGCAGTGGAAGCGGTTCATACGACAAAAGTTTCCATAAAAACAACGGAACCATTATCTTGTAATATTGATGGGGATGAAGGTTGTATGACGCCTTTTGTCATCGAAATTCTGCCTCGCCATATCCGTGCGCTTATTCCGCCAGACAAAGATGAATAACAGAGAAAATATTGTATTATAAAAGTTGAGCTTGAAAGATCGCCATTTTGTACAAGGTTTAATAGAGTGGGGGATTTTTCCACTTTTTGAAGCGATGCATAAAAGTTGATTTCTCTTAGCTCACCTTAATTGATCGCCAAACAGGAATTTAAAGCAAACTGTCTTATTTCTAGGGTTTGTTTTGGATTCCTGTTAAAATTGAGTTTTATGAAGTAAAAATGAAACCTTTTTCAAGCTATTTCGTTATGTATAGTATAAATTTTGTATTAAAATGTTACTGATGGCATAAGAAAAGGAATTAAGTACTAGAGCAAATTACACAAAAAAATTACAAAAACAGAAGCGTAACTCTATTATTTTGTGGTATTTCAGTATATAGTTGAGGGAATGCTGCAAAAACTTGGATAAAGAAAGACGGGGAACCCATGAATATTATTACAGCGCCATCCATTCAAGAAACCATTTCGAAAATATTTATGAACGAAACAGAAAATTTAAACCAAATTGAAGGATTGGATAGATTTTTTGAAATTGAAACACAATTGATGTATGAAATTCATCACCTTGAAAAAGAACGTGCAAAAGAGACCTTGAGAGAATTGATTGATATGCTCTCACTCCGTTCGGAAAAAGACATCATCCGTTCTATCCGCAATTACTACATCATCCTATCTTCCGTTATGGCACGCAAACTTTACGAAATGCGTGTACCGCCCAAAAAAGCATTTGCTTTCAATTCAGCGTGTGTGGAATTAGTGGACAAGCATATGAATGATTCTGAATTCATGTTTGTGGCAGATGAATTGATCGAATTCTTTGTGTCGATTATTTCAGAACGCAAACAGCCTTCTTTTGGACATCAAACTGTCAACAAAGTTGTCATCTACATCAACGACGAAGTGGAGCGCGATTTGTCAGTTGAAGAAATTGCCAAGCATTTCAACATTTCGACAAGCCATTTATCCCGCATCTTCAGAGAACATGCCGGCATTACGCTTGTTGAATATTTGAATGTACGTCGTGTGGAAGAATCCCAATATTATCTTCGCCACTCGGATAAAGGGATTTCAGATATTTCGAAGCAATTCCATTTCTGTAACCAAAGTTATTTTACACGGATCTTTAAAAAGTATACTGCCGTTACACCGAAGCAATTCCGTGACAGCCAACACATTCCGTATTTCCGCTATACGTTGCCGAATGCCAAGTAAGGAGAAGCAATTCTCCTTTTTTTCTTGCTTACTTTCCATCTTGATTGAGCAAATGGGGTGCCGTAATTTTGTCACAAAACTTAAAAAATCCAATAGTGTTCCCTCCATGGATTGAATTTTCCAGCGCTTATCGTTATACTTCTTAGTAGTTGAAAAAGGTGAAGGTGACTAATTTGAAAAAGAAAATTACATTATTAATGATGATGGCGACAGCCGTTGTTCTATTGAGTGGTTGTTCGGCTGTTGAAAACAAGGAAGGGTTCTTCTATTCCATCTTTGTTAAACCATTTGATTTCTCGTTGGATTATTTAGGTGGATTGTTCGGCGGCAGCTACGGCATGGCCATTGTTGTCATTACAATTATCATCCGTTTAGTATTGATGCCTTTCATGCTGCGCACATATAAACGCCAGCAAGGTATGAAAGTGAAAATGGATAAGATGCGCCCTGAAATGGAAGATATCCAAAAGCGTTTGAAAGAAACAAAAGATAAAGAAGAACAGATGAAACTGCAGCAGGAAATGATGGGGCTTTACAAGAAGCACGAAGTGAACCCGTTGAACATGGGTTGTTTGCCTGTCGTTATCCAAATGCCGATCATCATGGGCCTTTATTTTGCGATTCTTTACTCACCGGATGTCCGTTCCCACGAGTTCCTTTGGTTTAATCTCGGGTCGCCCGATGTGATCATGACCTTGATTGCTGGAGCAGTTTACTTCTTCCAGGCAAAAGTTTCTTTATGGACAATGCCTGAACAGCAGCAAAAACAGATGAAACTATTCGTCTACATTTCTCCAATCATGATCATGTTCATTTCATTCACATCGATGGCAGCTTTACCGGTTTACTGGGCAGTCGGAGGGATCTTGTTGATTATCCAAACTTTCATTGGCCGTAAATTCTATTCGAACCATCCAGAAAAAGCACTTGAAGCAGTAGAAGAGAAGAAATAATACAGAAGGAGCCGGCAGTTATTGCCGGCTTTCTTTATTGGGGGATAGCTGCATGAATATGAAACTTCTGCAAGGAATCGGAATTGCACTTTTGAGTATCACTGCGTTGACCTGCTTGATATTCGGCTACCTGGAAGTAGCGGTCTTGTTCATGACCTTATTGTTCGTTCTGACAAACAGTTTCCGGTACCGCCACATGAAGGCGCAAGGGATGCACCGGGAAGCCAAGTGGATGCTGGGCATGTCCATTATTTTTGGTTTATTGTTTTTTGTCGTGTTAGCGACTATTTTAGTGTAGACGAAAAAACAGCGCGATCTCATTTATTGAGATTGCGCTGTTTTTATATATTCGTGCTTTTCTTTCATTCGTTCTTCCAGTAGTGTATCCAATTGATTCATTAAGGCTTGGATATCACGTTCCGATATTCGATTCAATGTTTCCATCTCCTTATGCGTTTATACTTATTTTTTCGTAAAAAGCGTATGCCTTATGGGGGTAATGAGTTAATATAAAAGAAGTTTATTTATGGTTAATAGTTCCATTATTCCGAAATCTGAATGACTTAAGACAAAATAGACTGTTTGTGTTTCAAGAGTTGTCTTCAACTCTTGAAATAGGACGAATGCACAGAAAAAAGCGCTGCCTGTTAAAGAGAGAAATTCACCGATAAGAATGGTAGAATAATAAAGACGTTGATAGAAGGAAGGCCTTGGCATGAAGTTTATAGATAAAGGAAAACAAGCTAATAAAAAGTTATATCGTAAATGGATGGTGATCAGTTTGTCAGCAATTATGGCTGCTTTAGCAGCAATGTGGTTTTATATACATGACTGGAATGTTGAACAAAGCATGAGAGCATTGGCGGAAGCTGTGGCAATCGAAGAAACTGCTACAGAAGCACCGAAGGAGGAAGCGGCGATGCCGGTTGAACCTGAAGAAACGGAGACAAGTGTAGAAGAGGAACCGGCTGCAGAAGAAAAAACGGATGCGACGATTTATCCGGCAGACAGTGCTTTGCCTGAAGCACCGACCGTGATCAATGGCGTCCTGCTGGCAAATAAGCAGCACCCGTTGCCTGCAACATACGCGCCGGGAGAAGTGCCGGAAGCGCGTGCAGCTTTTGAAACCATGAAAGCGGCGGCGGCTGAAAATGGCCTCAACTTATCAGCGTTCAGTACCTATCGCGATTTTGCACGGCAAAAACAACTATACGAAGGCTATGCAGCAAAGGATGGCCAGGACGCGGCGGATCGATACAGTGCACGCCCTGGATACTCAGAGCACCAGACAGGTCTTGCGTTTGATATCGGCGAAGCCGGAAAAGAACAGCATTGGGCTTCTGCCTCATTTGGTGATACAAAGGGTGGCAAATGGTTGGCAGCCAATGCGCATGCGTACGGATTTATCCTTCGTTATCCAGAAGGCAGTGAACACATCACGGGCTATATGCATGAGTCCTGGCATTTCCGCTACGTAGGAAAAGATGTTGCTGCAGATATTCATCAAAAAGGCATTACCCTGGAAGAGTATTTAGGGGTTCAGTAAAATAAAAAACGTCTCCGGTTTTATTCGGAGACGTTTTTCTATGGACATAAATACCTTGGAGAGTTCTTATTATTTGTCACAGAATAGGTGCCAGCAAACGGGCGATGGATTCTTTGGTTTTGATCATACGGGTGCGATCTAAATACATCATATAAGTCAATTCGGTTGAAAGCTTCATATCCCGGTGAAAGAGTTCTGCAAGATCTGTGGATACTTTTTCATCATAAATAAAGGCGTTCACTTCAAAATTCAATTTAAAGCTTCTGACATCAATATTGGCCGTACCGACCGTGGATGCCTTATTGTCGATGACAATCATCTTGGTGTGCAAAAAGCCGTTGTCGTAGATGAAGACGCGGGCTCCAGCTCTCAACATTTGGCCGGCGTATGAGTAGGTTGCCCAGTAGACGAATGGATGATCGGGCTTGTTGGGGATCATGATGCGCACATCGATGCCCGACAAAGTTGCGATGCGTATAGCATCGTAAAAACTGGCGTCTGGTATGAAGTAAGGGGTCTGTATGTAAATATACTCTCTTGCTAAGTTAATCAGCTTCAAATAACCATCTTTGATTTGCTCCCATTCCTCATCCGGTCCGCTGGAGACAATCTGCATCGATGTGTTTCCTTTTTCCTGCTTTAGCGGGAAGAACGATTCATGGTATTCAATATCATGGCGTGTAGAAGCCTGGTTCCAATCCCGGATGAAGCGTGTCTGTAAAGGATACAAGGCACTGCCTTGGATGCGCAGATGCGTATCCCGCCAATAACCGAATTTCCGGCTCAGCCCAATATACTCATCCCCAACATTAAAGCCGCCGATATAACCGATTTGCCCATCGATTACGACGATTTTCCGGTGATTTCGGTAATTCAGCCGTGGGTTAATGATTGGTAAAATTGAGGGGAAGAAAGTTTCGACTTCTCCTCCGGCTTCTATAAGGCCTTTAAAATGCCGTTTACTTAAGCTTCTGGAGCCCATGTCGTCATACAGTAACCGAACCTTAATGCCTTCTTTTGCCTTGAGGGTCAATGCATCGACAATTCGGGTGCCCAGTTCATCCAATCGGAAAATATAGTACTGAATGTGAATGTGGTGGGTGGCATTTTCAATGTCCTGGATAAGGGAATCGAACTTTTTTCGTCCATCATTAAAAATTTGAACGCTGTTATCCTGGGTCAGTAAAGCACCGTTATTGCGCAGATGCAGATAAACCAGATCCGTATAGTTTTTGGCGTTGGAATCTTTGAACTCAAAGGTCTCGTCGTTCAATTCATTCATTTGGTGTGCAATCCGGCTTTCAATCCCGATCCGTCTGCTGCCTTCCCATTTGAAAAGCGTTTTTTTTCGCAATTGTCTTCCTAAAAGAAGATAAATGAAGAACCCGAAAATAGGGATGAAAAACAAGACCAACAGCCATGCCCACGTAGAAGAGGCATCTCGTCTTTCTAGAAAAACCAGCGCCGCTGCAAGCGCGATATTGAATATGAAGATCGCGGCTGTTAAAACACTGAAAATGGTTACAGTCATTGGAATTCTCCTAACTTATAAATCTTCGATCACCAAAGCGAACCAAGAAAATCAATTTCTTCCAGTTTCTCCGATGATTATTCGCATTGAATTGTTGCATCAACGTACAGCCTCTTCCTGCAAAAGATCCAATGCATAGACGCATTTCTATTTTACCATTGTTTGGCTAAAGGATAGAATGCAAGGCAGTGGATGTTCTCCAATGGACAGCAATATCAAAAAAAAGGGGGGGCAATGTCTTTCCTAACTTAAATAAGAGCTTGAATTTAAAAAATCCGGCCTCTTTGTAAAATCAAGGCCGGAAATCTTAACGTAAGTGTTCTTCTTGTTTTAATTGTTCGACGATGCCTTCCACTTCCTGGCGGCTCATCTTTTCTTTTCCGGATTTCAATGCTTTTAATGTGCTGTGGGCTAACGCCAAAGGAACTTTACAGAACATCAATATTCGCTTGTTCTTGATTGGTTTGACGTACAGGTCGGCTTTCGCCAAATTGTCTTTAGCGTAGTTGAACATATCTTCACGCGTCCAGCCTTCCGGTACGAATGTCACGCCCCGCTCAAAATCTTCGTCGTAATTCCGCAGCATATTGACTGCCTGCAGCCCGCGGCCGAAAGCGATGGCATGATCAGGGTCAGTTTCCGTTCCGTCAAACCAGTGCCAGATGTCTGAGAGCATCGTGCCGACCAGACCGGCTACGTAATACGTGTATTCATCCAGATCTTCTTTTGTTTTGATGACCCAGTCTTTTTCAACCCATTTGGACATGCCGCCAGCCATAATGGCGGTGGATTCCATCACTTTTCCTTTTATCTCTTCGGGGCACACGCTGATCCAGTCAGCTAAGCGCATAGTGACAGGTGGAAGGAGGTGTTCGTAAGGAGTCACAAGTTCCAAATAACGTGCCTCATCAAACTCTGTTGCCAACATCTGTTGAATGCTGCTCAGCAAGTTGATCTTTATCTGGTCCTCAAGCTCTGGGTGGTCTTCAATTTCATCAATTGCCCGCATACAAAGATAAGCGGAGCCGACAGTCTTCTTTAAAGTAGGTTCCAAAAAGCTGATTGGGATGAAAAAGGTCCGGCTAGTTTCTTTTAGCATAACCAAGGACTCTTTTTGTAGATTCGAAACTTTGCTCATCTCAATTTCCTCCTGTTATGGATTGACGTTAACTGATTTTATGTACGCAAAATCTTTTGATTATAAAACGGCTTCCTACTAAATATAAACCATATAGGCAAAAAAACAAACGATTACCCGTAAACTCATCATTTGAAGAGAAAATAACCCCTTTGAACAGGTTTTTCATGCTCAAAGGGGGAGGGGGGTTAATCCGTATGGAAATGGCTCCATGCTTCATGGATGCCGCCTGCAAACTTCTGCTTGGCCCGGTAGATGGACGGATGTTCGGGCTGTTCAAGCAACTCAGGCTGGGCATTGCCGACAATGACAGAAGGGAAGCCCAGCGTCAACATTTCGACGTCGTTCCCGGAATCGCCGGCTACCAACAACTTGGCTTCTGACAACTTGTATTTATCCAGGATGTACTGGAGAGCCTGCCCTTTGCCGCTTTCGGCTGGAAGAATATCGACATCCCGACCGCCACTGTAGATCAATTTGTATGGAATTCCGGCTTTGGTCAACTTTGATCGAAAAGTCTCCACAATAGTAGAGTCGGAAGCGAAATACGAACAACGATTGGTGATGGGCAAATCCTGTGAGGTAAGACCCGGAACCTCGCTCGCGATAGACTCTATTTTTTCAGGCGTCCAGGATTTTTCCAGCCGTCTGCTCCACTCCAGGTCTGGCTCCAAACGATCGCCTATGTATATGCCAGTTCCCACGTCTGTAATCAGCACGTCGGGAACTGGTAAATTTTCTTCTTCTATAAGAGACAAAGCGGATTGATAATGGCGCCCGGTAATGTAAACCAGAGAAACCTCATAGGTCTGGCTGCCGTAAAAATCCAGCAGCGCCTCTAAGCTGCTTTTATCGCCGACCAATGTCCCGTCCAAATCTGTTGCTAACAAATGCGTTGCTCCGTGCACCGATGATCACCTCATACAATGAATTTATCCGTTTGGAAATGGAATCCCAGTCGAAATCTTTACGTGCAATCTTTACCGCTTGACGGCTTAGGCGTTCCGTCAACAGCGTATTCGCTGATAGGACTTCCATCGCGATTGCCAAATCGATTTCATTTTTTGTTTCAACCAATAGGCCGGTAATGCCGTCCTGCACAACGTTCTTCAATCCGCCGACGTCTGACGCGATGACAGGACTGCCGCAAGCCTGTGCTTCTGCAGCGACCATTCCGAAAGATTCGTAGAAACTTGGTACAATCGTTGCGGTTGCAGAATTGAATAACAAAGCCAATTCGTCTTGAGATTGTGGTCCCAGGAACTCGACCCGATCTTCAATGCCTCGCAGGGCTTCCCGTAATTTTGTGTCTTTAGGCAATTTGGTTTCCATATCGATGGATTCTGCATCTCCGCCTGCGATGATCAGGTGTGGAGTATTGGAAGAGTCGGTTCTTTCTGCCAGCAATTGAAAAGCTCTCAATAAAGTGAAAATGCCTTTGGTTACTTCCAGTCTCCCGGCAAAGACAAAGAGAGGGTTATTGTAGCCGAATTTTCTGCGTAAATGTGTCCGGTTGCCACGCACTTTGAATGCCTGGTCTACTCCGATGGGGATAACTTTGATGGGAGAAGGAGAATCAACAAAAGTTTTGATCAATTGTTTTTCGTTATTGGTGGTAGCCAATACCTGATCGGCGTTTTTCAAAATTGCTTTTTCCGCATTGATGCGGCGCTGATCATGAACTCCTGTTGCTTTTTCTTTTGCCCATCCAAGTGAGTGTGCGGTATGCACATATGGCAGGCCAAAGTCTTTCTTCAGTTTTTTGCCGATTAAGCCTGACAGCCAATAATGCGTATGAACAATATCATAGGAATCAAGGGTCAATGTAGTTTTCAGTTCTTCATAAAAAGCTGGAAGCATGGAATACATTTCATCTTTCGAAACGAATCCTCTATGGCCGGCTTCAAGTCTGATGACACGGCATGTGTTTCCGAATGTCTCTATTTGAGGAGCTGAAGAATCGCACCAATGCGTAGCGACATCAACTTGCCAACCTTTATCTTCTAATGCAAGCGCTAATTGTTTTACATAATTATTTTGTCCACCCGCTTGTTTGCCACCGAGTTTCGCTAAAGGATCACCATGATCCGAAATAAACAATGCTTTTTTATTCATCAAAGCTCAACTCCTTTTTATCGTACTTAGGCTCTTAGTAAACAGAGACCGCTTAATTAGTATACCCGTCTAAAATAAATCTAAACATCGTATTTTGAATTTTCCTTCATTTGAAATTACATAAAAACCAGCAAGAAACACCGGACTGTAAAACCCGCTGTTTCTTGCTGGACAACACTTTTATTTGGTATGAACGTATTTTCCGTGCGCTGGGACAGCTTCTTCCTGGAAGTTCTCGGCCAGGGAAACCAGTCCCTTGGCCAGTGCTGCTCCTTTTACGGGTTTGCCATGTCCTGTTGCAGCAATGGAAGGCTCAAGATCCGCCAGCTTGCAAACCGATTCCCAGGCGGCTCGCCAGTTTGTTGTCAAATAGACCGGCGGCCCATGAATGGCTTTTTTCTGGCGCAGCACTTTATAGAGTGAATCCTGTTTCACTGTAACAAAAGCGTCTCCGGCAATCAGGACGCGGCCCCGCTCCCTGAACAGCGAGACATGGCCTTCTGAATGTCCAGGCGTATGAAGCCATTGCCATCCCGGCATTCCCGGTACACTGCCATCTGAGGGCAGCTCGTGAAGATGCGCAGAGATGTCGATGGCTTTGACAGGGAAAATCCCGGACATTTTGGCTACCATGCCGCCTTGAACAGAAGTATCGGGTTGTGGATAATCGGTTGCGCCTGTCAAGTATGGGAATTCGAGCGGATGAGCATAGACCGGAACTTTGTATTGCTCCAAGATGTCGATTAGGCTGCCAACATGGTCGAAATGGCCGTGTGTCAGAATGATCGCTTTCAACTGGTGGTCGGGTCCGAAGCGGTTTTCCGCGGCCTTAAGAATTTTGTTCGTGGAATGCGGCATACCGGCATCGACCAATACCCATTCATTGCTGACTTCCGGATTTCCGATAAAGAAGACATTTGCGATCTGTACGGTATAACAGTAAACATCGGGGGTCAACTCAATCCCTGATCCACTTCGAATGGATGTCATAGGCAAGATACTTTCGGTTGCTGAACTTCTTTCCATAAAACTGATTCCTCCTCCTGTAGACTTCCGCTGACTTTCTATTCTATGCTTTACCCCCAAAACCGAAATTCAAATCCGGTGGCTGCTAAATTCACGAAATGGGTTTGAGTCTCCTCGCTGACTCGATTAGAATGAAGACACGAGACTTTTTGAAACTGGGTGTTTAAATGAAATCATTGATAATTATCGGATCAGGAATATTAGGGGCCTCTGCTGCATATCATGCGGCAAAGGCAGGAGCATCGGTGGTGTTGGTTGACCGGGGCGATAAAGGACAGGCAACAGGAGCGGCAGCAGGAATCGTCTGTCCATGGATCTCACAGCGAA
The DNA here is from genome assembly GCF_050686535.1 of Planococcus sp. SE5232. Classification (NCBI taxonomy): domain Bacteria; kingdom Bacillati; phylum Bacillota; class Bacilli; order Caryophanales; family Caryophanaceae; genus Planococcus; species Planococcus sp. SE5232. The sequence goes on along the minus strand of NZ_JBOGCP010000004.1, from coordinate 35,546 downwards.
GAAACAAAGCCTGGTATGGCCTGGCGAAAAATGGTGCCAAGTACTACCCGGACTTGATTCGGGAGCTGGAAGCTTTAGGGGAGACGGATACAGGTTATAAGCAAGTCGGCATTGTCAGCATCCATGAAGACAGCAAGCTGGATAAGATGGAGCAGAAGGCTTATGAACGGCGATTGGATGCTCCGGAAATGGGGGATATCAAGCGGTTGTCTCCAGATGAAACAAGAGAGCTTTTCCCATTTGCAACAGAAGAGTATGGGTCATTATGGGTCAGTGGGGCTGCCCGTGTCGATGGCCGGGCAATCCGCGATGCGTTGATTTCTGCTGCCGTCAAATTGGGAGCAAAAAAACTGGTGGGCAATGCTGAACTGTTGATTGAGGAATCGCAAGTCATCGGAGTGACAATAGACGCCGAGGATTTGCTGGCGGATCGGGTCATTTCGACAGGAGGCGCCTGGGCAGCGGACTTATTCAAACCTTTAGGATTGGATCTCGATATTGTTCCGCAAAAAGCCCAAATTCTTCATTTGCAGGCGGAAGGACAGCAGACCGGCAAGTGGCCGGTTGCTATGGTGCCTTATGGACAATATATTGTCCCGTTTGATGAGGGCCGGATCGTTGCGGGGGCGACGCATGAAAATGGCGCCGGTTTTGACGACAAGCTGACAGCAGAGGGCATGCACCACATTCTGGACAAAACACTGGAAGCGGCTCCGGGTCTCGGGAAGGCGGAAATCGCCGGTGCGGCGACCGGCTTTCGGCCAGCTACGACCAGCGCGCTGCCGTTTATCGGCCAAGTTCCCGGGCAACCCAACTTCTTTGCGGCGAACGGCCTCGGGGCATCAGGTCTGACGGCGGGCCCTTATCTGGGTGGCCAGCTGGCAAAGCTGGCGCTCGGGGAACCTGTTGAGATCGATTTAAGTCTTTACCTAGTAGAAGATGCATTCAGGAAGTGAAGGGGGCGGACAATTGTGTATTGGTGCAAGATTGCCCGAACAAAAACGGAGTTCGATGAAATTGCGCGGCTGAACTATGAAACTTTTGTCGAAGAGATTCCACAGCACGAGGCCGATGGCAGTGGCATGCGTACCGATCGATTTCATGAGCAGAACATGTATTTGATTGTCCTATCGGGAATGGAAGTAGTGGGGATGATTGCGCTACGGTCTGAACGGCCTTTCTCCCTGGATCTGAAGATTGGGAAAGTGGAGGATTTTTTGCAGGATATTGGGGAAGTCTGTGAAATCCGCCTGTTGGCTGTCCGTAAAGCGCATCGCAATGGACGTGTCTTTTTTCTTTTGGCCCGGGCATTATCCGATTTTTGTCTGGAACAGGGCTTTGAATCTGCAATCATTTCCGGCACTACCCGCCAATTGAAATTATATGGCCAGTTAGGCTTCCGTCCGTTTGCCGAGCCGATGGGTACAGGTGAAGCTGTATTCATTCCGATGGTCACCACCCGCCGGCAGTACAGCAACTCTGTGGCGGCAAGGCTTCAGGGAAAACGCCGGCTGTTCGTGCCAGGTCCTGTTGCGTTGACTGAGCAGCTCGCAGCGCCGTTCCAGGAGTCACCCATTTCCCATCGGTCCGCGGCTTTCCATGAAGTTCGACAAGGCGTCGACCGCCTGCTCGTTGAAATGGCGGAATCCACGCCTTACTTACTGGCTGGAAGTGGAACCTTGGCCAATGAAGCGATGCTTGCGCAAATCAAGCGGCTGGATTCTAAAGGCCTGATTTTGGTGAATGGCGAATTCGGCAGAAGGCTGGTCAACCAGGCAGAACGTCTTGGCTTGGATTACACGGTGGATAACGCACCATGGGGCCAGGCTTTCAATTTTAAAAAGACAACAGAACAGCTGGAAACTGGAGACTATGGATGGGTGCTGATGGTTCATGGCGAAACTTCGACCGGGCAAATCAACGATTTTCGCGCCTTAGCGGATCTTTGCGCACAACAGGGAATCCGGTTATGCCTCGACTGCATCAGCAGTTTTGGTGCATTGCCATTTTCCTTGAGGGATGTCTGGTTGGCGACAGCGGCGAGCGGAAAAGCGGTCGGAACGATGAGCGGAATCGCCATTGTTTTTGCACATCACGAGATTACGCCGGATAGCAAGCTGCCAAGCTATTTGGATTTGGGTCTTTATGCTGAAGGTGTGCCTTTTACGTTTCCTTCAAGTGTGTTGGAGAGCATGAAGCGTGCATTGAGCGCTTATCCCGAGCGCTATAAACTTTTGGATGAACGTTTCAGAAAACTTTTGGAAGATACGAAGGACTGGCCAGCTCTCGCAGCCGGCTATCCGACGTCCCGGACTTTTGAAGCGGAAGAAGAGACCGGTTTCTTGGCACAGGACGCCCACCTTTCCGGATTTGAGCTCCATTCGGCGAGCGGCTATTTAAAAGCCCGGGATTTGTTTCAAATCTCTTGCATCCAGCCGGAATTCGAAAAGGACTGGCAGCAATTCCTCGAATTCCATGAAATTTATCAACGCTACCATACGACTGAAAAAGCCCGCCATATGTGATGGCGGGCTTTTGCTATGCAGTCACTTGTTCATAGACCTTCAAGATGAAGAGTTTGTGCGGCAGATCCGGCATTGGTTCAATCAGGTCTTTGGCGAGAGTGGCATGTTTTACTGCCAGTTCTTTTTTACCAAGTTCCAGGTAAATCAAAGCCAGATAGGCATCTTTTTCATAATGCAGCGACAAATCATAAGGGTGGTGCAGAAATTCCCACAGCGTATGTTTTTTCAGCCAGCCTAACGCTTCCTTCAGCTGACCGAGTCCGTACAAGGCCTTGCCTTTTTCCAAGGCGAATAAAAAGATTTTATCTTCCTGATGCTTTTCCAGGTTCTGGTCGATTAGGGCGTTGGCTTTTTCGTAGTCATGTGCAAAAGAGTTCAAGTAATGGATTTCAATGGCATCCGCGAAAGCCCCGATTTCTTCATCGTCTGTAAAATCAGCGAACAGGCGAAGCTTAGCGATATAGTGATCCTTATTTTCGATATCCCCGTTTAAAACCGCCTGGAAACCGGCAAGGCGATAGAGCGCGTCGATGCGGTAAAACAATTGCTGCTCTTTGGAGAACGTGATGGCTTTTTCCATCAACCGCTTGGAGTTTTCACCATCTCCGACAGCCGAGTAAAGGATGGACTCATAATAATCGAAATCCAATTTCTTCAATGGATCCAACACACCAGCGCGCTCTTCAAAAAGGCTGCGGGATGCTTGGATCATGGAAAGGGCTTCCTTGTAACGATGCTCCGTGAAAGCCATCATTGCCCTGAAAATATGAAGGTCTGCACTTTGGTTGATCATATGGAGGCTATCATAGATTTCCTCGGCTTTTGCGAGTGGATCCTGCCAGTCGTTTTGCTTGCTATGGTAGCTGCAGCGGCTGTAGATATCGAGGAGCCGTGCGGATTCATAGCGAAAAGGCAGCTTCTCCAAATAAGGCTTTATTTTTCCGGCAATTTCCTTGTACTTGGCAATCAGCTCATCACTGATAAGTTCCCGCGTGTAAAGCTGCTCAACTTCTTCCAGCAAGTTTCTCAATTCATTGGCTGGGACGTCTTCCAGCAGTTCGTTGCGGTCCACCTCCAAGCGATCTGCTATATAAGAAAGGCTCTCCATTGAAGGGTTCGCCTTATTGTTTTCAATCAAGCTCAGCATGCCTTTTGTCAGTTGATCACCTGCCAAAGCTTGCAGGGTCAACCCTTTTTGTTTGCGTAAATTTCGGATGCGTTCGCCTAAAGTAGCCATTTTCTCACCTGTCCTTTCATTAGTTTAATTATATTAAACTTTCTCTTGCATTGCCAGTTTCTCCATGTTATATTTTGTTTAATTAAATTAAACTTTCACTGGAGGAGTGAAAAACATGAACGAGGCAACGCGCATTAAACAAGCCACTTATCATCTCTATACGTTTACGGCCAGCAAATTGATTTCGACATTCGGAAGCTCGGTTTACGCATTTGGCATCAGTTTATATGTATTGGCATTGACGGGTTCAGCGGCCAGTTTTGCGATCAACTTGATCTGCAGCATCCTGCCGAGGTCGTTGATGGCACCGTTTGCAGGATATGCCGCAGATAAGTAGTCGAAAAAAGCCATTGTGATTTTCTCTCAAATAGCCAGTATGCTTTCGGTTGCAGGCTTGCTGATTTTCAGTCTGATGAACGGCTTGTCGTTGCCGGCCATCTACACAACGACCGCATTGCTTTCCATCAGTTCCATGTTCACCAGCGTTACATTTTCTTCAGCAATCGCCAACCTTATTGACCCCGATCGCATTCAACGGGCGATGGGCTTTAACCAATCAGCGATTTCGATTGCCACAATCGGCGGGCCTGTGGTCGGGGGAATCCTCTTTGGATTCGTGTCGATGAATGTCTTTCTGTTGATCCAAGTGGCGGCCTATGCGGTTGCGGTCCTGCTGGAGTCGACGATGAATTTCAAGCTCTTCACAGTTCGGGGTGAAAATGCGATGGACGAATTGAAAAAGACCATGCTGACGGAAATGAAAGAAGGCTTTGCGTATTTGAAATCGAATCGTGTGATCATGGTGATTGTGACAACTGCTATCGGCATCAACTTCTTTTTCTCATCTTTGATGATCGGTCTGCCATTTATCGCAGTTCAGCAATTGCAGGTGGAAGCAACCCATTTTGGAATGATTGAAGCGATGATTGCGGTAGGGATGCTGGCTGCTTCCATTTATTTCTCCATCAGCAAAGAAGTGAAATTTCCTTTGCAGTTTGCTAAAAGGGGGATATTGGCGATGTCTGTGTTGCTTGCAGGGATGGGCGTCCCTTTAATTATTGGCTTATCGTATGGAGCGACGGTAATTTATTTTCTGCTGCTCATGCTGACTTTCGGCATCACCAACGTGTTCGTCAACACGCCGATCGGGGTCATGATGCAGAAAGATGTGGAGGAAGAGTATCGGGGCCGCGTCTTCGGGATTTTGGAATCAATGGCGATGGCCATGATGCCGCTCGGTTATCTGCTGTTCGGCTTGCTGTATGATGTGGTACCGGCAGAATATATTGTAGGTGCCAGCAGCCTTTGCTTAATCGCGTTGACCAGCTATCTGATGCGCCCGTCTATCCTGAAAGAAGCGCATCCTGAACTGCAAAAAAATCTTTCGAATCAGCCAGAACCTCTGTAAGTTGGAGGCGCTGGCTTTTTTTATGACCAGGTTTAGTTTGTAAGAATAAGGGAAAATCGTAAAACAATCTGAAAAAATAATTGGAGGGATAGGACAATGGAGAAAAACAAACCAGAAAATGTACCAGCGCAGGAACAGGAACGGCAACCGGGATTTGAGACAGAAATGGATCCAAAACCCGATTTTAAAGGAAATTTAGCCGGCAAGGCACACCGGCTGCCTGATAAAACAGCGTTGATCACCGGTGGAGACAGTGGAATTGGACGTGCCATAGCTCTTGCGTTTGCAAAAGAAGGAGCGGATGTGGCCATTGCCTATCTTGATGAACATGAAGATGCGGAAGAGACCAAAAAATTCGTCGAGCAGGAAGGGCGACGCTGTCTGCTGATTGCCGGAGATATCGGAGATGAGTCTTTTTGCCAGGAAGTAATCCGAAAAGTGATCGATGAATTCGGCAAACTGGATGTGCTGGTCAATAACGCGGCAGAACAGCATGTCCAGCAGTCTCTGAAGGACATTACAGCAGAACAGCTGGAGCGGACATTCCGCACCAATATTTTCAGCATGTTCCATTTGACTAAAGCAGCACTGGATCACTTGAAGCCGGGAGCATCCATCATCAACACGACTTCCATTACGGCTTTCCGAGGAGAGCCGACACTGATCGATTATTCATCTACAAAAGGAGCGATTCTGGCCTTCACACGTGCCTTATCCGCTTCTCTTGTAAAAGAAGGAATTCGAGTAAACGGTGTAGCGCCAGGCCCAATCTGGACACCGTTGATTCCTGCATCTTTTGATGCTGAAACGGTAGAAGGCTTCGGTACCAGTTCGCCGATGGGCCGTCCAGGACAGCCGGACGAATTGGCGCCGGGCTATGTCTACTTAGCCTCCGACGACTCCTCCTACGTAACAGGGCAGGTCCTTCACATAAATGGGGGTTCACCTTACTAAAGAAAAGCGGAAGCAGCCGTTAAGCTCCGACAAGCGCTGGAAGCCTTGCCGGTAATGGCGTTCTTTGCCATTGCTGGAAAGGCTGAAGCGACTCGAGGGGCTGGTTGCTGGAGTCTGGACAATGAGGAAAAGCGGAAGCGCCCGTGTAGCTCTGCCGGGCATAAGACGGACCGGCGAAGCGGCGCTCTTTGCCGTACAGCAGGGCCGGCTTATGACCCAAAGAGCTGGGCGCTGGAGTCTGGACAACAAGAAAAGCGGAAGCAGCCGTTCAAATCCATGTAAACCTAAAACAAATAAGAGAAATTGAATAGAGTAAACAAAACAGACAGGCACTTTAAAAAGGTGCCTGTCTGTTTTATTGTGGATTTCCCCTTCAATCGACCACTGTATTTAAAAAATGCACGACAAAATACCTGCTTTTATTGTCTAAAAATTCTGTTAAGTGGGTACCCCATTACTAAGGACATATGACTGATGGGATAAATGAGGTGAGGATATGAGGATAGGTAAGCAGCATAAACCGTTGGAAAAGCATGTCTGGAGCTTAGTTGTGTTGAATTTTCTTGATGGATTATTGACTTATGTAGGGCTTTCACTCGGTGCCATAACCGAAGCGAATCCAATACTGGCATCCCTTTCTCCTTTTGCCCTCCTGATGACGAAGCTGTTGTTATCACTTTGCCTTTTCAGTTTTCTCTACACGCCTTTCGTCCGCATACAATCCCACAGCTGGCGTTACAGCCTGATTTTCGTCAACACGCTCTATTCCTTCATTTTACTTCTACATCTCCTCTGGTTGATCCTGTTCTTCATCGGATAAGCCAGAGGCATTTTTTGTAAAAAAAAAGCATCGCTGAGAGCGATGCTTTGCTGATTCATCTTAAGAGCTACAGACCAGCGTTCAAACAGAAACGCTGGCTTTTTCTGTTGTCCGTAAAGTCTTATTGGAAGCTTTATACAAAACAATCAGCAGGATGCTGGCGATCGCCAAAGCCGCTGACAAATAATAGATGCTGCCGGCTTGCATCGTCAAAAGCCAAGTGAAGGTCAAAGGCCCGATGATGCGGCCGAGGTTGTCCATTGAGTAGGTCATCCCTGCGGCAGTACCGTATTTACCGCCTGATTCTTTTGACGTCAGCGACACCAACGCTGTACGCGCCAGCGCGTTGCCGGCGGTAAAGATGCTGAGAGCGACACCCGCAAAGATCAAGCTGCCGGTAAAGGGCAGAAGCACCAGACCAAGAGCCGTGACAATTTGTGCGCCGATGATCCATGTGGTTTCGGCACCGTCTTTTATGCGGCGTACGACACCGCCTTGAATTACGGCATCCACAAATCCACTCGCCATGAATAAATAGCCGAGCTGAAGCGGCGTAATTTCAATCTGATCGATTTGGAACAGCTGGAAAGTCGACTCCAATCCTGCCAGGAGAAATGTCACCATAAAGGAGAATAGGAACAGATAACGGATGCGGAATTGCCAAAATGTACTGGAACCTTTCGGCAGGAGTGCGCGTTTCACTGCTTCGCCTTTGCGGACAGGCTCTTTTAGGACCAGGCTCGCATAGCCCATCAATAGAAGGACGAGGACGGCGGAAGCCGTAAATGGCAAGGACAGGGAAACCGCCCCGAGAAAGCCGCCGATTGCTGGCCCGAAAATAAAGCCAAGGCCGATCGACATGCCGAGAAGCCCCATGTATTTATTGCGTTCTTCATTGGTGGTGATATCAGCCACGTAGCCGGTCACCGCAGTGTAAAGCGCACCAGAGAACAAGCCTCCGACAATGCGTGAAAGATACAACAGCACCAGGTTATCAAGGAACAGTGAAAACAGGAAGAAACTTAGACTGAATCCCGCTAATCCCAAAAGAATAAGCTTTTTGCGGCCGGTTCTGTCGGAAAGCCTCCCCCACAGCGGTGCGGTGAAAAAAGAAGATAAGGCATAGATGGTGATCAATCCACCGACATGGATTTCCGAATAGCCTTGTTGAACAATGACTTCGGGTAAAATCGGTATGATAATGCCGAACCCCAGGTAAACGAAAAACTGGACGGACATCAGCAGTAGAATAGTTTTTTTCATAATAAGGAATTCCTGCTTTCTCAAAAGAATATGTCCCCATTTTACTCCTGTTTCAACTTTAGGACAATGGCATAAAAAAGAGGCCCATTTCTGGACCTCTTGTCAGACTCATCCTTATTTATTCAACTTCACACGCTGAAGGCGCAGGGCATTCATGACCACCGATACGGAACTGAAGGCCATTGCTGCACCGGCAAGCCATGGAGCCAGAAAGCCGGCTGCGGCAATCGGAATGCCGATCGTATTATAGGCGAGGGCCCAGAACAGGTTTTGTTTAATGTTCCGGACAGTCAATCGACTCATCCTGATCGCATCGACAACTCTCATCAAATCGCCTTGCATCAAGGTGATGTCAGCGGCTTCCATCGCAATGGCTGTTCCGGTGCCCATTGCCATCCCGACATCCGCGCTGGCTAGTGCCGGAGCATCGTTCAACCCGTCACCAGCCATCGCAACGCGGCGGCCCTGTCCTTGGAGTTTCAAGACAACATCCGCTTTTTCAGCAGGCAGCACGCCAGCAAACACTTCGTCGATTCCAACTTCTTTAGCGATGGCCAAGGCTGTCCGCTCTTGGTCTCCTGTCAGCATAACGACGTGCAATCCCATGTCTTTCATTTCCTGGATTGCTTGTTTTGCGGTTTCCTTAACGGTATCAGCGACTGCTACCATTCCGCTGTAGCGGCCATCCACTGCAATGAACATGACGGTTTTGCCGTCTTGTTCAAAAACTTCTGCCTGTGTTTCGTCAACTTCCAAACCGTCCATCAAGCGGCGATTTCCCATGACCACCTGGCGATTTTCCACTGTAGCCCGGATCCCGTGGCCTGGAACTGCTTCAAAAGCGCTGACGCTAAGCTTAGCGTCGCCAAACTCAGAAATCGCTTGTGCTACTGGATGTTCGGATTGGCTTTCGGCGCTGGCAACCAAATTCTTCAACTCAGCAAGGTCAACATCGTCCGCTGGAATAAAGTCTGTTACGACAGGACGGCCATTGGTGATGGTGCCTGTTTTATCCAGTACGACAGTATCGATGTGCTTGGTATTTTCCAGAGATTCAGCTGTTTTAAAGAGCACCCCTTGCTCGGCGGCACGTCCGGATCCTGCCATGATGGAAGTCGGTGTAGCCAAGCCGAGTGCGCAAGGGCAGGCGATAACCAGCACTGCAATGGTACTTTCAAGTGCTGCGGCGAAATTGCCGGGTGCGACAAGGAAATACCAGACTAGGAAGGTAACGATGGCGATTCCTACGACAATCGGCACAAAGATGCTGGAAATTTGGTCGGCCAGCCGCTGGATCGGCGCTTTAGAGCCTTGTGCCTGTTCAACGACTCGGATGATATTCGACAGCACCGTGTCCTTGCCGATTTTATCGGCACGCACGCGGAGAGAACCGTTGGAATTGACGGTTGCTGCAAATACGGCATCGCCTGCTTCTTTATCGACCGGGAGGCTTTCGCCGGTCAGCATAGATTCATCAACGGCCGAATTGCCGGAAATGACAGCTGCGTCTACTGGAATGGAGGCTCCGGGTTTGATCATCAGGATATCTCCTGTTTTAACTTCGGAAATCGGGAGGCTGACGAATTCGTCATCGCGTTCGACCAGTGCATGTTGCGGCTGAAGTTTCATCAGCTTTTTGATGGCATCGGATGAACGGCCTTTTGCTCTTGCTTCGAAAACTTTCCCTAAGATGATCAAGGTGATCAAAACGGCACTTGTTTCAAAATACAAGCCCATGCTGTGCCCCATATTTAAGTTGGCCAGAACCAGGTAGACGCTGTAGAAATAAGCAGCGGATGTTCCCAGGGCGACCAGCACATCCATATTGGCTGATTTATTTTTTAAAGCAAAATAGGCTCCTTTATAGAAGGATGCACCAATCCAGAATTGAACTGGAGTTGCCAATGCCCATTGGACGAATGGATTCATCAGGATATCGGGTACATACATCCAGGACGTAAAGGAAAAATGGCTGAACATGGTCCATAACAATGGCAGGGAGAGGGCAGCAGAAATCCAGAACAGGCGAGTTTTGTTTTTGATTTCCTGTTCTTTGTGGTCAGTTGCTTCCTCGCTTTCCTGGTTAAGAACTGCGTCATAACCAAGAGATTGGATCCGTTTAACAAAATCTTCAGGGGTGACAGTTCCGGGGTTGTACAAAACATGTCCGGTTTCCATCGCCAAATTGACGTTAGCAAGTTGAACGCCTTCCATCTTATTCAAAACTTTTTCAATGCGTGCTGAGCAATTGGCACAAGTCATTCCTTGAATGGAAAAATCGATTTCTTCCTGCTGCACGCCATAACCGAGTTGTTCCACTTTGTTCTGCACGTCTGCCATGGTGGCTTGCTCATCATCATAGACGACTGCAGCTTTCTCGGTAGCGAAATTAACGCTAGCCTCTGAGACGCCCGGTAATTTTTGAAGGCCTTTCTCCACGCGGTTGGCGCAGGCCGCACAGGTCATACCCGTAATCGCTACTTCAGTTTGTTTAGTGCTCATCGCAATCCCGCCTTTTCTGAAAACAGTATACCTATCGGGGGTATCTAATTTTGAAAAAAATAACTGCGTTTCCGCAGTTATTCACTTAAAGTTGCAACGTCGTATCCTTGATCCTCGATAGCTTCTGCGATTTGGCTTACTTCTACAGCTGAAGCATCGTAAGCAACATCAACTGAGCCGTTTTCAAGAGAAACATCCACTTTTTCGATTCCTGGAAGCGCCATGACGCTATCTTTTACGGAGCTGACACAATGCTGGCATGACATGCCGCTGACCTGTAGGTTGATTTGTTCTTTCATGAAAATTTCCTCCTTTTATTTACGCATCATTTTTTGGATAGTAATTAGCAATTCATCCAACACTTCTTCTTCGCCGTTTTCCAGGCGATCTCTGACACAGCCCTTTAAATGGCCTTCCAACAAAACTTTGGTGACACTGTTTAATGCAGATTGAGTGGCAGCAAGCTGCGTGATAATGTCATCACAGTAAACATCCTTATCCACCATACCTTTAATGCCACGGATTTGGCCTTCCACACGACTCAACCGATTGGTCAAATCCCGTTTAACAGAAGGAGGATGGTGACTTTTTCGACAAGAGTTATCCACTACTAAGGTTTCTTCGATCAATTCGCTCATCTGAAGATCCTCCCATCTTATTTCTAACTATAGTATACCTAACGGGGGTATGCAAATCAATTGATTTACACCACCTTCGCAATTGTCATCAAAATGATAAGTTTAAAATCCTGAAATGATGGTATTATAAGCATAGACACAAAAAAGTCAACGATTTATACCTTGCCCTTGAAACATGGCAAGTTTCTATACGTCCCTATATGTAATGAAAAATACAAAGAGGTGATATGGATGGCGAAGAACGTAGATGTTCGCAACATTGTTTCAAATTTATCGAAACTTGGAATCCAAGCAAAAATCACAAAATCCCGCGTAGAATTAATAAAGGCGATTGCCTTGCCACAACCGATCCAAACCCAATCGCAACAATAAAAACTCCGACGCAGGACGTCGGAGTTTTTATTTTTTGTTTTTATCGAACATATAATTCTTATGGTGGAATTTCATGCTGAAGACGATTCCGAGTGCCAGCATATTTCCGATCAGCGAACTGCCTCCGTAACTGATGAAAGGAAGCGGAATCCCAGTGATCGGCAATAGCTGGATGGTCATGCCGATATTTTGGAATACATGGAACGTGATCATGGCGATGATCCCTGCACATACATACGTACTGAATGTATCTTTGAATTGCAGTGTGATTTTAGTCAAGTGATAAATCAGCATGAAGAATAGGATGATGACGGCACTGGCTCCGATAAACCCGAAGTCTTCCGAGATGACAGTGAAGATGAAATCGGTATGGTTTTCCGGAACATAGACCTGGCGACCTTGATAGCCTTTTCCGAAGACTTCCCCAGATCCGATGGCGTTCATCGCAGCAATCAAATTATACCCGCCCGATTCAGCATAGGAGTAAGGGTCAAGCCATGTGTAAATTCGTTCGAACATATAAGGTTTTAAACCAAACGCACTGGACAGGAAGTTCTGGGCATTGATGGTCATCCACAACAGCAAAGTTCCGATGACTGCAACACCGCCAAAACTCGGAACAATGATTTTCCAGGAGATTCCTGAAACCACGACGATGGCCAAAGTGATGGCGATAAATACGAGTGCAGTCCCTAAATCCGGCTGCAGCAGGATAAAACCGAGAGGAATAGCAAGGCAAAGGCCGATTTTACCGAGTAAGTAAAAATCGGATTTGATGGTTTTCATCAGGTATTCCTCGTGATGGGAAGAAATCATTTTCGCCAACGCTAGTATATAGAAGGTTTTCATGAACTCAGCTGGCTGGATATTGACGAAGGGTGTATGGAACCAGGCTTTGGCACCGTTCACTGGTTGGGCGATTTGGCCGACGCCATCCGGCGAAATCATCAACACGATCAGCAGGAAGATGCCGAAACCGTATAAATAATAAGCCATCTTCTTATATTGTTCTGGATCGAAATACATCAGTACCCCGATCATTCCGACAGAGATGATGTAAAATAAAGCTTGCCTCGGGACAAAGTTGGTTAAATATTGACCCGAAGTCTGGGCAGAGGAAATCGCCACGAGACTGACGATGAAGAATAGGAATAAGATGAAAGCCAGCGACCAGTCAAGCCGATCGGTGAAGCTTTTGTTTGTTTGCATGTAATTTCACCTGTACTTTTTATTATTATGAGTCGGAATATATTATAACGTATATATCTGTAATATGCGCATGACAAAAGTAATGACGCAATTGAAGCAGGTATGTTTCATATTTCGCCCCTTTGGTCGTATAATAAGAAATGGAATGGAGTGGGGGATATGGTGAAAAAACCGTTGAACACGGACGCCTACATACAGCATTTATATATTTACCTAAACGAATCCGATCAATTTGCTTTATTCAGCGGACTTACCTTCGCCCATTTTTTGGATGCCATGAAACTGCCTAAAAATTTGCTGCTGTTGAAGCACCCATATGAAGATGCATCCTTTAACATGCACACCCATATGGAATTCGCTACGCAGGAAGAGTTTGGGCAGCTGCGTAAAGCACGTGCAAACAAAAAAAGCGAATTTTGCTGGGTTGATTTCAAAAGTGAAAAGCAATTAAATTCCCTGACACCACAGGAACAAGCCGAATTGCTGTACATCGGCCATAAAAAAGAACCGGTTAAATCCCCGTTCTATTCGACTCTTCAAAATGAATTCGTCTATTTGTCCAGCGAAGAAGAAGAAACCACAAAAATTTACTTCCGCAAATTAGAACGCCTGAATGAGCTTGTCGGAAATTATTTTACGTATTTGATTCGCCGGGAAGAAAATGGGCAGAATTTCTGGCGCCGGAAATCTAAAGACCTGATTCCGGAATTGCCTTCTGAAATTCTGCAATCCTTGAAAAAGAATTACCGTGAAGGCGTACTCATTTCTCTGGCTGACCCCGAAAAAACGAAAAACACAATCGAATTGCATGTTCGGCCAGTGGAGGAGATCTCTTTTCTGGATGAGTTCTGGTCCGATATTGAAGAATACACAAAACAGGGGATTTCACGTAAGATCATCTATGACAGAAAACAAAAAGTATGGAAATGATACCTGGAAACAGGTATTATTTTTTTCGGGCTGCCTTTCGGTCGATGGCTGAAAGTGGAGCAGGTTTAAAATGAAAGTAGGGAACCAAATGGCTTGGATCTACCTTTTGATTGCAGGAGTCACGGAAATTGTGTGGGCAATCGGCTTGAAGCTTGCTGATGGCTTTACGAATTTAGCCCCTTCTCTTGTGACGCTGATTTTTATCGTCATCAGTTTTCTCTTGTTTGCTATAGCGATGAAAACAATCCCGATCGGAACAGCTTATGCAGTCTTTACCGGCATCGGTGCTGCGGGCACAGCTGTTCTCGGCATCTGGATATTCAATGAAAATGCCAGCGCGGAAAAACTGTTCTTCTTAAGCTTATTGCTCTTCGGCATTATCGGTTTAAAAGTGATGGATGGGAAAGAAGCATCCGGTAAAGGAGTGGAGCCGTGATGGAATGGCTGATTTTGATTGCTGCTGGACTATTTGAAGTCGCTTTTGTCACAACGATGAAGTTATCGGATGGCTTTAAAGTGAAAGTATATACAGGATTGACCATTTTGACAGGCGCGCTCAGTTTCTATTTATTGTCACTGGCTCTGACGACTATTGCACTCGGAACAGGATATGCAGTCTGGACAGGCATCGGTGCAGCTGGAAGCGTTTTGGTCGGGATGCTGTTCTTTGACGAAAACCGCCAGCCGGCGAAATTATTTTTTCTATCCTGTATTATTGCAGGAGTAGCCGGTCTAAAAATTTTCGGCGGCTGACATGAAAAAATTATTCGTCCCTGTGGGTTCGTGATAAACTAAGCAATATGGACAATGAAATGAGGTTTCTTGGATGAAAAAACGAATCGGTTTATTATATGGTGGCAAATCGGCAGAGCATGAAGTTTCTCTGTCTACAGCCCTGGCAGTTACAAAAGCAATTGATTTTGATGCATACGAAGTCTATCCCATCTACATTACGCAAGATGGAGAATGGCGAAAAGGAGCCCGTCTTGAAGAGACGGCAAAAACGATCGAGCAGCTTCAATTGAATGGAGAATCTTCGAAGCCGAATGATATTTCCGGATTCCTTCCGGCACAAAGCAGGGAGGCGCTGGATGTCATCATTCCTTTGCTGCACGGACCGAACGGAGAAGACGGAACCGTTCAAGGCCTTCTTGAAGTCATGAATATTCCCTACGTCGGTAACGGAGTATTGGCGTCTTCCGCAGGCATGGACAAAGTCGTGATGAAGCAATTGTTTGAGCAGGCAGGTTTAGAACAAACGCCTTATGTGTATTTTATAAGAAGAGACTGGGATAAAAACCGGGATTTTTGGCTGGATAAAATCGAAGCGGAACTCGCTTGGCCAGTTTTTGTAAAACCGGCTAATTTAGGGTCGAGTGTCGGCATCAGCAAAGCGGATAATCGGGAAGAACTGATCGCCGCAATCAAAGAGGCTCTGAAGTTCGACCGTAAAATCGTGATTGAGCAAGGGGTAGTTGCGCGTGAAATCGAAGTCGGTGTGCTTGGAAATGACGAGCCGTCCTGTTCAGTAGCAGGAGAAATTAAACCATTGAAAGCCTTCTATGATTATCAGGCGAAATACAAAGACGGCAACACCGCTATGATCATTCCAGCTGAATTGGATGATGCAGTCTACGCAAAATTGGAGACGGACGCTAAAAAAGCATTCAAAATCCTGGATTGCTCCGGGCTTGTTCGTGCAGACTTTTTCGTGACAGAAGCCAATGAAATCTTGATCAACGAAGTGAACACCTTGCCTGGCTTTACGCCTTACAGCATGTTCCCCTTGCTTTGGGAACATACGGGTTTACCTTATCCGGAACTGATTGAACGCCTAATCGCTTTAGCAATTGAGCGGCATGAAGAAAAGCAATTACTGCAAGTTAAAATAGATTGAGTGGAGAAGCCAAATGAAAAAAAAGATTGAGCAAGTAGCCAAATGGCTGGATATCAAAACTAATTTAAAAGGCTTTGACGTTACGGGGGTCTCGATCAACACGAGAACGCTCAAGCCGGGCGATTTGTTCATTCCTTTCCGTGGCGAACAAGTGAATGGGCATAAGTATGTCCGTTCAGCTATCGAACTAGGCGCAGCAGCTTCTTTATGGCAGCGCGACGAGCCGGGGGCACCGGAAGATCTGCCTCTGCTTTTCGTGGATGATTGTGAAGTTGCTTTGCAGGAGATGGCTAGAGCCTACCGCGATGAATTGTCTGCGATTGTCATCGGGATCACTGGATCCAATGGTAAGACTTCGACAAAAGATCTCGTAGCGAGTGTGTTAAAGCCTTATTTCAAAGTGCAAAAAACCCAGGGGAATTACAATAACGAATTGGGCTTGCCATTGACCATCCTGTCTTTGGACGAAGACACCAAAGTCGCTGTTCTGGAAATGGGCATGAGCGGCAAAGGGCAGATCGAGTTTCTGTCTGAATTGGCACGTCCCGATTACGCCATCATCACCAATATCGGTGAAGCGCATCTGCAGGATCTTGGATCACGTGAAGCGATAGCGGAAGCAAAGTTTGAAATCACTGCAGGCCTGCAACAGCACGGTAAACTTTTCTATGACGGAGACGAGCCGCTGTTGCAGCCGTTTATGGAATCTTTCCCGCAGGCAGTCTCTTTTGGATTCGATGACAACAACGAATTGACGGTAACGGATATTAAAGCGACTGAAAATGGCAGCAGCTTTATGGTGAGCGGAATCATAGATGCCGCCTTCACCATTCCTGTATTGGGTGAGCATCAGGTGAAGAACACCCTGGCCGCCATTTTGATCGCTCTTGAAGCAGGCCTGTCAGAGGAGCAAATCCGCAAATCCTTGAAAGACGCAGCTTTGACCGATATGCGCATGCAGATGATCCAAGCGGATAACGGAGCCATTTTCATCAATGATGCCTATAATGCAGCTCCTTCATCGATGAATGCAGCATTGAATTTCATCCGTGAAACAACGATGAAAGACAAGAAGTGGGTCGTCCTTGGCGATATGCTTGAACTTGGAGACGACGAACAAAGCTATCACGAAGCACTGAGCAACTCCATTTCAGATAGCCTTGCCGGGGTCTGCCTCTATGGACCGCGCATGAAATGGCTGTATGATAAATTGCAGCCGGCCTATAACGGCAAGTTGCTGTGGAGTGAAGACGACTACGGACCGATTATTGATTTGTTGAAAAGGTATACCAACAAAGACTCAGTCATATTAGTGAAAGGTTCCCGTGGTATGGCGCTGGAGAAAGTGATTGAACCTTTCACCGGCCAATAAAGAAGACGGCAGTGTAGGGGCTGAAAAGTTTTATGCTGTTAAGCGATGAAAAGAGGGAAGCGATTTGAAGACCGGGGTTCTTTGTATTCATGGCTTTACAGGAGGCCCGTTTGAAGTTGAGCCGTTTGCTGATTTTTTAACCGGTGAGACCGACTGGATCGTAGAAATACCGACGCTTCCAGGACATGGTGAAAAATTGGCCTTAAAAAGTATTTCAGCTGAAAGTTGGATGATGGAAGCGGAGCTGGCATTGAAAAAGCTGAAAAAATCAGCGGACCGCATCATCATTGTCGGCTTTTCGATGGGCGGATTGATCGCGCTGTATCTAGCAATGCGCTACAAGGTCGATCGGCTGGTTCTATTGAGTGCAGCAGCCAAATACATCAGTCCTGCACAGATTTTTGAGGAAGTGCAGGAAGCGATGAGAGATGTGTTATCTGGGAAAATAGCGGAAAATTCATCTTTTCATCTTTATGAATACAAACTGATGAACACACCTGTCAGTTCAGCCGTGGAATTTCTGCGGGTTGTCAGAATGGTTGAACCCTATTACGACAAAATCAAAGTTCCGGTTTGTATTGTGCAGGGAGGCAAGGACAGCGTAGTTCCCGCTTCTGCCGCTGACTATATTCATGACCACATCGGTTCAACAGAAAAATACATGATCCATTCAGAAACCGGCAAGCATTTGATTTGTTACAGCGACGACTGTGACGATTGGTTTAAGAAAGTTTTTGAGTTTATGAATAAAGGCGCAGAGTAAACTGATTATTAGAACCTTTGCGTATTGATTGCAAATAGGAAAAAAACATGGTATTCTTTTGAAAGCAATGGATACATTTTTGAATTACTCTTCCCTGTGAAGAGTATTTTTTTGAGCAAAACGGTTTGTTCTATAGATAGGGCATCAAACACCCGCCGATCAGACCGCTCGGCAAAGCCCGAGCTTTTCCTGTTCACACATCCCCTCTGACTTAAAACTACAGAGTATGATTTTCGACGTGAAACTTCCTCATAAAGGCTCGACCTTGTCACGAATTCATCTAAAATGTACACCATTTGTAAATCAGATGAAGACAAAAGGAGATTGAAAAAATTTGGTAAAATTTTCAGAGTTAAATATTAGCGAAACAACTTTAAAGTCCGTAAAACGCATGGGGTTTGAAGAAGCAACACCGATTCAAGAGGGGACTATCCGTCTTGGAATGGAAGGCAAGGACATTATCGGACAAGCACAAACTGGTACTGGTAAAACAACTGCGTTCGGTATTCCTTTGATTGAAAAAATCGACACTAAAGACGGTAATGTTCAAGGATTGATCATCGCACCAACACGCGAATTGGCAATCCAGGTTTCTGAAGAACTTTACAGATTGGGCCAAGATAAAAACGTGCGTATCCTTTCAGTATACGGCGGCCAGGAAATCAGCCGACAAATCCGTGCACTTAAAAACCGCCCACAAATTATCGTTGGTACTCCAGGACGTCTATTAGACCATATCAACCGCCGTACTCTTAAATTGGATAATGTAAACACATTGATCCTTGATGAAGCAGACGAAATGTTGAACATGGGCTTTATCGAAGACATTCAAACAATCATGGCAAGTGTTCCTGATACTCGCCAGACCTTGTTGTTCTCAGCAACTATGCCGGATGCTATCCGCCGTATTGCAGAGAAATTCATGAAGACTCCTGAAATCGTTAAAATCAAATCAAAAGAAATGACTGTTGAAAACATTGAGCAATTCTATGTGAAAGCAGTAGAACGCGAAAAATTCGATGTTCTTTCACGTCTTTTGAATGTTCAACAGCCTGAACTTGCGATCATTTTCGGACGCACAAAACGTCGGGTTGACGAATTAGCTAAAGCTTTGAATATCCGCGGCTATTTGGCTGAAGGAATTCATGGCGACTTGAGCCAAGCAAAACGTATGTCCGTCTTGAAGCAGTTCAAAGCAGGCAAAATCGATATTCTAGTTGCAACAGATGTAGCAGCTCGTGGACTTGATATCTCAGGCGTATCACACGTATACAACTTTGATATTCCTCAAGATCCTGAAAGCTATGTTCACCGCATCGGCCGTACTGGCCGTGCAGGCAAAAAAGGAGTAGCTGTCACGTTTGTAACTCCACGTGAAATGGGCTACCTTGGAATTGTTGAACGTACAACTAAGAAAAAAATGGAAGCTTTGGTTCCCCCAACAGCTGACGAAGCTGTACTTGGCCAAAAACGCGTTGCTATGGAGCAATTAGTTGAAATGACTGAGAAAAACAATCTTGGCGACTATCGTGAATTTGCGACTCAAATGTTGGAAAAACACGAAGCGGTTGACTTGATTGCAGCGGCTCTTAAAACAATGACCAAAGAACCGGAAGATGTTCCAGTCTCTATTTCCGAAGAACGTCCTTTGCCATCACGCGGAGGCGGCGGATATAAAGGTAAAGGCGGAAGCGGACGCAGTGGCGGAGGCGGCGGCTATAAAGGCAATCGCTCTTCATCATCATCTCGTCCATCTTCAAGCCGTGGAGCGAGCTCAGGCGCAAGCCGACGCCGTGAAGGCGGAAGTGGAAGCGGTGGCGGACGTCCAGGACGTACGACTCGCCGCAGCGAATCTTAATACCGATCCATCCAAAGGGCGTATGCCAAACAGGAAACTGTTTGGGCATGCGCCCTTTTTTGCTGTCCGGATTTCAGTTACAATTGACTGAAACGTTTAGATAAGTAAATCGTATAATGGATAGGCACGCGATTGGAGAGAATAGAATGGACAACCAACCGAAAAATCAAATTTCACGAAAAGGATTAACCGTCTGGCGTGTTTACGGCAGTATGGAAACTGCGGTGATCGCATTGATCGCGATTGGAGCTGGCGTTCTAACGTACTTTTTTGACTGGCCGCAATGGCTGTACGCTGTTTATGCAGCAGTGATTCTGCTATTTGGCTTCCTGTTTATTTACTTGTTTCCAAAAATCCGCTGGCAACGCTGGCGTTATGAGGTGAGGGAGCAGGAAATCGAATTGCAGCATGGCTTATTCATCGTTACCCGGACATTGGTGCCGATGGTGCGTGTTCAGCACGTCGATACGGAACAAGGCCCGATTTTGCGGAAATATGATTTAGCGGAAATATCGATTTCAACAGCGGCAACCACTCATACGATTCCTGCGCTTGTAACAGCGGAAGCAGATGAGCTGAGAGCCAGAATTTCTGTATTGGCAAGGGTGGCGGAAGATGATGTATGAAGAACGTTATAAGCTGCATCCCATTTCGGCATTTCTAAATTTCATCAAAGGCTTAAAAGAATTGATTGTTCCGTTCATCATTATTTTTGGTGTCAATATATTCAGGGACGGCGGAGTCAGTTCGATGTTCAACCAGGGTTGGCAAGGCTTGATTCCGGTAATCGTGGGCAGTGTTGTACTGGTCTTCCTGCTGATTGGTGGAATCATCAAGTGGAAACGTTTTGTCTACTGGTTTGAGGACGGGGAATTGCGCATTGAATACGGCCTTTTTGTAAAGAAAAAAAGGTATATACCTTTTGACCGGATCCAGAGCCTGAATTATACTGAAGGCATTTTTCACCGGCCGCTCGGTTTGGTGAAAGTGAAAGTGGAGACTGGCGGCTCAGGTAAGGTCGGCCAGGCCGAAGCCGAATTGACGGCTATTTCGCGCGAAGATGCAGACCGTATCGAAAATGAAATGGAGAAAGCAAAACACCAGCTTCCCGAAGAAAGCGTTGCAGTAATGGGACCGGTGGAACAAGTGGAAGCACCGCCTAAAAAAGAGGCACAGGTACTTTACCGCATGTCCATGAAGGAACTATTGATTCTTGCAACAACTTCTGGAGGGATTGGGGTCGTGATTTCAGCAGTTGCGATTTTCCTTTCCCAGTTTTCAGAACTGATTCCGTATGATGCGATTTACGAGGAAGTCATGCTGTTTCTGCGTTTTGGTGCATTGATTGTCGCGTTGACCATCTTTTTTGTGTTATTGATTGCTTGGATCATTTCGGTCATTATGACCATCGTGGCGAATTACCAATTTACCATCCAGCGTGATGAGGACCATATCTATATCACCAGGGGATTATTGGAAAAGAAAAAAGTTTCCGTCCCCCTGAAACGCGTTCAAGGCATCAAGATCAGCCAGAACCCTTTGCGTGAGCTTTTCGGATACGCGACAGTATTGGTTGAAAGTGCAGGAGGGTCAATCGGGGACAAAGATGAGAAGATCCGCCTGTTTCCTTTGGTCAAAGCAGATCGGATGATTCCCATCCTGGCTGAGTTGTTTCCTGAGCTGGAATGGACGCCGGAATTGGTCAAGGCACCGAAGCGCAGCGTCCACTTTTTCTATCGTCTGGATTTGCTTTGGCTGTCGCCAGTATTTGCTGCGGTAGGCTATTTCTTCTATCCGTACGGCCTGTTTGCATTGATTTTTGTGCCGATCATTGTCGCCATCGGAATCTGGCAGCACCGGACAGTGGGGTATGCGCTGGGAGAACGTCAATTGACGATGCAATTCAGAGGGCTCAGCAAACACCAATTCTTTATGCTGAAGAAGCGGGTGCAGGTTGTTCAAGTGACGCAAAGTTTCTTCCAGCGCCGTAAAGGGATTGCATCGATCAACTCAACGATCAAATCGGGCATGATGGGGGCCACTGCATCAACGCCCCATATGGAAAAAAGCGATGCCAGCCGAATCTTGTCATGGTACGAACCTTCCAGCACCAGAGAAATAAAGGATTGAACACACCCAATTTTTCGCAAAAAAAAAAAGCAGCCGGAATTTTTATTCCGGCTGTCTTTATTTTTTTGCCCGCCAACTGACGATCCGCTTTGGATGGAAATAACTGAGTCCGATTAGGAATCCGGTTATCATTCCAGCGATATGGGCTGTGACATTTACGTTGGGAGTCAAGAAAGTCATGACTATACTAATCACGATAATTGGGAGTATAATTTGTTTTAGCTGAGGCAGAGCGCGTCCGCCGTAATACACCAATGCGCCGAATGCGCCAAACACTCCGAAAATCGCACCGCTTGCTCCTACGTGGGCATAATCGAGCGGCTGCAAAAAGTAGGTGGCCGCTGAAGCAAAGAATCCTGCCAGCAGGTAGATCGTGATGAAGCGGACTTTACCGGTTAAACGTTCCAATTCAGGTCCGAACAGGAACAGTGAAAACATATTAAACAGCAAATGCATCAATCCGCCATGCAGGAACATCGGTGTAAAGAAACGCCACCATTGGCCTTCTGCAATGTAGAAGTTGGAACCGACACCATAAAAGTAAAGCCATTCACCAAGCAAAGGAAGCCATGTCAGTACATAGACCAACAGATTAAGGGCCATCAAAGTGGAAACAACCGGATACAGGCGCAGGTATTGCTTAAAGCTTTCTGTTCGAATAAACATTTAGTCACCTCTATTTCATATCTTTAATTATACCTGTTACCCGTTTGCGATTGAAAGGAGAAACATTTATGATTACAGGAATCGGGTTGGATATCGTTGAATTGTCACGGATCCAGCGATTGGATGCGAAATCAGCGAAATTTCGTGAGCGTGTATTAACACAATCCGAGCACGCTGAATACATTCAGTTAACTGCTGCAAGAAAAGTTGAATTTCTGGCTGGCCGCTTTGCAGCCAAAGAAGCGTTCTCCAAAGCGAAGGGAACGGGAATTGGCGGAGCCTGTTCTTTTCAGGACATTGAAATCCGGAAAGACAGCAAAGGCAAGCCTTCCGTTTACTTTCAGAACAAGGAAACGGGTCTGGTCTCCATTACGCATTCAAAGGAATTTGCAGCAGCGCAAGTTCTTTTACAAACAAATTAACTGGGTGGTGTTACGATGACAGAATATTATCGTCCGACAAAAGCAGTCATTGATTTAGGTGCAATCAAAAAGAATTTAACCGCTTTTCAGGAAAGAAGCAAGGATGCTGAAGTGATCGCAGTAATAAAAGCGGATGCTTACGGGCATGGTGTTTTGGAAGTGGCGAAGACGGCGATTGAAAATGGTGTCCGCTTGCTGGCCGTGGCAACCCCGGATGAAGCTCTTTTTCTGAGGGAAGAGGGCATCGACACGGAATTGCTGGTCCTTGGGGCGACTCCACCGAATTTCATCCCGGTCGCGCAGCAGCATAATATTATCGTTACGGCTGTTTCTCTTGATTGGCTGTCTATGGCGGCAACCCAGTTGGCGCCTGATCTGAATGCATTGAAGATCCATTTGAAGGTGGATACCGGAATGAGGCGCATCGGCATCCAATTGGACGAGGTGGATGAAGCCTTCGGTTTTATTGCTGATCATGATTTTGATTTTAAAGGCATTTTCACTCATTTTGCCACAGCGGATGAAGAGGATTCTTCGTTGTTCAGCCGACAAGTGGGCGCTATGAATAGCGTAATCGATAAATTGGATGATCCTTCCGTCATGGTCCATGTCTCCAATAGCGCAGCGGCCATCATGCATCCGGAATTGTCCTGTGACGCGGTGCGCGTAGGAATTTCATTGTACGGCATCGCGCCATCCCCTTATGTAGGCAAGGAAATGCCATTTGAACTCCATCCGGCGCTTAGCTTGGAAACGGAAATCATCCATGTGAAAAAAGTGAAAGCTGGTGAAGGGCTGAGCTACGGGGCGACTTACCATGCCGAACAGGACGAATGGATTGCAACCTTGCCCATCGGTTATGCGGACGGCATGCTCCGGGGACTGCAGGGGCAGGAAGTTTTAGTGAGAGGACAGCGCGTGCCGATTGTAGGCCGGATTTGCATGGATCAATGCATGATTCGGCTTTCTGAAAAATTACCAATCGGAGAAAAAGTGCAACTGATCGGCGCACAGGGCGGACAGCGTATTTACATCGACGAATGGGCGCGCAGGCTGGATACGATCCCTTATGAAATCCCGTGTATTTTAACAAAACGGGTGCCTCGGGTATACTCGGACAGCACCAAAGTTTCCGATTTACCTTTTCAGGAGCCCGATACAATGTTAAGATGAGAAAGATAAAGGCAGAAGAACGGGATTTTCGGAGGTGTCGGCTGTGTACGAGAAGTCAAAGACAAAAGAAGTGGTTGTAAAGTTACCAAAACAATTTATTTCGGAGTTGACAACTCATTCAGATGAACGTGTTCAAGAAAGTGGAGATTATATTTACGTTTCCACGCACCGGGTGACTAAGAACCTGTACGACTCATATCATATTCGGGAAGCGATGATCAAGGGCTACGTGGAGATGTCACAGATCAATCTATCGATTGCTTGTGAATGTTCTCACGCTGAGTACGAAGCGGAGCACACGACAGTGCGACTCGTAAGCGGAGGGTGACAACTTGATTGTAAAACGCGGGGATGTTTTTTTTGCAGAATTATCACCGGTCGTCGGGTCTGAGCAAGGCGGGACCCGTCCTGTCCTGGTGATTCAAAACGATATAGGCAATCGTTTCAGTCCTACTGTAATCATTGCTGCAATTACTGCGCAGATTCAAAAAGCCAAATTGCCGACTCACGTAGAGATCAATGCCAAGAAGTATGGCTTTGAACGTGATTCAGTCATTCTGCTTGAACAATTGCGGACTATTGATAAGTCTCGGCTGACCGATAAAATCACCCAACTTGATGACACGTTGATGGAAAAAGTAGACGAGGCACTGGAAATCAGTGTTGGCCTAGTAAAATTTTAAGCATACATACTCCTTGAAAGGCACCTTGAGAATTTTTCTCGAGGTGTCTTTTTTTTCAGAAAATAGACTAGCCGACAAAAAAGATGTGAAAAAAACGAATTTCCGATACAATAAAGAGTAGCAGATAAAATTTAAGATACATAGTGTCGCAGGGAGGGTTTTTAATCCATATGAATAAACAGATGGCTCAATATATACAGGGCAATTTAACTGAAATTATTTCACAATGGCAAGAAAAAATGAAGAACGAGAAAGATGAACGTTCTTTTCAGGTGATGCCCACAGAGTTGATGAATCAGACAAGCCATGAATTCGCTGAATTGATGATATCCAATTTGCTGGAAAGCCATCAAGCATATGAAAGCCGATTAATCGATTTTGCGGAAAAGGTAGTTCGCCTTGGTTGGTCCATTACATTCGTTACGAAAGCAATCAATCATTTCGCTGAAATCGTCTATGAAGGCATGACCAAAGAAGGCATTATTAACGAAAGTAATATTGCCGCATTTGTAGAAGAGTTCAACAAATGGATCTCGCCGATCCGCGACAGCACCATCGAGGCATACTCCAAGACATGGGAACGCACGGTCAGCCTCCAAAAGATCGCGTTGCAGGAACTTTCAGCATCGCTTATTCCGGTTTTTGAGAAAGTCTCGGTCATGCCGCTTGTCGGAACAATTGATACAGAACGGGCGAAATTGATTATGGAGAACCTGTTGGAAGGTGTCGTCAAACATCGGGCAGAAGTTGTGTTGCTCGATATCACCGGTGTACCGGTAGTGGACACAATGGTCGCCCATCACATTATCCAGGCAGCAGATGCTGTGCGTCTTGTTGGAGCGAAATGCATGCTTGTCGGAATTCGACCTGAGATTGCCCAGACGATTGTCACGCTCGGCATCAACCTGAACGACTTTACGACAACAAGCACTTTGCAGCGAGGCGTGGAACAGGCATTGGCTTGGACAAACCGAAAAATTGTGGAGGTTGAGGACTGATGAATTTTAGAATTCCAATTTTAAAGTTAAGAGATACATTGATTGTTTCCATCCAATGGGAGCTTGACGACCAGACAGCTCTTCAATTTCAAGAGGATTTACTGACCAAACTGCATGAAACAAGTGCGCGAGGTGTCGTGATTGATTTGACTTCCATTGATTTCATCGACTCATTTATCGCGAAAGTTCTGGGAGACGTCATCAGTATGTCAAGCCTGATGGGGGCCCGAGTAGTCATTACCGGTATCCAGCCAGCAGTTGCTATCACTTTGATCGAGTTAGGAATTCGACTTGAAGACGTTATGACAGCACTGGATTTAGAAAATGGTTTAGATAAACTTCAATTGGAATTGGAGGCTTAAAAATGAGCGACCAGTCCTCGGTGGAAATTTTGACAGAATGGGATATTGTAGCTGCAAGACAACTCGGACGCAATGTAGCGAAAGAGCTTGGCTTTGGCACAGTTGACCAGGCCCGTATTACGACGGCCATCAGCGAGCTTGCCCGCAATATTTACTTATATGCCGGAAAAGGCAGAATCGAAATTCAACAATTAACGGAAAATGGCGTGAAAGGAATCCTGATCATAGCTGCAGACAGCGGTCCGGGAATTCCAGATATCCGCAAAGTCATGGAAGACGGTTTTACGACTTCCGGTGGACTAGGGGCGGGACTGCCAGGTGTCAAACGATTAATGGACGACTTTAAAATCGAAACGATATTAGGCGAAGGTACAGATATAAGAGCTACCAAGTGGCTTCGTTAGGGGGAACACCCAATGGCTCAAGAAATTGAGAATCAGTATAAAGAGATTCTAAATGAATACATGAAAAAACAGACTGAACAAAATCTGTATGTCGGCCAAAATTTCAGCCGGCAGCTGATTTTAGAGAATATCGCGCCTGAAGAAGTCATCAGCATGCACAAAGCGGCGATTCAAGAACTGTATGGTGAGTTGCCGGATGTTGTGTGGCATTCTTTTGATTTTCTGATTGAAATGATGATCAATTATGGCTTGGCGCTTCAGGAGCGGCAAAGTCTCCTGAAACAGCAGGAAGAGCTGAAAGTGGAAATGGATCTTGCTGCCAACGTTCAGGAAACGTTGTTGAAAACCAAATTACCCCTACTGGAAGGTTTGGATATCGGCCTTCTCTCTATCCCTGCGCGAAAAATGAACGGGGATTATATTTATTTTGTCAGTGATCATGATGGCTATGCCGGGGTGGCGGTTGCGGATGTAATCGGCAAAGGCCTTCCGGCTGCTCTTTGCATGTCTATGATTAAATTCGGTATGGATAGCTTGAGCAGCACCCACGCACTTCCGAAAGACGTCTTGAGCGTCATCAATCGGATTGTAGAAAAAAGTGTCGATGATTCGATGTTCGTGTCCATGTTCTACGGCAATTACGATGCCAAGCAAGCGCGCTTGACTTACGGATCAGCTGGGCATGAACCGGCTATCTTGTATCGTGCCAAGGACCAAGAGTTCAGCGAACTGTTTGCAAAAGGGTTGCTGCTGGGTGTATCTCCAGCCGCTGTCTATGAAGAGCATACTGTCGATCTCGAAAAAGGCGACCTGGTGATCATGATGACTGATGGCGTGACGGAAGGCCGGAACGAAGAAGGTTTTATCGAGCGTGAGGTTATTTTTGAATTGATTGAGCAGAAGAAAGACGAGCCTGCACAAACCATTGTGCAATATGTCTATGATGAGCTTGAACGCATGCAAAATGCGCAGTTCCAAGATGACTTTACTTTGGTGATATACAAAAAAGTGTAGTAGCAGGTTTAACTATGGGTCAAATGTGGTATTAATGCTTAGAACAGCTTTTTTTAAGCGGGATTGAATTTTAAAAAACGGGGTGTCGAAATACAATGAATATTCAAGTGGATTTAACTGAATCGGACAATATTCTTGAGGGCTTTGTACGCGGAGAAATTGATGCGCATACTGCACCGGTCCTACGGGAAAAACTAGAAACTTATCAGAATCACCAAGGATTGAAAGCAGAGTTGGATCTTTCCGACGTTAATTATATGGATAGTACAGGATTGGGAGTTTTTGTGGCTTTTTATAAATCGGTCAATTCAAATGGCGGACACGTAAAGTTAAAAGGGCTCTCTGCGCGATTAAAACGGCTTTTCGATATTACAGGTTTAGGAGATATTATGGATATCGAATCAGTCGGGAAGGGTGGTAACTGATATGCGTCCTTTCGATTATGTAGAAATGAGAGTTCCTGCCAAATCCCAATACGTTGGTGTCGCAAGACTCACCATTTCAGGATTGGCCAGCCGTATCGGATTTTCGTTCGATGATATAGAGGATTTGAAAATTGCTTCGAGTGAAGCGGTGACCAATGCAGTCCAGCATGCTTATGCAGAAGGCGAAGAAGGCGAAGTTGTCATTGGCTGTGCCTTGTATGAAGACAAGATCGAGATTATGGTAGCGGATCATGGACAAAGCTTTAACTTCGAAGAAACTAAAGCAAAAGTGGGCCCTTATCATGACCAAGAAGAAGGTGCTTTTCTTCGTGAAGGAGGTCTCGGCTTGTATTTGATTGAAACATTGATGGATGAAGTCAAAGTTCATCATCAAGAAGGAGTGACAATCTTCATGACAAAGCATGTTGAAGGAGAGCAGGTGGAAAAGGATGTCGAAACAGTCTCATCCTAATCAGCCTACTAAAGAGCAGGTGCTTGAGTGGATTGAAGCTTATCAAAAGACAGAAGATGAAGAAGCCCAAACAAATCTAGTGTTGAATTACAAGCGTCTTGTCGAGTCCATTGCACGAAAATACTCTAATGGTAAATCTTACCACGAGGACATTGCGCAAGTGGGCATGCTTGGGCTTTTAGGCGCAATCAGACGTTATGACCCTTCATATGGCCGTAGCTTTGAAGCTTTTGCCGTGCCTACGATCATCGGTGAAATCAAACGCTTTTTACGCGATAAGACATGGGCAATCCATGTACCGCGGCGCATTAAGGAATTGGGACCCCGTATTAAAGCGACGGTGGAAGTGCTGACGACAGAGCTTCAACGTTCGCCGCAAGTATGGGAAATCGCTGAATATTTGGATGTCGAAGAAGACGATGTGCTGGAAGCGATGGAAATGGGCAAAAGCTATCAGGCACTTTCAATGGACCACTCTTTGGAGGCGGATTCAGATGGCAGTACCGTCACATTGTTTGACGTAGTAGGCCAGGAAGATGATGGTTACGAGAAAGCGGATCAGCGCATGCTTGTAGCTGAAGCGATGAATGTGCTTTCAGAACGGGAAAAGCAGATCATCCAATTCACTTACATAGAGCAGCTGAGCCAAAAAGAAGCCGGAGATAAACTCGGAATTTCTCAAATGCACGTTTCCCGTTTGCAAAGAAAAGCCATTAAGAAATTGCAGGAAGCTATTTTAGCGGCTGGTGGGGTTTCGTAGTGGAGAAAATTCAGCATAGTTTTGTAGATGCTTTTATTTTCAACGAAGCAAAAAAAGGAAATCATGAATCCGGTGACAGCTACCATACTGTATTGACGGACGATTATTTCATTTGCTCCGTAGCCGATGGATTAGGGAGTGGGCCTGTGGCGCGTGAATCGTCTCAAGTCATTCCTCAAATTTTACGTGAATACCATCATGAAACAATCGATCAATTAATGTATCGTTTTAACGGATTAATGCTCCAGAAGCGGGGAGCTGCCGTGGCTATCTTTAAAGTCGATTTCAATAAAAAGACGCTTGAATACAGCTGTGTCGGCAACATCCGGTTTTATCTGTACCGTAAAGCTACGGATGAAATCATCTACCCGTTGCCGGTCATGGGTTATTTATCAGGGCGTCCGCAAAAACTGCGTACTCAGCTTTACACATACGTGGAGGACGATTTGTTTCTGATCCATTCCGATGGAGTGGATTTAAGAAATCCGAAAGCCATGATGCGAAAAGCTGCGGTACCGGAACAACTATACCGCGACATATTGGCATCTATCCAAACAGGTGACGATGCCACATTCATAACAGGAAGCCTTCTCAAATGAGATGGCCTCTTTTTTTTTTTGCCTAAAATGAAGATGAAAACCGAATAAGTTTATTTAAAATTCTGAAAAAATCAGAAGGTATTTATTCTATAATTTGAAAGCGCTTTCTCATACAATTCAATTAGTGCAAAAACAGAGCTGAAAGGGGATGGCGAAGGGAGCGCGCTGAAAGAGCTGCTGGTGGGAGTAAAAAGAATGGACAAATCGAGGGGGTTGACAGAATGGCAAAAATTAAAAAAGGGTTAAGTTATGAAACTGTATTGGTCATGCTCTTTTTCGTCGCATGGGGTTTTCTTTATTTGGATAGACAGGCAATTTCTATGCTGATGCCTTTTATCATCGAAGACATCGCTTTGACGAACACAAAAATCGGTCAAATCAATATGTGGCAAACCATAGGATTTGCGCTGGCAGCTCCAACGTTTGCGATTCTCTCAGATCGCTTAGGGCATAAAAAAACGATCTTGTTCTGGGCGATGATCGTCACGTCTGTATTGGCGCTTTTGACGATGTTTGCAGAAACCTACACGTTTATGTTGATTGTCCGTACCTTGCTGGGTGCGAGTGAAGGGGTTATTCTTCCGATTTCGCTTTCACTATTGGCTTCTGTTTCGCGTCCGACGACATTGGGGCGCAATATGGGTTTGGTGTATGCAGGAGCTGCAGTCATCGGCGTCGCGATTGGTCCGTTGGTTGTGACGCAGTTGGGTGAATTGGTTGGTTGGCGTTACGCATTCCTGTTTGTCAGTATTCCGAGTTTTGTAGTAGCTTTGCTGATGCTTCGTTTTGTGAAGCCGCCTGAAGCTGTCGTGAAAACTGAAGCGGTTACTGCTTTCAATGTAAGCACTATCTATAACAGTGTGAAAAACCGCAATATCCTGATCTGTATTCTCATCAGTATTTTCTGTATGGGTGCCATGTGGACATTCAATGCATTCTTGCCACTCTATTTGACGCAAGTGAGTTTGCTATCTAATACCCAAATGGGCTTGGTCTTTTCGCTCTTTGGATTGTTGACCATCATCTGGCAAGTATTCATTCCTTATTCTTCCGATAAAATCGGCAGAAAACCGGCAATGTCTGGCTATCTGGCAATGGCGATGGTGACCCCGCTCGTCTTGTTCATCTTTCCGCAATCTGCCGTAAGCCTGGTGGTTCTGGTGTTGTTTGGTGGAATCATTCTCGCCATGAACACGCTTTACCAAAGCATCATACCGGTTGAAAGTGTGCCCGTTGCCGTCATGGCTACGGCCAATGCGCTCATCATGGGGATCGGTGAATTGGTAGGGGCCTTCTCGATCGGCTTGTCCGGTGTACTGGCAGACTCTTTTGGATTGACTGCTGTTATGGTCGTCATTCCGATTTCTTATCTGATCGCATTCCTTATTTCGTTCGGATTGATTGAAACGCTGAAAGGCAAGGCGGCGCGAAAAGAACCGGGATTGGTCGAAGTTCCGACTGAGACTTGAGTGGAGAAGTACTGGGAAAAGGTCGGCTCGTTTACAGTGAGAGCTGGCCATTTCAATAAATGAATAGAATAGCCGACAAAAAAGAAGCCTTCTTTCAAGAGAGGCTTCTTTTTTATGTTCTCCTGTAAATGCCCGTCGAATCAACACGGCTGCTTCCGCTTTTCTGTATGTGTTAAAATAGAAAGGAACTGAAGGGAAGTGTCTAGATGGAAATGCAGCAGATTCATACATTAATCGCTAAAGAAACGGGTGTGCGAAACAATCAGGTCGCGCAAGTCATCGCATTGATTGAAGATGGCAACACCGTGCCGTTTATTGCCCGTTACCGTAAAGAGGCAACCGGATCTTTGGATGAAGTGCAGATTAAAGCGATCGATGACCGGTATACATACATTCAGAACTTAGAGCAGCGGAAAATAGATGTTATCCGTTCCATAACGGAACAGGAAAAGCTGACAGATGAACTGGAAAAGGCGATTCACAATGCCACAGTCCTGCAGCGCGTTGAAGATTTATACCGGCCATACAAGCAAAAACGGAGAACCAAAGCGACCATCGCAAAAGAAAAAGGCCTCCAGCCGTTAGCGGATTGGCTGATGGAGCCTGGCGATGAAAAACTGGCAGGTAAAGCACAGTCATTCGTAAATGAAGAGGCAGGTGTCGCGTCAGCTGAAGAAGCCATCCAAGGAGCGCAGGATATCTTGGCGGAATTATTTGCGGATGATCCGGATATCCGCGAAAAAATCCGCTATATGACTCGAAAAGACGGCACAATCGCCACCGTCGCCAAGAAAAATCACGAAGACGAAAAACAGGTCTTCCAAATGTATTATGAATACGAAGAAGCCATCCAGAAAATCGTGCCGCATCGAATTTTGGCAATCAATCGCGGAGAAAAAGAAGATGTGCTGAAAGTTTCCATCCATCCGCCGGACGACCGAATCATAACGTTGATGAAAAACAAATGGATGAAACAGACGCGTTCTACAAGCGAAGTGGTAGCTGCAGCAATTGAAGACAGCTACAAACGGCTGATTCAACCGTCAGTGGAGCGGGAAATCCGGACTGAACTGAGCGAAAAAGGGGAGACCCAGGCGATTCACATTTTCTCGGAGAACCTGCGGAATCTTTTATTGCAGCCACCGATGAAAAACAAAATGGTATTGGGTGTCGACCCTGCATATCGGACAGGCTGCAAACTCGCAGTCATCGATGAAACGGGCAAGTTGCTGGAAGTGGCAGTGATTTATCCGCATCCGCCAAAATCAGACCAAGCTGGTTCGAAGAAAACCATGGAGCGTTTGACATCCAAGTATCCGATTGAGATCATGGCGATCGGCAATGGGACAGCTTCTCGTGAGACCGAGCAGTTTGTTGCAGACTTCCTGTCGGAAACTTCGGCGGATATTTCCTATGTCATCGTTAATGAAGCAGGCGCGAGTGTCTATTCGGCCTCCGATATTGCACGAGCAGAATTTCCAGACTTGAAAGTTGAAGAGCGGAGTGCGGCTTCAATTGCGCGCCGTCTGCAGGATCCATTGTCTGAACTGGTGAAGATCGATCCCAAAGCGGTCGGTGTCGGACAGTATCAACACGATGTTTCCCAGAAGAAATTAGCGGATCAACTGACTTTTGTTGTCGAAACAGCCGTCAATCAGGTCGGCGTCAACGTCAATTCAGCCTCTTCTTCCTTATTGCAGTACGTAGCAGGCTTGAGTAAAACCGTGGCGGAAAACGTCATCAAAGCCCGGGATGAAAATGGCCGCTTTACGTCACGCGTCCAGTTGAAGAAAATCCCGCGCTTAGGAGCGAAAACCTATGAACAGGCAATTGGGTTCCTCCGGATTCCGGAAGGCAAAAATCCGTTGGATGCAACAGGCATTCATCCGGAGAGCTATGATATTGCCGAGAAGCTGTTGAAGCTTGTCGGAGAAGATAAGAAATCTGTCGGAAAAGCCGGTATCTCTGAAAAACTTGAAGCGCTCGAGCTGAAAGAGCTGAGTGAGAATTGGGACGTCGGAGAAATTACCTTAAAAGATATCTTGGATGCGTTGAAGAAACCATTCCGCGATCCGCGTGACGAATTCCCGCAGCCTTTATTGAAAAACGATATTCTGAAAATGGAAGACCTGCTTCCAGGGATGGAAGTGCAGGGAACAGTGCGCAATGTAGTGGATTTTGGCGCATTCGTTGATATCGGTGTGAAGCAGGATGGTTTGGTGCACATCTCGAAATTGAAAAAAGGCTTTGTAAAGCATCCGCTGGAAGTGGTGGCAGTTGGAGACATCGTCACTGCTTGGGTGGAAAAAGTGGAGAAAGACAAAGGACGTATTGCTTTGACGATGCTCCAGCCGAAAGAGCAGACCCTTTAACTTTAAAAATAGGGGAGTTAACATGACGAACGAAGAACTGACAGGACTCATCAAGGAAATCTCATTGACGAGCTTTCACAAGCCATTCCGGCATGAGGGTATTTTCAATGCGAGATTGCGGACCACAGGAGGCAGATACCTGTTAAGATCCCATAATATCGAAATCAATCCAAGCTCCTACGAGAAGTTTGGATATGCTGAGCTTGAAGGCATCATCAAACATGAGCTATGCCATTACCATCTTCATATAGAAGGAAGAGGCTATAAGCACCGTGATCGGGATTTTAGAGAATTGCTGAAGGAAACAGGCTCGCCGCGTTTTTGCTCTACGCTTGAAAACAAGACGAAACGGCGATCGTCCAAGTCTTATGTCTATCAATGTGTAGCATGCGAAACGAATTACAGAAGAAAGATCCGGATGAATACAGAGCGTTACCGATGTGGTCGCTGCTCAGGAAAGCTAATAGCGCAATAACATTCTTAAAGGAAAGTAACTGTCCAACATAGGGCAGTTACTTTTTTTGAATTATTATTCTTCACTGTAGATTCCATAAAGAAAAACAAATAACAAATATAAATGAAAAAGGTATTGACGATTCTCTCAGAGCTCTTTATAATAGAAAAAGTCGACAAGTACTTAAACATTATTCCGAAGTAGCTCAGTGGTAGAGCACCGCACTGTTAATGCGATGGTCGTAGGTTCGAGTCCTACCTTCGGAGCCATTCATGGCCCCTTGGTCAAGCGGTTAAGACACCGCCCTTTCACGGCGGTAACACGGGTTCGAATCCCGTAGGGGTCACCATTTTATAAACAGCAATTAATCTGAAAAGTTATAGTTGGATAACTTCTGTGGTACACTAACATATGAGCCAACAAGTATGAAGAACGAATGATTGCTTTTGGAGATGTTGCAGGCCAGACTTGCTGTCGGCGTAGCCGAAACAAATCTAGGCTGTAAAGTAGCTCTAATGAAAAACAACATCTATATTATTGTCGCGGGGTGGAGCAGTTCGGTAGCTCGTTGGGCTCATAACCCAAAGGTCGCAGGTTCAAATCCTGCCCCCGCAACCAAATGGTCCCGTGGTGTAGCGGTTAACATGCCTGCCTGTCACGCAGGAGATCGCCGGTTCGATCCCGGTCGGGACCGCCATTTTTATTGGGGTATAGCCAAGCGGTAAGGCAACGGGTTTTGATCCCGTCATGCCCTGGTTCGAATCCAGGTACCCCAGCCATTATTTATTATTTAATCGTAACGACGAATGAATTAGAAATTCTAATCTCTCATTGACATTGAAATGGAGATGCAGTATAATAGAATTTGTCCCTAAAAATTAATTCAATGCGGTCGTGGCGGAATGGCAGACGCGCTAGGTTGAGGGCCTAGTGGGAGAAATCCCGTGGAAGTTCGACTCTTCTCGGCCGCACCATAAAGCTCTAATGCGCCCGTAGCTCAATTGGATAGAGTACTTGACTACGAATCAAGCGGTTAGAGGTTCGAGTCCTCTCGGGCGCACCATTATTTTCTTCTTCTATATAATATATGCGGGTGTAGTTTAGTGGTAAAACCTCAGCCTTCCAAGCTGATGATGGGGGTTCGATTCCCCCCACCCGCTCCAATTTTTTAAACCTGAACCTTGAAAACTGAACAGCAAAACGTCAACAAACAGCAACGGCCGCGCAAAACGGCCCGCGCACTTTACTGATCAGCGTTATGCAGATCAAAGCGAACCGTGCGTCTTCGGACGGCGGTACGCCAGCAAGTATTTGAGCAATCAACTACTCTATAATGGAGAGTTTGATCCTGGCTCAGGACGAACGCTGGCGGCGTGCCTAATACATGCAAGTCGA